>DAOUEZ010000001.1:0-23899 GCA_034429995.1 Dehalococcoidia bacterium
GCGAAGGGATCAGTCGGCTGCCTTCAGGACATTGGTCACCGGTACCTTGACCACCAAGGTCGTGCCCTGGCTCGGCTCGGAGCGAATATCGAAGCTACCGTACAGGAGCCGGGCCCGCTCATATATTCCCAGCAGCCCCAGCTTGCCCATCATGGCCAAGTCGCTGATATCCTTGGGCAGTTCGAATCCCTTCCCGTTGTCCGTCACCGTGATCTCCACCCGATCCCCGCAGCGCCTCAGCGAGATCCCAGCCCGCGTGGCACCCGAGTGCCTGCCCACATTGCGCAGTGCCTCCTGGCCGATGCGGAATAGAAGCAACTGCGCCTCCTGAGAAAGCTCGGGCAGGGCGTCGTCTACCTCCACGCTCGTCTCTACCCCCCGTTGTTCGAGCAGCTCATCGGCCAGCCACTCCAAAGCGGGCACGAGCCCTAGGTCGTCCAGGATGCGCGGTCGTAGGTACTGGGTCAGGCGCCGCAGGTTCACTAAGGCCTGAAGCACCTCCCCACGCAGCTTCGCTTCCTCTGCCCTGCGCACCTCCATCTCCAGGCGCGGATTCGACCCGAGACGGTCCAGACGCTGCCCGATGAGGAGCAAAGACTGGACGGTGTCGTCATGCAGTTCCCTGGCGATACGCTCACGCTCGTGCTCCTGTGCCCTTGTGATCTGCTGTAGATAGAACTGCAGGTTCTCCCGCAGGCGGGCCTGTTCGGTGATGTCGCGGGCGATGAGCTGAAGGGCTTTGTTCCCACTGTCGATGGTAATGAGGCTGGCCGTCAGCCACAGCCGTGCCCGCTCCCCGTTCTTCCTGATAATCTCCCGCTCGAAAGGCCTATCGACAGTTTCGCCGGCGATCAGCCTTCGTCGAATCTCCATCGCCTCTTCAAGGCCTTCCTCTGACAGGAAATCCTGAGTCGTCATGCCAATCAGTTCCTCCAGGGCGTAGCCGGTGACCTCGCTACAGGCTCTGTTGGCCATGAGTATCTTCCCTGTCAGGTCATGTACCCAGATGGCGTCATGGGCGTTGTCAAAGATCTGTCGGTAGCGCTCCTCCGATAGCCGCAATTGCCCCGCTAGGAGTCGGCGCCGCTCTTGCTCCCTCCGGATCCGCTCAAACCCCACGTTGATCACAGCGCCCGCGATGATGACGCCGGCAACCTCCACTAGGGCATCCGAGCGATGTGCTGATATGACGAGAGCCCTTGGCAGCATGATGGCGAGAGCGAAGCCCGAGGCAGCCAGCCCCGCCCTTATCCCGAACAGGAAGCCGATGTAGGTGATGGGTAGAAGGATGAAGACGCGCTCGATAGCGTGTCGCTCCAGACCTAGTATGGAGCCCGGGTCCTCTATGTCCAGGAAGGGCAGCAGCTCCTCCGGATAATGCATGGGGATAGCCACCATGAACATGGCTACCGCAACCCAGAGTTCGAGGCTGCGGATAGGTTCTGGCACCAGACGTGTGGTCTGCCGCTTCATCTGTGCCTCTTCTGCGGGTGGGGCCTAGGCGGAAGGTTCTTCAAACTCGGCCTGTAGGTCGAGCCACCCCGCCCTCAGCCCATAGAGCACAGCCTCCGTGCGCGAGGCGACTCCCAGCTTATTGAAGATGTTTACCAGGTGAGACTTCACGGTGGGGACGCTGAGGCCAAGCTCGTTGGCGATCTGCTTGTTGCCAAGGCCTTTGGCTGCCAGTCCCAACACCTCGAGTTCCCGTTGGGTGAGGGGCTCACTGTCCTCAGTCGGAGCGACATGGCCCGTGGAGCGGGAGGCACGAGCCAGCAGGCGGCGGGTCACAGAAGGGTGCATGACGGATTCCCCGCTGTACACTGTCCGAATGGCATTGACCACCTCGTCTCCGCTGGCGCTCTTGAGCAGATACCCGGCGGCACCAGCCTCGAGGAGCCCCAGTATGTAGCGGTCATCGTCATAGCCGCTGAGGATAAGCACGGCAGTCCCGGGGTTGAGCTTCTTGATCTGCTTGGTCGCTTCGATCCCCGTAACACGAGGCATCACTACGTCCATGAGGACGACGTCCGGCTCGGTGGCCCTGACCACCGCCACGGCCTCCAGGCCATTCGCCGCCTCTCCGACCAGCTCGATGTCTGGCTGCTCCTCCAGGAGATTGCGAATGCCCTCCCGCAGGACCAAATGGTCATCTGCTACCACGACCCTTATACGTTCCACAGCACCACCATCCGCGCTTCGTTCCTGCCTCCATAGCGATTATACACCCATGCCGCAGCCGGCCGGATTGAACTTTGGTACTAGAACCTTCGGTTGTCTCTCAGCCAAAGGATTGCAGAAATCAGACCCTTGGCCGAGGCAGCCTCCTCGTAGCAAAGCGAAACTATAGATGAATGCTGATTCTCAGGAGGTGCCCCAATGAAAGACAAGTGTTTCATCTACTACGGCAACCCCTGCACCGCTTGCCTGGCGGACCCAGAGATCCGGGACTTCCAAGACGCCCAGAAGTGTGGGCCAAGGTCGTGCCCCTTCCTCAACGAGCGGGAGAAGTGCTCCCCGCCTCGCTTCGGCTGCGTGGCCGTCGCCGGGGCCAGGATGGCCCGCTGCGTCCTCCAGTTCTACACCCAGGCTAGCGAGGAGACTCTCGCCCTGGACAGGGAGTTCTTCCGGCGACGGGGCCCCCTTCCGCCCAAGGATGTCGAGGCGTACATCGACACGGCGGAGTACGGGTACCGCCGCATCTACGACCCTAACCTCGTCGTAGAGCGCGTCTGGGACTACGCACGCGCCGCCCTCGACCTCAAAGAGGGAGAGCGGGTCCCGCGTGTCCCAGGGCGCTTCGTGCCCCCGAGCGAGGAGGTACTCGCCGTCCTTCAGCGCGACAGGGAACGACCAAAGGCCAGGAAGAAGGCTCGGGAGCGCGCGAAGCCGCTCGTTCACCGTGGAGCCCAAAGACAACTAACGGGGCATCGCCTGGCATAGACATCAGAGCTTGTAGAGAGCTGAGCTAGTCGTGCCTGACCAAAGGCCATCCGCTGACAGGCATAGTGAAGGCCCCAGGCTGGACTGTAGGCTGCAGAGGAGAAGCTAATGGCCTCCAGGGAGACTTTCTGGAACATCCAGCTCGGCGAGATTGTCTATCTGCTCGGATTCGTAGTAATAGCTATCGTTGCGTATGCACTGTGCCGACGTCTTCGGCTCTGGCGGCTCGGCAGCAAGGACGACAGGCTGAACAACCTACCGAACAGGGCATGGACCGTCGTCGTCAAGACAATGGCCGACGGCCTATGGCATAGACGCATCATACGTAACCACTATGCAGGCATAATGCACCTGCTCATCTTCGGCGGGTTTGCCCTCCTTCTGATGGGACCGCTCCTGGACACCGTTAGCGAGCACTTCTTCCGCTTCATGGAAGGGAATGTCTATCTAGGGGTCTCTCTGATGCTAGACGTGGGCGGGCTACTCGTCCTGGCCGGGCTCGGGATGGCCGCCTACCGCAGGTATGTCATCAGGCCGGCGAAACTGGATAACCTGCTGGACGATGCCCTCGCCCTGACGCTACTTTCCCTGATCATCATCACTGGTTTCCTCGTGGAGGGCCTACGAATCGCCACAACCGAACTGGATACCAACCCCGACTGGTCACCGTGGTCGCCTATCGGATTCGTGTTCGCCAAAGCGTTCAGCGGCCTTGGGGACGATGTGAACTTGGCCTTGCACAGGAGTATGTGGTGGGGTCACATGCTGATATCCCTTGGGACCATCGGCTACGTGTTCCTCAGCTTTTCTAGACTGGCCCACATCGTTGCCGCCCCATTGAACATGTTCCTAAGGTCTATGGACGGCAAGGGCGTCCTTAAACCTATCGAGATTAGCGAGGAGACCGTTGAAACCCTTGGGGCAGCAAAGATCCAAGACCTGACCTGGAAGGACCTGCTTGACCTCGACGCTTGCACCCGCTGTGGGAGATGCCAGGAGGTTTGTCCCGCTTATCTCAGCGGGAAGCCGCTTTCGCCTAAGAAACTGATGCAGGAGCTAAAGGCCCACATGGTCGAGCAGGGGCCTGCCCTACTCCGAGGCAAGGGCCACGGGCAGCCCAATCCAGACGATGCTTGTCCGGCCCTAATTGGCGACGTGGTAACCGAAGATGAGTTATGGGCATGCACTACATGTGGTGCCTGCGCGGAGGCGTGCCCCGTCTTCATAGATCCCATCGGCAAGATCATTGCCATGCGTCGCAACCTGGTGCTGGAACAAGGCAAGATCTCTGGTACTGTCATGGCCAGTCTGAGATCAACCCAAGACAGGGGCTGCCCCTGGAAGGGGGCTTCAGCTGGGAGAACGGATTGGGCTTCCGGCATGCCTGTGAAGGCTCTTTCCGAGAATGGTCATGCCAAGCTCCTATTCTGGGTAGGATGCACCGAAGCCGTCGTGGAGCAGAGTATGAACATACCCATCGCCATGGCAAAGATCCTGGATGCGGCAGGCGTGGACATCGGCTTCCTGGGCTACGAAGAATCGTGCTGCGGCCACTTTGCACGCCGTCTCGGTGACGAGTACCTGTTCCAATGCCAAGCGAAGCAGAACATCGAGACTCTAAAGCGCTACAATGTGCAGAAGATTGTTACCGGCTGTCCCCACTGCTACCACACCCTTAAGTACGAATACCCCCAGTTCGGGGGAGAGTTTAAGGTCGTTCACCACACGGAGCTACTCCTCGAGCTGATCAATGAAGGTAGGTTGAAATTCAACAGGGAACTCAACAAGACGGTGGCCTATCAGGACCCCTGCTACCTTGGCCGATACCATAACATCTACGAGGCCCCCAGGAAGATCCTTGCGGCCATCCCAGGCATCAAAGTAGTGGAAATGTCCCACTGCCGCTCTGAAAGCCTGTGCTGCGGTGCCGGAGGGGGCCGCATGTGGATGGAGGAAGAACCCGACCAGAGGGTGAACCAGTTGCGCAGCCAGGAGGCGATCGCAACAGGGGCTGATATAATTGTTACAGCTTGCCCCTACTGCCTCCAGATGCTCCAGGACGGCATAGGTGGATTGGAATTGGAGAAGCCCGTGGAGGTGCTTGATCTGGTGGAGCTGCTAGAGGGCTTAGTGACACCTCCGGCGGTTCCGGTCGAGCCTGCTCCTGTCTCGGAAGTTGGCACCGTTATTAGTGGCCGCCATCCGAGTGCCGTTGGCAGCGGCCAGAGCAGCCAAAAGGATGTAGGAGGCGAAACCCCGGAGAGCTAACCATGACGAAGGAAGACGGCTGGGTCTCAAGCAGATGCTCGCCCAACGACGCTCAGGATTGCCTAGGGCTTCTACGCGGGATCTGGGGCGATAGCGAACTCGCGGCCCCAGCCTACCAAGACTGGCAGTGCCAGCGAAGCCCCGCGGGCCCGGCTATCACCACCCTAGCGCGGGAAGTGGAAACGGGCCGGCTTATCGGCCAGGTGGTGACGATCCCTATCAAAGTAAGGCTTTCGGGCAAGGTGCGCACCGCCGGCCTTTTCCTGAACCCGGTGGCGGATCCTGGTTACCAAGATGGTGACGTCTCTGTCGGCCTATTGAGGGATGCCTGTGCTCTCTCAGCAGAGGAGGGCATAGCCTTTACCTATGGCTTCCCCGACCGCCTTTCCTACTCCAAGTTCGTGAACAAAGCTGCCTTCAGGGATATCGGCTCGGTTCCCCTCCTCATCAGACCGCTGAATCCAGAGCGCCTCGCTTTGAAGACAACACACAGCCGCGTTCTAGGGAAGACGGCCTCTATTGCCGGGAAGATCTGGCGTACCCCCGCACCGGTGCCACGACAAGACGGCCCGCCCGGCCTGGAGATAGCGGACGTCCCCTCCTTCGATGACTCCTTTGCCGTCTTCTGGGACAGAGTCCAGCACCGATTCCCCATCATGGTGATCAGAGACCCTCCCTACCTCAACTGGCGCTTCGTGGACGTGCCCACAAGGGACTACACGACCTTCGTCGCCAGGTCGAGGGAGCAGATACGGGGCTTTGCCGTCCTTCGCGTTGCCCCGCTGGGGCAGTTCTCCGCCGGCCTGATCGTCGACTTGGTAGTGGAGGCCAGCGCGGAGGGCCGCGCGGCCGGCCGCCTCCTGATCGACCAGGCGTACTCCTACTCAAAGGACCACGATTTGGACCTCGTCGCCAGCCTTGCCCTGCGCCACACCGATGAATTCCGACTCCTCCGCTCCAGGGGCTTCCGGGTATGTCCAAAATTCCTCCAGCCTCAGCCCTACCGTCTCGTTGTTCGCTGCCACGACGGCGAGGCGAGCCCCAGCCGCCTGGCCTATGACCTCCGGAACTGGTTCGTAACGATGGGAGACTACCACGCGCTGTAGACAGGGACCCTCAGACTCCAATGACGGGAGGTGTCCCAAGGAAGTGTCGGAGCTATGGATTGGAGGTGCGGACGTGAATCGCGTATTCTTTCGGGGCGAGATCGCGGCGGCAGTTCTAGGGAATGTTCGAAGCTTTCCATCACAATACAGGTCCCAAATCGAGCGTGCTGGGCCGGGGACGGCGATACGAATTCGACCGGTCGGCTCGATTAGGGAGCATGGCAAGGAAGTATGGGGCGTGAGAATCGAGTTGGGCTGGCCAATGACAATGGCTCACAGCGGATGGATATACTACCAAGCCAGGCGGGCTGTTGAGGGCGATGACACCACAAGGGTAGGCTTACTCCTTGAGGACGAGTTTGCCGAGCTTACACAGTTCGCGCTGCTTAGAACACGGGGAGAGGCATATCTCTTAGCAGCGGGCCCAAGAGCACGGGAGGCGCTCCGCGCCGTGGCGGAGGCAGAGACTAGCTACAACCCGGCCAACTTCGATTCAGACGGCTACCGAATTGCTTAACTGGACGAGCGGACCCATCCTGTCACCAACTGAAGGGCTACCAAGGCTGGCGTTCGCTATGCAGCAGCAGTTAGCATCGGCTCCTGAGAGCCTAGGGCCGCATCACCGCTATTGCGCGATGTCAAGGGCCGGTTTGCACGCCGACCAGGGGCACGCACAGAACAGGACAGGCCCTCGAACCGATCACCTCGCTGCACACGCTGCCCTGGATCGATTGACCGAGCCAGCTCCGACAATGGCTGGATATGACTATGAGGTCGATGCCGTTATTCTGGGCGATGGTGATGATCTCCTTGGCTGCACTGTCGCTCTGGCCGACAAGGCACCGCGTCCGATGCGCTGGCAGCTCATACCGGGACACCAATTGGTCTAAGTAGATCCGTGCTTTCTTCATGGCCAGGACTTGGGCCTCGACACCTTCTGCGCACTGGGACTCGTGATTCACACACGCCCTTGTGCTCGCCAAGCCATCGATGACCTGCAGCAGATAGACGTGCGCATTCAGGACACCAACCCATCTCGCTCCGATGCGTAGCGACGCCTCGCATTCAGCCGAACCGTCAACGGCGATTAGGATTCGCACCGGTAGCTCCTTTCATCGCCATAGGTCACGGCTATCCATTCCGCGCGCCTGAACTCGAAGCCTAGGGCTGCATCGCCGCCATTGTGGGATGCCGTGCGCCATCTCGAGGGCTGGCCTGCGCCACGGGGGCAGGAGGCACGCACAGCACCGGGCAAATGTGAGAACGGACCACGTCACAGTACACGCAGCCTCGCGCCAGGTACCGAAGCCAGCTTTTGCGGCGGCAGGACATGATCATAAGGTCGATGCCTTCCTTCTCGGCGATGCTGATGATCTCCTTAGCGGCGTTGGCACTCCAGCTGACAAGGCATCGCGTACGGTCCGCCGGCAACTCGAAGCGGGACACCAGCTCGCCCAGGTATCTCGCCGCATCGTTCATCATCTGCAAGATGTCGGGGTCGAATCTGAGTCCGCTAAACGCATCGATCCACACGGCCACCCGCACCAAGTAGATCTCAGCCTCTCCCGCACTAGCCAACTGCTGCGCGCGGCGTATCGGCGCCTCGCATTCGGGTGTGCCCTTGACAGGGACAAGGATGCGCATGGCTGACTTCTTCCGCACCTCAGGCGTGCTCTCGACGTCCTTGAGGCAGTCGGTGTGGCCGTTTCGCTTCAACTCCTCCCCGACTCTGACGGAGAAATATGCTTTCGTCGTCATCTTGATCACATCACTTTCTTTGAACATCTCTAGCTTGAGGATAGCGTCCTGTCCCTCACGGGTCATCTGCGATAGCACCGATCTTGGTCATCCTAAAGAACCTAGCCGGATGCCCTAACTCTAGGTGATTTCTAGTAGGCGCGGAGGGATGGGGAGTAAGCAAATCTGCCTAGGCGACCCCACTGTTATACCGTCAGATGACGTAGTAGACTAATAGTTCGAGATAAGAGAGGAATCCGATGGAGAAGATTCGCGTTCTGCTGGCCGAGGATCATGTGCTGGTGCGCGAGGGCACCCGCGAACTCTTACGGCGAGAGCGCGACATGGAAGTGGTGGGTGAGGCCGGGGATGGGGAAGAGGCCATAGATCTGGCCACCAAGCTCCGCCCGGACGTGGTGCTAATGGATATCGCCATGCCCAAGGTCAACGGCATCGAGGCCACCAGGCGCATCAAGCAACTTTATCCGGCCACCGCCGTACTGATACTGACCGCCTACGATAATGAGCAGTATATCTTTGCCCTTCTGGAAGCGGGAGCGGCAGGGTACTTGCTGAAGAATGTGCGCCGCGCCGAGCTCATCGATGCCGTGCGGGCGGTGCACGCGGGGGAGTCGGTCCTTCATCCCGTGATTACCCGCAAGGTCCTGGAGCGCTTCAAGGGCGGCAAAGGCATCCTCGGTGAGGAGGGTGGCAGAGACATCCTCAGCGAGCGGGAGATGGAGGTCCTCCGCCTGGCGAGCAAGGGCATCAGCAACAAGGCCATCGCTAGGGAACTTGGCGTTAGCGTGCGCACGGTTCAGGCCCACCTGGGGAATATCTTCAACAAGCTGGGGGTCGGTTCGCGGACGGAGGCTGTGCTGTACGGGCTGAGAAAAGGCTGGTTCAGCCTGGAGGAGGAAGGCTAGGGGGATCCCTTTCCTCTAACTCCCCCCCCCCCCCAGAAGCCGCGGGATCGGTGCGGCGGGTCTCGAGCCTTACCCTAGCCGACGCCGCCTCCCTCGTGCGCTACGCTCTGCCTCAGACCGGGGCGTCCCCTCAAACCGCCACCAGGGGCGGCTTGGCCTCGGCTGCCCGGGTCGGCTCAGCGTCCCCCGCTAGCGGCGATTTGACGTCGGCCAGCAGGCCCTCGAGCTCGGCGAAGATCTGCTTGTCAGTGAAGTGGCGGCTGGTGATAGCTCCCGCCGGGCAGGCAGCAGCGCAGACGCCGCAGCCCTTGCACAAGACATCGTTGATCTCCGCCACTTTCTTGTCCTCCAAGAAGGAGATGGCGTTGTAGGGGCAGAGGGAGACGCAGGTCTTACAGCCGGAGCAAAGCTCCTCGTTCACAACAGAAGTTGCCGCTTCAGCCTCGATTTTGCCCCTGGCGATCATGGACAGAACCGCTGCGGCCGCTGCCGAGGCCTGAGCCACCGTCTCGGGGATGTCCTTGGGGCCCTGAGCGCAGCCAGCGATGAAGATGCCGTCGGTCATGGTGGCTACCGGGGCCAGCTTGGGGTGCTTCTCCAGGAAGAAACCATCGGCGCTTCGGCTAATGGAGAATAGCCTGGCAACCTCCTCCGCATCTGCCCGCGGCTGTAGAGCTGTGCTCAGGATAACCATGTCGACAGGGATGCGGCGCTGGCAGTCGGCCAAGGTGTCTTCGCACTGGACGATCAGCTTTCCATTCTCGGAGAACACCTCGGGGGGGCGACTGCGAACAAGGATGACCCCTTCTTCCAGGACCCGGTTGTAGAACTCTTCGTAGCCCTTACCAGCGATCCTGAGGTCGGTGTAGAACTCGTAGACCTTCGCTCCCGTCTTGTCTCTTACCAAGTGAGCGAACTTCATAGAGTACATGCAACAGACCTTGGAGCAGTACTCGTGATAGTTCTTGTCGCGGCTGCCAACACAGTGTATGATGGCGACACTTCCCGGCTCCGAGCCGCCGTTCAATGCGATGCGGCCGCCCGTGGGCCCGGTGGCATTGCACAGGCGCTCGAACTCAAGGCCGGTAATGACATTGTCCAGGCGCTTGTAGCCATACTGATAGATGGGCGAAGGGTCAAAGGCATCGTAGCCTGTGGCTACGATTATGGCCCCGACCTCTACCTCGACAAGCTCCTCGGTCTGTTCAAAATCGATGGCCTTGGCTTCACAGAACTTCTCGCAGGCCCGGCAGGTGCCCTTCTGGAAGTAGGCGCAGTGCTCCGTGTCGATCACGGGGACGTTTGGCACCGCCTGGGGGAAGGGAGTATAGATGGCCTTGCGCTTCCCCAAGCCCACATCGAACTCGCTGTCGGCCGTCCAGGGGCACTTCTCGCTGCAAACGCCGCAGCCAGTGCACTTGCTCTCGTCCACGTAGCGGGGCTTCTTTCTGATCTTCACCTTGAAGTTCCCCACGTAACCCGAGACCTCCGCCACCTCGCTGTAGGTCATGAGCTCGATGTGGGGATGGGAACCAGCCTGCGCCATTTTGGGGGTGAGAATGCAGGCCGAGCAGTCCAGGGTGGGGAACGTCTTGTCCAGTTGGATCATGTGCCCCCCGATCGACGGCTCTCGCTCCACCAGGTAGACCTTGTAGCCAGCGTCGGCGATGTCCAGAGCGGCTTGAATGCCGGCGATGCCCCCTCCTACTATTAGGGCAGCGGGGGTAACGCCCACCTCCCTGACCTCCAGCGGTTCTTGGAGGGCAACGCGCCTGACGGCGGAACTTACCAAGGCCTTAGCCTTCTTGGTAGCCTGCTCCTTGTCAGGGATTACCCACGAGCAATGCTCGCGAATGTTGGCCTGCTGGAAGAGATAACGGTTGAGCCCTGCCTCCTCACAGACTCGACGGAAGGTGGGCTCGTGCATCTGGGGCGAGCAGGCAGCCACCACAACGCGATCGAGCTGGAGGTTCTTTATATCCTCCTTGATCATGTTCTGCCCCGGGTCGGAGCACATGAACTTATAATTTCGGGCCACAACCACCGAGTCGAGCCCTTCGGCAAACTCGCTCACCGCTTCGACATCCACAGTGGCAGCGATGTTTGCCCCGCAATGGCAGATGTAGACGCCGATCCTTGGTTTCATCACACGGTCTCCTGCAAATGACCCGCCAACACCTTCTCCGAGGACACTATGCCCCTGTCGAAACCCAGCTCCTTGGGCTTGATTCCAAGCGCTGTACCCAACAACTGGCTAAGGAACATAATGGGAAGCCTATAGCTGGTTCCGAACTTGCTGTTGACCATCCCCTGATAAGCATCCAGGTTTAGCTGGCACAAGGGACAAGCAGTGACGATGCACTCCGCGCCGTTACTGTGAGCGCTCTCCAGTATCCGCTGAATCAAGCCCAGAGCCAGGTCGACGTTGGATATGACCAGAGAGCCCCCACAACAGCGACTCTTAGCCGGAAAGGGTACGACCTCCGCCCCCAGGCTTTTTAGCAGTCCGTCCAGGGAGTGGGGATTCTCCGGGTCGTCAAAAGCCACTCTAGGGCGAACCAGCAGACACCCGTAATAGGCAGCCACCCTCAGCCCATGAAGGGGATTCACTACCTTGGATGCGATGGCCTCAACGCCCACATCGTTGATCAGGACGTCCACCAGATGCCGCACCCTCACCTGTCCGTGATACTCCAGGCCGGCTGCTGCCAGGATCTTGTCCACCTTCGGCTTCAAGAAGGGGTAGAGCTTAAGGTGAGAATTCACCCTTTCGAAGGTGCGGAAGCAGGCGGTGCAGGGCGTCACCAGATCGAGCCCCTTCTTCTCGGCCAGAGCCAGATCTCGGCAGGGGATCGCGATGGACTCGAGCCTGTCGATGGAGCTATAGGCTGTGGTGCCACAGCAGTTCCAGTCCTCGAGCTCGATCAGCTCTATGCCCAAAGAAGCGCTGATCGCCCTCACTGACTCGTCGTAGGCAACCGCGGTAGATTTCAAGGAGCAGCCTGGAAAGTAAGAGTACTGCTTCATTTCGCACCCTCCATCTTCTGGGCTTCCTTCACGATGGCCCTGAGTTGATCGGTTCCTTCTATCTTTTCGGCCCTCAAAGGCAAGCGCCTGTGCAGGAGCAGCTTCAGCCCTACTGGGGCCATCTTGAGGGCGGCCAAAGGGTTGGTTCTCAAGAAGAACCTGCCCATCAACCCCAGCTCGTGCACACGGCCCTGCCCCTTTGCAGCACTGACCAATATCCTCTGCATGGTGGGGGCAGATACTCTGCCGTTGGCTAGCCCCTCACGGATGGCTATGTTTTCCAAGACATGCATCAGCTCAGGCATCTCGATGCCCCTGGGGCAGCGTACGGTGCAGAGATGACAGGTAGCGCAACACCACATAGAGTTGCTGCTGAGGACCTCCTGTCGCTTGCCGGCCCGCGCCAGGGCGATGATCTTGCGGGGCGAATAGTCCATCCACAACACGTTGGGACACGAGCCCGAACATACACCACACTGGTGGCACGAACGGATGAGTTCCCCACCGGGCTCGGAAGCGATCTCCTCCACAAAGTCATAGCCGTCGCCGCCATAGTCCTCGACCGCTATCTGTTGGCCGTTCTTTCTCATCGGCATCCCCCTCGTCGAACATGTTCTCGGTTTTCGCGGTGGCTATTTGCGTCGTCGGCCTTCCCGTATGGGCAAAACAGTTGTCGAAGGGCGCAGCTTCGGCGCTCATCTTTGAGCCGACTCGCTAAGCCCTACCTCACCCCTAACGAACGGGGGCCGGTTTGGCAAGCGTGCGGCGCTTCCCGTAGTGAGCCTTGATGATTTCCCGCTGGCGCATCAGCCTGGCTGTCTGAGCCTCCTCCGCGCCAATAGGGGCGGCATGGAGCTTTGGCGCCGGTCCCGGCGGACGCGGAAGGCCAGCCCGGTAAGCCTTGATGATTTCCCGCTGGCGCATCAGCCTGGCTGTCCGAGCCTCCTCCGACTCCAAGGCTTCTTGAACCGGCTGGTCAACCCTGAGAACGTGCACACGCTCGACCCAGCTCTTCGCCATGATCTTATGGACCAGGAAAATGAGCCTTACCGGGGCCTCCACCCTGGCCACACAGTCATACAGGCCCGAGACTGGTTCGACGTACTCGACCTCAGGCAGCGTCCACAGGTCCTCGAGCGCCTTGAGGTAGCCGTTGTGCCGAACAGCCTCCGACGCTCTAATCAGCAGGTAAGCGTTCGTTGCCATCTCCCTAACCTCCTATCTGCTCAACCTTCTTCGGGCCGATCTCCTCGACTCAACCTCAGGCTACACCGCTGCCTACCACCTGCCATCTGTGAGAAGGCCTAATTTCGCCCTGGAGAAAGCACCTAGGTCTGTTCCGAGGAAACGCCGGTGGAAAGCTGGACTGCCTACGCCCTTTTGGCAGGGCATAGGCCATGTTGCCTACGCCGTTCTGCTGATTGAAGCGATCATCAGAGAGGGTTATGATAGTCAATGGTCGAGGGGCTGGAGGAGTGGGCCATGGACAAGATCAGGGTTCTGCTTGCTGAGGACCACGTGGTAGTGCGGGAAGGCACCCGCGAGCTCTTGCGGCGCGAACGGGACATGGAGGTAGTTGGCGAGGCTGGCGACGGCGAGGAGGCCATCAGGCTGACCTTGGACCTGCAACCGGATGTAGTACTGATGGACATCGCCATGCCCAAGCTCAACGGGATCGAGGCTACCAAACAGATCAAGGCCCGCTGTCCAGCTACCGCTGTCCTCATACTCACCGCCTATGACAGCGACCAGTACATCTTCGCCCTCCTAGAGGCGGGAGCGGCGGGCTACTTGCTGAAGAACGTGCGTGGCCGTGAACTGGTCGAGGCCATTCGGGCTGTGTACGCCGGCGAGTCTGTGCTTCATCCAGCGGTCACCCGCAGGGTCATAGATCGCTTCAAAGCGTCCCAGGGCGAGTTCGGCGAGCATCGGGCAGCCGAGCCTCTCACCGAACGTGAGCTGGAAGTGCTGCGGATGGCCTGCAGGGGGATGACCAACAAGGAGATCGCCGAAGGGCTTTGCCTCAGCGTGCGCACGGTTCAGTCCCACCTGGGAAACATCTTCAATAAATTGGCTGTTGGTTCGCGCACCGAGGCTGTACTCTACGGGCTAAAAAGAGGCTGGTTCAGTCTGGAAGACACGCCCTAAGAAATCCCCCCCTTTTGCCCTCTGAGTGCGCGAGGGTGACAGATGGCTATGGAGATGTCAGGTCGAACGCTAAGGATTGCCCGGAGTCCCCACCTTTGGCTCTTGTTGGCCATGTTCTTGGTCGGCATATTTCTTCACTACCCGGAACAGTTAACCGGCGGGGAAGGCCCCAGCTCACTTCTCGGCCTGGAGCGGCACACAATGGAGCGAGTCTTTTTCCTCCTCCCTGCCATATATGCGGGCGTCATCTTCGGGATAGGAGGAGGATTGGCTGCCTTGGCGGTGGCTTTGGCGATTATGTTGCCGCGGGCCATTTTTCTTTCCTGCTGTCACTCTGATGCCCTGCTCGAGGCGGGCGGTGTCATCCTCGTTGGCGGTCTGGTCAACCTGTGGTTTGAGAGCCACCAAAGGGAGAGGCAGCGCCGCGAGAAGGTGCTTTCAAGCCTGCAAGCAGCCCAACAGCAGCTTCAGTCGCAGTTCCGAGTCCTCCAGATGAATGAGAGGCAGCTCGCCGCCGTCCATGCCATCTGCAGCATCGTCAGCCAGTCTCTGGAGCTGCGAGACATCCTGAACCAGGCCGCTGACAAGGTAATGGAGTTGGCGAACACAGAAACCATCTTGATATTCTTGGTCGATGAAGCGGCCGATGAGCTTGTCCTCGAAACCTATCGAGGGATAACCGAAGAATCCGCTGCCAGCGTGAAGAGGATGAAGGTGGGCGAGGGCTTCAATGGGCGAGTGGCTCAGACTGGAGAGCCACTGGTGGTAGAAGATGCCTCCCACGACCCCAGACTGACAAGGGCAGCAGTGCGTCAGGAGAAAATCCAATGCCAGCTTGTCGTCCCCCTGAAGTCCAAGGGTAAGGTGGTGGGCACCCTTTGCGCGGCCACACGTCACCCCAGACGCTTTACTCCTGAGGAAGTAGATCTCCTTTGTGCCGGCGGCAACGTCATCGGCATCGCCGTCGAGAATGCGCGCCTCTACCAAGAAGAGCGGCTGATGGCCGAACAACTGCGAATATCGGAGAAGAGCTATCGCGACCTATTTGAGAGCGCCGAGGATGCCATCTGGGTTCAGAATATGGATGGCGAGATCATCATGGCCAACGAGGCCTGTGTCAAACTTACCGGCTATTCCCGACAAGAACTGACCGGCATGAATGTCAAGGAGTTTCTCTCCGGAGAGGCCCTTCAACGGGCCAGGGAGGTTGGACGCAGGTTGCTCCGAGGCGAGGCTTTGGACGCGCCTTATGAACAGCGAATGACAAGAAAGGACGGAGCGGAGGCCCATCTCAGGCTGAGCGCAAGCCTGATTACTCGCGACGGGCAGCCCAAGGCCTATCAGCTTATCGCCCATGATATAACCGAAGAAAAGCGCATGGAGAATAACCTGCGCTTCTACGTCCGCCAGGTCACCGAAGCCCAGGAAGAAGAGCGCAAGCGCATCGCCCGTGAGCTTCATGACGAGACGGCTCAGGAATTAGTGGCGGCGTCCCGTCAGCTGGACAGCTTGATTTCCGTGCCGGGGGAAGTACCAGAGCGAGACATCAAGCTTCTGGAGGGGATACGGGCACAGGTCGATAAGACACTGGAAGGTGTGCGTCGCTTCAGCCAGGACCTGCGGCCGTCCGTAATAGATGATCTGGGCCTGTTGCCTGCCCTGGATTGGCTCGTCTCCGACCTGGAAAAGCAGTTCGCCATAGGTATCGGCATGGCAGTACTCGGGCCGGAGCGTCGCTTCTCTCCCGAGGTGGAGCTAGTCCTGTTCCGCATCGCTCAGGAAGCACTAAGGAACGTCTGGAAACATTCCGGGGCTTCGCGGGCTTGGCTTACGGTGGAATTTGGAAACAACAAGACCACCCTCGCCGTGACAGACAACGGCAAGGGCTTTGAGGTGCCTCGAAGCGTGGCAGACCTGGCCAACGTCGGCAAGCTTGGCCTGGCCGGGATGGAAGAGCGGGCTCGTCTTGTCGGCGGCAAGCTGACACTAGAGTCAGAGCCGGGCAAGGGTACAACGGTAACCGTCGAGGTGCCGGCCTAGGGCGAGGGGATAGGCCACTCGGCCGAAGCTGAAGATCCCTCGGATGACACTATCCTGGTCAGCAGGACCTCACCGTCGTCTGATGCCTGAAGCTTCCTAGTTCATCCCTCCTGCGCTGCCTGCCGGATGCCAAAACCCCATCCGCCTCTCCCCAGACTAAACAGCCACTGACCCGCACTCGTGCTGCAGTCTCCGCCTTGTTGGGCTCCAGATACTCCCATAGGGTAGGTCTCTACCGCAAGTAGCGAGGCTCGGGCCGTACTCATATTCACAGGCTGGCACATGTGGCTGTAGTAGGGCCGAGCCAGAGGATAGATTAAGGAAATATTAAAGACATTCCGGCCCAGTATTGAGAAACTCTAATGCGTTTCCAATGTGGCCTTAAGGTCGGTGGGCTAACCTCTGTAGTAGTGATTATCTGTGGGGATGGAGGAGTCACAGGGTCTCCTCCAGATTGGAAAAGGAGGACAGCATGAGAAGGATCGTGATAGCGGCGCTGGCCATCGTGCTTGTAAGCGCGGCGCTCATCGGCGGCGGCATCGGCCTGGCGGTGGCCCAAGGCGAGGACACCCCGGTCCAGACCTTCTTGGGCCGGGTTGCCGAGAAGCTAGGCATCGGGGAGGACGAGCTGCGCTCAGCTATGACCGAGGCCCAGCAGGATATCATCGATGAGCGGGTGGCCGAGGGCAGGCTCACCGCCGAGCAGGGCGAGCGTCTGAGGGAGCGCATCGAGGAGAAGGGCCTGCTCAGCCCGCGCGACCGCTTTGGCATCCGCGACCGCTTCTGTGATCGCGTCTTGGACTGCATCCGCGACCGCGTAGGCGACCGGCATGGACGGCTCACAGTGGAGGCGGCAGCGACGGTGCTGGGCATGGAACCAGAGGATCTCCTGAGCGAGCTGAAGGAAGGGAGCACACTAGCCCAGGTCGCTGAGGAGCAGGGCATGCCGCTGGACGAGTTTACGGCCGCCATGCTGGCTCAGGTGCAGCAACAACTGGATGCACTGGTGGTTGAGGGCAAGCTCACCCAGGAACAGGCCGACGCTATCTACGAGCGCATCGAGAACAACATCGACCGCGTCGTGAATGCCCAGCCGGGCGCTCCCGCCCGCCGCGCCGAGGCAAAGGCCACCATGAAGCCGTCGCCCAGCGACTTCACCTCGTGGCCGCTGTATCGCTCGACCTGCTGACGCACAAGCTCCCGCTGGGCGCGCAAGATCTCCTGCGCAGCTCCATCGCCCCGACGGGTCGTCAGGTCGGTGGAGCCTTCGACGTCTGTGAACAGGACGGTGACGGTGCCTTCGGGAAGCCCCTGAGCCACGATAGCTAACCCCTGTGCGCTTTGAACAGCCCGATTATGACCCATACGCGGACGATAGTCAAAGAGACACACCGCCACAGATCGCGGTCGCATCGACCCTGCCCACGTTGACAACGCCGCCGCTCTTGCCCACTATTGTCTTATTCTCATGCGCGCAGACTGGGGGAGCGGCGACATGGACATTGAATCCTTCCGGCATGATGGGCACCGATTGATCGATTGGATTGCGGAATACCTGGCGCATCCGGAGCGCTATCCGGTGCTGGCTCAAGTCGAGCCTGGCCAGGTCAAGCGGTCTTTATCCAAAGAGCCGCCGGAGAAACCTGAGCCCTTAGAGGCCATTCTCCAAGATGTGGACGAGACCATCGTGCCCGGGCTGACGCACTGGAACCATCCGGGCTTCTTTGCCTACTTCGCGATCACCGGCAGCGGCCCGGGCATCTTAGGGGAACTGCTGAGCGCAGCCTTCAACGTCAACGCCATGCTCTGGCGGACGGCACCCGCGGCCACCGAGCTGGAAGAGCTCGTGCTGGACTGGCTGCGCCAGCTGCTGGGGCTGCCGCCGGAGTTCATGGGCCTCATCAACGACACGGCCTCCGTCTCCAGCCTGTGCGCGATCGCCGCCGCACGCGAGGCCTTGGGCCTTCGTATTCGGGAGGACGGCCTGGCCGGACGGACGGACCTGCCCCGCCTCCGCCTCTACACCTCCGAGCAGGCGCACTCTTCCATTGAGAAGGCGGCTATTGTATTGGGCCTCGGCCAGGCCGGCGTCAAGAAAATTCCAGTCGATGAGGAATTCCGCCTGCGCTCGGACGCCCTTGACGCTGCCATCAAGGAAGACCTGAAAGCGAGTTGGAAGCCCTTCTGCGTGGTGGCCACTGTGGGCACCACCTCCACAACCAGCGTCGACCCCGTGCCGGAGATCGCTGACATCTGCGAGCGGCATAAGCTCTGGCTCCACGTGGACGCAGCCTACGCTGGCGCGGCCGCCATCCTGCCGGAGAAGCGCTGGGCGCTGGCCGGCTGCGAGCGCGCCGACTCGATCGTCGTCAACCCGCACAAGTGGCTCTTTGTACCCATCGATTGCAGCGCCTTCTACTGCCGCCACCCCCGCGTCCTGAGGCAGGCTTTCAGCCTCGTGCCTGAGTACCTACGCACTCCTGAAGAAGACCGCGTCCGCAACTTCATGGACTACGGCATCCAGCTCGGGCGACGCTTCCGAGCGCTAAAGCTCTGGATGGTGCTGCGGGCCTTCGGGGTCGAGGGCCTGCGCCAGCGCCTGCGGGCCCACATTGCCCTCGCCCAGCGCTTCCAGGCCTGGGTCGAAGCGAGTCCGAACTTCGAGCTCCTGGCGCCCGTGCCGTTCAGCGTCGTCTGCTTCCGCTACCGCCCCCACGGCCTTCCGGCGGGTCCTGAAGCGGAAGCTTACTTGAACCTGCTCAACGAGAGGATACTTGAGGCCGTCAACAGGACGGGCGAGGTCTTCCTGTCGCACACCAAGCTCAACGGCAAGTTCACCCTCAGGCTGGCCATTGGGAACCTAGGCACGACCGAAGCCCATGTCCATCGCGCCTGGGAGCTCTTGCAGGAGCACGCGACGCGGCTGGACGCGGAACTGCGTCCGGCTGCCCTCAAAGCTTAACGAGATGCTGTGGGATGTCAACACTTTGTCCCTATGTGTAGCGTTCACACCCTGAGCCGTCTTGGCCAGCCTTGAGGCACCATGCCCTCACGGAGGTCCAGCCCCACAAGTACGAGCGGGTGGCTGCTTGACTTGCCAAGAGACGGAGGGAATATTGGCACCCCACAGCCGAAAAAGCCCGAAAAATGCTGACGCCATACGCCGCAGGCCTCTTCCAGCGGTATCATAGACATACAATAGTCAAGGAGGGTGGAGATGCCGGAGGTACACTTCCCCAAGGCGTTCGTCTGGGGCTGCGCCACTGCTTCGTACCAGATCGAGGGCGCCTGGAACGAGGACGGTAAGGGCGAATCGATCTGGGACCGCTTCTGTCACACGCCTGGCTCTATCAAGAACGGCGACAGCGGCGATGTGGCCTGCGACCACTACCACCGCTACCGGCAGGACGTCGCCCTGATGAAGGAGCTGGGCCTGAAGGGCTATCGCTTTAGCATCGCCTGGCCCCGCATCTTCCCTGAGGGCCAAGGTCAGGTCAACCGGAAAGGTCTCGATTTCTACAGCCGGCTGGTCGACGAGCTGCTCGCGGCCGGGATCACGCCCTTCCCGACCCTTTACCACTGGGACCTGCCCCAGGCGTTGCAGGATCAAGGAGGGTGGGCCAACCGCGACACCGCCCAGCACTTCGCCGACTATTGCGCCGCCGTCGTCAACCATTTGGGCGACCGTGTTAAGAGTTGGATCATCTTCAACGAGCCTTGGGTCTTCACCGTCTTGGGGTACATGGCTGGGATCCACGCTCCTGGCCTGCGTGACCCCTCAATGGCACTCCAGACGACCCACATCGTGAACCTGGCCCAAGGCCTGGCAGTACGCGCCGTCCGTGCCACGGGCAAGGCGGAGGCGGTGGGCACCGCCTTCAGCATGAGCGGTGTCTACCCCGCCAGCGACAGCGACGAGGATCGCGCCGCCGCCGAGCGCCTGCATGGCTTTTACAACGTCTGGTTTCTGGAAACCGTCCAGAACGGGCGCTACCCCGAAGCGTACGTGGGCGGCGCTCCGCTCGAGCGCATGGGCGTACAGCCTGGCGACATGGAAATCGTCAAGGCGCCCCTGGATTTTGTGGGCATCAACCTCTACAGCCGCATCGTGGCTGCCCACAACCCACACGACCAAAACCTGGGGCTCCGCATCGTGTCCGTGCCGAACGCCGAGCGCACGGACTTTGGCTGGGAGGTGTACCCGGACGCGATCCACCAGGCGATCATGCGCATTTGGAACGACTACCGCCGGCCCATCTACATTACCGAGAACGGCTGCTCCTACGGTGACGGACCCGATGAGAACGGCGTCATCAACGACGACCGCCGGGTAAGCTTCTACCAGCGCTACATCGCCCAGGTGGCGCGGGCCATCGAGGACGGGGCCGACGTGAGAGGCTACTACGCCTGGAGCCTCCTAGACAACTTCGAATGGGCCGAGGGCTACAGCCAGCGCTTCGGCCTGACGTATGTGGACTACCCGACGCAGCGTCGTATCATCAAGAAAAGCGGCTATTGGTACAGAGACCTAATCGCCGCAAACCGCCTTCAATAGGGCCATGGAGTGGCCGTAGGGCGGGTGCTGCCTTCTTCCTTGCTAACCCCCGCGCCTGCGAGTAGGATCGGGTTGCCCTGATTGTCCTGCATGCCGACAACAAAGGAGGCTGATGTGGCTATGTGGAAGCTAGGCAAATTCTGGCCGATCTTCCTCGCCCTAGCAGCGCTGCTGGTACTGGCAGTGGCCTGCGAAGAGGAAGAAGGAGAGGCAAGTCCCACCCCTGGCGGTACGCCCACGGCCACGGCGGCCGCTACTCCTACCGCCGCGGCAGAGGTGCCAGGCATCACGGACACAGAGATAATCCTGGGAGCCGATGTGCCCCTCAGTGGCGCCTTTGGGGCGGTGTACGCCACGATCTCCCAGACCACAGAAGCCTACTTCAAGTACATCAACGATACCCAGGGGGGTGTCTGCGGTCGCAAGATCGTCTACAAGGTGGAGGACAACGGCGACGACCCGGCTAAGGGCATGGAGGCGGTGCGCAAGCTGGTGGAACAAGACAAGGTGTTCGCCATGGTCGGCTCCTTGGGCGATGGTGCTCATCCCGGCACATGGGACTACCTGAACGAGAACGGTGTGCCCGACATCCTGACCTCCATCGGGTCTCACATGTTCGGCGCCGACCCCGAGGGGCACCCCTGGACGGTCCAGATGATCCCCAGCTACCGCATCGAGGCGACGTTCTTCGGGCAGTATATCTCCGAGAATCTGCCCGGCAAGAAGGTGGCCGTCCTCTATCCGAATATCGCCATGGGCACCGACCATCTGCAAGGGGTGAAGGACGGCCTGGACCCCGATAAGAACGAGGTCGTCTCCGAGCAGAGCTTCGAGATGACGGCAGTGTCCATCAGCTCCCAGGTGACCAACATGAAGAACTCCGGCGCCAAGGTGGTCACCACCAATGCCCCTCCCGGCTTCACCTCTCAGGCCATCAAGCAGGCCGACCGCATGGGCTGGCATCCCCAGTGGATGATAAGCTACAACAATTCCGACGAAATGATGTTTCTGTTCGCCTCGCCCCAGCTCCTAGAGGGTGCCATTAGCTTCCAGGCCCTCAAGCTGGCGGCCTGGACCGACGAGCCGGCCGTAGCCGAACACTACCGGATCATGCGCGAGTACGACGGGCCCAGCCCCACCAACTTCACCATCTATGCCCAGACGCTGACAGAAGTGGCCGTGGAGGCCCTTAGCAGGTCCTGCGATAACCTGACGCGAGAGGGGCTCATGGATGCGCTGGAGTCCATCAAGGACTTTCACAGCGACTTGTTCCTGGACGAAGTGAATGTCTCCTTCTCCGACACCGACCACACCGGTCTGCAAACCGGCAGGATGCTGAGGGCTGTCGTCGAGGACGGCAAGGGCAGGTTCGAGTACTTCGGCCCGCTATATGTGTTCGAAGGGGAGTAAGAGCCGGAATAGGGCGCGCGCGGCGGCCAAGGCCGTCGCGTGGTTCGTGGTGACGATGGGCTGGGTCGCCCTCACCTTTAGGCCGTGCGCGCGCCGACCGGCTCCTCCGCCCAGGCGCGCGGTCTGCCCATCATCTGGACCAGTACGACAGCAGTCAAGGCAGCCAGCGCCATTACGAGAAAGGCAGGCCGATAGCTATCCACCATGTCGTAGACCGCTCCAGCCAAGATCGGCCCAAGAAAGCCGCCAAGCGTACCCGAGCCCCAAAGCAGCCCCTGGATGCTGCCAAGGGCCCGCAGCCCGAAATACTCTGCCAGGAGAGCGGGCAACATAGTAATGGCACCACCATAGCCAGGGGTGAACACGACCAGGAATATGACGGCCTGCCAGGGGCTGTGGACAGCAGCGAAGATAAAGATACCCAGGCCTTGCAGGATCCAAGCGGCCGTCAGCAGCCAACGCTTGTTCAGGTAGTCGGCCAGCCAGCCAAAGCCCAGCCTCCCCACCAGGCTGCCGAAGGGGATGCCCATCGCGATCAGAGCAGCCCCTTCCTCTGTGAAGCCCCCCGATTCATCGAGATAAGGTATCAGGTGGACGATGACCGCCAAGCTGCCCACCCAGGTCAGGACCAGGGCCGGCACCAGCAGCCAGAAAGAGCGGGTGCGCAGCGCCTGACCTAAGGCAACCCCCTCCGACTGACCCATCTCGCTGCCGCCACGTCGCTTCTCCGCGGCCTCCGGCGGCGGATCGGCGGAGGCCTCGGCCAGGGCCAGAGGCTCGCCGTCGGGCAGAAGGCCGATCTCCTCCGGCCGGTGGCGCACCGTCAAGGCCAGAGGAATACAGATGGCCAACTGGACGATGCCCAGGACCATTACGCCAGTACGGCCGTCGAAGAGAGCTATCAGCAAGGGGGTCAGCACCACCATGATGCCCGTTGCCCCGGCACCGGCGCTCACGATGCCCAGAGCGCGTCCCCGCCTCTTCGCAAACCAGTGAGCGACGGCTACTGCACACACCGGCAGGCCAGCCGAGCCCATGCCGACGCCAATAAGGGACACAGCGATGTAGAAGTGCCAGAGGGCCTGAATTTGGCTGATGAACACATTGCCACCACCCACCAGCAGCACGCCCACCAGCAGCAGGCGGCGCACACCGACACGGTCCACTAGGTAGCCGGCTATGGGGGTAGTCAACCCAAACATGACCGCGCCGATGGAGGGGCCGGCCCCGATAGCCGCTCGCGACCAGCCAAACTCGTCTTCCAGGGGCTCGATCAGGGCGCTGAAAATGTATAGCGGCGAGGCGCTGGCGACCAGTATGATGATGGCCGCGGCGATGGCCACCCACCAGCCGTAGAAGAAGGGTACCGCCCGAACCAGCGCAGAAGTTGGCCGCTGCATGCTCCCAATCCCGATAGATGATACCTGTCGCGCACCTCTAGACCAACCCCACCCCAAGTGCTGTTGCTGACCTCCCCCAAGGGAAGCGTCCAAAGCGGGTGGTGGTCGCTTCTGCCGTGCGAAGCCACGGCCCTCTCAGCGTCATAAGGCCAATAACGCCCTGCACGGAGACCCTGCCCATCCTGACCAGCGCCATCGTGAGACTCCTATGTGCAAGGGTTAGGCCGCATTTTCGGCGAAAGTAGTATTGCTGATCGGCCGACACTCTTGCCACAGTCGCCAGATTGCGCGAATGATGAAACGCTTGAGAGCGCGGATAGCCTCACGGCGGGTTTTCCCTTC
>DAOUEZ010000002.1:0-113667 GCA_034429995.1 Dehalococcoidia bacterium
TCCACTTCAGCCTTCGCCTGGCTTGGGCTGACAGCTCCTGCCCGCGACCTGCCAGGCGTAGAGCCCCGGGCGCTGTCCCACTGATGATCCGCATAGTGACACCATTCTAGGTGTCACCCATGTTTCTGAACGAGCCCACGGGCCGCAGCCACCCTACTGCGGCTCCAGCTTCACCGTCCTCATCGGTGATTCATGGATGGCCCAGCGATAGAGCAAGTAGATCACCAGTCCTGCTACCAGCCAGGGGAATCCCACCGCCCAGGCAGCCTCCTGGGTGGCCACTACCACCACCCAGGTGAAGAGCGTGCCCAGGGCGCCGATGACCGCTGTCAGGGGGATCTGTCTGCCGGCCACCCGCAGATTGAAGGGAATCCTGAAGGGGCGCGCCATCCCCGGCTCCCTCACGCGCATGGCGATGATCGATAAATGGGCAAAGCCAAACGATAGCATCGCCCCGAAGGCATACACGTTGGCCAGCACCTCCAGCTTGCCCGGAATGATCAGCACAGCGGCCACGATGGCGAAGATGACGATGGCGTTAGCAGGGGTGCGTCGCTTGACGTCAATCTGGCTAAACACAGGTGGAAGCTGCCTGTGGCGGCCCATCGAGTAGACCAGGCGCGACAGCCCCAGCATTCCGGCGTTGGCGGCGATGAGGAGAATGGTGGCAGCCAGGATGCCCACCCACACCGATAGCACCGCCTGCAGGGCCTCGCCAGGGAACTGGTCGACGATCCCCAGCACCGGGTCGCGGATGTACCCGTCTTCCATTGCGAGTTCCGTCTCAAACTCGCCCGGTGCAACCTCCTCCACCGGCATGGCGCTGAGGGCGATAAGAGGAAGCAGGGCATACATCAGAAGAACGACGCCGAAGACGCCGAACATGGAACGGGGAACATTCTTGGCTGGATTGCGCGTCTCCTCGGCCAGGTTGGACACCGTCTCGATGCCGGTGTAGGCGATCATGGAGATGGCGATCCCTACCACAAGCTTGTCCCAGGTCGGCGCTACGCCCCAGTGCACGTTATCGATGAGGGTGTTGATGTTGAGTAGGAGAAACAGCCCAAGAACCACCAGGAACGTCTGGGTAAGCAAGTCCAGCACGGCCAGGCCGATGTTGACACCCGAGGATTCCTTCACCCCGACGACATTGATGGTCGCCAGAAAGCCCACCACACCGATGCCAAAGATGGCGTTCGCAGGCCAGGTCTTGAGAATGGGCAGAAAAACCGCCAGATAATTGGGCACAGCGAAAGCAGATATGGCGATGGTCACCACAAAGTTGAGCACCTGAGCCCAACCGGCCACAAAGCTGAACAGCTCGTTGAAGCCGCGGCGAGCGAACATAGCGGAGCCGCCGGCCTCGGGCATGGCGGTGGTCCCCTCAGCGTAGGTCAGAGCGGTGCAGCCGAAGATAAGGCCAGCGATGATGAAGGCCATGGGCGTCAGGCCCAGGGCGAAGAGAGCGGCTACACCGAGGGCATAGTAGATGGACGAGCCAACGTTGCCGTAAGCGGCGCTGAACAGCCCCGGCACTCCCAGCACTCGGTGCAAGCCGCGGCGGGGCACCCGCCGCCGTCGGACGAAAACGTCGCCCGGAAGACGGCCGCGGCGAACCTCTGGCTGAGAGCTATCTTCCTGCAATCCCCTCCCCCGAGAAGGCACTCATCGCAAAGCGATCCTAAATACTATAGCCTAGCAGCCATAGCGCAAGCTTTGCTCAAAACGTTGAGGATAAGCTACTGGCCGAGGTCAGACTAGCCACCCGGCTCTGCGGTAGAGGGAGGCTGGGATGGCTCTGGAGAGGCCGTGCTGGCCGGGGTGACTGCGGGGGTGGCTATCGGGGTGGCTATCGGGGTGGCCCTCGGCGTCGCCGGAGTACTGGTGGGACTTGGACGGGGAGTGCGACTGGGGGTAGGAGTGGGGCTGGGCTTGGGCGGCGCGTAGGTGCACCGCGTGCCTTCCACAAAGACCTCCGACCTGCCAGCGCAAGGGGCAAAATATACGCCTTCCGGGACCGCGAAGTCGTGCACTTCGACGCCCTCATGAGCGGCCTCCATTATCGCCTTCCATATGGGGCCGGAGCCGGCAAAGCTGAACGTGCCCTCGGCCATGGGAGTGTTATCGGCGTTGCCCATCCACACACCCACCGCTCGATCGGGCGAATAGCCCATCACCAGCGCATCGTGGAACCCCTCGCTGGTGCCTGTCTTGGCAGCCGCCGGACGGGAGATAGTGAGGCCACTCCATTGGATGGCGCTCTTGGAGAGGATATCGGTGATCAGGTAAGCGTAGGGTTCCGGTACCACCTGCAGCGAATCGGCCCCCGCGTACTCATACAGCACCGTCCCCACAGCGTTCTCCATCCTCAGGATCGCCACCGGATCGAGTTGGCGGTAGCCCGAGGGCAAATCCTCCACTGTAGGCATGCCCACCATCAGCCCGTTGTTAGCGAAGACGCTGTAGGCATAGGTGTGGTCGAGGAGGTTGACCTCGCCGCCGCCGAGGGTGAGGGCAGGCCCGTAGCGGCCGGGCTCGTTGAGGGAAGTGATGCCCATCTTGTGCGCGGTGTCCACCACACCTTCTACCCCCACCGCCAGGATCGTCCTGATCGCCGGGATGTTGATCGACTCGGCCAGAGCCGTACGCACGGTCACCGGCCCCTTGAACTTGAAGTTCCAGTTCTGGATGGGCTGACCGCTGGCCGACTTTATGTCGACGGGCTCGTCCCTGACTACCGTTGCTGGCGTCCAGCCCTGAAGAAAGGCGGTCAGATAGGTGTACACCTTTATGGAGGAGCCCGGCGAGCGCTCGGAGGTGGTGATGTTTACCTGGCCGTCGATGTCCTCCCGGAAGTAGTTGCGGCTCCCCACCATCGCCAGGATCTCCCCAGTGGCCGGCTCGATGACCACCGAGGCGGCGTTGTGACCGCCGTAGCGGCCCTCAACCGCGCTGATGTTCTCCTCGATGATGTCCTCCGCTCTCTGCTGTAGCGCAAGATCGAGGCTGGTAGTGACCCGCAGGCCGCCGCGGTACACCAGTTGAGAGCAGTCGGTGTCCTCCGGCAGTTCTAGCTGCCCCTTCTCGCACATCTTGGTCACGACGTCCTTCACATAGAATACGAAGTGGGCCGCTCGAATGGGGAAGGCCCCCTCCTCGAAGGTCAGCTCCTCCTGTTTTGCCTCCTCGGCCTTCTCCTGGCTAATATAGCCGTGCTCCACCATCAGGTCCAGGACGTAGTGCTGACGGCGAGTGGCCTCCAGTCGGTTCTCGGGGATGGCAGGGGAGTAGTCGCCTGGCGCCGAGGGAATCCCAGCCAGCATCGCCGCTTCCGCCAGGCTAAGGTCCTTGGCCGGCTTTCCGAAGTAGCGCCAGGCGGCGGCCTCAGCACCGTAGGCGAAGTTACCGTAGTAGACCTGGTTCAGATACCACTCCAGGATCTGATCGTCATCGTAGCGACGCTTCAGCTCGATGGCCAGGACGACCTCCTTGAGCTTACGCCCCAGCGACCGCTCGGCCCGCTCCTCCGGCGGAATGTAGACGTTCTTCACCAGTTGCTGAGTCAGGGAGCTGCCCCCGCTTCCCTCGAAGAAGCCAGGCCCGAAGGGAGTCAGGTTTTCCATGGCAGCCCGCAGCAACCCCCTTATGTTTACCCCGGGGTTGTCGTAGAAGCTGGCGTCCTCGGTAGAGATGGTGGCGTAGACCAGCCAGGGAGAGATCTCCGACAGGGGGACAGGGTTCTTCAGGCCGGACAGAGGGTCCACGAATTCGTAGAGCAGGTTGCCGTTGCGGTCGAAGATGCGGGTGCCAGCCGAGCCGGTGCGAGCCAGGACGACATCGGGTCGCTCCAGGCCGTCCGCGTAGTGGTAATACACAGCGAAGGAGACGCCGCCGCCGATCCCCAAGATCGCCAGCAGCAAGACCAGGCCGCCGACCAGCCAGAACCAGGGAGCGCCTGGCCGACGACGACCACCGTTCAGCCGCCGTAGCCTCCGCCGCCGAGAACCATACGCTCTGGCCATGACTTCTCTATCCCCTCTTTTCTAATACAACGAAATGAGACAGGCCAAAGTTGCCCAGAGGCGTATTTTCCAGCGGATAGAGCACGCGCCGCAAGATCGAAGAGGCCAGGGCACTTCGAGCCGCCAGGTTGTCGAATCCCGGGAAAACGCACGTGTGGACGACGGGCGTCGCCCTCAGACCGGCGAACAGCCGCCTGAGGCTTCGTCTCGTATAGGCCCGCACATGGGGCACCAGCCGTTTGCGTAGCCGGTCCGGCAGGTAGTTCACCAACGGGATGTTGCCAAACACGTAGCGCTTGCCCACGAAGATGCCGTGGGTCTCGAAGGGGTAGAGACGATTGGGGCAATAGATAACGATCCTTCCCCCGGGCCTGGTCACCCGGCTGGCCTCTCCCAGGGTGAGGCGATCGTCGCGCACGTGCTCCAGGACCTCATGCAGAAGGACGACATCGAAGCTAGCGTCGGCGAAGGGCAGGTGCTCACTCACTGCCACCACCAGTTGGGGCAGAGCCATCGCCCCCCTGCGCACGCGCTCCTGGTCGATGTCCACTCCGTAGACGTACGGCGAGAACTCCCGCAGGCGCTGAACGAACGTTCCTATGCCGCAACCGATATCTAGGATGTAGCGACCTTCCAGGGGAACATAGCGGCGGATCAACTCGAGGCGGCGCTCCAGGCCGAAGCGCCAAACGTAGCTGGGCTGGCCCAGGCTGGCCGCCGTGGGAGCGGATATTGTCTTCACGTCCTCAACCACAACCTAGGGTATGGTAGCAGGGCGAGTCGTGCGCAGCAACCAGGCCCCGGTGGGCCTGCGTACTGCCATGTTGACGTTCCCTCAGGAACTTGTCACTTGCGGAAACATTCGTAGCTCGCTACTATCGTCTTAGTTGCCTGGCCCCGGCTCTCCAACCCAGGCAGACGCCAACGGAGGTGCGGCATGAAGAAGGCCTCCACAAAAGTCACGCTACGCAACTTCGTCGAGGACCTTCACTGGTATATCCGGTTCCTTAACAAGATAGTCGCCGCCAAGAAGGTCGTCGCGCGGCCCCAGGAGAAAACGGAAGTCCTGGAAGCCTTCGTTTTCAAGGTCGCCGCCTTGTGGGAAGTCCTAGTAAACGATCTACTGATCGACTGCCTCAACAAGGACACGTCCCGGTACGCCGACTACAAGGGTATGGCCCTGAGCAAGAACCTAACCCGCAACGTATGCGCCGCCATGCTTACGGGCCTTGACTATCTGGACTTCAAGAGCGTCGGACACACAAGAGCCACGGCCAGGAAAATCTTGGTCCCAGCACACAACCCCTTCCAGGCGATCAGCAAAGCGACCGCCAGGCGCATTGACGAGTTCTTCACAATAAGGAACTACCTTGCGCACTACAGCGACCACGCCCAACGTAAGCTCATGAACGACTATCGAAACAACCACGGGTTCACGCTCTTCATCCGCCCCGGTCAGTTCCTCTACGCATATAACCGGGCCAAGACGCAGATCAGATTCGGCGACTACATCGACGCCTTCCTCCAAGCCGCAGCAGACATGAGCAAGGCCCTCGGGGTCAACCTGCCCTAGCAACGATCCGCCAGACCCACGAGCGCGATCCCCCGCTCATCCTGAGCTTGTCGAAGGATATGCGGGGCTCATGGTTCGACAAGCTCACCATGAGCGGCCCAAAACGGGAGGCTGCCATGTATCGAGCGCAGTCATTCGAACCGACACAAGGAAAGCGGCAACCTATCATCTCTCACATGTCCTGAAACACCACGCCCCTTTCGGATAGGCCAATCGCCTTGCTATAATGGGGCCGCTTGAACCAGGGAGGAGGAACATCGATGGCCATCACCCGCGAGGAAGTCCAACACGTCGCCATGCTCTTCCGCATGAGCCTGAGCGAGGAGGAGACGGCCAAGTTCGAGCAGCAGCTCTCCCAGATTCTCGACTATTTCCAGGTCCTCCAGCAGATAGACACCGAGGGCATCCCTCCCACCTCTCAGCCCATCTCCCTAGAGAACGTGATGCGCGCCGACGAACCGCGGCCCTCCTACCCGACCGAGGACATCCTGGCCAACGCCCCCTTGTCCGAGCGCGGCTTCTTCCGGGTGAGAGCGGTCCTGGAGTAAGCACCTAGGAGGCCACCAGTGGAGCTTTACGACCTCACCATCCATGAAGCCGCCGACCGCCTCGCCCGCCGGGAGCTATCCTCCCGCGAGCTCACCCAGGCCGTCCTCGACCGCATCCACCAGGTGGACGAGCGCGTCAGGGCCTACGTCACCCTCACCGAAGAGCTGGCCCTGAAGCAGGCGGAGGAGGCCGACAAGCGCATCGCCGCCGGCAACGCTGCCCCTCTCACCGGCATTCCCGCCGCCATCAAGGACCTCATCTGCACCAAGGGTGTTCCCACCAGCTGCGGCTCCCGCATGCTGGAGAACTTCTTGCCGCCGTATCAAGCCCACGTCAGCGAACGCCTGCTCGACGCTGGCCTGGTGATGGTGGGCAAGGCCAACATGGACGAGTTCGCCATGGGCTCCTCCACCGAGAACTCGGCCTTCTACCCCACCCACAACCCCTGGGACCTGGAGCGAGTGCCTGGCGGCTCCTCCGGGGGCTCAGCCGCCGCCGTCGGTGCCAGCGAGTGCATCTACGCCCTCGGCTCGGACACCGGCGGCAGCATCCGCCAGCCCGCCGCCCTCTGCGGCGTGGTGGGATTCAAGCCCACCTACGGCCGCGTCAGCCGCTTCGGCCTGGTGGCCTTCGCCAGCTCCCTCGACCAGATCGGCCCCCTCACCAAGGACGTCACCGACTGCGCCCTGGTGATGAACGTCATCGCCGGCCACGACAAGCGCGACGCCACCTCCGCGCCCCTGGACGTCCCCGACTACACCCAGTCGCTCATCCCCGACCTCAAGGGCATGCGCATCGGCGTGCCTCAGGAGTACTTCGTGGAGGGGATGGACGATGGCGTGCGCGCCTCTATTGAGGCGGCGGTGAACAAGATGGAGGAACTGGGCGCCGAGATCGACTGGGAGGTCTCCCTGCCCAGCACCGGCTACGCCCTGGCCTGCTACTACATCATCGCCCCCAGCGAGGCCATGGCCAACCTGGCCCGCTACGATGGCGTCAAGTACGGCTACTCCAACATGCGAGGCGATAGCATGTGGCGTAACATGGAGCTCACCCGCCAGTATGGCTTCGGCGATGAGGTGAAGCGGCGGATCATGCTCGGAACCTACGCCCTCTCCGCCGGCTACTACGACGCCTATTACCTCAAGGCCCAGAAGGTGCGCACCCTCATCCGCCGCGAGTTCGACGCTGCCTTCCAGCGCTGCGACGCGCTGGTGACCGCCGTCTCCCCTACGCCTGCCTTCAAGCTGGGGGAGAAGGTGGCCGACCCCCTCCAGATGTACCTGAGCGACGTCTGTACCATTCCGGTGAACATCGCCGGCATTCCCGCCATCTCCATCCCCTGTGGCTTCGCCCCCGTCGGAGGCGGGTCCGCCTCCGCCGAAGGCGGACGTCCTCTGGCGTCTGGCGGAGACGGCCTGCCGGTGGGCCTCCAGATCATGGCCAAGCCCTTCGACGAGCCGACCATCCTGCGCGCTGCCTACGCCTACGAGCAGGCGACCGAGTGGCACAAGGCCAGGCCCAAGCTGTGACTCCCGCTGCCACACCAGCACCCTACGCCCCCGCCGGAGGCGGGTCCGCCTCCGGCGGATACGAGCAAGCCACCGACTGGCACAAGGCCAGGCCCAAGCTGTGAGGTGATGACCATGGAAGTGAACAGGGCGCAACTGCTTCTCGGCCGAGGCTACGACTGAGCGGAGTCCCTCTTGCTGGCCGTGTGCCAGGAGTTGGGAATAGAGAACGAGGCCATCCCCAGGATCGCCACCGCCTTTGGTGGCGGCATCGGTGGCAGAGGCGACGTCTGCGGCACCGTGGTGGGCTCGGTCATGGCCATCGGCCTCAAGTACGGGCGCGAGGAGCCCTGGCAGCCGCGCGACAAGGCTTATGCCCTCGCCCAGGAGTTCTGCCGCCGCTTCCAGGAGGAGATGGGCACCCTCTCCTGCCGCGAGCTGACTGGGATGGACCTCAGCACGCCCGAGGGCCGGGATGCCTTCTACAGCTCGGATGTCCCCATACGCGTCTGCCTGCGAGCGGGGGGCACGGCCTTCCGCCTGGTGATGGAGCTCCTCGAGAGGCCCGAGCCGCCAGCCGCTGATGATTGAGGAGCTGGTCGAGGTCGCCTGCTACGCCGGCAGCCGCTACCCCCAGCGACCCCTGCGCGTGACCTGGCGCGGCGAAGAGCACGAGGTGCTGGCGGTGGAGCGCGAGTGGCAGGAGCCCCGCCGCCGCTGCTACCTGGTGCGACTCGAGGGCGACCGCCTCCTGCGGCTCTCCTACTACGAGCGCAACCACCGCTGGACAGCCACCGAGGTAGGAGAGGAGTAGACGCCCGCCGACAGCCCTACCTCAGCCATCGCCTCCTGGCGTACCACGTGCCTGCGGCGAGGCCCGCTACCGTCGGGGCCGCGCGCAGTAGACGTAACCTGCCGCTATCAGCCCCAGATTGGCGCCGAGTTGGGCCCAGGTATTGACGAAGTACTGAATTGCCAGATCCCACCCCAGGCCCAACGACATGACTACGACCGTTGCTGCGAAACCCAATGCCACCAGCGCCGCGCCAGCAGCGAGGGCCAGCGCCCACTTCCTCTCAGGATCCGTTAACTCCAGAGACCCGGCGCCGAGGAGCACGGCTAGCGACAGTGGGGCGAGGACCGACATGGCGTAGCCCGCCGCCAGCTGTCCTCGCAGCAGGGCCTCCGGGGCCTCGATACGGTGGGGGCCATAGCCCAGGGCTACGGTCAGCCAGCCTAGGGCGACCATCGCTGCGACCGAGAGGAAGGGGATGGCGCTTATGGCGATCAGCCGCCTCCTCGAACTCTCGTCAAGCGTGAAGCTCACGTCCCCAAGATGGAATGCCCCAAGCGCTGCTTTCGCGTAGACCGCCATCATGCACCTCACACACAAGTTTGCGCTGGCGCTGTGGTTGAGCCAGCGCCCGCACCATGCCAGAAAGTCCCGAAGACATCAAGACGCAGCGCCCTCATCCTACTCGCAGGCGCGGGGGTTGGCAAGGAGGCGAGATTGGCCCTAGCGCCAGGGCCTGCCCGCCGCCAGGCGGAGGAAGTCGGCGTGGGCCCCCGGCGCCCCGGCGATCGCCCCCTCGCTCCGGATGCTCACCGGACCGCCGTCGCGGTCGCTGATCGCCCCGCCCGCCTCTCGCACCAGCAGGATGCCCGCCGCGATGTCCCAGGGGAACAGCACATGATGCACGACCAGGTCGAACCGGCCGCAGGCAGCGTAGGCCAACCCCAGGGCGGCGCTGCCCATGATGCGTGCGCCCTGCACCCCCGGCCACAGCTCGTGCAGCAGGGCCAGCATGTGGCCCGCCCTCCGGTCGTCGTAGCCCAGGCCCATCGCCACCAGCGACGCCTGCACGCTCTCCCTCTGGGAGGCCTGCATCCGCTCGCCGTTGACGAACGCCCCCTCGCCCTTCTGGGCCCAGAACTCCTCCCCTCGAACGGGCTCATAGGTCAGCGCCACCACCGGCTCCTGTCGATAGCACAGGGCGATGTTGATGCAGAAGAAGGGGATGCCGCGAGTGTAGTTGTGGGTGCCGTCCAGAGGGTCCACCACCCACATCCAGCCCTCGCTCCTGGCGCTGGCAGCCGTCTCCTCCGAGAGGATGGAGTGGTCGGGGTACTCGGCGGCCAGGATCTCGTGAATGGCCCGCTCGGAGGCCAGGTCGGCGGCGGTAACCAGGTTGCCCCGCCCTTTGACCCGCACGTCCTGAGGACGGCCGAAGGCAGCCATGACAATGCGCTCGCCCTCACGGGCGCAGAGGCGGGCCACCTCCAGGGGGCTCTTGCCGCTCCTGGACAGAGGGGCCTGCCCTGAGCTTGCCGAAGGGAGTTCAGTCGCCATAGGGCGCAGGCAGTCCCATCTTGTCCCGCGCCTCGGCCAGGGTCTCGCTGGCAATCATCCGGGCACGGGCAGCCCCGTCGGCCAGCACCTCCTCGACGTACTGCGGACGGCTGGCCAAGTCCTGGCGCCGCTGGCGGAAGGGCCCCAGCACGCGATTAATGCCCTCGGCCAGTTGCTGCTTACACTCGACGCAGCCCCGCTTGGCCGTGGTGCACTCTTCATACACCACCTCCACCTTGTCCGGGTTGAACTGCTGGTGGAGGCTGTAGACGTTGCACACCTCGGGCCGACCGGGGATGTGGCGATGGGTTCGCTGGGGGTCGGTGACGGCCATCATCACCCGCCGCTCTGTCTCCTCGGGCGTGGCCGCCAGCTCGATGTGGTTGTCCAGGCTCTTGCTCATCTTGTTGACGCCGTCCAGGCCCAGCACTACCGGCGCCTGTGTGAGCTTGGCGTAGGGCTCGGGGAAGGTCTGCCCGAACAGGCGGTTGAACCGGCGGGCGATCTCCCGCGCCAGTTCCAGGTGAGGCTGCTGGTCTTCGCCCACGGGCACCCTGTCCGCCTTGTAGAGAATGATGTCGGCGGTCATGAGGACGGGGTAGCCCACCAGGCCGTAGTTCACGTTCTCGGGGTGCAGCCGAACCTTGTCCTTGAAAGTAGTGACGCGGGTTAGCCAGCCCAAGGGGGTGATCATGCCCAGGAACATGGCCAGCTCCAGCACCTCGGGCACGTGCGACTGCACATAGAGGATGGTGCGCTCAGGCTCGATGCCGGCGGCCAGCAGGTCGAGCACGGTCTCCCACACGTTCTCCCGCAGCTCGCCCGGCTCCCAGGGTGTGGTGATGGTATGAACATCGACGGCGGAGTAGATGCAGTCGTATTCCTCCTGGAGAGTCACAAAGTTCTGGATCGCCCCCAGGTAGTTGCCGAGATGCTGACGACCCGTGCAGCGGATGCCTGCAAATACGCGGCCTCTCTTGGTCATGAGCTCACAACCTCGCAAAGGTGGGCTAACGGAATACTAGCATGCGCCGGAAGCGGGGACAAGGCGGCACTCGCTACATTCTATCCGGCGCCGACACGCCCATGAGACCCAGCGTTCGGGCCAGGGCGCTCTTGCAGGCCGCCACCAGCTTCAGCCGCGCCTTCGACAAGGGCAGGTCGTCGGAGACCACCCGGCACTTCTCGTAGAAGTCGTGGAAGACGGTGGCCAGCTCGAGAGCGTAGTGGGGCAGGTGGTGGGGCTCCAGGGTGCGGGCCACCCCCTCCACCACCTCCGGCAGGAGCAGCATCCTGCGGATGAGGGCCAGTTCGGCCGGGTGGCTCAAGAGCGCCAGGTCGCCGTCGGCGTAGTCGACGCCCTGCTCGGCAGCGTGCGCCAGGATGCCGGCGATGCGGGCGTGGGCATACTGCACGTAGTAGACGGGGTTCTCAGCGCTCTGCCGCTTGGCCAGTTCCAGGTCGAAGTCCATGTGCGAATCGGCGGCGCGAGCCAGGAAGAAGAAACGACAGGCGTCCGCGCCCACCTCCTCCACCAACTCACGCAGGGTGATGATCTCGCCCGTGCGCTTGGAGAGACGGACGATCTCCGCGCCCCGCCGTAGGGTCACCAACTGGTAGATGATGATGTCCAGCCGCTCGGGGTCGACGCCCAGAGCGGCCACGGCGGCCTGCATGCGGGGCACGTGGCCCTGGTGATCGGCGCCCCAGACGTTGATCACCCGCTGGAAGCCACGCAGCAGGAACTTGTCGTAGTGGTAAGCGATGTCGGAGGCGAAGTAGGTGGGGGAGCCGGTAGAGCGCACCAGCACGTTGTCCTTGTCCTCCCCCAGGGCCGACGACGTGAACCAGACCGCCCCTTCCTTCTCGGCCACCACACCCTTCTCTCGTAGAAGCTCCATCGCCCGCTCATAGGACCCGGCGGCAGTGTAGAGACTCTTCTCGCTGAACCAGACGTCATAGTTCACGCCGATGGCCGCCAGATCGCTGCGGATGACCGCCAGCATTCTGGCCACGCCCACGTCGTGGAGCTCGGGCGGCCAGGGCTCGCCCGTCGGCCTCAGAAAGGCCTCGCCATGCTCCGCCTTCAACTCCTCAGCCAGTTCCACCACATAGCGGCCAGGATAGCCCCCTTCGGGGACCTCCACCTCCCGGCCGAAGAGCTGCTGATAGCGGGCATATAGCGTGCCGGCGAAGGTCTCGGTCTGAGTGCCAGCGTCGTTCACCAGATATTCCCGCTCCACCGCATAGCCGGCAGCCGCCAGCACGCCGGCCAGGGTATCGCCGATGGCCAGGCCGCGACCGTTACCCACATGCAGGGGGCCCACCGGATTGGCGCTGACGAACTCCAACTGGAGACGCTGGCCCTGGCCCAAGGCCACATCGCCGAAGCGCCCGCCCTGGACGAGGATGGCGTCTACCTGGCGGGCCAGCCAGGCATCACTGAGGCGAAAGTTGATGAACCCCGGCGGGGCCACCGCCACCTCGGCGATAGCATCGCTGGGCCGGATGTGCTTGGCGATGGCCTCGGCGATAGCCAGGGGGTCGGAGCGGGCAGCCCGCGCTAGCTTCATGGGGAGACTGACGGCATAGTCGCCGTGCTCTTCCCGCGCCGGATGCTCCACCGTCACCTCCGGCAGGGCCAACGGCAACAGGTCTCCCTCTTCCTGAGCCGTAGCGGCGGCGTCCGTGACAAGGCGGGCGATTTCGTGCTTGATCAGCATCGTCTCAACTCACCTCCGCCGTCACCCGTTCCCACAAGTGCGACACCCGACGCTCCAGCAGGCGATGCTCTGGCCGAGCCAGCGAAGGGTCTGCCTCCAGAAGACGAGCGGCCTCCGCCCGCGCCCTCTCGATGAGATCGATGTCCGACAAGCGGGCCACCTTCAGGTCGGGCATGCCCGTCTGACGGGTGCCAAAGTACTCGCCCGGGCCGCGCAGACGCAAGTCCTCCTCGGCCAGGCGGAAGCCATCGTAGATGGTCTCCATGAGGCTCAACCGCTCCTGGGCCTCCTGCGAGGGGTTCTCCGACAGGAGGATGCAGTAGCTCTGGTGCTCGCCGCGGCCTACCCTGCCGCGAAACTGATGAAGTTGGGAGAGTCCAAAGCGGTCTGCGCCCTCCACCAGCATTATAGCGGCGTTGGGGACATCGATGCCCACCTCCACAACGGCAGTGGAGACCAGGATGTCCAGATCGCCGTCACGGAATGATCGCATCTCCGCCTCTCGCCCGGCGGAGGCGAGACGGCCATGCACCAGGCCGAGACGCAGATCGGGAAAGACATCGCGAGCCAGGTGCTTGTACTCCTGGACTGCCGCCTTAGCAGCAATCGCCTCCGATTCCTCTACCAGGGGACAAATAATATAAGCCTGGCGACCCTTGGCCACCTCCTCCCGCACGAACCCGTAGACCTCGTCCCGCTCGTGAGGGAGGGCGCGGATGGTCTTCACCACCTTGCGCCCGGGCGGCATCTCGTCAATGAGGGAGATGTCCAGGTCGCCGTAGACGGTCAGAGCGAGGGTTCGGGGGATAGGCGTGGCGGTCATCACCAGCACGTGGGGTGACAAGCCCTTGGCTCGCAAGGCGGCCCGCTGCATGACGCCGAAGCGATGCTGCTCGTCGACCACCACCAGGCCCAGGCGAGGAAAAGCGACCTCAGCCTGGATAAGAGCGTGAGTGCCGATAGCGATGTCCACCTCGCCGCGAGCGATGGCCTCCTGGGCGGCCGCCTTTTCCCTGCCCCGCAGGCTACCGGTGAGAAGGACAACCCGCAGGGGCTTCTCCATGTACGGCGGCTGGAACACGCCGCCATCCAAGATAGGCTCCCGCCCGTCGCCAAGGAGGGCGCAGATAGTGCGGTAGTGCTGCTCGGCCAGGATCTCGGTGGGGGCCATCATCGCCCCCTGACAGCCACTGGCAACAGCAGCCAGGAGGCCAACGGTAGCTACCACCGTCTTGCCGCTGCCAACGTCACCCTGGAGGAGGCGGCTCATGGGCACCTCGCGGCCGATATCGGCTGCCATTTCGCCCATGACCCGCCTCTGCGCCTCGGTGAGCGTGAAGGGAAGGGAGGCTAGGAAGCCATCGAGGGCCCCTTGTGACAGGGCCAACGGGCAGGCCCTGCCGCTCTCCTGCCAGGCCCGGCGGCGCTTGAGAACGCCCAACTGAATGATCAGAAGCTCCTGGAAGGCCAAGCAGCGGCGGGCCATCTGCGCTGTCTCCATGGAGTCAGGGTAGTGCATCTGGCGCAAGGCGTAGGGCAGCGGCCAGAGGCGCAGGCGCTCCTTCAGCTCCGGCGGCATAGGGTCCGCAACATCATCGGCGAAATCGTCCAGGGCTTCCTTCGCCAAGCGGCGGACGACGCGCGGAAAGAGGCCCGCGGTGAGGGGATAGACGGGCACCAGGCGGGCGGTGTGGATGAGGTCATCGCTGACCAGGAACTCGTATTCGGGCGATTCCATCTGCCGCTGGCCGCGATAGACGCTGACCTTGCCGCTGAGAGCCACTCGTGCCCCCGACCGAAGCTGGCGGGCGATGTAGCGCTGCCCCCACCAGATGACCCGAAGGGTGCCCGTCTCGTCGCCGACGATGGCCTCGGTGCCCTTCAGGCGGCGGCCGATGGTCGTCTCCGCCGCTGACCACACGGTGGCCAGCACTGTTTGCTCCTCGCCTACAACGAGCTGAGATATGGGACGAATGTTGGCGAAGTCGTTGTAGCGATAGGGAAAGTGAAAGAGCAGATCGCGGATGGTGTTTACACCCAGGCGAGCGAAGCGGGACAAGGTGGCCCGGCTCACGCCCTTGAGAACGGTGATGCACGAATCGAGGGAAGCTTGCCCGACCGTCTGCACGGCTCGCCTAGCCGCAACGGGCCTCGCCCCCTTCTTGGCACTGCTGACTGCTGGCGGTGCGGAAGAAGCAACCGTCTTTGACCTGACCATAGGCGATGGCTGGGCGCCAGCAGAGCGATCATCCACGATCGCCAGAAGTTCCTCCAGCCAGCGGCGGCGCTTTGACGAAGGCAAGGAGGCATAGCCGCCGTCAGGAAGAGAGCGTATCATTGCTGACAGACGACGATTGAAGGACGACGGACTGTCTTCCAACAAGCGCCGCAGATAGCCATCCAATCCCCCCAGGACAGCACTATCGGCAAAGCCCTTGGCTCGCTCCAGCTCCAGGACTTTGCGCAGGTTGTCTATCACCGCCTCGGCCAACCTCCGCCTACTCTCCTTCCATGATGCCAACGCCCACGATGCCCGGACCCGCATGGGTGCCAAGAACAGGCCCGAATCTCACCACGTGCACCTTGACATTGGGGAAGGCGATGGCCAGTCTCTCCCTGATGCTCTCCGCCTCGTCGGGCGTAGTAGAGTGACCTACGGCAACTCGTCTTGCCGTCTGCTGCCTGATCGCCCACTGGATGATGCGCTCCAGCCCGCGCGCCCGCGTGCGCACCCGCTCCTCCGGATAAAGCTCGCCCTCACGGAAAGACAGGATCGGTTTGACACTGAGGAGCGTTCCCAGGTAGGCGCGGGCGCGACCGATGCGCCCGCCGCGGCGCAGATACTCCAGAGTGTCCAGCATGAACCGCACGTGAGTTCTCTCGGCAGCGTTCTCGGCCGCCGCCTTCACCTCGGCCAGCTTGGCGCCGGCGCGGGCAGCCCCCACCGCCTCCATGATCGCGAAGCCCATCGCCAAAGAGATGACCTGAGAATCGACTACCTCGACGCGTTCGGGCTTGGCTAGCGATTGCCTGGCAGTCCGAGCGGCCTGTACGGTGGCTGAGATCTTCGCCCCGATATGGATGGAGACTATGGAATCGACCTCCTTCAGCAGCCGCTCGTAGGCCTCCTGGAAGTCGCCCACCGAGGGGGCAGAGGTGGTGGGCAACCGACGGCTCTTGACCAATCGCTCGTAGAACTCCTCGGTGGTGATGTCCACCCCTTCCCGATAGGCCTCATTGCCGAAGATAACCTGCAGGGGCACGATAGTGACACCCAACTCTTCGACCAGCTCTGGCGCCAGGTCAGCGGTGCTGTCAGTCACCATAGCTACTTTACGCGCCAAGCCCTAACCTCCGCTGGGTAGTATACCAACGGCACCTGCGCCGCAAAAGCGCCCCCTGCCAATAGGCAGGCCATCCGTTGGGCTTGACGGGGATGCATGAAACCCGAAATATGGCAGCGGCTGCTATGACTGTTGGCTTAGCTGGGCGACTCTTACTCCGCCGAGACGATGTAGTAGTAGTGGGGCTGGCCGCCGTAGACAACCTCCACGTCGTGCTCAGGATGGCGGCGACGCAGCTCGCGGGCCAGTGTTCGCGCCTCCGCCTCGCGGGTATCGGCGCCATAGTAGAGGGTGATCAGGCTGACTTCCTCCATGGGCAGGTGACCCAGGACAGCCTTCACCGCTGCCTCCGGAGTCTTCCTAGCCACCTTCAGCTCTCCATCGACCACCGCTATGCACTGACCCTCCCGGATGCGCAGGCCGCCAATGCTGGTAGTGCGAATAGCCCGCGTCACCTCCACCGTGCGAACGCCGGCTTTGGCCTCCTCCATACCTTCGACGTTCGCCTCCAGGTCCTCGTCTGGGCTGAAGGCCAGAAGAGCGGCTACCCCTTGTGGCACACTGGTCGTCTTGACAAGGCGCACCTCTTTGCGAGTCATGGAAAGCGTCTGTTCTGCCGCCATGACGATGTTCTTATCGTTGGGCACAAGCACCACACGGTCCGCGGGGCACCGTTCGATGGCTTCCAGGAGCTGGCGAGTACTTGGGTTCATCGTGGGCCCGCCCTCCACGATAGCGGTGGCTCCCATGCTCTGAAACACCCGCTCCATGCCCTCGCCAGCCACCACGACCACCGTGGCAATGTCCACGGGCAGAGCGGCAGCCCTCTGCCGCTGATGCACGGCCAGGAATTCCTCAGCCTGCGCCTGAATGTTGTCCACCTTTATTTGATTAACGGAGCCCAGAGCGGTGCAATAGCTCAGGGCAGCGCCGGGATCGTCGGTGTGGACATGCACCCGCAGCAAGCTCTCGTCCCCCACCACCAGCACCGAATCGCCCAACTTCCCCATCCGCCTCTGGATGTCATCGCTGCGCAGATTGCGACCGTAAACCAGGAACTCCGTGCAGTAGCCATAGAGAGACTCGCCCACCTCGTGCATCTGGCTGGTCACCGTAAGCCAATCGCGCTCGATCTCCTCGGCGGCCACCAGCGGGCCAGCCGGAATCTCCTCCTCGCCCTTGAGGTAGCGCAGGAAGCCCTCAAGCATTACGTAGAGCCCCTGGCCGCCAGCGTCCACTACCCCTGCCTCGGCCAGCACCGGCAGGAGGGTGGGGGTCTTGGCCACCGCCTCGCGGGCCGCCTCGGTGGCCGAAGCCACTACCGCCAGGATGTCCCGCTCATCCCTCTGAGCCTCGCCTTGAGCGGCAGCGGCGGCCTCTCGCATCACGGTGAGAATAGTGCCCTCCACCGGCTCGCTGACAGCTTTGTAGGCAGTAGCCACCGCCTCGACCAGGCCAGCCGCAAGGCCTGCCGCGTCCAGATGCTGGCGCTCCTCGGCGGCGCGGGCCAAGCCGCGAATGATCTGGGATAAGATGACGCCGGAGTTGCCGCGGGCGCCCATCAGGGCTCCCTTGGACATCGCCCCCAGCACCGCAGCCACGCTATCGCCATCGCTGCGATAGGCCTCCTCGAGGGTGGAGCGCATCGTGAGGTACATGTTGGTGCCGGTGTCGCCGTCCGGTACGGGGAAGACGTTGATGGCGTTGATAGCCTCGACGTGGCGCTCCAGCCAGTCGGTGGCGGCAGCGAACATCGCCCGTAATTCGCTTCCCGACAGTGTACTCAGCACCGATGGTTTGGTCATGGAACGACTCTTCGGAGGGGCTTTCCTTCTAGGACACGGCTACGCAGAATGCCCTCGAGCAGCGTGCCGCGTCACCTTGCTCTTCGTCGACATAGAATGATATGATGCCTGCGTGCTGAATTCTACCCCCGCCCACTGACGGGTGCAAGGGACAAAGGGAGCGAGCTTCGATGGCCAGATGCGCTATCTGCGGCAAGGGAACCATGTACGGACGCAACATCCGGCACAAGCACGCCGGACGGTGGGAGCGGCGAGCGCCCAAGACCAATCGCGTCTTCCGAGCCAACATCCAGAAGCGCACGGTGACCATCGACGGCCGCCCGCAGCGAATCGCCATCTGCACCCGCTGCCTGCGCACGCAGCTCAAGGTAGCGAAGTAGCCAGGCGCCTTCGCCAATCGAAAACGCCCTGGGCTTCTGCCAGGGCGTTCATCTACAAAACGAAATCGACTCTAGACCCCCGGCCTCACCTTGCGCACGCTCTCCCCGATGAGAGCCATCCCCTTGGGCACACCATCGGCGTGCTGAAACACGGCCGAGCCCGCCACCAGCACCCGCGCCCCCGCCTCCACCACCGGGGGCACCGTCTCCACCGTGATGCCGCCGTCCACCTCCAGCTCTGCTGCCAGACCCTGCTCGTCCAGCATTCGCCGCAGCCGCCGCATCTTGGGCAGAACGCTATGGAGAAACGCCTGGCCGCCCCAGCCGGGGTTCACCGTCATCAGAAGCACCAGGTCCACCTCCGCCAGCACCTCCTCGATGAGGGCAAGGGGGCTGGCCGGATTGAGGGCGACGCCGCTGCGCACGCCCAGACCCTTGATCATCTGCACCAGGCGATGGAGATGAGCGCTGGCCTCCGGGTGGACAGTGAGGATGCTGGCCCCCGCCTGGGCGAAGGCCTCGATGTGCCGCTCCGGCTCCTCGATCATCAGGTGAACGTCCAGAGGCAGGTCGGTCGTCCGCCGCAGGGCCTCCACCACTAACGGCCCGACGCTGATGTTGGGCACGAAGCGGCCGTCCATCACGTCGACGTGGATGTAGTCGGCGCCGGCGGCCGCGGCCTCCCGCACCTGCTCTCCCAAGCGGGCGTAGTCCGCAGCGAGGACGGACGGAGCGAGCTTGATGCCGTTGATCATTGCCCTCCGCCTTCTAGCCGCTGGCGGGCGCGCTTGAGGGCCGCCGCCACCTGCCGCGAGGACGTGCCGCCGGGCACGTCCCTGGCCTCGATGACCGAGCGCACGTCCAGCTTGAGCACGCCTTCGTCGAACAGAGGCGAAAAGCGGCGGTACTCCTCCAGGGTAAGCTCCGAGAGGCCCTTGCCCTGCTCGTCGGCGTATCTGACAAGCTGCCCCACGACGCCATGCGCCTCGCGGAAGGGCAGGCCCTGGCGCACCAGGTAGTCGGCGACATCGGTGGCCAGAGAGTAGCTTTCGCTGGCCGCCGCCTGGGTGCGCTCGCCATTTACGCGAATGCTCGGGAGCATGGCGGCCACCACAGCCAGGGTGACCAGAAGGGTGTCGGCGCTGTCGAACAGCCCGGCCTTGTCCTCCTGCAGGTCGAGGCAATAGGCCAGGGGCAAGCCCTTGAGCACCGTCAGGATCGACATGAGGTTGCCGTACACGCGCCCCGTCTTGGCGCGCGCCAGCTCGGCCACGTCGGGGTTGCGCTTCTGAGGCATGATGCTGGAGCCGCCGGCGAAGGCCTCGTCTATCTGGATGAAGCCGAACTCGGCGGTGGACCACAGCACCAGCTCCTCGGCCAAACGGGACACGTGCATCATGGTCAGCGCCGCCGCCGCCTGGAACTCGACCACGCAGTCGCGGTCGGAGACGGCGTCCAGGCTGTTATCGCTGACGCGGCTGAAGCCCAGCTCGCGGGCCACGAGCTCGCGGTCGATGGCATAGGGCACACCAGCCAGGGCGCCGGAGCCCAGGGGCAGGACATCGACCCGCTTGAGGCAGTCCTGAAAGCGGCCGATGTCGCGGTCGAACATCTCGAAGTAGGCCAGCAGGTGGTGAGCGAGGAGCACCGGCTGGGCCCGCTGGAGGTGAGTGTAGCCGGGCATGATCACCCGGCGATTGGCCTCTGCCAACTCAAGAAACGCGCCCTGTAGGCGACGCAGGCCGGCCAGCACGCCGGCGATGGTGTCCTTGAGGTACAGGCGCAGGTCGGTGGCCACCTGATCGTTGCGGGAGCGAGCGGTGTGCAGGCGGTCGGCGGCCGCGCCGATCTTCTGGCGCAGGCGGGCCTCGATGTTCATGTGAATGTCTTCCAGCTCGCGGCTGAACTCGAACCGGCCGGCCTCGATCTCCTCGCCTATCTCCCCCAGGCCGCGAACGATGGCCTCGCCGTCCTCCTGGGGGATGATGCCCTGCCTGACCAGCATGCGGGCGTGGGCGATAGAGCCGGCGATGTCGTACCTCGCCAGCCGGCGGTCGACGTCGATGGAGGCGGTGAAGGCCTCGGCCTGCGGGTCGGTGGCCTTGGCAAAACGGGCGGCCCAGACCTTGGCGGATTTCTTCTTAGCCATGATTAAGGATGGGTAGCCGGGTCAGCTCCCAGAGATTGTCGATGATGTAGTCGGGGGCGATCTCGCCCACCGCGTCCACCTTGTCAGCGCCCAGCTCAGTGGGCTCGTCGAGCGGCGGGCGCTTCCAGACAGCGACCATGTCCATGCCTTTAGCCCCGGCCACGTCGCAGCGCAGGGAGTCACCCACCATGACTGTTTCTTCGGCCTCGACCCCCAGGGCATCGAGGGCGTGCTGGAAGATCTTGGGGTGCGGTTTGAGATAGCCCACGTTCGAGGAGATGGTCACCACTTGGAGGTAGCCGTCGAGGCCGTATTCCTCCAGCTCGGCCAGGAAGCGCGGCCCGCCGTAAGCGCGGTCGGTGACGGCGCCCACCTTGAAGCCCCGCTCGTGGAGCCAGCGCAGGGTGTCGATGGCGTCGGGGAAAAGGGTGCGGCCGAAGAACTGGCCGCCCAGGTTCCAGGCGTCCCACAGCTCCTCCGTCTGGCTGTCGCTGACGGTCAGACCCAGGCGAGCGGCCACCTTCCGGCAGAGAGCCGGATAGTCGGGGCTGACGCGGTCGGTGCGATAGGCCCTCTCCGTCTCCTCGTCCACTGCGATGCGGATGTCGCGGCCCAGGAAGAAAAGCGGGCCCTCGGGCTCGATGCCCCAGCGGCGCACAAGGTCGCACACGCGTCGCACCGTCTCCGCCCGGATAGCATCGAAGGGCGGCATGTTGGGGAAGTGCCACAGCGTATCGCCCAGGTCGAAGAGGACTGCCGTGATGCGGGCGGTCATGATTAGGGATCCTCTAGGGAGAAGGAGCGTCCAGATATCGCATAGCCTTACTCAGGATTCGGCCTCTGCGGGTCAACTTGAGCGCTCTGCCTTTCTTTTGCACAAGCCCCCTCGAAATTGCCTCGCCTATGGCCCCCTCGGGCGACGGCTGAATCGGGCCCAAACCGTGTGGTGCCGAAGCTCGTATTTCGTCCACGGTGACGGGTCGCCCGCGACGTTCCGTGTCGGTTACCACTTGGATCAAGTTGACCACATCCACGGGCATTGGGGACTCGTCGCCAAACCCCGGAACATGTCTCTTCATCATCCCGGCGTCGACACGCAATCCCTCGCCTCTCGCAACGAGGAGCAGGTAGTTCATCATGAGTTCATCGGTAGCTTCCTGATCGCGGTCGGATCTCCTTTTCTCCACCCACACCAACGCCGTCAGCAATAGCGCGGCAAGGGCCACCGCCAGCCCTAGGAAGGAAACAACCGTCACTGGCCCTCCTCCGCCAGCATCTGGGCCCGCGCCTGCACCCGCACCGGCAGGCCCCAGATGTGGATGAACCCCGGCGCTGCGCTCTGGTCGTACACGTCGCCCTTATCATACGTGGCCAGGGAGAAGTCATACAAGCTCTTGGGCGACTTGCGCCCCACCACCATCGCCGTCCCTTTGTGCAGCCGCACCCGTATCGTGCCCGTAACGTGCCGCTGGGTGCTCTGGACGTAGGCCGCCAGGTCCTGATGGTGGACGGTGAACCACAGGCCGTTGTAGATGAGGTCGGCGTACTCCTGGGCGATGCGCTCCTTGAGGCGCGCCTGCTCCTTGGACAGGGTCATCTGCTCCAGGCCCTCGTGCGCCCGCAAAAGGGTCACCGCCGCCGGCGCCTCGTATATCTCCCGCGACTTGATGCCCACCAGCCGGTTCTCCATCTGGTCGATGCGGCCCACGCCGTGCTCGCCGGCCAGCTCGTGCAGGCGGTTCACCAGCGACACGGGGTCGAGCTCGCGGCCGTCCAGGGCCACGGGCATCCCCTTCTCGAAACCGATCTCCACGTAGCCCGGCTTGTCGGGCGCCTCGGCCACCGACTTCGTCCACTCGAACACGTCCTCCGGCGGCTCTACCCAGGGGTCCTCCAGGACGCCGCACTCGATGCTGCGCCCCCACATGTTCTCGTCGATGGAGTAAGGGCTCTCCTTGGTCACCGGCACGGGGAGTTCGTGCTTCTGGGCATAGGCGATCTCCTCATCGCGGGTCATCCCCCACTCCCGCACGGGGGCGACGATGCGCAGGTCGGGGGCGAGAGCCTGCACGCTGACGTCGAAGCGCACCTGGTCGTTGCCCTTGCCGGTCGAGCCGTGGGCAACGGCGGTGGCCCCCTCCTGGCGGGCGGTCTCCACCAGCACCTTGGCGATCAGCGGACGCCCCAGGGCAGTGGCCAGAGGGTACTGCCTCTCGTAGACAGCACCAGCGGCCAGAGCGGGGAAGGCGAAATGACGGATGAACGTCTCCTGGGCCTCGGCCCAGTGGAAAGCGACGGCCCCCGCCGCTAACGCCCGGCTGCGCAGCGTCTCGCGGTCCTTCTGCATGCCCACGTCCACGGTGAGGCAAACGATGTCGTAGCCCCGCTCCTCCTTCAGCCAGCGCACGGCCACGGAGGTGTCCAGGCCGCCGGAGTATGCTAGGATGAGCTTCTGTCGCATGGTTGTTCCTTTCTAGTTCTTATAATAAAAACTGCCTTGTGTCTGCACTGAGCGAGTATCCGTTTCTACTTCGCTTCATCCTGAAGGAGCTTGACCGACAAGTCGTGGCGCATGAGCGCGTGGTGAAGCTCCGACTCTATATGTACTACAACCTGCGGCCGCGCGTCGACGGCCTTTGGATACGATTGAATGAGGGGATCAACGAAGCCGTTGAGCAAGGACGTGTCCGGAGGCTGGACGCCAGCAAGGCTTGGATCTTCCGGGCCGGAGCGGACGAGGGAGCGGTACACGAGTCGTACGAGCGCAAGCTGCCTGTGTATCAGAGGTGGGCGGGCCACGCCGGCGGGCCCCATCTCGAAAGGCTGGTGCGCCGCGCATTCTTTCTCGCTGGCTACGCCGTGTCGCCAACGCCGGTGAACGTGGAGTGGGAAGGTAAGGCGGGTGAGATATTGAGTCATCAGCTAGACGTACTCACTCTCGCTCCGCACCGTCTGGGCATAGAGTGTAAGAACAAGCTGTCCGACGTGTACATAAGCCCCGACATCCCAAAGCGTCCGAACGACGACCATCGACAGATAGCTCGGCACTTTGACATTTGCTCCCGCAGAGGAATCACCCCCATCCTCATGGCGCCCCTGATTGACGCCTCGTTCTTCGGATTTGTCCAGCTATACAACGGCCTCGCGTGCAGGCTTCTGTTTCAGTACCTGCCGCCGGACAGCGAAGAGCTCTGCCAAAGCGTGCGTCGCGAGTTTCGAATAGGTCACGTCGTCACAGCTAGTGAGGACGACCCGCCTCAGAACCTTGCAGCTTGGGCCGCCAGGGTAGCAGGACTGCTCGAGTCACGAACAGGCGAGGAGGGCTAGGCGACCAAGAGGCGCGACCAAGACGCCTGCCTACGCGTGGCACTCAAGCTCTCCTAGCACCTTATCCACGATGTCCACCGCCCGGTCTAGCTCCTCCTCGCTCACCACCAGGGGCGGCATGAGGCGCAGAGCAGTAGGCTTCACGTTATTGGCGATGAGCCCCTCTCCTAAACACATCCCCACAGCTTGCTCCGCCAGCTCGCCGTCCAGCTCGATGGCCCACAATAGACCCCGACCGCGCACCTCGGTGACAATAGGATGGCGGTCGGCCAGGCTGCGCAGGCGGCGCTCCAGGTGCTGACCCTTCTTGGCCACCTGACCGGGGATGTCGTTATCGATGACGTACTTCAGCACGGAATAGCCGACGTGGGTGCACAAAGGGTTGCCACCGAACGTGCTGCCGTGGTCGCCCGGCACGAACACGGCGCAGTGCTCCTTGGCCAAGAAGGCACCAATGGGTACGCCCCCGGCCAGGCCCTTGGCTAAGGTCATGATATCGGGCTCGGCGCCGTACTGCTGATAGGCGAACAGGCTTCCCGTGCGGCCGATGCCCGTCTGGATTTCATCCAGGATCAGCAGGATGCCCGCCTCATCACACCAGGCCCGCAGCCGGCGCAGGTAGTCGTCGCGTGGAACGTTGACGCCGCCCTCCCCCTGGATGGGCTCCACAAGGACGGCGCAGGTCTTGGCGCTGGTGGCCTTACGGATGGCCTCCACGTCGTCGAAGGGCACGTGGACGAAGCCCGGAGGCAGGGGCAGGTAGGGCAGCTTATGCTTCTCAGTACCGCCGGCAGTAAGCGTGGCCAGGGTGCGGCCGTGGAAGGCGTTCTGGGTGCAGATGACCTCGTAGGCGCCGTCCCTCTTCTCCTTGCCCCACTTGCGGGCCAGCTTGACGGCCCCCTCGATAGCCTCGGCGCCGCTGTTGCAGAAGAAGACGCGATCGAGGCAGCTATTCTCCACCAGAAGCTGAGCTAAGCGAACCTGGGGGACGCTGTACACAAGGTGAGACACGTGCATGAGGACGCTGGCCTGCTCGGCCAGCGCCGACACCACCACCGGATGGCAATGGCCCAAGCTCACGGACGCAATCCCCGCCAAGAAGTCCAGATACTCCCTCCCCTGGTCGTCCCAGACGCGCACGCCTTGGCCTCGCACCAGGGTGACCGGCTGGCGCTTGACGGTTGCGAAGAAGTAGCGGCTCTCCAGTTGCTGCCAGTCGGTCATGACCCCTCCTCACTCGCACCGATGGTCGTTCCCAGGAACCGGCCTTCCTGAACCGCCGCCAGGAGAGCATGCGGCTGGCGACCGTCGATGATGGCGGTGCGCGTGCTGCCCTCGCAGGCCCGCAGGCAGGCCTCCACCTTGGGGATCATACCCCCGGAGACCGTCCCCTGGTCGATGAGTGCCGCGGCCTCCTGGCACGACAGGTGCGCCAGCGAGCTGCCCTCGCTGCCGCTGATGCCCGCCACGTCGGTCAGGAACACCAGCCATTGGGCTGTCAGGGCCAAGGCCACTTCGCCCGCCACCGTATCAGCATTGATGTTAAGGATCTGGCCCTGAAGCCTCTGGTTCTCCCATAGGAGGCCCAAGGGTGCGACGACAGGCAGGTAGCCCGCCTCGAATAGCCGTACGAGCATATCGCTGTCCACCCGCTCGATCTGGCCAACGTATCCCAGCTCAGGGTCTAACTGGCGAACGCGTAGCAGGGCCCCGTCGGCCCCCGAAAGGCCGATGGCCTGGCCACCCAGACCACCGATGGCCGCCACCAGTTCCTTATTGATGAGTCCGGCCAGCACCGCCACCACCACCCGCAGGGACTCGGCGTCCGTGGCCCGTAGGCCGCGCACGAAGCGAGTGGGGGCATCGCGAGAGCTTAGCCATTCGCTTATGGTAGCCCCGCCGCCGTGCACCACAGCCGGACGCCAGCCCTCCCTTTGCAGCGCCACCAAGTCCTCCAGGGTGGTGTCGTGGCTACCCAGGGTGCTGCCACCAATCTTGACCACTATGATCGGCGATTCGCTCATCTCACGTTGTGTAGGCGCTGTTCAGGCGCACGTACTCCTCGGTGATGTCACAGCCCCAGGCGGTGGCCGCGCCCTCGCCCAGGCCCAGGTCTAGCCGAAGCTGCACCTCCGCCCCTGCCAGGGCGGCGCGAGCGGCCCTCTCGTCGCAGTCCAGGGGACGACCCCGGCCATACAGGCAGACGTCGCTCAGGTAGAGAGTGGCCTTGTCCTCAGCCATGTCGGCGCCGCTGCCGCCCAGGGCAGCCAGGATGCGCCCCCAGTTGATGTCCTCCCCGTAGACCGACGTTTTGACCAGCAGCGAGCCGGCCACTCCCCGAGCCGCTCGGCGAGCGTCGGCTTCGCTGGCCGCTCCCTCCACCCGCACCTCGATGAGCTTCGTGGCCCCCTCGCCATCGCGGCAGATGGACTTGGCCAAGTGAGTGCAAACCTGAGTCAGAGCATCGCAGAAAGGCTCCGCCGCCGGATGCTCAGCATCGAGCGGCTGCCCTCCCGCCAGCCCATTGGCCAGCACCACCACCATGTCGTTGGGGCTGGTATCACCGTCGACCGTGATCATGTTGAAGGAGGCGTCTACTGCTCGCCGCAGGGCAGCGTCCAGGAAGTCCTGTCGAGCAGGCGCATCGGTAGTCAGAAAGCAGAGCATGGTGGCCAGATGGGGGTGGATCATCCCCGCCCCCTTGGCCACCCCGCCCAGGGTGTACCGATGCCCCTGCCAGTCGAAGCGAACGGCGATCTGCTTGGGAACCGTATCGGTGGTCATGATAGCCAGGGCCAGGTCATCGCCTCCCTTGCTCGAAAGCGCAATCTCGCCGATGCCCGAGCGAACTCTGTCCATGGGCAGGCAAGTGCCGATGACGCCGGTGCTGGCCACCACCACATCCTGTGGCTGGATGCCCAGCTTGCCAGCCGTCAGTTCGGCCATCTCATAGGCATTCCGCAGGCCCTCCTCGCCGGTGCAGGCATTGGCGCAGCCGCTGTTGGCGACGATAGCCTGGGCCCGCCCGTCGGCCAGGTGCTTCTGGCAGAGGAGGATGGGCGCCGCCTTCACCCGATTGGTGGTGAAGACGCCAGCCACCGAGCAGGGCTGCTCCGAGTAGAGCATGCCCAGGTCCAGCTTGTCGACATCCTCCCTGATGCCCACACGGACGGCACCGGCCAGAAAGCCGCGAACGCTGGTAACGCCCCCCTGGGGAATGACTACAATCTCCGAACTCATCGTCGAGAGACCCGACCCGATCGGCTCACGGGTAAACTGCGGGCAGGTCGAGGCCGGCGGCCTCGGAGAAGCCCACCATCAGGTTCATGTTCTGGATGGCCTGGCCGGCCGCCCCTTTCACCAGATTGTCGATGCAGCTCACCACCACCAGGCGACCCGCTCGGGCGTCCACAGTGGGATAGATTAAGCAGAGGTTATTGCCCCAGGTGTGCTTGGTCTGAGGTGGCTCGGCTGTCACCCGCACGAAGGGCTCGTCTCTGTAGAAATGCTCGTACAATTCACGCACCTTGGCTTTCGTCCACGCCTGCCCATCGGCCAGGGGAGCGTAGCAGGTGGTGAGGATGCCGCGGGTCATGGGCACCAGATGCGGCTGAAAGGTGACCCGCAGGGAGGCCCCGGCCTTGGGCCACAGCCGCCCCAGCTCCTGGACTATCTCCGGCAGATGGCGATGGCCCTCCATAGCATAGGCGGCCACGCTCTCGTTGGCCTCGGCGTAGTGGTAGCTGAGCCCCAGGCTGCGGCCCGCCCCCGACATGCCCGACTTGGCGTCGATGATGACATCGGGCTCGATGATGCCGGCCTTGGCCGCCGGCGCCAGGGCCAGCAGCGCCCCCACCGGGTAGCAGCCGGGGTTGGCCACCAGCCGCGCCTCCCGAACGGCCGGCCGCTTCAGCTCCGTCAGGCCGTAGACCGCCTCCGCCAGCAGCTCCGGCGCCGGGTGAGCTACACCGTACCAGCGCTGGTACTCGGCGGCGTCGCTCAGGCGGAAGTCAGCGCTTATGTCGACCAGCGGCAGCCCCTTGCGCACCAGCGGCGCCACCACCTCGGCGCTGGCACCGTGGGGCAGGGCGGAGAAGGCAAAGTCCACGTCGTCCAGCTCGCTGCTGACCCTCAGGTCCAGCGGCCAGAGGTGGGGGAAGACCTCGGCCAGCGGCTTACCCGCCGCGCTGCGGCCGCTGACCGAGGTGACCTTCGCCTCCGGGTGCATGTAGAGGAGGCGAGCCAGCTCGGCGCCGGCGTAGCCGGTCACATTGATGATGCCAACCCTGATCAATCTGCTCCCTTTCCCTGCGCTGGATGGCTAGAGTATACACAGCGGCGATAGGTGCGAGCAAGGAGAAGGATCAGGGCCTTGCCATCGCGTACGAGAGAGGCTAGGATCGCCTCGACAGGAATGCGAAAGGAGGCCAGCTAGCCATGGCCGTGTGGGAATTGGTTCGCGACGCAATGCAGTCCGCCCGCGAGCGCGGGAGAGAATGGCTCACCGTGGGCGAGATCGCCAGGGAGGTGCTGGCCATAGATCAGGCTGTGAACACCGGAACGATAAATGCCATCGTCAGGTACCATTGCATAAATGACCCTAGCAAGAAGCATTCGCCTGCGCGTCAGTACAGAAGCAACCCGCTATTGGTCACCGACGACCCGACCATGCACGGGAAGCGCTATCGGCTGCTGTCGGAGGAAGAGCGACGAGCATTCCTGTCCAACGTGCGTGATGACCTAGAGACGACGAATTATTCTCAGCTAATGCAGTGGCTTGCTAGCCCAAGTGCGTCCGCCGCGGTGGAGCCTCTCCCTCGAAGCACCATCCCCAGTAGGCCCGCATCGACGACGAAGCGCCGGCGCACCTCCGACCGCATGGAGCGCCGAGTGAACGACCTGATCGCAGGATTCGACCAATACGTCCAGGCTTTCAACGATGGTAACCCCTTTACAGGGCCAAGCATCTATTTCCACCACAAGACTCTTGCTATCCTCCGACAACACTCCACACCCTGTTCTGCCCTTCACTCCGATGAATTCCTCGATTACCTGTACGCGACGTTGGCCTCGTGGGGTATGCATCGGATGGGGCCAGGAGGTGCCAAGCTGGCTGACATGTCGCAGATCAAAGACAGCTTTGCTCATCAAGAAGCTTCGATTCGGGAGGTTCAGTCCCTCTCGATGTGTACGATTCCAAGTGCCCATGTGTCCCACGTTACCTCAAGAGTGTGGGACATCCTAGATAGCCTTCGGGTTGGGACTAGCGGGACAAAGCTCGTGGCCAATTCCAAGGCGCTCCATCATCTCCTTCCGGCTCTGGTGCCTCCAATTGATCGCGCGTATACGCTCCGGTTCTTCTATAACAACACAATGTTGAACAAAGGTGACGAGGCTACTTTCAAAGAGATCTACCCCTATTTTCACCGGATAGCGCTCGCCCGTCGGGAGCAGATAACGTCACACTTGGGTAGTGGTATGAACACCAGCGAGACCAAGGTGATCGATAACGCGATCGTTGGCTTCGTTCGGACACACTTGGTGGCGCGTCGGCAGGGCCTCCAGCGCCGCAGTGGAGATTTTGAGCGGAACTAGGACATCCGCCAGTCCTACGCCTTCACCCGCTTGAAGAAGAACATGTAGCTGGACATGCTGGAGGCGCCCGGCCCCCCCGCCCATGATTCTCCGCTAAAGGTGCTGGTGAAGGGCTGGACAGACACCAGTTCCCATCCCTCTTGACCGGCCTTTTCCACCTCTTCGCGTCCCTCCCATCGGCCGTGCACAAGGGTTACGCCCTTCTCCTTCTTCTTCCTCGTCGGCACCCACTCCACCTGGATCCACTTGTACTCCCACTCCTGCATGTCGTCCCCCTACCGGGCAAACCTGTACAGCCCCTGCCGTCGGGCCAGCTCCAGGGCCTCCTGGTATTCCTCGACGCTGAGCCGCCGCGACAGCTCCGGGTAGTTGTAGGCCTTGTTCTCCGGCCGGTACTGGGCCATGACGTTCACGTAGGAGTGCACCGATAGCTCCTGGGCGATGAAGCGCATCACCTCGGCCGTCCCCGCCAGGCCCTGGGGCAGCACCAGGTGGCGGATGATCAGCCCTCGCACGGCCACGCCGTCCTCGCTGACCAGGTCGCCCACCTGGCGGTGCATCTCCTTCAGCGCCGCGCGAGCGACGAGATAGTAGTCCTTCGCCAGCGAGTACTTGCGGGCGAACTCTTCGTCCGCATACTTGATATCCGGCATGTAGATGTCGAAGATGCCGTCCAGCAGGCGCAGGGCCTCCAGGGAGTCGTAGCCGCCGGTGTTGTACACCAAGGGCAGGCGCAGGCCCCCCTCGACGGCGTAGGACAGGGCGGCCAGGATCTGGGGCACGTAGATGGTGGGCGACACGAAGTTGATATTGTGGCAGCCCAAAGCCTGAAGCCTGAGCATCGCCCCCGCCAGCTGCTCGTCGGTCACCTCGCGGCCCCAGCGGGCCTGGGAGATCTCCCAGTTCTGGCAGAAGACGCAGGCCAGATTGCAGGATGCGAGGAAGATCGTCCCCGAGCCGCCGACCCCCACCAGGGGCGGCTCCTCGCCGAAGTGAGGGTTGAAAGACGATACCAGCGCCCGAACGCCCACCCGACAGAAGCCCCGCTTGTCGTCCTGGCGGCGGTCGACCTTGCAGTGCCTCGGGCAGACCCGACAGGGGCTGGCCATCAACTCCCAGGCTTGCTCGCCGCGCCGGCGAAGCTCCTGGGGCGAAAGCTTCAGATAGGATGGACTGTACACCGTGGTTCTTCTCATCACACCCAATATAGCATCTGCCAGCGGCTCAAAGGAGTGCCGAAGGGCAGCCATGGGCCAGCACGCACTGGGGGCAAAGCGGCCTCTGAGCCTTGCAGATGCGCCGCCCGTGCTTGATGAGGCTCATGTGGAAGGGGTAGACCTCGTCGGGCGCCAGCGTGCCCTCCAGCAGTTCGTGAGCTTCCGCCGCCCCCACCCGAGGTGAGACCAGCCCCAGGCGCTTCGCCACCCGATAGACGTGGGTATCCACCGGCAGGGCCGGGCGGCCCAGGGCGAACAGGAGGACGCAGGCGGCGGTCTTGGGCCCCACCCCCGGCAGCGAGCGCAGCCAGGCCTTGGCCTCCTCCAGGGGCATCTCCGCCAGGAAGGACAGGTCGAAAGAGCCCAGGCGGGCCCACACCTCCTCCACGATCGCCTTGATGCGAGGCGCCTTGACGCGGGCCAGGCCGCCCACCCGGATGGCCTCCGCGATGGCCGTCGGGTCGGCGCCCAGAAGCGACTCCCAGGTGGGGAAGCGAGCCAGCAGGCGAGAGAAGGCGCGGCCGGAGTTGGTGTCGGTGGTGTTCTGGGAGAGGATGGTGCGGACGAGCTCGCTCATGGGGTCGCTGCGGGGCCGCCAGCGAAGCTCCCCGTACTCCTGGCGCAGAAGGTCGATGATCTCCCTGGGCGTCAGCACCAAGGCCCTCCAGCCGATTCTAGCACAGCCGCCCTTGTGGTGGCCGAACGAGGAGCCGTATACTGATTGCGTCGGTATCGAAGGGAGGTCTATGACCAGCAAAAAGATCCGCCTGACGGAGCTTGCCTCCGGCACGGGCTGAGCGAGCAAGACAGGGCCGGAAGCCCTGGCGCAGGTCCTGCGCCAGCTCGATGACGTGCTTGCGGGCGCCCACGTGCCCAACCTGCTGGTAGGCCTGGATGCTCGCGACGACGCCACCGTCTATCGTTTGAACGACGAGCAGGCGGCGGTGCTATCGGTGGATTTTTTTGCCCCTCTGGTCGACGACCCCTACTCCTACGGTGCCATTGCCGCCGCCAACGCCATGAGCGACATCTATGCCATGGGCGGCGAGGTGCTCCTAGCCCTCAATGTGGCCGCCTTCCCCGAGGACATGGACCCGGACATTATTGCTGATATCCTGCGGGGCGGCGCCGACAAGGTATTCGAGGCTGGCGGCGTCATCGCCGGCGGCCATACCATCATCGACAAGGAACCAAAGTATGGCCTGTGCGTCCTGGGCTTCGTCCACCCCCAGCGGGTTTTCACCAGCGATGGCGCCCGCCCCGGCGATGCCCTCTACCTCAGCAAGCGCCTGGGTACGGCCATCATCACCGCCGCCGCGATGATCGACATGGCAGCTCCCCGCCACCTGGAGGCGGCCATCGAGAGCATGGTTAGCCTCAATCGTCGCCCCTCTCAGGTCGTGCGCGAGGTGGGCGCCCACGCCCTCACCGATGTCACCGGCTTCGGCCTCATTGGCCACGCCTTCGAGGTAGCCGAGGCCAGCGGCGTGGCCCTTCGCATCCAGGCGGGCCGCCTCCCCATTCTGGGGGGCGCTCTGGAGTACGCCGCTCAGGGCGCCCACACCGGGGGCGAAGTCCGCAACCGCCATTGCTGGCAGGAGAAGACAACCTTTCAGGACGACATCTCTGACGAGCTGGCCTCTGTCCTCTTCGACCCTCAGACGTCGGGCGGCCTGCTTATCGCCGCCTCGCCAGAGCAAGGGCGAGAGCTGGAGCAGCAGTTCTCCCTGAGCCATCTCACCCTCTGGCGCATTGGCGACGTCATCGAAGGGCAAGGCATCACCGTCGTGCGCTAGCGGCGCGCGACCTGCGAGCAGGGGCCTTCCCCGCTACCTCCGTCGCCGCCGGCGGCGGTTGCTAGGCTGTTGCCCCCTCCCTTAGCAGGGCGACCATACCCATCACCCCAGCGTAGTCTCCTAGCTCGGCCAGCTTTAGCTGCATCGCTTTCAGAGCCTCCGGCATGGCCCGCACCTCCATCTCCGCCCTGGCGGGCCCCAGCAGGAGGTCGCCCACCTTGGCCAGGCCGCCGCCGATGATGATGAGCTGGGGGTTGAAGATATTCACATAGCTGGCGAGGCCTACGCCCAGATAGTACCCTGCTCGCCGAATGATGCCCTGGCATGCGATGTCACCCTGGTCAGCGGCCCGAGAGACGGTCTCGGCCGTGAGCCCCCCTTGCTCCTGGGCCAGCCTGGCCAGCAGGGCCGAACCCCCCTGAGCAACAAGCTCCTCTCCCCGAGCGGCGATGGCCTTGCCGGAAGCCAAGGCCTCCAGACAGCCGCGATTGCCGCAGCCGCACAGAGGGCCGTGGGTGTCGACCGTCATGTGGCCGAGCTCGCCCGCCACTCCCGTTGCCCCCCGGTAGGGCCTGCCGTCGATGATAAGCCCGCCGCCGATACCGGTGCTCACAGTGATGTAGATCAGGTGGAGACAGCCACGGCCCGCCCCGTAGACGTGTTCGCCCACAGCGGCGGCGGTGGCATCGTTCTCCAGGCGGGCGGCGATGCCCAGCCTCTCTTCCAGGTATTGACAGATGGGGACGTTCTGCCAGCCGGGGAGGTTGGGAGCGCTTCGGACCACCCCGACATCGATGTCGCAAGGGCCAGGGGAGCATATACCCACCGCTGCCAGATCGCCCTGCTGGAGGCCCGCTTTCGCTAGGGCCGTCTGAAGAGAGACGATGATACGATCCAGCACCACCGACGGCCCTTCTTCAGCGCTGGTGGACCGCCTATCCTCAGCCAGGCGGCGGCCGTCGCCCTGAGCGATGACTGAAAGGATCTTGCTGCCGCCCAGATCCACCGCCCCCAGGTATTTCTTCTCCCGCTGACTGGAGCCAGCCGTCATTGACAGCGCTCCTTGCTCGTCGGTGTGCACATCCCATCACTCCGAGCGCCAATGGGGCCGGTTTGGCCGGCCCCGTTCCTACTGCACCGCATCTGGCACGGTCACTAGTACATCTCGGAGGGCATCTGCGGCTGCTCCTTCTTCTCCTCGGGGATCTCCGATACCAGGCAGTTGGTGGTCAGCACCATGGAAGCGATGCTCACGGCGTTCTCCAGAGCGGCCCGGCTCACCTTGGCCGGGTCGACGATGCCCCGCTCGATCATGTTGCAGAACTGGTCGCGCTCGGCATCGTAGCCCTCATTCTCGGAGAGAGTCCTCACCTGGTTAACGACGACCGAGCCATCCTGGCCAGCGTTAGTGGCGATGCGCCGCGTGGGCTCCTCCAGAGCGCGGCGCAGGATGCTGACGCCGGTGGCCTCCTCGCCCTCCGGCTTCAGCTCGTCCAGGGCCGACTGAGCATTGAGGTAGACCACACCACCACCGGCCACCAGCCCTTCCTCTACGGCAGCGCGGGTGGCCGACACGGCATCCTCCACCCGATGCTTCTTCTCCTTGAGCTCCGGCTCGGTGACAGCGCCCACCTTGATCACCGCTACCTTGCCCGCCAGCTTGCCCAGGCGCTCCTGCAGCTTCTCTCGATCCCAGTCGGAGGTGGTCAGATCAATGGCCGTCTTCACCGCCTTGGCCTGATCCTCGATGGCCTGGGACTCGCCCTTGCCCTCGATGATGGTGGTCTCCTCCTTGGCTACCACCACCCGGCGGGCGCGGCCCAGGTCGGCGATGGTCACGCCATCAAGGCGGCGACCCACCTCCTCGCTGATCACCTGGCCGCCCGTAACGCTGGCGATGTCGCCCAGATTGTCCTTGCGCCGGTCACCGAAGCCAGGCGCCTTGACAGCACAGGCGTTGAGGGTGCCCCGCAGCTTGTTCACCGCCAGGGTGGCCAGGGCCTCGCCATCGCAGTCCTCACAGATGATCAGCAGGTCCTTGCTGCCTGCCTCCACCAGCTTTTCCAGCACCGGCAGGACCTCGTTCACCGCCGATATCTTCTTGTCAGTGATGAGGATGTAGGGGTCCTCGATAACCGCTTCCATGCGCTCGGGGTTGGTAATGAAGTAGGGGCTGATGTAGCCGCGGTCGAACGCCATCCCCTCCACATATTCGACCTCGGTGGCGATGCCCTTGGACTCCTCGACGCTGATGACGCCATCCTTGCCCACCTTATCCATCACCTCGCCGATGAGGTCGCCAATGGACTCATCCATGGCCGAGATGGCAGCGATCTGAGCCATCTGTTGGCGAGTCTCGACGGGGGTGGAGCTTTTCTTGATGGCCTCCACCGCCGCCTCGCAGGCCTTCTCGATGCCCCGTTTGATAGCCATGGGGTTGGCACCGGCGGTCACGTTCTTGAGCCCTTCCTGAACGATGGACTGAGCGAGGACAGTGGCGCTGGTGGTGCCGTCACCAGCGATGTCATTGGTCTTGGCGGCCACCTCTCGCGCTAGCTGGGCGCCGATGTTCTCGAAGGGGTCCTCCAGCTCGATGTCCTTGGCGATGGTGACGCCATCGTTGGTAATGGTAGGCGCGCCGAACTTCTTCTCCAACACCACGTTGCGGCCCTTGGGGCCCAGGGTTATCTTCACGGCGTCGGCCAGAGCATCGACCCCGTTCTTGAGCGCGTGCCGGGCCGCCTCATCGAACAGCAGTTGCTTTGCCATCTGTCTCCCCCCTCGTCGAAAGCCATTGGCACTCTTGAGGCAAGAGTGCCAATCACATTTTTAGCCTAGACAGGCGAAACGCGCAAGGGGTTCTAAGGATTCACCAACACTAAGAATCGACAAATATCTTCCCTTGGTACCCCAAACCGTCTTTGTTTCCCAGCCGTTGTTTATGTCGCCTTGCGCCCCTCCTCTCTCCAGAGGTATGCTTGCCCTGACATCCGATGGAGAATCCAACCGAGCAGGCATCGACTACTGCCCAGCCTCCGACTGCCGCTCCCCAACCCCAGACCCTGCGGGAGAAGCTAGCGGCTGGTCGCTTCGTGGTCAGCGTGGAGGTAGACCCACCCCACGGCCTTAGCCCGCGCCGAGCTCTGGAGGGCGCTTCCCTGCTCCAGCAGGCCAACGTCGACTGCATCAACGTCGGCGACAGCCCCCTGGCTCGCGTCCGCATGAGCCCTGTGGCCATGGCTGTCTTCCTTCAGCGGGAGCTAGGGGTGGAGGCCATCGTTCACTACACCACCCGCGACCGCAACCTCATCGCCATCCACTCCGACCTGGTGGGAGGCCATGTACTGGGCGTGCGCAATGTCCTCTGCCTGCGCGGCGACCCACCGGCCTTGGGCGGCCACACCGACGTGGTGGCCGTCTGGGATGTCGGCTCCGTGCAGCTCATCCGTATCCTCAGGATGCTCAACGACGGCGTCGACTGGACCGGCAAGTCCGTCGGCCCGTCAGCCTCCTTCTTCATCGGCGGCTCGGCCAACCCCAACACCGACGAGACCCAGGCAGAGCTCAACCTGATGCGACGCAAGGCGGAGGCGGGCGCTCATTTCTTCATGACCCAGGTCGTCTACGACCCCGGTCGCCTGGAGCGCTTCTTGGAGCGAGCGGCCAAGTTCAAGTTGCCTATCATTGTGGGCATCCTGCCCATCCTGAGTCAGCGCCAGGCCGAGTTCCTCCACTACCGGGCACCGGGCATCACCCTCCCCGACGAAGCCCTCGAGCGCTTGCGCCGCGCTGGCGAGGATGGCGTGGCGGCCGAGGGCCTAGCCATGGCCCGCGACATTCTGGCGGTAGCCAGGGCCAAGGCCGCAGGCGTTTACCTGGTCCCCTCCTTCGGCCAATACGAAGCGCTGGTGGATCTGGTGGCTGAAGCCAGGGGCTAGCGGCTGGCGAGATGCCACCCTTCCCCCTGTACACTCGCTATCCCCAACTGGCGGCGTCGCTGCCGCGACTGGCGCTTTTCGAGGGCCCTAGCCCGGTGGCGGAGCTAGCCAGACTTGGCGCCCGCGTTGGTGGCAAGGCCATCTGGATCAAGAACGACGGGCTCTGTGGCACCCCCTACGGAGGCAACAAGCCACGCATGCTGGAATTTGTGCTCGCCGACGTCCTTGCTAAGGGAGCCAACACTATACTCACCTTTGGTGGCCTAGGCACCAACCACGGCCTAGCCACCGCCCTCTACGGACGCGAGCAGGGTTTGCGAACGATTTTGCTGCTGGTAGACCAACCGGTGGACGATGTCGTTCGACGGCAGCTTTGCTGGTTCCAGCAGTTAGGAGCCATTCTCCACTACACGGGCAGCGCCCGACGCACAATGCTGCTCGTGCTCCCCCTGCTCCTGCGCTACGCCCATTGGCGCCGGAAGCCGCCCTATCTCAAGCTGCCCTATTTTCTGTGGCCGGGCGGCTCCACGCCCATGGGCACCGTCGGGTACGCCAATGCGGCCTTCGAGCTGGCCGAACAGGTGGCGGCCAAAGAGTTGCCGGAGCCGGAGACGATTGTCGTGGCCCTGGGCTCGGGCGGGACAGCGGCCGGGCTGACCCTGGGACTGCATCTAGCAGGCCTGAAGAGCCGCCTGTTGGCGATCCGCATCAGTGATCGTCTGCCCTTGACCCCCAAAACGGTAGCCCGCCTGGCCAACGGCACTGCTAGACTGATGCGCCGACGAGGAGCGGCCCTGCCCTCCACCAAGATCGAGCCCGCTGCAATCACAGTGCTCTCTGACTGGCTTGGCGAAGGCTACGGCTACCCAACGCCTGAGGGAAAGCGGGCACAAGCGCTGCTCCAGGAAACCGAGGGCCTGGCCCTCGATCTCACCTACACCGCCAAGACGGTGGCCGCCCTCCTGGCGCTGCTGGAAGACGGCCGCCTGGGCGAGGGCCCGACGCTCTACTGGCACACCTACAACGCCTTGCCCCAACCGCTACCCCAACCAGAGCCGGACGACTATCGACGGCTGCCGCCAGCGTTCCATCGCTTCTTCGAGACGGAAGCCTAGCGGCAGGGAGCAGAGGAAGGCTGAGCCAAAGCAGATGCTGGGAGGTAAGGAGAATGGAGAGGAAGATCTCGAAGCAGGAGCTCCTCAACCGAATCGAACAATCGGCCTATAATTATGAGAGGGAGTATCACGGCTGCTCTCAGTGCACCTTGCTGGCAATCCAGGACCACCTGAACGTCGGCGACGGCGCCACCTTCAGGTCGGCGAGCGCCCTGGCCGGTGGGGTCGCCCTCATGGGCGACTCCTGCGGGGCGCTGCTAGCAGGGATGATGGCCCTGGGCTTGGTCTTCGGCCGTCAGAAGCTCGAGAACTTCGCCGAGCTCGCAACTTCAATACCGCCAGCGCAAATGCTATACACAAGGTTCAAGGACGAATTCGGCAGTTGCCTGTGCCGCGACGTCATGAAGAGCCAATTGGGCAGGTTCTATGATCTTGTTACCGAATACGACCAGTTCGAGAAAGCAGGCGGCTATGAGCGCTGCCCCACGGTGGTGGCCAAGACCGCTCGGATGGCTGCTGAGCTAATCCTGGCGCAGGAGGAATAGCACTGAGGATAGTCACAGCGAAAGGAGCATCATGAACCGAGAAGATGCTTGGACCCTCCTCTGCGAGTACACCCAGAGCCCTGGCCTGCGCAAGCATGGCCTAGCGGTGGAGGCAGCCATGCGCGCCTACGCCCGTCGCTTCGGGGAGGACGAGGAGAAGTGGGGCATCGTCGGCCTCCTCCATGATTTCGACTACGAGATCCACCCTACCCTGGACAAGCATCCGCAGGAGGGGGCCAAGATCCTGCGGGAGCGAGGCTACCCCGAGGACGTCGTCTACGCCATCCTCTCCCATGCCGAGCACCTGGGCCTGGAGCGCAAGTCCCTGATGGACAAGGCCATCTACGCCGTGGACGAGCTGACCGGGCTGATCACTGCCGTGGCCCTCGTCAAGCCGAACAAGAGCCTGGACGAGGTAGACGCTCGCTCCGTGCGCAAGAAGATGAAGGACAAAGCCTTCGCCCGCTCCGTCAATCGCGAGGATGTCGTCAAAGGGGCCGAGATCCTGGGCATAGACCTCGACGACCACATCGCCTTCGTCATCGAGGCGATGAGAGAGGCAGCCGACGAGCTGGGCCTGCGGGGAACGGGCTAGCGCCCTCTGAAATAAGGGAGGCCGTGGCTGGCTGCCACGGCCTCTACCTTTCCTGACGGTCTTAACGGCTCAGCTGTCGCTTGACCACCCAGCGCTCGACCGAGCCGCGTCAATGTCATCAGCCGCCGGCGCTGGGGACAGTGGGCAGCGCTGAGCCAGACTCGCCCCCCTGGAGAGCGGCATCGATCACCGCCTTGAAGTTATCGAAGGGCTGAGCGCCCATCACCAGTTGACCGTTGATGAAGAAGCCGGGTGTACCTGTCACCCCGTAGGACGCGGCATCCTGGGAGTCCTTCTGCACCTCAGAGGCATACTTGTCGGAGTCCAGGCAGTCGTTGAAGGTAGCAGTGTCCAGCCCCAGGTCGGCGGCGTAGGTCTTCAGGCTGGCCACCAGGCCGGCGATGTCCCCAGTCTGCTGTCCCACGGCCTGGTAGTTCTCCCACAGATTGTCGTGGTACTCCCAGAACTTCCCCTGATCGTCGGCGCACTCGGCCGCCTCAGAGATCTTCAGAGAGGGCTCACCATGGACAATAAAGTCGCGATAGACATACCTGACTTTACCCTCATAGGCGTCCTGTATCAGAGGCAAGGTCTGCTCGGCGAACCTCTGGCAGTAGGGGCAGAGAAACTCGCTGAACTCGACAATGGTCACGGGGGCATCCTCCGGCCCCCAGGAGGGGTCGTCGTCGACGCTGACGTTCTCCACCACTATCGGCGGCGTAGGCGTAGGCTGCACCACCGTAGGCTGCGCCGTCGCCGTGGGCTGGCCAGCGGCTCCCGTCAGGCTACCCTCCTCGTCATCCTCCGTGATATACAAAACGAGGGCAACCACAGCCAAGACCAGGGCCAACACCGCCAGCACATTGGCTGACACGATCCAGCCCGTTTGAGCGGCTGAGCCGCCTCTTCCTGGCTCACCCGGTCCCGCTTCGGGCTGACCACCTTTGCGCCCCGATCCCTTCCTTCCTTCGCTCATATTGGCCTCCCTTCCTGCCGTCCAAAAGCAACGCGGCTAGGGCCGCCCCGAGCGCTATCCGCTAGCCGCTGTTGCAATCGTTCGTTTGTCAGGCCCGCCTAGCCCCAAACCCCCATGCCCTGAGCCATTCGCTCCAGGCGGGCGATCCTCTGCTCGACCGGCGGGTGGGTGCTGAAAAGGTTGCCCATGAAGTCGCTCCGCAGCGGACTGACGGTGTACATGTGGGCCGTCGACTCGCTGACCTTCATCGGCCTCATCTGGGCCCCCGCCTGCAATTTACGCAGAGCGCTGGCCAAGGCCAGAGGCCGCCCGGAAATGCGAGCGCCCGTCTCGTCGGCGCCATATTCCCGCTGGCGCGAGATGGCCATGCGGATGAGCGCAGCGCCGATCGGCGCCAGGATGGCAATCGCTATGATCGCCCCCAGGCCGATCAGGCCCGCATACTGGTTACGGGAACGGCCGAAGCCGCCGAAGAACAGACTCCAGCGGGCCATGAAAGCTATGAACATGATGGCGCTGGCGATGGTAGCCACGATGGCGCTGATGAGTATGTCGCGGTTCTTGATGTGCCCCATCTCGTGGGCTAGCACGCCCTTCAGTTCATCTTCGTTCAGTATGCGCATGATGCCCGTGGTCACCGCCACCACCGAGTGCTTAGGGTTACGGCCGGTGGCAAAGGCGTTGGGGGCATCGTTCTGGACAACGTACACCTTGGGCTTGGGCAGGCTGGCCATGCCGGCCACTTCCTCTACCATGCGATGCAGACGCGGCTCCTGCTCCGGTGCCACCTCGTGAGCGCGAGCCATGCGCAGGGCCAGCTTGTCAGAGAACCAGTAGGTCCAGACGTTCATCAGCAGGGCAAACCCGAAGGCAACAACGAGGCCGGTCACGCCGCCAAAGAGATAGCCCAAACCAAGGAACAGGGCCGACAACAGCCCCAGAAGGAAAACCGTCTTCGCATGATTCATCGCTCACCACCTGCGACTTCCAGCTGTCTGTCAACCAATTATACCCCATCTGCTAACCTGCCACACGACACATCTCAAGTCGAGGCGTCTGACAGGAAGGAGAGGATGGCCTCGTTGGCCTCCTTCGCCCGCTCCTCCAGCACCATGTGGCGCGCCCTGTCGATGACCTGCAGGCGGGCGTCGGGCAGCTCATCCACCAGCCTGCGGGCCAGACGGAGGTTCGTCCAGCGATCGCCCTCGCCCCAAAGGAGGAGCACCGGCTGGCTCACCCGTGAGACATCGATGGGCTCCTCGCTGGCGGCATCGCTCAGGAGGCTGGCGACGGCATTGGTCGAACCGCGAATGCGGGCGGAGCGGCGGAACTCCTCCACCATCTCCGCGCTGAGGAAAGCGGGGTCGTAGAAGCCCTGCCGCAGGACTCTCTCGCGCAGCCACGGCTGGTGCAAGACCAGAGCCGTCCCCAGACGGAGCAAAGAACGCAGCAGCGGGCTGGCAGCCAGCCGTGGCACCATCCCGTTTGGGGGAGCGCTGCCCACCAGTATCAGCCTGTCCACCTTCTCGGGGGAGGCCAGCGCCAGTCGCAGGGCGATGGCCCCTCCCATCGAATGGCCCAGAACGGCGGCCCGCGGGATGCCCAGGCGGTCCATAAGCTCGTCCACCAGCCGAGCCTGTGCCGTCAGCGAGTAGTCGCCAGCAGCCGGCCGCTCCGAGTAGCCGAAGCCCTTCAGATCGAGAGCCGCCACCCGCAGGTGCTCCGAGAGGACGGGAATGTTGTAGCGGAAGTTGTATATGCGGCCCCCCAGGCCGTGGATCAGGACAAGGGGCGGGCCTTGCCCCTTATCCACGTAGTGGATGCCTACGCCCCCCAGGCGAATTATGCTCCCCTGCTTGGGGGCATCCGCCAGGTCCAGGTTCTCGTAGCGCCTAACCAGCCAGCGAGGGTAGGCCCAAAGGGCGGCCAGCGCACCCGCCGTCAGACCGCTCAGCAGAAGAAGCCTTCGCCCGAGCATGGATCCCTCCTCCAGATAGGTCTAAGGCGAGCGCTCTGAACTCGCTCCTGGACCGCCAACGACGCCCAGCAGCCGTTTCACCTCGCTCAGGCTCTGGGCGATGCGCGGCCCGTACCAAATGAGCATCCTGCCGTCGATCAAGAAGATATGTCCGTTCTTCACGGCCGTAACGTCAGCAAAGGCTTTGAAGTCGGCCCTGTGCCGCTTAGTGAAGCGATAGGGCTCGCTGGGCAGAAGGATCACCTGAGGGTCCAAAGCCGCCATTTCGGCCAGTTCCACCCTGGGGTAACGCTCCTGCCGCTCACCGAAGACATTTCGGCCGCCACAAACAGTGATGACGTCGTCCATGTAGGTGGCGCGGCCGCAGGTCATGTAGGGATTGCGCCAGATGGGACAGAAGACCCGCACCCGCTCGCGGCCGGCACCGGTGCCCCGCACGAAGGCCAGGGACTCCTTGGCCCCCTGGATGATGGGCCGGGCAGCCGCGGTGACGTCGGTGATGGCTGCTAACTGGCGCAGGAGGTCGATCGCGCTCTCAACACTGGTGACCAGGGTGACGAACACCGGACAGCCGTGGTCGATCAGTTGGGCTACGTCCTCAGGGTTATTCTCCTCGGCGCTGGCGACCACCAAGTCAGGCTTAAGGGCCTTGATCCTTGCTACATCCAGCGCTTTAATGCCGCCCACCTTCGTCTTCCCGGCTACGCCCTGGCGGGGCTCCACGCAGAAGCGAGTCACCCCCACGATCTCCTGTTCCAGGCCAAAGGCGAACAGGGCCTCGGTGAGGCTGGGCACAAGGCTGACAATGCGCTCTGGCCGCTGCCTAACCGTCAACAATCGCCCCCAGGCATCCGCCACGGTCAGCGGCGGCCCTCCTGGTCGGGCGCCAGCACCGCGGCGACTGGCGGCTGGTTCCACAGGCCCCTCCCTATGAAGAATGGTCCCCACGCATGTCTTCGCTGCCTGACTCCATTAACTCAGCGCGTCCCTGTCCGAACATAGGCCCGGACCAACGATCTAGGCGGTTTGCTACCCCAGCGTAACCTTGACTTCTTGCAGGCCGCCGTCACGATAGTACTCAATGGTCACCGTGTCGCCGGCCCGGTGCTCAGTGAACACCTTCAACAGGTCGCCGCTATTCTTGATCTCCTCACCGGCCGCCTGAACGATGATATCGCCAGCTCTAAGGCCGGCGCGGTCGGCAGGAGAACCGTCCTGCACGAAACCGATTCCCACACCACTGTCGACCGGCAGATCGAACTCCTCGCCGATGCTGGGGGTTATGTTAATGAGATTTATCCCCAGATAACCTCGCTCCACCCACCCCTTGTCAATAAGCTCCTGCACTATGGGCTTGGCCGTATCGATGGAGATGGCAAACCCGATCCCCTCAGCAGTGCCGCGAATGACCTGGGTGGTGATGCCGACCACCTCCCCGTACATGTTCACCAGGGGCCCGCCGCTGTTGCCGGGGTTGATGGGAGCATCGGTCTGGATTGCCCCGGGGATCATGTAGGGGTCCTCCTGAATCAAGCGCTCCTTGGCGCTGACCACCCCACGGGTGACTGTTGGGCCGCCGGGCAGGTCCAGAGCGTGGCCGATGGCCACCACATCATCTCCCACCTGGAGCTGGGCGGTATCCCCCAACGTGGCTGGCGTCAGATTGTCAGCATCGATCTTCAGAACCGCCAGGTCGGTGGGGCGATCTCCTCCCACCAGGCTCGCCTGGAACTGGCGACCGTCGCTCAGGGTCACTGTTATCTTTCGAGCAGGACTTTCACCGTCGATGAAGACCACGTGGTTGTTGGTAACGATGTGTCCCTCGTTGTCGGTGATGAACCCGGTGCCAACCCCCTCGGTGGGGATCGGCTGGCCGAAGACACTGAAAGTTGTCCCCTCGATGAGGATATGCACCACCGACGGCCGTAGCAGGCGCACGATCTCGGCCGTCGTCAGAGGGATTCGCTCACCGCTGGGGGTGGCAACCGCCCTGGGGCTGGCCGTCGCGGAGGCAATTACAGTGGCGGTCGGGGAGGCGGTTTGCATAGGCCCACCGCCGTCGCCCCCGCAGGCCACAGCCACAACGGCAACGACAGCAAAGATAGCGGCCAATCGCATCAACACGTGCTTCTCCTCCTGCCAAAAAGGTTACTATGACCAGAGATAGACTTCCACCCTTTCTAACGTCGGCGACAGCAAGAAGGCTTCATTCAATACAACATGAAGCCTGCCCAGCGAGTTCGTCCTCTCCGCTCGCCTGTCTAAGTCGCGGCTTGCCTTGACAAAGCTGCTCCCTTCGTGTAATTTATTGATACCAAGTTTCAATTAGTCGCCCATGTACAACCTGGAATCAATAGTGCAGCGGCTGGAGGAGCAAAGATATCGCATCACTCCGTCGCGTCTGGCGGTGGTGACGGCGGCGCTTGAGCGTAGCGGCCATTTCAGCGTGCACGACATCCTGAGCCAGGTGCCAGGGGTAGGGCGGGCCACCGTCTTCCGAACCATGAAACTCTTGTCGGAGACGGGCATGCTTTGCCGCGTCCTCCTGGAGGATGGCAGCCTTCACTATCGGGTCAGCCGCCGCCAGGACCACCATCACCACCTTGTATGCGTTTCCTGCGGCAGCGTGCAAGAGCTGGACGCCTGTATTGACCCCGAGGTGCTCAATGACCTTGCCCGCAGCACTGGCTACGAGATCGAAGGCCACTGGCTGGAGTTCTTTGGCCGCTGCGCCGCCTGCCGTAACGACGGGGCCTAGGAGCATTTGCCTGACGAACCATGAGGCCAAGTATCAGTAGCCAAGCTCTCTGGCTGTTTGCCCTCTCTCTTGCAGCGATAGCCCTTATGGCCAGTGTCCTTCTCACTGCCTGCCAGGAAGAGGAGGAGGTGGAGGAGGGGGAGACGTCCAGGGTGAAGGTGGTCGCCAGCCTGGCCATCTTCGCCGACTTTGCGCGCCAGGTGGGTGGCGATAGGGTGGACGTGTCCACCCTCATCCCCGCCGGTGCCGACCCTCACACCTATGAGCCCGCGCCCGGTCGAGTGGTCAGGCTGACCGAGGCCGATGTGGTGATCGTGAACGGCCTGGAGCTAGAGAGGCCTCTTGAGGATGCCCTGAAAGAGAACATACCCTCCTCCGCTGTGCTGGCCGAGCTGGCCGAGGGCCTGCCGGTCATCGACAAGAACCCTCACCTCTGGCTAGACGCGCAGAACGCCATCGCCTACGTGGAGCGCATTCGCGACGCCCTAGTGGAGATCGACCCCGCTGGCGCTCAGACCTACCGTTCGAACGCCGACAGCTACCTGGCAGAGCTGCGGATGCTGGACGAGGAGGTGGCAGCAGCCATCGACTCCATCCCCTCCGAGAGGCGCAAGCTAGTCACCTTCCACGATGCCTTCCCCTACATGGCCCAGCGCTACGGCTTGGAGGTGGTGGACGTCGTGGTGGCCAGCCCCGGCAAGGAGCCCAGCGCCAAGGATGTTGCCAACCTGGTGGAGGCCATCGCTACGGAGGACGTGCCCGCCGTGTTCAAGGAGCCTCAGCTCAACGCCCGCATCCTAGAGCTGGCAGCCGATGACGCCGGTGTGGAGGTCTGCACCCTCTATAGCGGTGCCCTGGACAAGAAAGTCGATACGTACGTGAAGCTGATGCGCTTCAACGCCAAGGAACTGGTGCGCTGCCTGGCCGAAGATCATGGCTAGAGTTAATGCCGGCCAGCAAGATATGAAGGAGGAAGGCTTCCGCCCGGCCATCGAGTTGAGCGACCTCTGGGCGGGATATAACGGGCAGGCTGCCCTGGAGGGCGTCACCCTAACCATCGAGGAGGGCTGTCTGGCCGGCCTGGTAGGGCCCAACGGCTCCGGCAAGTCCACCCTCCTGCGGGTCATTCTCGGCCTCCACCGACCCTGGCGGGGCGAGGTTCGCCTGTTCGGCCAGAAGGTCGACCGTGCCCGCCGCCTTCTGGGCTACATGCCCCAGGTGGAACTAGTGGACTGGGCCTTCCCGGTCAGCGTCTTCGACGTAGTGATGATGGGCCGCTACGGACGCCTGGGGCCTCTGCGGCGCCCTACCCGGCGGGACCAGGAGCTCGTCTGGCACTGCCTGGAGGAGGTGGGCATGACCGACCTGGCCCAACGCCAGATCGGCGAGCTGTCAGGGGGCCAGCAGCGGCGTATCCTCATCGCCCGTACCCTGGCCCAGGAGCCACGCATCCTCCTTCTGGACGAGCCCTTCGCCGGCCTGGACGCCGCCGCCCAGCACGCCCTCCTGGACCTGTTCAACGAGGTGCAAGCGGCAGGCAAGACCCTACTGGTAGCAACCCACGACCTTACTTGCGTAGCCGGCTGCTTCCACCATGCCGTCTTGCTCAACCGCAAGATCATCGCCTACGGCGAGCCGGAGACCGTCCTCACCGAGGAGATCCTCAACGCCACCTTCCAGACCCACCTCCTTCTGGTGAATGTGGAGGGGAAAACCTATGTCGGCCATCAGTGACCTGACCGCCTACCTGACGGACCCCTGGGCATCCGAGTTCATGGTGCGCAGCCTGTTGGCGCTAATCATGATCAGCGTCGTATGTGCTGTCATCGGCTCCTTCGTCGTGGTCAAGGGCATGGCCTTCATCGGCGATGCCCTGGCCCACGCCTCCTTTGGCGGTGTGGCCGCTGCCTTCGTCCTCGGTGGCAGCGTCTATTTGGGGGCGGCCGTCGCCGCCATCCTCACATCCCTGGGCATCGTCTTTGTCAGCCGCCGCGCCGGCCTCCGATTCGATACGGCCATTGGCGTTCTCTTCGTGGGGGCCTTCGCCCTGGGCATCCTCATCGTCAGCCGTCAGGAGGGCTACATCGTCGACCTCTTCAGCTTCGTCTTCGGCAATGTGCTGGGGGTAGGCCAAGACGATCTCCTCCTCATTGCCGTCATCGGGGCGGCAGTGCTGGTGCTGGTGGCCGCCTTCTACAAGGAGCTCTTGTTCACCGCCTACGACCCGGCTATGGCCGCCGCTGCCGGCCTGCCGGTGGCAGCTATCCAGTATGGGCTGCTCGGCCTTGTCGCCCTGACCGTTGTCATCGCTCTCAAGGCAGTGGGCATCGTACTGGTGGTCGCCATGCTGGTGACCCCGGCTGCCACCGGCCAGCTCCTGGTACAACGCCTCCACTTGATAATGGCGGTGGGCGCTGGCGTAGGGGTTATGTCGTCCGTGGTTGGCCTCTATCTTTCCTATCACGCCGATGTGTCCGCCAGCGCCGCTGTCGTGCTGACGGCAACCGTGCTTTTCCTGCTGACCTTCCTCTTCTCACCACGGCGGGGGATCCTCGGCTTGCGACGGCCGTCGATTCTGATGGAGGCCGGAGAAGGCTACGGCAGCCCCAGATAAGAGGAAGCGCGGCGGGTCAAGGACACGCTTCCACTGATGTGGCTCCCCCCAGAGGTGAGGAGAGACCCCCTTGCTCCTGCCACCTGACTGGCGTAGGCTGTTGACTCGGTGGTGACCTAGCTTGTAATGAAGCCAAGGACCTCCTGCCAGAAAGATAGCGCACCACGGTTCAGGAGAAGCGAGGACGGCCATTGCCGCATAGTTTCGCGCCACTCGTGGCCACAGTCTGTTCACATAAGCAACCGCGAACCTTAAAATGGGGCAGGAGGTAGCTACTGTGAGTGACAAGAGCTCTTCGACCGAAAAGACGCCAGCGCCTACCATTGACCGCAAAGAGCGGCTGAAGATACCACCTCAAGAGATCCCCAAACAGGACCCCAAGGAGCGAGTTAAGAACTGGGACGAAGTCTACCTCGACTTAGACATAGAGACCGCACGGCGAGAGGCTTCCCGCTGCATTCAGTGCCCTGCTGCCGCCTGCACCAACGCCTGCCCTCTCCACAACGACATCGCGGGAGCCTTTGCTCTGCTGGAGCAGGGCGACATCATCGGCGCAGCCAACAAGTTCCGCGAGACCAGCCCCATGCCCGAGGTTTGCGGCCGCCTCTGTCCCCACGAGCAACTGTGCGAGGGCGTCTGTGTGGTGGGGAAGAAGGCGAAGCCCGCCGCCATCGGCCGGTTGGAGTCCTTCGTCGCCGACTATCAGCGAAAGCACGAGGGATGGCCCATCCCCGAGGTGGCTCCGCCCACCGGCAGGAAGGTGGCCGTGGTGGGCTCGGGCCCGGCCGGCCTGGTGGTGGCCGAGGAGCTCGCCAAGAGGGGCCACACGGCGGTGGTTTATGAAGCCTGGCCTCTGCCCGGCGGTCTCCTTCGCTACGGCATCCCCAGCTTCAAGATCAGCAAGACTGTAGTCGACGAAAAGATTCAGATGCTGGAGAAGCTGGGAGTGACCTTCATCACCAATACCGTTATCGGCAAGGACATCACCGTAGACAAACTGCTTCAGGGCGACTTCGATGCGGTGTTCCTGGGCTACGGCGCTGGCCAAGGTGTAAAGATGGGTGTCCCCGGGGAGGACCTCGACGGCATTATCATGGCCACCGACTTCCTAGTGCGGTCTAACGTGCCAGTGGAGCATCTACCTCCCGACTGGCGCAGACCCGTCGATCCGGGCGATAGGGTGGCTGTTATCGGCGGCGGCGACACGGCCACGGATTGCCTGCGTTCGGCCTTGCGGCTGGGCGCTCGGGAAGTGACCTGCGTCTACCGCCGCACTGAGGCGGAGATGCCTGGTAGCGCCAAGGAGAGACAGAACGCCGTGGAGGAAGGCACCCAAATCACCTATTTGGCGGCGCCCATCGAGTTCCTGGGTGACGAGCACAATCGCCTGCGAGCGATGCGTTGCCAGCGTATGGAACTGGGCGAGCCGGACGCCAGCGGCCGTCCCAGGCCCGTGCCCATTCCCGGCTCCGAGTTCGAGATACCAGTCGACACAGTGGTTCTGGCCCTCGGTTACCGCGTTGAGCGCCTCGTCCTTGAGACGACAGACGGACTGGAAGCCAACAAGAACGGAACGCTGGTGATCGACCACGAGACCGGCGCCACCAGCCGCCCGGGGGTGTTCTCCGGCGGTGACGCTGTGCGCGGCCCGGACTACGTAGTCGATGCCGTGGCCGATGCCAAGGTGGCAGCCGCGGCCATCGACGAGTACATCCGCAGAAAACAGGCGGGCGAAACCTAGCCCGTACAGTCTCCAAGACGTGGCAACGCATCCCCTCGCTTTGCCCAGGGTAGGCCTCTTCGCGCTGCTCAGAGCAAGCCTTGCCACTTCGCCCACATCGCCGCTGAGATTCTTCGCTCCGCTCAGAATGACGCTAGGCCATGCTGTCACCCTGAGCGTAGCGAAGGGTCTCACTCAAGATGGCATACCACGCCCGGGTGTCGCTGCAACTCAGTGATAGAACAGCCTAACCCTCTAGACCTGTTCCATAAAGCCGGCGATCTCCTGCACCCCCACCTTCTCCACCGCCATCTCCGGCGCGTGAACGATCTCGTCCGCCGCCCATGCCAGCGTCGGGCGCCGCTCGCGTCCCACGCCGATGATCCCCTGAAGGACGTTGTGGATGCTATCGTTGATGCGGATGGCATTGGCCTTGATGGGTTCGGCCAGGCGGCCGTCGCGGATGACGTAGGAATCGCCCACCACCGTACAGGTGAAGTCGCCCGCGCGCAGGCCATTCACAGGGTAGGTGTACCAGATGCGGCCCAGGTACAGGCCATCGCCCACCTGCCGCAGCAGCTCCTCCCGGCTGCGGTCGTCCCCTTCGACGATGACGTTGGTGGCGAAGATGCCCGGCTGAGCGTCGAAGTTGCGCCCGCCGCCGCGAGCGAAGCGGAAGCCGTTGCGGGGCACCATGGCCGCTCGATAGTCGCCGGGGTCCACCCCCAGCTTCTCGCGAGCCTTGGGGTCGCTGACGATGCGCTGGCTCTCGTAGTAGTTCGCCAGCAGGCCCGCGAGGACGCCATTGCGGATGAGCTCGCTGCGGCCGGTGGGCAGCCCCTCGCAGGTGATGCCCTTGCTCCCCACCAGCCCCGGCGCGGCACCGTCGTCGTAGATGCTCAGCTTCCGAGAGGCGATCTGCTTGCCCAGCTTCCCCATGAAGGGGCTGGCGGCAGCGTAGAAGGTGCCCAGGCTGACGCTGGGCATCACCAGGTTCACCACCAGGTCCATCACCGCCTGCGGGCCGAAGACGACCCGATACTCGCCGTCCTTGACCCGCACGCCGCCGATGGCCTGAACAGCGTTGCCGGCCGCCTCTCGCCCGGCCTCATCGCCGAAGGCCGCCAGGCGGGTGGCCGCCGCCCAGCCGCTGCCCTTGGAGCCTTCTCGCTCGACCATGGAGGTAACGAAGGAGAGGATGACGCTCGATTCGTCGGTCTGCACCTGGGGCATGGCGTAGGAGGCGACGGCGATGCGCTCCTGGAGGATGGTTACGTCTCCCCCCACGATGAGCCCCAGCGCGCGCAGGTCGCCGCCGGCCAGGTCGATGAGCGTCTCCGACGCCTGGAAGGTGCGCAGGGCGCCGCCCACCACCTGCCAGCCGCAGCCCACCAGGTCGGCGTCGGCCAGGCGCATCAGGCGAGGGTCGTGGTAGCGGCGCAGGGCTCGCTTCTCGCCGCTGGGCCTGGGCAGCGACACGAACTCGGGGTCGAGGACGGCCCCCTTGCGGGCCTTGGCCAGCGCCTCCTTCATCCCCTCGATGGATATGTCGCTGCTCTCGCTGCCGAACCCTATCTTGCGCCCCTCGGCCGTCCGGAAGACGGCCTGCACGCCGATGCCGTAGGACTCAGTGGACTTGGGCTCCTCCACGCCGTTGCAGGGGATGTGGGAGGTGTAGTTGAGGCGGGTGAGCAACTGGCCGTTGCTGGCGGCGAACACCTCCGCCTCCTCGACATCGTCGATGGTCCGCAGGTAGGCCAGGGCTTCCTGGACCGAGCTGCGCAGCTGAGCCACGGACTTCATATCGAGACCTCCGGAAGTCTTGTCAGCGCACCGAACAGCTCATCACTGCAACCACGCGCGCCGTCACTGCAAGCGCTTCCCGGAGCTGTTTCCGTCTGAGGCGTTCGGGAAGCAGGCTGTCATCATGCCCATGAGCACAATCAGATAGCAGTAGGACTGGAAACAGATAAAGTCGCACAGCTCGGGATCGTTGATGACTTTCCCGACAGAGTAACCCAGTCCTCCGTCACCCAGTTCCACCAAGTTCCACTGTGAACTGATAGGATCGCCGTGCACAACGTGACCGAAGGTTTCGCATATCCGCCTGGCCACTTGGATGTCAGCCTCGCCACCCATTGTGTCAAGCATCTTGGATAGACTAGGCCTCTTGCCGAACTGCCAACCTCTCTGCCAGATCTCGGTTTCATCAGGATGAGCCTCAAGATATGAAATGATAGCAGCACGCTCGATCAGGGGCCGCATGAGCACCAGAGCAGCAAAAAGGTAGCCTTGTCGAACTAGCTCCCGTATCGCCAACGCCAGGTTGATCCCCTGAGGGATGATCTGGCAGGCTGCCTTCTGAAGGTCTGATAGTGCGCCTTGGTGGGTATGCTGTGCAACGAGCGCGTTTCGCTCTAGGCAGGAGATGATCACCTGATCGAAATGATAGACGGATTCTCTGCCCAGGTAGGGCTCGTTGTCTGGCAAGTACACAGGCTGGGGGACCGCATTCTCGTGAGCCATCACGCCGCCCCGCTCAGCTTCGCCCGCCCCCGCATGGTGGGGCCGCCGTTGCTCATCCGCTTGGTCTGCATCGGCGCCCCCTTGCCGCAGTTCGGGATGGGGAACAGGCGAAAGTCGTTGCCCACGGCATCGATGCTCATGAAGTAATCGCGGCTGTCGCTGGTCAGGCCGCCGTCGCGAAACATCTCCCCCAGCTCGCCGTTGCGGATCTCGTACACCTTCATGGCCGTGATGCGGAAGTTCTCCCGCTGCTCGGCAATGGACGGAATGCGATGGCCCACCACATAGTAGCCGCGGTCCACCTCGCGGATGATGTCCCGGGGGTCGCGGTCGCCGCCTGCGAAGCAGGTGTTCGACATGCGGATCAGGGGCACCAGGGAGGCATCGGTGGCCTTGTAGGAGCCGTTGGGCTCGGCCTCCAGAAGGGCAGCCGTCTGGCGGCTGTTCATGAAGCCGCCGAAGATACCCTTGTCCACGTGGACCACCCGCCTGGCGGGCGTGCCCTCGTCGTCGTACAGGTAGTGGCCGAAGCCGGAGAGGGTAGCATCGGTGAAGGCGGTCAGCAGCTCCGAGCCCACCCGCTTCCCCACCTGGTTCTCCGCCAGGTCCTTGAGGAACCAGCTACGGCCGGCGTAGGCCGTCTCCATCTTGAGAGCGCGGTCGGCCTCGGTGGGGTGGCCGATGATCTCGTGCACCAGGAGGGCGTTGTAGTGGGGATCGGTGACCACCACCACGTCCTTGTCGCTGGCCTTCAGCGGCCGCGAGTTGGCCAGGGCCACCGCGTCCCCGGCCAGGTCGAGGGAGAACGTCCTCAGGTCGGGCCGCTGGATGTGCTCCTCGTCCACCCCCTGGGTGACCGCCTCCCACCCTCGCTGGTGGCCCACGAAATCGTACAGCTCCTGACCGCCCTCCTTCCCCACCGCCACCACGAAGCACACGCCCTGGCTGACGGCCCAGCTCTGGTCGATGTCCGCCCCCTCGGAGCTACAGAAGAGCTGGCGGCTGAGAACAGTGGAGGCCCCAATGTGGTTGTACATGACCTGCTGGCCGATGCCCTGCACGCCCTTGGAGACCTCCCGCACGTACCGAACGACCTCGTCCAGGGGCAGCGAACGGGGATCGACTTGATACCGAGGCGGCACGCTGTCCTGGCGCGCCTCGATGGGGGCCAGTTCGGTGCTGTAGAGGGCTTCGGCCAGGGGACCCAGGCGCTCGCGGGCCAGGGCCTTGCTCCGAGCGCTGGCCAGGGCCCGCTGGTAGGCGTGGTCAATGCCGGCGCGGAGGACGCGCTGGAGGCGGGGCAGATCGGCGGCTCCCAACTGCTGGCCGAAGTAGCCTGCCGCCGCCATCTTCTGCCCCCCACCCGAGGCGGGTCCGCCTCCGGCGGAAGCGATGACCCGCACGCCGAACGAGAAGCCGTAGTCCTCGCTGCTGAACTTGTCCATGCCGTTCTCGGCCGCCGCGCCCTTGCCCTCACCTGCCTCGATGCGCAGGTCGCAGTAGCGCAGGTGGCGCAGACGGCGGGCCGAGCGGCGAACCAACTCGCAGGCCATCTCACGCACCTGGGGGATGACTTCGGTAGTTACCTTGGCAGCCATGGGCGAATACTCCTGAAAGAAGCAAGAAGGAACGTCGATCAATCTTAGCGGCCAGCTAACGCCGCTGTCCAGGGCTGTAGTCTTTCAGGACATGTGATAAATCACGGGTCCCGACTTTCCAGATGCCAGTCCTAATGGCTGCGGTCGATACCTTGCAGCCGCTCTTTTTGGGCCGCTCATGGTGAGCTTGTCGAACCATGAGCCCCCGCTCACCCTTCGACAGGCTCAGGATGAGCGGCCAGTGGCCGTCTGATCCTCCGTCTCTCACCTAACGTGAAACACTGCGCTCCCACTACCAGCCGCGGCGGCGCATAATCGATAGCTCTTTCAGGCCTTCTTCGTCGCCCACCAGCTCCCGCCGCAGGTCGACAATCTGGTCGCGCAGGAGGGCCGCCCGCTCGAACTCCAGGTTCTGGGCCGCCTTCTTCATCTGCGACTCCAGGTCCTTGATCAGGCGAGCTATCTCGTCCTTGGGGATAGGGCCGGTGCGATATACGGCCCGCTCCTCGGCCACCTTGCGCACCCGGTCGGTGAGGTCGCGGATGGCCTTGCGGATGCCTTCGGGCTGGATGCCGTGCTCCTGGTTGTAGCTCATCTGGATGCGCCGCCGCCGATCGGTCTCCCCGATGGCCCTACGCATCGATTCGGTCATGGTATCGGCGTACATCACGACCCGACCGTCCACGTGGCGGGCTGCTCGTCCCATGGTCTGGATGAGCGCCCACTCGGAGCGCAGGTAGCCCTCCTTGTCGGCGTCCAAGATGGCCACCAGGCTCACCTCCGGCAGGTCCAGGCCCTCCCGCAGGAGGTTGATACCCACCACCACATCGTAGACGCCCAGGCGCAGGTCGCGCAGGATCTCCACCCGGTTCAGCGTGTCGATCTCCGAGTGCAGGTAGTGGGTCTTGACCCCCATCTCCGCCAGGTAGTCGGCCAGGTCCTCGGCCATCTTCTTGGTGAGGGTGGTGACCAGCACCCGCTCGCCGCGCTCCACCCGCTGGCGGATCTGCTCGATGAGGTCGTCCACCTGCCCCTGGGTGGGCTTCACCTCGATGGAGGGATCGAGAAGGCCGGTGGGACGGATGATCTGCTCCACCACCTGCTCGCTGTGCTCGTACTCGTAGGGGCCGGGCGTGGCCGAGACGAAGACCACCTGCTTGATGTGGCGGTCGAACTCGGAGAAGTTCAGCGGCCGGTTGTCCAGGGCCGAGGGCAGGCGAAAGCCATAGTCCACCAGCGTCTGCTTGCGGGAGATGTCGCCGTGGTACATGCCGCGAATCTGGGGCACGCCCATGTGCGACTCGTCGATGAACAGCAGGAAGTCGTCGGGGAAGTAGTCGAGGAGGGTCCAGGGCGTGCTCCCCGGCGGACGTCGCGCCAGGTGGCGGGAGTAGTTCTCGATGCCGGCGCAGTAGCCCTGCTCCCGCAGGCACTCCATGTCGTAGCGGGTGCGCTCCCACAGGCGCTGGGCCTCCAAGAGCTTGCCCTCGGCCTTGAACCACTCCACCCGCTCCCCCAGCTCCGCCTGGATGTCCTCGATAGCTGCCTCCAGCTTGTCCTGAGAGGTAACGAAATGCTTGGCGGGATAGACGTCGATGCGCTCCAGCTCGCCCAGCACCTCGCCCGTGAGCGGATCGAGCTCGCAGATGCGCTCCACCTCGTCGCCCCAGAAGTCGACCCGCACCGCCAGCTCCTCGTAGGAGGGCATGATGGTCAGGCTGTCGCCCCGCAGGCGGAAGCGGCCGCGCAGGAGGTTCATGTCGTTGCGCTCGTACTGCATGTCCACCAGCTTGCGCAGGCTGCGCTGGCGGTTGCTGGCCTCGCCCTTCTTGAAGCTGAGGACGAAGTTGTAGTACTCGGAGGGCTCACCTAAGCCGTAAATGCAGGACACGGAGGCCACGATGACCACGTCCCGCCGCTCGAATAGGGCGCGGGTGGCGGCGTGGCGCAGCTTATCGATCTCCTCGTTGATGTCGGCGTCCTTGGCGATGTAGGTGTCGGTGCGCGGGATGTAGGCCTCGGGCTGGTAGTAGTCGTAGTAGCTGACGAAGTACTCGACGGCGTTCTGAGGGAAGAACTCGCGGAACTCGCTGTAGAGCTGGGCGGCCAGCGTCTTGTTGGGCGAGAGCACCAGCGCGGGGCGATTTAAGCGGGCGATGGCGCTGGCCACGGTGAACGTCTTGCCGCTGCCGGTCACCCCCAGCAGCGTCTGGGCGCGATAGCCCTTCTCCAGGCCCTCGACGAGCTTCTCGATGGCCTGGGGCTGGTCGCCCGTGGCCTGGAAGTCAGAGACGAGACGAAAGGGGATCATCAGCGCCTACATCAACAAAGGCTCTGCGGGAACCGACCGCTACTCTAGGAGCTCTGCGGCCAGAACCTGCTCATACGGCTGCGGCCCTATACTAGTTTGGGGAAGGCTTCCTCGAAGAATCTCTCGGCTCTCTGTACACGCTGATATTCTCGGCGTACCTGAGCGAGAACCCGATCGATAAAATCCTCTTGCCTTACGAGAGTGTTGAGGTCACTCTTCCCATCTTCCAAGAGCCGCCCCACCGCCACCTCGTACCAGTCCAGGGCCCATGCGCAATACTTCTTGACCTTTGGTAGCCGGTTCGACCCGAATATGCGGCCATCGGCGGCCCGGGACAGATACGTATCTCCGTTCCTCAGCCGGAGCAATAGCTCGACCACAGCTATGAGGTAAATACGGCAGCCCTTGCGGAGTATCCTAACCTTGTCGAAATCGCTTTCAGCGGCCGCCTTTGCCACCTCCTCCCGGACCAAGTCCCGCACGATCTCGCCGATTTGCCACACGAATGGCAAAACCTTCGCGTCAATATCCTCCGGAAAGACGTCGCGGTATAGGTCCTCGAACAGCCGCGTCTTGAATTTATATGCGAAGTAGGCTCTGTCCCTAAACGCGCCTAGGTATTGAGCGGCACTATCGAACTGGATGACCCTCTTTTGGCCCTTGTCCCTGAACTTTTTCTTCTGTGCGGCGGGAAGCGTTTCGTATTCGCCCTTGCGGATCGCGTAAAAATAGGGGGTCGGCAGTGCCGCAAGATCCTCTCGGAGCCTACGCTGAACCTTGTCCTGAGATTTGATGTCCCACGAGCGTATCGGGCTCTGGGAGTTTGTGAATTCTATGATTCGGTCGATGACCTCGTTGGTGGGACTGACCATCTTCACGAGAACGTCCACCTGGTCGGTGATAGTCCCTGCCGACCGGTGAAGGCAAACGGTGGTTTGGCAGCCGTTGACTACACTGAAGTTCCGTAGCTCGACGACACGCTTTCGTGGTCTGTATCTATAGGTTTGACACACCATTGTGACGCCGTTGTTATAGGCCCAGAAGTTACCCCTGTCATCTGGATCGCTGAGAGTCTCCAGGAGGCCACGGTTGACACTTCCCCGACGCTCCCCCAAGAATAGCCTGACGTTTCGGGCGAAGAGCCTGTTTCCGTGCGTATCGTACAGTCTGACCAGTTCGCTCCCCTTTATTGTTGCGACCATGGCCTTGCCGTAGGGTCCCTCCTGCTTCTGGGCCCAGGTCACTGCTAACTCGGCGTATGGAACCCTACTTCGCACGTCCTCGACGTCGGCGAGAATCCGCTCGAGCAGTTCACCCGAAGCTATGCGAAGTTGAATTCTGTCAACTCGATTCCTCTCCGTAGAGTTGAATACCTCTGCTTCCTTCTCGAGGTTCACGCTCGACTTACCAAAATGGATAAACCAGAGCTCAACAGGGACATCTCGTTCGCGCAGTTCCAGGAACTGCCGAGCCGCATCAGCCAGATCCCCCAGCCCTTCTTGCAAGAGGGCTTCCGGCTTCGCTAGCCAACCGAGGCACCTCGGGAAGGCGCTCAGATCCTTTACTTTAGGATTTGCCGTGTACTTGCCTTGGGCCACGACAATGCGGTCACCACCGTCGTCGTACCAGAAGAAGTCGACGGACTTGTCGTTGGGGCGGTCCATCATGTGTTCCACCGCCTCTTCCTCATCAAGCCCCCAGAGGAGCGCGGCCGCCCACGCAAGGAACGCACAGTCGTCCGAGAGACCGTAGACCTTGGCTATCTCGGACACGCGACTCCTAGCTACTGCTTCGAATTCACCGTCTTGCATAGCAAAGCCATTGTAGCATGTCGGTAGCTCATCTACACCGCCCCACGACCCGCACCACCCAGCGCGTCTCCCCGCTCTCCTCCCGCCAGCCCTCACCCCTTCTGCATCCGCTGGAAGACCGCTCTTATCACTTCCTCCACCGACCCTAGGGCCTGCCCCCGCGTGATCTCCTCCACCAGGGTGCTCGCCTCCCGCTGGCTGAAGCCGAGCCCCACCATGCCCGCCACGGCGTCTCGCCTAACCTGCTCCGAGGTCAGCGCTGCCGCCGCCGTAGGCATCTCCGCGAAGCCCTCGTCGCGCAGCAGGGCGAAGGGCGTCACCTTGCCCCGCAGGCGGGCCACGATCGTCTCGGCGGTCCTGCCGCCGATGCCCGGCAGCCGCCGCAGCGAGGCGACATCACCCTCCTCGATCCAGCACGCTATCGTCGATACGGAGAACACGAGAGCCTTCAATGCTCTCGTCGCGCCCACATCGGGCACCTCGATGAACCTCGCGAAGAACTCCCTCTCCACCGGCCGCTTGAACCCGATGAGCTTGGGGATGGGCTGCCGCTCCGCCGCGTAGTAGAAGGTGTCCAGCTCGATCTCCCCGTCCAGCTCGGCATCCTCGAAGGCCCGCCAGACGAACATCGGCAGGAAGACCTCGTACCAGACGCCGTTCACCTCCACCTCGAGGCTCATCTCCTCGTCGTTCTTCTTGCGCAGTATGCCGTGCAGGTGCGAGATCATCTCATGCTCCCTCTACCCAGATGAACGCTCCAGCAGCTCCTGCCGCCGCTGGTAGCAGTGGCAGAGCGCGACGGCCAGGGCGTCGGCGGCGTCCGGCGGCTGGGGGGCCTCGGCCAGGCCCAGGAGAAGGCGCACCATCTCCTGCACCTGCACCTTCTGGCTGCCGCCGTAGCTGGTGACGAACTGCTTGACCTGAGCCGGCTGGTACTGAAACACCGGCAGCTCGGCCTGGGCCGCCGCCAGCAGGGCTACCGCCCGCGCCCCGCCGATGGCCACCGCCGCCCGCACGTTGCCGACCAGAAAGTCCTCTACTGCCACCTCGGCCGGTCGCCAGTCGGCGATCACCCCGGCGATGCCATCGTAGATCTGGCGCAGGCGCTCGGGCAGAAGCCGCCGCCTCTGTATCCTCAGCGCCCCGTAGGCCACCGCCTGAGATCGATCCCCGCTCAGCAGGACGAGCCCGTAGCCGGTGGTGGACAGGCCGGGGTCGATGCCCAGGATCAACAGCCCAGAGGGCAGCGGCTTAGGGAAAAGGGTGACCACAACGGCGGTTGAAAAGCCCGTTCCTCAGCGGCTAGCGTACTCCACCAGCACCTCGTCAGGGAAGTCGCCGTTGGAGTACACCCGCTGAACGTCGTCCAGCTCTTCGAGGGTGTCCAGCAGCTTCAGCACCTGCAGCGCCTGCTTGTCGTCCAGGCTGATGGTGCTCTTGGGGATCATGGACAGGTCGGCTGAGGCCACGGCCACCTCCATCTCCTCCAGGCTCTTTCGTACCTTCTCCAGGTTCTCGGGCGCGGTGTGCACCTCGACCCGCTTGTCCTCGACCTCGACGTCCTCGGCGCCGGCGTCGATGGCCATCAGAGCGATCTCTTCGGGGTCGCTATCGGACGCCTCGATGAGGATCAGGCCCTTGCTATCGAACTGCCAGGCCACGCAGCCGCTCTCCCCCAGGCTGCCGCCGCCGCGGGAGAACGTGGTGCGCAGGCTGGATACGGCGCGATTGCGGTTATCGGTGAGGACATCCACCATGATGGCTACACCGCCGGGACCGTAGCCCTCGAAGGTGGCCGCGATGAGCTGGGCTGCGCCTTCGAGCTGGCCGGTGCCCCGCTTGATCGCCCGGTCGACGGTATCGGCGGGCATGTTGTTCTCGCGCGCCTTGGCCAGGGCCAGGCGTAGGCGGGCGTTCATCTCGGGGTCGCCGCCGCCCTCGCGAGCGGCAATCATGATCTCGCGGCCGAGCTTGGTGAAGATCTGGCCGCGCTTGGCGTCGCTGGCGCCCTTCTGGCGCTTAACCTGGGACCAGTGCGAGTGGCCTCCCATGCTGGGCCTCCGTAGTTCGCCTGCCGCCGCTCACCCTGCAGCCCCTCCGCTCATCCTGAGCTTGTCGAAGGGCCTGAGCCTGCCGCCCCCGCTCATCCTGAGCTTGTCGAAGGAACTGAGCCTATCACCCCCGCTCATCCTGAGCTTGTCGAAGGGCCTCACGGTTCGACAGGCTCACCGTGAGCGGAGCACAAACTCACTGCGAGCGGCGGGTCAAGCGAATTCTGCCCTATTCTAGCATCGAGGCGGGAAGGCGGTCAAAAGGAAGGCGGTTGGTTAGATGACACACCCTGAAGGTTGCGTATATGCTGCCATGACTGTCTTTGACAACGGAATGGCTCAGGGAGATAATAGACTCCTGATGGATGTCACTCTGGCTGTCCTTGCCGACTACGCTAATACATCCAAAGAGGGCAAGCTGAACATACTAGGTGTCTTCAGCGAAATAAATCCTCCGTTTCTGCCGTGGAACCTCCCTCAGATGTATGTAGTAGTATCAATGGAGGCGGGGCCTTCTGAAGCTGGTATTGATATGCCGTTCAGTATTCTGCTGTGGGATGGAGATGGGAAGGAAATTGCAAAGATCGAACAGAAAATCTCTATTCCAGTATCGAGCCGCCCAGGGGCACGCGCCACGATTAACAGCATCATTGGATTGGCGGGGGTCCCATTTAACAAACCAGGGGAATACGCATTCTATATTCGGGTCGCAGGGGAGGAAAAACGACAGATCGCATTCCGTGTAAATGAGCCACCAGGAAGACCAGCCACATGATTCCAGTTATCGAGCAAGAGTACCGAGGCCCATACCTCAGCGGTTCACAGCTGTATCAATCACCTGCCCAGCCTGTGCAGGTTGACCCAGGGATCACAACAAGGGACGAAACTGCCACTATTATTTGGCATTATGAACGACTACCACAAGCGGTACTGACGGAAGCCGAGGCACCTGCCCTGGCCAAGATTTGGGACAATGACAGCGATGCGATTTTCGATACCATGTGATCCAGGCGATGTTGTCCTTGTGAACTTTCAATTTACCGACAGGCCCCAGGTGAAGAAGCGCCCCGCCGTCGTACTAAGCGTACCGCAATACCAGCAATCACGGTCAGATGCAGTGATGGTTGGGCTCACGACTGAGCTAAGCCGGAATTATTTTGGCGACTGTCCGATTCAGGAGTGGCAAGCGGCAGGCCTGCCCAAGCCCAGCGTTGCTAAAGGCGTTATTCAGACCATCTCTCAAGACACGGTTGACCGAAGGCTGGGCGTATTGACTTCTGATGACTTCAGCCGTGTTCAGGGCAGCGTTAAGGAAATACTTGGCCTTTGATGAATAAGGACGAGAGACAACGCCACGAAGATACGACGCTATAGCTACAACCGCTTAAGGATCACTTCAACAGCAGCAAGAGCAAGCGTCGTCTTCAGCCCCCCACCGTCACGTTATCGATCAGCCGCGTGTTGCCGATGCGCACCGCCAGCGACACCATCGCCGCCCGATCCTGTATGGTCTCCAGTTCGGCCAGGGTCTCGGCGTCGGCCACGCTCACGTACTCCACCCGGGCCAGCGGCTCGGCGGCGAGAACGGCCCGCATCTCCCCGCGGATGACCTCCGCCCGCCGCTCGCCGCCGTCGAAAAGCTCCCGGGCGCGGCAGAGGGAGCGCCAGAGGACGGTGGCTGCCCGTCGCTCTTCGGGCGAGAGATAGGCGTTGCGGCTGCTCATGGCCAGGCCGTCGGGCTCCCGCACTGTAGGCACGGCCACGACCTCCACGCCCATGTGCAGGTCGGCCGCCATCCTGCGGATGACCGCCAGTTGCTGGCCGTCCTTCTGGCCGAAGTAGGCCCGCTGCGCCTGCACGACGTTGAACAGCTTGGTCACCACCGTGGTCACCCCCCGAAGATGCCCAGGCCGAAAGACCCCCTCCAGGCGGCTGGTGAGCGACTCGCCCACCTCCACCCAGGTGTCGGAGCCCTGGGGGTACATCTCCTCCACGCCGGGCATGAAGACAACGTCTGTCCCCTCCTGCTCCAGCAGGCGCAGGTCGCGCTCGGGGTCGCGAGGGTAGCGCTGGTAATCTTCCTGAGGGCCGAACTGGGTGGGGTTGACGAAGATGCTGACCACCAGGTGCTCGTTGTCGGCGCGGGCGCGGCGCACCAGGGAGAGGTGGCCTTCGTGGAGGTAGCCCATGGTGGGCACAAGACCGACGCTGCCGGTCATCTGGACGCGCAGGTGGCGCATCTCCCCCACTGTGGTCACGACTTGCATGTTGCGCCGAATGTCAGCCGCATCCCTACTGGCCGGCGAGCAGGGATGCGGCGAAGTCCGATGGAAGCTGCTTTTGTCTAAACCAAGTGCGTCAAGTCGGAGAGGGCCGCCTCGTCCATGATGAAGCTCTCCTTTTCGGTGGGGAATCGGCCCTCTGCCACCTCGGCCAGGTACTCCTGAGCGGCTCGGCGGACATCTTCCGCCAGGTGAGCGTACTGCTTGGCGTGCTTGGGGACGAAATCGGGGTAGAGACCGAGCATATCGTGGAGCACCTGAACCTGGCCGTCACAGTGAGGCCCCGCGCCGATGCCAATGGTCGGTACGCTCACCCGCTCGCTGATAAGCTTGGCTAAGGCGGCGGGAATCGTCTCCAACACGATGGCATAGGCGCCCGCCTCCTCCAGGGCCTGGGCGTCGTTGAGCAGCTTGATGGCGGCCGCCGGCGTCTTGCCCTGCACCTTGTATCCGCCGAGCTGGTGCAGCGACTGGGGCGTCAGGCCGATGTGGCCCATGACCGGAATGCCAGCCTCCACCAGACGACGGACGGTTTCGGCGACTGTCTTGCCGCCCTCCAGCTTGACGGACTGAGCGCCCGCCTCCTGCATCAGACGACCGGCATTGCGCAGAGCATCCTCAGGGCCAGCCTGATAGCTCATGAAGGGCATGTCAGCCACCACGTGCGCTCGCTGGCTGCCGCGCACCACCGCCTTGACGTGGTGGATCATGTCGGCCATGGTCACCGGCAGGGTGGAGTCGTAGCCCAGCACGACCATGCCCAGGCTATCGCCCACCAGGATGATAGGCACACCCGCCCCGTCCAGGATCCTGGCGGTGGGATAATCGTAGGCGGTGAGCATGGCGATCTTCTCGCCCCGCTTCTTCATCGCCTTGAGGTCGTGGATGGATACGCGCTTCATGTCGCCCCCCTACGCCACCGCCTCCTGCGGCTGAACAGCGGCACCGCCCACGCTCGCGATCTTGTTCTCCTCATCGACGTAGATCAGCTTGGGCAGGAAGCGCGGCGCCTCCTCCTCGCTCACCGACGCATATGCCAGGACGATGACCAGATCACCCTTGTGTATCAGGTGAGCCGCGGCGCCGTTGATCACCACCTCACCACTGCCCCATTCCCCCTCAATGACGTAGGTCTGCAACCGAGCCCCGTTGGTTATGTCGAGCACGTGCACCAGTTCAAAGGGCAACAGATCCGCCGCCTCTATGAGAATCGGATCCAGGGTAATGCTACCCTCGTAGTCGAGATCGGCCCCGGTGACGTGGGCTCGATGAATCTTGCTCTTGAGCATGGTCCTCATATCGGTCCCCCTTCGCTGTCTCGCCCGGCATGAGAAAACCCTCTCGGACTGCAACCGAGAGGGCTTCACAGGTAGCCACTGCCCAACTCTATGTGCCGTCTCGGTCGGTTGCCCGATCCAAGCGAGCTCTAGCTTCTTGGATATGGACGACGCTTGTCGCGCCCCAGCTTACCGCCTACAGGTCGGTAGCAATGCTACTATACACGGTTGACCGCCGAATGGCAACAGCCCTTGACCGAATATTTGAAACCCGATTCAATAGAAGCACAGCTTTCGACCCGCTGCACCAGCGCTCAACGTCTCTCGCTCCCGGTTGCGTATCCCTGCGCCTTCGCTTGGCGCTAACGCTCACGTGTTAGAATGACCGCTCGCTCTCTCGGGTTGCTTCTGCTTCTGGGCTCCGTCTGGGGAGCCTCCTTCCTATTTATCAAGGTAGTGGTAGAGGAAACCTCGCCAATGGCCCTGGTGCAGGGACGAATCACCTTTGGCGCCCTGACCATCGTCGCCGTTATGGCCTTCGACCGCCGTCGTTCAGCCAGGACGTCGGCCCGCCTGTGGGCAAAGGTAGCCGGCCTGGCCGTGCTGAACACCATCATCCCCTTCCTTCTCATATCCTGGGGCGAGATCCACATCGAAAGCGGCACCGCGTCCGTCCTCAACTCCACGATGCCACTGTTCACAGCCCTCTTTGCCGGCCTCATCTTGGTAGACGAGCGGTTGACCTGGCTCCGCCTTTCCGGCCTCCTCCTGGGTTTTCTGGGAGTGGCTGTCCTCACCGGCGGCGACATCATGGATGTCACCGATTCCAGCGTTGTGGGGCAGATGGCAGTGGTGGGCGCCGCAGCCTGCTATGGCGCCGGCGCTGTCTATGCCCGGACACTTCTCCACTCCGAAGATCCCTTCAGTCTATCCAGGCTTCAACTCGTGACTGGAGCCCTCATCCTGGCGCCAGCTCTCTTCGCCGTAGACGGGGTCCCCAACTACAACCTTAGCCTAGAGGCTTGGCTGTCTCTCATTACTCTGGGTGTACTAGGGACTGGCCTGGCCTACATCGCCTACTTCTGGCTTCTGGGCACAGTGGGCAGCGTCAGAACCTCTCTGGTAACCTATATCGTCCCCATCATGGGGCTCATCCTCGGTTGGGCTGTCCTGGACGAGTCGATCGGCATCAGCAGCATTGTCGGCTGCGGCCTGATCATCCTGGGGGTAACGACCGTTATACAGCGCCGTTGAACCCCTCTCTCACCCGCTGCCGGCCGCCGGAGGCACCTCCAGCTAGCGCCGCCATTCGCCTAGAGAAGGCACGCCCGCCAGCCCTCGCGCCTCCGTCACCGCCCGCACGATGGCTCGCTCCACCGCCCGGGCGGCCAGCGCGCCCAGAGTAATAGGATCGACAGGGGTTTCTGTCACTGCTGTGGCCAGAGCAAAGAAAACGTCCCCGTCCACGGGCGTGTGAGCGGGGCGAACGGCCCGCGATAGGCCATCGTGAGCCATCATCGCCAGGCGATAGGCCTGATCCCTGTTCAGGCGGGCGTTGGTGGCCACCACGCCGATGGTGCTGTTGGTGAAGCCACCAGACAGAGCCGAGGGAGGCCGCCCTCGTAGAATATCCAGGGTGCTCAGGAAGCCGCCCTTCTCGTCCCGTGGGCCAGCCAGGATGCGGCCGCTATCGGGGTCAACGATCTCGCCGAAGCAGTTCACCGCCACCAGCGCCCCGACGATAATGTCGCCCGCCGCCCGTTCACAGGCGGTGCCGATGCCCCCCTTGAGCGCTCGCTCCATGCCCAGGGCCTTGCCCACGCTTGCGCCGCTGCCCGCGCCTACGCTCCCCTGAGAGATTCGACCGCCCTTGGCTGCTCGGCAGGCGGCGTAGCCAGCGGCGGCATCGGGGCGCACGTTTGAGCGGCCGACGGACAGATCGTAGAGCACAGCCGCCACCACGATGGGCACCGGCCCGCCGGGGGTGGGGAAGCCAACGCCCTGCTCCTCCAGGTAGCGCATCACCCCCCCAGCGGCGTCCAGGCCGAAGGCACTGCCGCCGCTGAGGAGGACAGCGTGGACGCGCTCCACCAGGTTGCCGGGGCGCAGGAGGTCGGTCTCGCGGGTGCCGGGGGCGCCGCCGCGCACATCGACAGCAGCGACGGCGCCCCCTTCGCACAGAACTACGGTACAGCCGCTGGCCGCCCGTCGGTTCGTCCAGTGGCCGACGCGCAGGCCGGGGATGGCCGTGATGGCGTCAGGCAGCACTAGTCCTTACTAGTAGTCCTCGCGCTCCCAGGCCACGGACGCGCCCATGCCGCTGCCCATGCACAGTGTCGTCAGGCCCCAGCGGGCATTGCGTCGCTCCATCTCGTAGGCGATGGTCGCCACTAGGCGGCCGCCGGTGGCCCCCAGAGGGTGACCCATAGCGACAGCGCCGCCGTTGACGTTCAGCCGCTCATCCCACTCATTCACGCCCAGCCCGCGCATCACCGCCACGACCTGGCAGGCGAAGGCCTCATTCAGCTCGATGAGTTCGAATTGGTCCAGTTTCATACCGGTGCGCTTGAGCAGCTTTTGGGTGGCGGGCAGTGGACCGATGCCCATGATCTCGGGGTCGACGCCAACGGTGGCGGCAGCGCGGAAGGTAAGCAGCGGCTTGTAGCCCAGCTCCTTGGCCTTCTCCTTGGACATCAGCAGCACCATGGTGGCACCGTCGGTGCGAGGGCAGGAGTTGCCCGCCGTCACCAGGCCGTCAGCCGTGTAGGCCGCCTTCAGGGTGGCCAGCTTCTCTAGGCTGCTCTCGCGGCGAGGGTTCTGGTCCTTGTCGATGGTCACCACGTGGCCATCGAGGTACTCGATGGTGATGGGCACGATCTCCCGGTCAAACCTGCCCGCGTCCTGAGCAGCCACCGCCCTCTCCTGGCTTGCCTGGGCAAACTTGTCGGCGTCTTCGCGGGAAACCTTGTAGACCTCGAGCAGCTTCTCGGCCGTCTGGCCCATGTTCATGATCCAGGGCGCAACCTTGGTGAACCACTGGGGCAGCAACTTGGCCTGCTTGTCCGGGTACATCTGCCAGCTTTCCCGCTTCATGAATTCCATCATGACCTGGGGATTGTCTATAGTGAGAGCATCGCCGCCCGGCGGTATCGGCCCCAAGCGGTCCATAGTCTCCACGCCACCGGCCAGAACGATGTCCGACATGCCGCACATGATAGAGTGGGCTCCCATGATTACCCCTTGTAGGGCAGAGCCGCATTGCTTGTTCATATCGGTGCCGGAGATGGTATAAGGGAAGTCCGCCTCGAACAAGTACATGCGAGTGCGGGTGATGGTACCCGCCTGAAACACCGAGCCCATGTTGAACTCGTCTATCAGGTTCGGATCGAGCTTGTTCCGCTCGACGATGGCCTTCATTAAGGGCACCACCAGGTCCACGTGGGTGATATCCCGGAAGACCCCTCTCGCTCCCGCCCTTGCGAAGGGCGTGCGGAAGCCATCAACAACGACCGCCTCTATCATCCTCATTCCTCCTTTCAGCGGCCCACAATGCTTGATTCACCGTTGACAGCGCGGGCAGAAGTGGGTGCTCCGCCCGCTCATTTTGATACGCTCGATGGGCGTGCCGCAGTTGTAACAGGGCTCGCCTGTCCGCCGATAGACCTTCACGTGCCACTGGTGCTGACCTCCCCGGCCCTCGGCGTCCACATAGTCGCGCAAGCTGCTGCCGCGATGGCCCATCGCCTCCAGCAGCACCTCCCCGATAGCCTTCTGCAATCGCTCCACCTCGTCGCTCGCCAGGCTCTTTGCCGGCCGGCGGGGATGGATGCCCGCCATGAACAGCGCCTCCTCCGAGTAGACATTGCCCAGGCCGGCCAGCGCCTGCTGGTCCATCAGCACCGCCTTGATAGTAGCCGACCTGCTATCTGTGAGCGAGCGTAGGGTCTGCCAACTCAAACCCTCGAAGGCATCGGGCCCCAGCTTGCCCACGATCGGCTCCGGTTCTTCCACCAGCCACATGCTGCCCAGCTTGCGCAGGTCAGTATACCGCAGCTCGCTGCTATCATCCAGCGAAAAGCAGATCCGGAGATAGCGATCCTCTGGCGCATCCTTGGCTCGACGAAGGACGGCACCCGTCATGCGCAGGTGGATGATGAGATAGCGACCGTCGGAGAGGTGAAACAGGAGGTACTTGCCCCGACGGGAGACATCCTCGATGCGCCGCCCAGGCAGAGCGCGGCGGAACTCGGCCGGCGACGGCCACTGAACAATGCGCTCGGCCCCCGGCGATATGCGAACCTGGCTGAAGGCTCGACCAACCGCTCGCGACAGGAGATCGCGGCGTATCGTTTCCACTTCGGGTAGCTCGGGCACCTCTGCCCCCTCCAAACAGGGCCGCAAGCCTCGGGATGGCTAGCACACGATAAACGCTGCCCTGGCACCCGCGTCAGATCCGACTGCCCCTGCTGCATGAGCCAAGCCACCCTAGCTATCGATGCCTCGAGCGCCTGACGGCCCTCGATCCCCCGAACAGTGTGGCCGAAGTCAGGCCTCACGGGACAATAGGCATGTCGCAGGTCACCGGGCCTGTGATCAGGATGAGGAAAGCGTCGTACTGATCCAGGGCTGCCATGGTCGATATGCCCTCTTGGCCCGGGAAGTAGCTCTCCCAGCCGCCAGCCGTGTAGCGGTAGGCCGCTGCATAGTTGCCATCAGCGCAGGCGAAGGCATTCTGCGGTGTTGTGGCGTCGGCGCCTGTCCAGCCCTCGTTCTGCCAGCCCGCGACCCACTGCAACGTCCGGCTGGTCCCCGGCGCCGCTTCGATCGGCATCTCGCAGGTGACGGACTCGGTGATTAGGATGAGGAAGACATCGTACTGGTTCAGGGCTGCCATGGTCGATATGCCCTCTTGGCCCGGGAAGTAGCTTTCCAAGCCGCCCGCCGTGTAGCGGTAGGCTGCCGCGTACTTGTCGTCGGCGCAGGCGAAGGCCTCTTGCGGCGTGCTGGTGGCACCCGTCCACACGACGTTGTGCCAGCCCGGCTCCCACTGTACCGTCCGTGTTGTCGGTGCCGGCTCCAACTGAATGTCCAGGTCCGTGACGGGCGGTGGGACTGTTACAGACTCGCTGGTCTGCGTCACGTAGCCCTGCTTCTGCACTACCACGCGGTAGGTGCCCGCCACCACATCCCAGCCGTAGTGGCCCTCATCGTCGGTGAGTTGTGGGTTGACCTGTGGGCTTATGGTGGGCGAGGGTGGATCGCCGGCAGTCTCGAAGGGGTTGACGTCCGCCCAGGTACTATCGTCTAACCTTTGCAATGTCACCGTGGCTTCGGGGATCGGATCGCCAGTGATAGCGTCGGTGACGAAGCCGCTGGGGTCGATGAGGACAATACTGCCAATGGGGACAGTAATGATGGTGCCGCAGCAGTCAATCCGTAGCGTCAGAGTAAAGGTATCACCCTCGTTGCCTGGCGGAACAGGGAAGGTGACCTCCCAGATAGCACCACTGCCCCTGGTCATCGAGTAGGTCTCCAGATAGTCAGCGCCGGAGACGATGAGGCGGACGCTGTTAGGGACGGTGCCGCCAGGGCAGTCGCCAGGGCAAGTGACAGGCACCGCGATGTTGACGGTGCCCGTGCCGGGCGCTCGCCTGAGGAAGATCGTCTGGGTCTGCTGGTTCCGACTTGGCGAATAGCCGTTCACCTTGATCCCCGACAGGTCGACCACTCCCGGAGCCAGCGTTTCATCCGCCGAGTCTATGTAGACCCAGAAGGCAAAGAGGTTGTCCTCCGTCCCCCGTCCGCTGAAGGAGAGGCGGGCTGGTCTCCCCTGATAGCCCGAGGTATCCACCTCCACCACCTGCCAAGCAGAGGTCTTGCGAGATATGTCGCCGTCTTCGCCCCAGGCCTCGATACGGAAAGAACCAAGCAGGGTATCCGTGTCAGTTAGACGCACCTCCCAGCGAAACTCATCGTATCCCGTGTAGTCGTAGGTCCAGATGTTGTAGGCGAAGCGAAGGGCATTCTCGCTGATGGTGAAGTCCTGGTACAACTCGTTGGGCCCCTGGGGTTGGCTTTCGCCCGCCGTGGGCTGTGGGCTGCCCAGACGAGCCATGTACTCGCCCTCCAGAGGTGTCGCCACCACGCCGTCGTCGGCATTGATGGTATCATCGCCCACCACCGTTACGCTTTCGGTGACCGTTCCGGTGCTCCAACCGGTCAGATCCCCTGCCTCAAAGCCCCGATTGGTGACGGCGGCCGAGGCCGGGTGGCTGCCGACGCCCGACACGATCAACCACAGAGCCAAAACAGAGAGAAACAGAAGCGGCAGCAGGTGAGTCCACGGCCTCAGCACCCCGCCTGCGCCGTCATCCCTGTTCCCGCGCAGCGAGGCAAGCAGGAGAGAAGACGTTCGTTCTGGCTTCCGATTACCCATGTCTGCCTCCTATACGCGCGGGCAGGACAGACCACACCTGTCCAAGCCCGCAGCGGTCGGCAACAAGTATAACCTGCGGCGGTGGTCGTCGGTCAACCTCGTGTGACCTCGCCCTTGAGCCAACGGATGAGGAAGGCATCGTACTGGGCGAGGCCGGTCATGACCGGGGCAGGCTAGTCCCCTTCTTCCTCCTCGATGGTGATCCCCAGCTTGACCACCCGCGCTTCCCCGCCTTCGAGGCCCCAGGCTTCGGCGTCCCGCTTGGCCTCGTCCCAGGTCTCGTCCAGCCACTTGAGGAGCTCGCGGAGATCGGACAGGTTTGCGATATCAGGCATGTTGCCTATGGCAACGTAGCCAGACAACTTGATCATCCCATTTCCTCCTTAACCCGCGGGGGGTGGCAACAAGTATAACCCGCGGGGGTGGCCGTTGGTCAACCTGCTGGAGACGCGTTGCGGGGCGGCAGAGCATATGCCATGATGCCACCAACAATACGTGAGGGGAGGAGAACATGCTCCTTAGGGGTCAGAAGGCTGTTGTCCTGGCCGAGGACATGTACGAGGACCTGGAGCTATGGTACCCCGTCCTGCGTCTGCGCGAGGAAGGGGCAGAGGTGGTGATTGTGGGGACAGGCAGCAGCGCCAGCTATGCCGGCCTCAAGGGATATCCGCTGACCGTGGATGCCACTGTCGACCAGGTGAGCGCCCAAGAGGTCGACGCCGTCATCGTGCCCGGCGGCTACGCCCCCGACAGGCTTCGCCGCTACCCGGCCGTCCTGCGCCTGGTGCGAGAGGCCTACCAGCAGGGGAAGGTGGTGGCCGCCATCTGTCACGCCCCCTGGGTGCTGGTCTCGGCGGGCATTCTCAAAGGGAAGCGGGTTACCTGCTACTACGCCATCGTGGACGATGTGCGTAACGCCGGCGCCGATCGGGTCGATGCGGAGGTGGTGCGCGACGGCAACATCATCACCTCACGTCAGCCCAGCGACCTGGGCGCCTTCTGCCGCGAGATCATCGGCGCGCTGGCCGAGAGGAAATAGTCTGGTCTGACCGGGATGGGCGGATAGGTCAATCTCCTCGCTATTCGTACAGCAGTGGCAGCGCGGTAACAACTAGCCCACCTCATGCGTCTGGAAAGCCAGGAGATTCTGTGAAGTGGCAAAAGTGCCGGGCACCGCTGCTAGTGACCACCGGTTCGCCAATAGCCGGTTGGGGCAGGTATTGAGGGAGTACGTGCGGCTCATTCACCTGGCACCCGCTCTACTCCCCACGGGCCTAGGCCTACTACCCGCCGATCAGGCTAAGATAGCTGAAGAGTTCAGGGTACTTCTTCAGACTGGTACCACCGTCGATGAACAAGGTCTGGCCGGTCATCAGCGAGGACTCATCGGAGGCGAGGTAGACGGCGAGGCACGCAACGTCGTCGGCCTCGCCGACGCGGCCGATGGGCGCCTCGTGGATGAATGCCTCTTCGAGGCCAGCGAGACTCGCGAGCGGCATCTCGGTCATAGGCGTGCGGACGACGCCGGGGCCGATGCCATTCACGCGGATGCGGTGCCGACCCAGTTCCAGCGCGGCCACCTTCGTTAGCATGGCCACCCCCGCTTTCGCCGAGCAGTATGCGGCGAAGGCCTCCGCAGCCTGAATGGCGTTGATGCTCGCCACGTTGATGATGCTCCCGCCCTGCCCCTGGGCGATCAGGCGCATCGCCTCGTGCTTAATGCACAGGAAGGTGCCGGTAAGGCAGACCCCAACGACCCGGTCCCACTCTTCGAGCGGGTACAGGTGCACGGGACAGAAACCCATAATGCCAGCGTTGTTGAAGGCGATGTCGAGCCGCCCGAAGCGAGAAAAAGCCTGGTCGACCATCCGCTTGACCGCCTCTTCATCACGGATGTCGAGTTCTATGCCATCGGCGTAGCTCTTCCCAAGCTGGCTGACCATCGCTGCCACGCCGTCGCCGTTGAGGTCGGCGATGATGACGCAGGCCCCCTCTTCCACAAACAACTCGGCGGTGCGCTTGCCGATACCCGAGGCGCCACCGGTGATGATCGCTACTTTCCCATCGAGCCTGCCCATGGCCACTGTCCACCTCCTTCACTTTGCCACGCGGTTTGTGCGCTTGCTCCGCCACGAACCTGTGCCTAGCCCACGCTCGCGGGCGCACAGCCCAGACTCTGGCAATTATGGTCGGCCGAACATGCAGATGCAACCCTGCGGCCTTCCTGCTGCGTGTGACGCGAATTGTCGCGTTCGTTCGCGCCTGGCGACGCTGTCATTCACGGCCAGCCCATCGCGACCACGAGCCTCACGATGGCGTTGGCTACTAGGAGGACAGCCAGAGCTTCGATGGGAAGGCTGTCGCTCATCGGCCTTGAACTGTCAGATCGAACTCTCCCTAGTCAGTGGCCTAGCCGGTCAGCATGCACCCCTAAGGACAATATCACGTGGCACGACCTGCCACACCGCCTCCTCGTGGATGGAGCCTAAAATATGGCCATGAGCCACATTGTAACGTAGGACAGACTACAGCGTCCTACAACAGAGGACAGGGATGGGAAGGACAAAGCCAGGGCCATTTTCATGCTAGACACTGAACGCGAAGCCCCCGCCGAGGTGACGGCGTCCCCGACAGCGGAGCGGGCGGACCCTAACAGCGCGCCTGCGCGTGACCTGGCTCGCATGCGCTGGCCGTTGTGGGCCGGAGGGGCGATAGTCGCTATTATCGGTGCTGCCACACTATCGGCCGCGCACGCCGCTGGTGTAGGCTGGCAGTTTCACGCCCTGAACGGCTTCATTCTGGTGGCCATCATCCTGATGGCCTATGCGTTGCCCGCTATCTCTCGCAGAACGCAAGTACAGCATGACCGACGCCAGCGAGCACAGCTACTCGTCGACAGTCTGGAGTTGCAAGACCCGGCCATGCGGGATTACCTGACCCAGCTCTTTAACCGAGACTACTTCTTCGAACGTCTGGGGCGGGAACTGAACCGGGCCCGCAGTTTGCAAACCCCCTTGGCCATCCTGGTGCTGGACGTCGACCAGCTCGAGGCCATTAACGCCGCCTACGGGCACAGGGCGGGGGACATTGCGCTGGCCAAGCTGGGTAAACTAATAGTGAAATGCACCCGCACCAGCGACATCCCTGCTCGCTTGGGCGGCGACGAGTTCGGCGTGATCATGCCAGAAACCGATAGGCGTGGGGCTTTTGTGGTAGCCACACGGATCCGCCGAACCTTGGAAGTCACCCCCGTCTACGAGCAGCATGGGCACTCCCACAAGCTGACCGTGTCGTTGGGGGTGTCGGGCTTTCCCTGGGACGGCGAAAGCGTCGCCGAGTTGGTGCAGAAGGCAGATGGCTGCATGTACGTCGTCAAGGCCGCTCGCCACGCTCATAGCGATACCCCAGGCTCCACTCCTTCCGCCCCCAGCCTAACGGCCTGAGCCCCTTCAGCTTGGACGCAGCACCGACAGCCACAACACCTGGCTACTTGGCAGCCGGCCCCCTATCAGTTCATGCCTGGCCACCACCAACCGCACGGCGGCGTCGGCGGGCAGCAGGAGGGCTGGAGGCTCACCAAAGCCGCAACGAGCGACACCAGCTTCGGAGGATATCTTCGAAGATTGCGGTGGCCTGATTCACTGGCTTTGTGAGGCTTTCTAGCTCGTACACGCGCCACTCCAAGTGGACGACCTCTTCTCCTGGAAGCGTCCAATTGCATATAACAGACCAAAGGGCCTCGCCAACATAGGTTGCTTGCCAACCGTGAAGGTCTGTCAAAGGGAAGTCCTCGCAAGTCAGCCAGAGGTGTACCCGCACCTCCTCGATTGCGTCCGCCTCCGTGTAGCCCATCTCCGAATAGCTCGCGAGACAACTGGCGATACCGTCCCCATCCTACCCGTAGCCCCCAGGGTTGCCAGGGAGCTCAGAGGGCAAGGGACGACGACTTTCATCGATGCGGGAAGTCGGGCATTTGGCCTTTTCTAGGTGCCTTGACCGCCTTTGTGAGGAGGACTTGACAGTGCTCGCTCCCTGTGAATGCGGTTTGGTCGGGGTGGGCGGATTTGAACCGCCGACCTCGTGGTCCCAAACCACGCGCTCTAGCCTGGCTGAGCTACACCCCGCCAAGCTCAGCGTACATCCACAGGAAAGAGGGGGTCAAGCGCCAGCACGCTTGGGATTACCCTAGCAGCCGAGACAATCGCCGAGGCTAGAGGCCCATGATGTCGGTCAGAGGCTGCCAAAAGCCGCCGATGGCCAGCCCGAGAGCGGTCAGAGCAAGCACTGCCACCATGGCAACCAGAGTCAGGACCAGGGCATACTCGCCCAGGGCCTGCCCATCTTCGCCCTTCGCTTGCCCCACCAACCAGGCAAGGTAGCGCCATAACTTTCCATAACTCACGCCGGTCACCCATTATTCAGACGCTGAGGGAGAAGGGTGTGTTACACTCTGGCGACGCCGATGAGCTGGTGGATATCCGAGACCCCTTCTTCTTTCATGAACCGCTCGATGCCGTCCAGGACATCGAGGGTCGCCCCTGGATTGATGAAGGTAGCAGTACCCACCTGAACAGCGGTGGCCCCGGCCATGATGTACTCCACCGCATCAAGGCCGGTTATAATCCCTCCACAGCCGATAACGGGAACGTCCAGCGCTGCTGCCGCCTGATACACCAGGCGCAGGGCGATGGGCTTGAGGGCTGGGCCGGAAAGGCCGCCGAACGTCTTCCCCAGGATCGGTCGCCTGCTCCTCACATCGATAGCCATGGCGGGGAAGGTGTTAGTGAGCGTGAGGGCATCGGCGCCACCGCCCGCCGCCGCCTGGGCTATGCTAACGATGTCGCTGACGCTGGGGGTGAGCTTGACGATGACGGGCAGGGTGGTCTCCCTCCGCACAGCGGCGGTCACCGCGGCAGCCATTTGGGGGCTGCTGCCGAACTCCAGGCCGGTGGCCACATTGGGGCAGCTAATATTCAGCTCCAGGCCGCTGACCCCGGGGACGCCATCTAATCGCCGCGCCAGGCGAGCGTACTCCTCGATGCTCTCGCCGGCTATGTTCACGACGACCGGCACGCGCCAGGTGACCCAGACGGGAGCGATGTCGCGGATCAGGGCTTCCACCCCCATGTTCTGGAGCCCGATGGAGTTGAGCATGCCAGCGGGGGTTTCCACCGTGCGTGGCTGAGGATTGCCCCGACGCCGCCGTAGGGTCGTCCCCTTGCAAACGATGGCCCCCAGGCGTTGGATGTCCAGTTCCTTGGCCATCTCCAGCCCATAGCTGAAGGTACCGGAGGCAGCCATCACCGGGTTCGCCAGGAAGAGCCCTCGCTTGCACCTGGGCGCCAGCTCGACGGAAAGGTTCACGCTTCCCTCCTACTGGCGTCATTATACCAGCGCCTTGTTCAGGGGCTAGCAAAACAGAAGGGGTGCACCCTCCCAGGTGCACCCCTCTCAGGGGGTACGGTACTCCGTTCCTTTTACGTCAGACGGGTGCCACCCGTCGCTGCTGTCCCCGCCGTGGAGAGATCATCACCCGCCCCTTCGCCTATGGGAGCGTGAAAATCGCGTGACTTCCCCCAACGGCCGTGAGACAGCTCGGACAGGGGCTCATCCTCCCACAAGAAGTCGGACGCTGAGTTGCTGAATTCCTTCCGAGCACCACACAGCTTGCACATACCCATGCTGGTAGGGCCCTGAGGGCTTTCGATCAGCCAGTGATGGCGACAGCGGGCCTGCTTGGTCGCCTTATCACGCTGAGTGACCGCGCTCTTGCTCATCGTAGTTCTCCAGCTCTCCGATTCCTATGCTTAGACGCCTAGCGCCATCCATACGTTACACAGGCCATCGATAAATCATAGCGAACAGCGGGGAGGTTGTCAAGGTTTCCGCCATATTTACTTGTTTCACTTGCTTAAATGCCCTCCTTCTGTTAATATCGCTATAGTGATGACCTTGCGCTATACTACTAACGTTAAGAGCCGCCCGCAGACTTCGCTGCGGCCGCTAGCCCCCAATCTCTGAGACGATGGCGATACAGAGCACTAAGAGCCAGATCCTCGCCCTGCTCAAGCGCAGCGCCGGTAGCACAGTGGACGAACTGGCGTCCGCGTTGGGCCTGGCCCCGATGACCGTCCGCCAGCATCTGGCCACCCTGGAACGGGACAACCTTGTGGTGGCCCGCGAGGTGCATCGTCCCACCGGTCGCCCCCATTTCGTTTACTCACTCACCGATAAGGGTGAGGAGACCTTCCCCAAGCACTACGACCGCCTGGCCGACATGATCATCGACGAGGTAGCCTTGCTGGACAGCGGCGAGATCGAGGGCCTCTCCTCTGCCGAGAAGAAGTCTCTCCTTTTCCAAAAGTTGGCTCGCAGGATAGCCAGCCAGTACACTCAGCGGCTGGAGGGCAAGAGCCTGGAGGAGCGGGTGTCGGCGGTGGTCGACATCTTGCAGGCGGAAAGCGGATTCGCCGAGTGGCGCAAAGTGGAGGACGGCTTCGAGATCGTGGCCTATAACTGCCCCTATCGCAAGGTGGCCGAGAGCCAGGACGAGGTTTGTGTCTGGCATTTGGAGCTGCTCAGTCGACTGCTGGGCGGCCGTGTGCGAGCGGCCGAATTTCAGAGCCGCGGTGGCGATTGCTGTCGGTTCATCGTAGAGACTAACGCTGTTTCCCCCCAGGAAGAGGGAGCGTTTGAATAGGAGGTAGTGGTGAAACGAGAAGAAGACAAACAGGGCCCCAGCGAGAAGGCTATCCTGGCTGCCCTGAGCACCGTCGAGGACCCTGAGCTGCATCGGGACATCGTTAGCCTGGGCATGATACGCGATGTGCAGATCAGCGGTGGGAAGGTAGCGTTCAGCTTCGTGCCCACCACCCCTGCCGGCCCCATGCGCAACGAGCTGCAGCGCAGGGCCGAGGAGGCCGTTCGCGCCGTTCCCGGCGTTGACAGCGTGGAGGTGAAGATGGATGCCGAGGTGCGCGCTCACTCCCCTCTAAAAGGCCCGCGGCCGGTGAAGGGCGTGCGAAACATCATCGCCGTTGCCAGCAACAAGGGCGGCGTGGGCAAGTCCACGGTGGCTGTGAACCTGGCCGTCGCCCTGGCCAAGCACGGAGCACGAGTGGGCTTGTTGGACGCCGACCTCACCGGGCCTAACATCCCCACCATGGTCGGGCTGAAGCACGGCTACCAGGCTGATACGGGCCTTGTGCCGGTGACCTGTTATGGCGTGAAGGTGGTCTCCATCGGCTTTCTCCTGCGGCCGGGCATGGCGACGATCTGGCGCGGCCCGCTGATCGGCAACAGCGTTCGTCAGCTCCTCCACGATCTGCCCTGGGCCGCCGACGGCGAGCTCGACTATCTGGTCATCGACCTGCCACCGGGTACCAGCGACGCCCCCTTGAGCATGGCTCAAGAAGCAACCATCGCCGGCGTGGTTATCGTCACTACCCCTCAGAGCGTATCGCTGGAGGACGCCACCAAGGCGGTGACGATGTTCGAGAAGCTGAACGTGCCCGTCTTCGGCATCATCGAGAACATGAGCTATTTCCTCTGCCCCCACTGCGGCCAGCGCACGGAGGTCTTCGGCTACGGCGGCGCTCGTGATGCCGCCGAGAAGCTGGGGCTGGACTTCCTGGGCGAGATCCCCCTGGACGCCGAGGTGCGCGTCAGCAGCGACGATGGTGTGCCGATCGTGGAGCGAGACCCTGAATCGCCGGTGGCTCAGGTGCTCATGCTCATCGCCGAGCGCATCGCCGCTCGCACCAGCGTCCAGGGCTTCTTCGAGAAGACGGCCAGCACGTAGAAGCGACTCGCTGAAATAGGGAGGCCCTCCCCTGGCGGAGGGCCTTCTTCTATTCTCTTCAGCGAGTTGCATCGGCATTAGGGCGTAGGATGCTAGCTAGGTGAAGGGAGACCCTTCGCTACGCTCAGGGTGACGGGATGGGTAGGGTCATTCTGAGCGAAGCGAAGAATCTCGGCGTAGATGCGGGAGAAGATGGGAAGAGCTTGCCCTTAGCAAAGCGAAGGAATGCACTGACCCATCTTCGAGGGTAGAGACTACTCGCTCCCGCTTGTGCGAGCCGCCGCCAGCCGCTGGCGGGCCATCTCCACGTAGCGCGCCTCGCTCTCGATGAGGAGCCAGCGGCGACCGTGCCTCTCGGCAGCGACGGCCAGGGTGCCAGCGCCAGCGAAGGGGTCGAGGACGAGCTCGCCGGGGTTGGTGGCGATGAGCACCAGTCGCTCCACCGCGGTCTGGTTGATACTATGGCAAGGAAAACGATCCGAAGCTAGATGACGCTCTTAACCTCACGTGCCTCAACGCCGTAGCGTTGCGCTCTGTCTTTCATTACACTATGCACGGTACGGGCGACTAGGATGCCACGTACATCTGTAGGCCGCAGCCGGTAAAGCACCGCCAGCATGTGTTTGTACTTGACTGCTTGCAGCAAACCGGAAACATCTAGTGGGCCTACATCTACCTCTATCTCCACCGCGACCAATCGGTTCTGACTGTCCGCGAAAAGTATGTCGGCACGATCGTTGGTGGGGAATTGGTATTCCATCTGAATGAGCCGCAATGCCTCACCGAGGTGTTCCTCAGGGCAGTCTGCCACCGCGCGCTTCAGTTTCTGATGGAGAATGCCCTCCCCCCTTTGTTGGTATGCTCGATATGCTTGTCCAGCCTCCTCCGAAGCGTGCCGCGCAATGGAACCTATGTCGAAGGGATCGTAACGAGAGATGAACTTGAGCCAGGCCAAGATTGTGTCGGCTCGTCGCCCGACGGTAGTTCCACTAAGAGCTGAGTTGGCCTTCAAGAAATCAACCACCGTCTTCTTACTAAGTTCCTCTCGCCGGTAAGCCGTCAGCAGCCGTCTGAAGACTTCGGTCTCTTCGATGGCGTGTACGATGATGGCATGGCGCTGTGCGGGTCTCACTGATGCCATGAGTTCTATGGCGCGGTCTGTGAGTTCAGGCTCGTCAATCGACCCACGGATGAAGCCTAGGATCCGCGCAGCATGCTTGTAGTACTCCACCTCGCGCGGATCGATCCCAAGTTCCCCGGCGAGCGCCTCCGTGCCATCCATACCCTCGTGCAGGAGGGCGACGAGATCTACCACCAAGTCAAGCGTGTTGGCCTGAGGTACGTCAACAGTGGGAATCGGCTCGCTAGTAGTTTCGGATGACAAGCTCGGTAATGGCCCCTCTCTTGCTCCCATCGCTGTTGATATTACGACGGGCCTGCACCTGCTCTATTCTAAAGCCCTCGTAAAGCTTCGCGACAAACCCGCAAGCGCTGTTGCTGACTAGCACTTTGCAGCCTTTCTTATCGAGCGCCTTAAGGAACTGCGCGAGCCGCTGATGTTCACCGGCACCGAACTCCGGCCTTCCCTTGCGGCTTAGCACATAGCCAGTGAAACTTGATGTTCGCGAGATGGGATAGTAAGGCGGGTCCAAGTAGATGAAGTCGTCGTCGGTGACCTCGTCGAGGATGTCGGAAAAGTCCCCTTCCCTAAGGTCCGCCCCCTGGAGTGCCCGGCTGGCTGCCAGTAACACCTTGGTTTCTAAGACGGTGGGTTTCTTGTAGGAGCCCATCGGCACGTTGAACTTGCCTTGAGAATTCACGCGGTAAAGGCCGTTGTAGCAGGTCTTATTCAAATAGATGAAGCGTGCGGCTCTCTCCACTGGCCCAAGACTTTGCGGATCCACGTCGCGGACTTGATAGTAGTACCGCTTGCTATGTTCCTCTTGGTGCCGATAGAGAGCGGGGATCAGTGCCTGGACGCTATCCCGGACCACCTGGTAGCAGTTCATAAGTTCGGGATTCAGGTCCAAAAGGACGCTGGGAAACTGCCCCTGTACCCTGCTGAGCCAGAAAAACATAGCGCCGCTGCCAACGAATGGCTCGTAGTAAGTTCGAAACGCCTTACGCACCGAAGGAGCTAGTTGGGACAACAGTTGCGTTTTGCCGCCAGCCCATTTGATGAAGGGTGTAGCCTCTACCCCTGGTACAGAAGCAAGGTCTAGTCCCTTTGTGTGCGCCATGGAGAGGACACTACGCGCGCTCACGGCGATGTCTCCAACAGCCAAATTCGGCGCAGGAGCCCAGGGTATGATCGACTGCCGCTGCCGCGACCTGGCGCGGAGGTGGCTGCGTAGGGCGGGTCGGCAGTACAGTGGTCAACGCAGCTATCTGGCCACCGTCCCGTTATTTCTAGGCAATCGCCTATGCACATGTAGTTGGCTACTGGTTGCTCTAACAAGCGTTCTATGCACCGGAGCATAATGGATCACCTGCCATCCTACATGATCAATAGGGCCACGTCAAGGGCTGCTTACCCATATACCTCCCGCAGCTCGAAGCGCGGCCCGTCCTTGCACACGAGCCGCACGCCGCGGCGGGTGAACACGCCGCAGCAGTAGCAGACGCCCATCCCGCAGGCCATGTGCTCCTCCAGCAGCACCTGCACCGACTTGCGGCTGCCCTGCTGGCGCATGATGGCCGCCATGGCCTCGTACATGGCGTTCGGCCCGCAGGCGAAGACCTGGTCGGCCCAGGGAAGATACTGGGGTAGCAGCTCGGTCACCAGGCCGCGATGGCCCGCCGAGCCGTCCTCGGTGGCGCTCACCACCTCCACCTCGGTCGGCAAGGAGGCCGATGGGAAGAGCTTGTCGGCGGTTCCCGCCCCCTGCAGCAGCGTCACCGCCCTGCCCCCGGCGATGGCCTCGTCGGCCAGGGATACCAGGGCGGCGATGCCGATGCCGCCGGCCACCAGCAGAAGGTTCTGGGACTGCCGCTTGACCGCGTAGCCACGGCCGAGAGGCCCGAAGAGGCTCACCAGGTCGCCTGGCTGGCGGCGCCACAGCCAATCGGTGCCCCGCCCGCGCAGGTCGAACAGGATGGCGAACTGCCGCTCGTCGTCGGCCTGGCGAAAGCGGTGGAAGCTCATCGGCCGGGGCAGGAGCGGGTCCCAGCCCTCGCCGCAGCGGATCATCAGGAACTGGCCGGGCTGAGCGGCTCGTCCCACCGCCGAGGCCGAGAGCCACATAAGGCGGCTGCCCTGGTAGACTTCCTCGGAGGACAGGACGACGGCCCGTTCCAGGTTCACGGCGTAAGATACTCGCGCAGGGGCTGGACGGCGAAGCTCCGGTCACCTTGCAGAAGAGAGTCCACGGCGGCGCGAGCGGTGTCCAGGGAGGTGAAGCAAGGAATGCGCTTCTCGGCGGCGGCTCGGCGGATCTGAAAGCCGTCGCGTATGACTGAGGCCTCGCCTCCGCCGGGCGTGTTGATAACCCCCTGCACCAAGCCATCGCGGATCACGTCTTCGACGTTAGGATGGCCCTCCTCCAACCGCCTGGCCACCATCTCCACTGACAGGTCCACTGCCTGGACCATGCTGGCCGTGCCCTCGGTGGCGTACAGCTTGTACCCGTGGCTCGCCAGCTGGCGAATGATAGGCAACGCCTCGGGCTTATTGCGGTCGGCGACGCTCACCAGGATACTCCCCTCGCGGGGCAGCATCAGGTCAGAGGCGGAGAGGGCCTTGGCCAGGGCGGCCTGGAAGTTGTAATCGACGCCCATGACCTCGCCGGTGGACTTCATCTCCGGCCCCAGGTAGGTGTCGACGCCGATGAGCTTGGCCATGGAGAAGACAGGTGCCTTTATCGCCACCAGCTTCTGAGCCGGCCACAACCCGCCCCAGTAGCCCAGTTCGAACAGGCTCTTGCCCAACATCACGTTGATCGCCAGGCGCACCATTGGAACGCCTGTCACCTTGGAGATAAAGGGCACGGTCCGGCTGGCGCGCGGGTTTACCTCCAGGACGTAGACTGTGGAGCTACTACCCGCATTGCCGGGCATGATGACGTACTGCACGTTCATCAGGCCCCGAACTCGCAAGGCGCGTCCGATGCGCTCGGTGTAATCAACGATCGTCTGCATTTCGGCCTCGGACAGGCTAACGGGTGGGTAGACCGCCATGGAATCGCCCGAATGCACGCCCGCCCGCTCGATGTGCTCCATAATGCCGGGGATGAGCGTGTGTTCGCCATCGCAGATGGCATCCACCTCGACCTCACGCCCCTCCATGTACTTGTCGATAAGGATAGGCTTCCCGCCCCCTACTTCCACTGCCTCTCGCATGTAGCGGCTCAGCTCGCCTGCACCCTGAACGATCTCCATCGCCCGCCCGCCGAGGACGTAGCTGGGGCGCACCAGCACCGGATAGCCGATGGCCTTAGCAGTAACCAAAGCGTCCTCGACGGTGGTGATGGCTGACCCCGGCGGCTGGGGGATGCCCAAGCGGGAGACGAGGTCCTCGAAGCGCCCGCGGTCCTCGGCGATGTCGATGGCCTCCGCGCTGGAGCCCAGGATGGGCATGGCCGCTCGCGCCAGGGGATCGGCCAGGTTGATCGCTGTCTGGCCGCCGAACTGGACGATGGACAGAGGCAACTCTCCATCATTCAGCCCTTCGTTCTCCAGGATGTCTCGCACTGCCTCGGCGTCCAGTGGCTCAAAGTACAGGCGATCGCTGGTGTCGAAGTCGGTGGAGACGGTCTCAGGGTTAGAGTTGGCCATGATGGCCTTGACGCCGGCTGCCTGGAGGACCCAGGCGGCGTGCACGCTGCAATAGTCGAACTCGATCCCCTGACCGATGCGGATGGGCCCGCTGCCGATCACCAGCGCCTTCTCCCCGGGCAGAGGCTCGGCCTCGTTCTCCTCCTCGTAGGTGCTGTAGAAGTAGGGCGTCTGGGCCTCGAACTCGGCGGCGCAGGTGTCCACCATCTTGTACACGGGGCGAATGCCCGACTGCTGGCGCAACTCGCGCACCTGCTCCGGCAGGCGGTCGGCCAGGGTGGCGATGTTCTCATCGGGGAAGCCCAGGCGCTTGGCCTGGCGCAGGAGGTCGGGCTTCAAGGGCTCGGCCAGCAGGCGGCGCTCCATGGCCACGATGTTGTTCAGCTTGAGGAGAAACCAGTGGTCGATGCCGGTCGCCCGCGCGACTTCTTGCGGCGGGATGTCGCGGCGCAAAGCAGCCATCACCGCCCACAAGCGCTGGTCGGTGGCCTCCCTCACCCACTGCAGGGGGTCCTCGTCCCGCCAGCGGGGGTCCTCCCACAGAAGGGAGCGCGCGCCGACCTCTAGGGAGCGCACCGCCTTCTGCAGAGCCCCCTCGAAGGAGCGGTCGATGGCCATTACCTCGCCGGTGGCCTTCATCTGGGTGCCTACCTTGCGCTCGCCCAGGGGAAACTTGTCGAAGGGCCAGCGCGGTATCTTTACCACCAGGTAGTCCAGGGCCGGCTCGAAGGCGGCGGTGGTCTTGCCAGTCACCCGATTGGGGATCTCGTCCAGGCGCTTGCCCACGGCGATCTTGGCGGCCACCCGGGCGATGGGGTAGCCGGTGGCCTTGGACGCCAGGGCGGAGCTCCGCGACACGCGGGGGTTGACCTCGATGACGTAGTAGGGGGCGGCCGAGGCCTCCTGCCACTGCCAGTCCACGATGTCCGGCCGCGGCGCAAGCGCGAACTGAATGTTGCAGCCGCCCTCGACACCCAGGGCGCGGATGATCTTCAGGCTGGCGGTGCGCAGCATCTGGTACTCTTTGTCGCTCAGGGTCTGGCTGGGGGCGACCACGATGCTGTCGCCGGTGTGGACGCCCATCGGGTCGATGTTCTCCATGTTGCAGACGGTGATGCAGTTGTCGGCGGCATCGCGCATCACCTCGTACTCGATCTCCTTCCAGCCCAGCAGGCAGCGCTCCAGGAGCACCTGGTGGATGGGGCTGGCCCGCAGGCCGCCGGACACGATGTGCTCCAGGTCGGCCATGGTGTGGGCGATGCCGCCGCCGGTGCCGCCCAGGGTATAGGCCGGGCGGATCACCAGGGGCAGGCCCAGCTCGCGGGCCACCCGCCGCGCCTCGCTGAGGCTGGTGACGGTCTCGCTGTCGGGGACAGGCTCGCCGATGTCCCTCAGCATGTCCTTGAAGAGCTGACGGTCCTCCGCCTTGCGGATGGACTCCACAGGCGTGCCCAAGAGGCGCACACCGTTGTGGCCCAGCACGCCGGCGTCGGCGGCGGCCACCGCCAGGTTCAGGCCGGTCTGACCGCCCAGGGTCGGCAGGAGGCCGTCGGGGTGCTCCCGCTCGATGATCCGGGCCAGCACCTCCACCGTGAGGGGCTCGATGTAGACGATATCGGCGATGCCCTCGTCGGTCATGATCGTGGCCGGGTTGGAGTTGACCAGAACGGTGGTGACGCCCTCCTCGCGCAGCGAGCGGCAGGCCTGGCTGCCGGAGTAGTCGAACTCCGCCGCCTGGCCGATGATGATCGGCCCCGAGCCGATGATCAGCACCTTATTGGGCTTAGTCATCTACTTCCCCACCTGGCTCGCGGATGTCCATGACCAGGAGCGCAAGGGCAGCCACTCCCGCCAGCAGCACGAGCGGCGCGTAAGGCTCCGAGATGTCGAACCGCAGGCTTGCCACGATTATGCACAGCACACCCAGAACGCCCAGGGCGATGCGTCGGGCCAGCCTGGGCCAGCCGCTGGTCGGCCGGGCCACGATGAGCGCCGACGCCGCGGACAGCGCGCCGGCCACGACCGCCAGCACGCCGAAGGCGAACACCCACAGGGCGCCGTCGCCCTCTGCGGCCAGGCCGAAGCCCATGGCCGCCAGCCCGCCCAGCACCAGCGGCACCGCCATCGCGGCGAGACCGCGTACGACTAGCGCGCGCACTGTGGGCTTCCTCCTGCTAGGCCAAAGGTGATCACCACACTACCCGCAGTCCAAATGCGTTAGGTTCCAGGCAACGACAACAAGCTCCGCCAAGAACACCAGCCACCACAGCGCTATTATGAGCCGGGCAAGCCAAGTCACGACCTGCAGGTCCAGCATCCTCGGACGATCACGCCGGAGCCGCGCATACAGATCCCTGAGAAACGTTCGCTCGTCTTCGGCTAGAGCATGCCAGTCCTCGTCAGCGCAGCTAGGAGGCCAGCGGTCTAGGATGTCCACGTAGATGTCCTTGCGCATTCCTAACAGCCACTCGATGGTTCTCATGCGTTCGTAAATCACCCGTTGCACCCACGCCCGTCGCCTGCTGATCTCTTTCATTGCCCAGGCCAGGGCGCTCCCCACGATCGCCGCCACTGCTGCCAGGCCCAGGCTGAATCCGTCATGCTCTTGCCATGGGCGGCCCGCCAGCTGCGCCGCCACCACGGTCAATGCCACCCCTATGGCGCCTAGAAAGATGTAGATCACCTGCCAGGAGCGGGCGCCGGCCGCTCTCGCGTCTTCAGCGCACTGCTCGTATTCGATTCGGTGGACCTCGCGTCCGTCCATCGCGCTGACTCCCTCACAGCGGCAGCTCGTACCTCAGGTCGCGGCCTACGCGCGGCACCAGCGCACCGATGCTGCTGAAGAACGATAGCGCCGCCTCGTTGCCCGCCGGTATCCTCCCCCGCACCTTGCGATACCCTTTCCCGCGGGCGAACTCCAGGGCCATCAGGGCCAGCTGCGTCCCCACGCCCTGGCGCCGGAACGACGGCAGCACCCACACCCCCAGCGCCGCCGTCTTCTTCTCGTCCGGCACGGGCTCCAGGGCGGCGAACCCCGCCGTCTGGCGCTCGATGCGGCAGACGAACCAGGCGCCCCGCCCTCGATAGCTGCGCATCCGCCCCACCACCTCGGCTGCTGTCAGGCCCATCGGCAGGCCACTCGCTCGGCCCCCGTCCAGGCTGATCCGGGCAGCGACGGACGCAATCTGCTGTGCGTCCCGCGCCGTCGCCCTGCGAAAGGTCGTTTTCGCCATCCTCTACTTGCCTTTAGCCGCCTCCACCATCTCCAGGAAGCGGTCGAAGATGTAAGCGTTGTCCTGGGGCCCCGGCGAGGCCTCCGAGTGGTACTGAATGGTGATGATCGGCAGCGAGCGGTGCCAGAGCCCCTCGACGGTGCCATCGTTCAGGTGAACCTGGCTCACCTCGGCGCCGTCCCGCAGCCCGTCGGGGTCGAGGGCGTACCCGTGATTCTGAGCCGTGATGTGCACGCGGCCGGTCAGGAGGTCCTTCACCGGGTGGTTAGCCCCCCGATGGCCAAACTTTAGCTTGAAGGTGCCCGCCCCGAAGACCTGGCCGACGAGGTGGTGGCCCAGGCAGATGCCGAAAATGGGCACCTTGCCGATGAGACCTGACACCGTTCGCACCAGGTACTCCAGCAGGTCGGGGTTGCCCGGACCCGACGACAAGACGATGCCGTCCGGTCGCAGGGCCAGAATGTCCTCGGCGGAGGCAGTGCAGGGCACGGCCGTCACTCGACAGCCGCGTGCCCGCAGCGATCGCAGGATGTTGTACTTGAGGCCCATGTCCACCACCACGATGCGATGTCGCGCTATCTCTGGCTTCTCCCAATCGTAGGGCTCCTCGGTGCTCACCTGGCGGACGAAGTCCACGGTGCCGTAGGCGGGCAGGCCGCGCAGGCGGGCCAGGGCTTGCTCCGGCGTCTCGTCGGCGGTGATCGTGCCCATCATCACCCCCGCCGAGCGCAGGCGGCGGGTCAGCGCGCGCGTGTCCACGCCAGCGATGCCGGGGATGCCCTGAGACACTAGGTACTCCTGGAGGGTGCCTTTACTCTGCCAGTGGCTTGGCAGGTCGCAGTCCTCACGCACCACCAGGCCGCGCACATGGATGCGCTTCGACTCCACGTCGATGTCGTTGATGCCGTAGTTGCCGATGAGGGGATAAGTGAACACCAGGATCTGGCCGGCGCAGGAGGGGTCGGTGAGCGCCTCCTGATAGCCGGCCATCGCTGTGTCGAAGATCACCTCGCCGTAGGTGCGGCCCGCCGCCCCGAACGCCTGCCCCGCGAACACGGAGCCGTCCTCTAGAACCAGGAGGGCCTTATCCGCCATGGCTGGTCGTGACTCCCTCTTCGATGAAAACCGGCTGCCCGCCGCACACCGTCGCCACCACGCGGCCCTTGAGCGTCCGCCCGGCCAGGGGCGTGTTCCTGCCCTTGGAGGCGAAGCGCTCGGGCTCCACCACCCACTCGGCCTCGGGGTCGAACACCAGCACATCGCCCGGCGCGCCCTCGGCCAGGCTCCCCAGGCCGGCAACGAATCGCTCCAGGCCCAGCGTCTGCACCGGGCCGGCCGTCAGCTTGTAGATAACGGTCGATAAGTCCAGCTTGCCTTCGTGGACAAGCGACAGGCACAAAGCGAGGGCCGTCTCGAAGCCGCTGATGCCGAAGGCGGCGAAATCGAACTCGCACAGCTTGTCCTCGATGGCGTGAGGAGCATGGTCGGTGGCGATGGCATCGATGGTGCCGTCGGCCAGGCCCGCGATGCAGGCGTTCACGTCGGCCCTCGGGCGCAGGGGCGGGTTGACCTTGGCGTTGGTATCGTAGGCCAGGCCGCTGGGGCTCTCGACCCCTTCGACTTCGCTCAGGACAGGCGCGGCCAGCATCACCGCCTCGTCAGTCAGGGCCAGGTGATGCGGTGTGACCTCAGCGGTCACCTGGATGCCCCGCTCCTTGGCCCGGCGGGTAAGCTCAACGCTCTCCCTCGTGCTCACGTGGACGACATGCAGGTGAGCGCCCGTAAGCTCAGCCAGGGCGAGGTTGCGCGCGATCGCCGCCTCCTCAGCAGCGGCCGGGATCCCCCGCAGGCCCAGCCGATTGGACACCCAGCCCTCGTGCATCACGCCCTCGTGCGACAGCGACAGCTCCTCGCAGTGCTCGATGATCGGCAGACCGAAGGCGGAAACGTACTCCAGAGCATGGCGCATGAGGGCGGCGTCGGCCACAGGCGAGCCGTCGTCGCTGAAGCCCACCGCGCCCGCTTCCGCCAGGTCGCCCATCTCCGCCAGCTCCTTGCCCTGGCGACCGCGGGTGATGCAGCCGATGGGTAGAACGCGCACCACCCCCTGAGCGGCAGCCGTCCGCAGGATGAACTCCACGCTGGCGCGGCTGTCTATCGGTGGCTCGGTGTTGGCCATGCAGCAGACGGTGGTGAAGCCGCCGCGCGCGGCCGCTCGCGTGCCTGTCTCGATGGTTTCCTTGTGCTCGAAGCCGGGTTCGCGCAGGTGGCAGTGTATGTCGACCAGGCCGGGGCAGACGATAAGCCCGCGCGCGTCGACGATACGCTCGGCCTCCGCCGCCACGTCCGGCCCGACAGCGGCGATGCGCCCCTCACGGATGAGCACGTCGCCCACCAGGTCAACCCCCCGCCCGGGGTCGAGAATGCGGCCGCTGCGAATGCCCAGAGGTTCAGATTGCCTCAAGTCAGTTACCCCCTCTTGCCAGGAACTGATTTACGGTGTCCTGAACCACGTCACCCTTATACACGTACCCGATGTCTATCATTTGTTCGGTTGTGACCACCGGTACTTGGGCGGTCGGTATATCTACCATCTCGAACTCACCCCGCTCGAGGCGCACAAATACCGCCGACAGGATCCCGAGGAAAAGCAGCCTCGGCGCCACTACCAACCCCCCGCCCTTTGGCGCATAACTCCCGGTATTCAGGATGAAAACCGGGCTGCCACTAGAGCCTGGAAACACGGATGCATCGATCAGGAAGGCCTTCTTACCTCCATAATCCAAAGCTATCGGAGTGGCCGTGATACCCACCCGCGCTAGGGGCGTGAGATTGACTGCGTCGAACATCCCATTGGGATATCCCACGAAGATGACCCCTTCAATCGCGTCAAGTTGTTCCACTGAGGCTCGCTCTGGAATGAGATCGTGGGCGATTACCTTAAAGTAGACTTGCTTGCCCGTTTCCTGAATGCGGTTTAGCACGGGAACAAAGGGCATTAGGGCTATGTCCGTGTCAACGTCAGGATGCCCAAACCATTGGGCACCGAAGTCCTCGAGCGTGACGGTGAATTTCTCGCCCAAGCGCGGCTGGTCCCCCTCGGCCAACGTGAGCACCATCCTTCCTCGCTTGGCATCCAGAACAACATGCTTGTTGGAGACAACAAAGATATATTGCTTATCACCGTCAGAGTAGCTGTAAAAGAAGCCAGTTCCCGCCCCCCCACCTGCCTCGTTCTCGACTTCCAAGCGGACGGTGGTGAAAAAGAGCTGTTCAGCCGGTGATTGAACCTGCACCTATAGTAACCTCCTATCTCCCCTTCGCCAACAGATACAGCAGGGCCATCCTCACGGCCACGCCGTTAGTCACCTGCTCCTCGATGACCGAGCGCGCGCCGTGGGCCACCGCTGGCGATACCTCGATGCCTTCGTTGATCGGGCCCGGGTGCATCACCAGCACGTTGGGCTTGGCCCGAGCCAGACGCTCCTCGTTCACCTGATACAGCCGCATGTACTCCCGCATGCTCGGCAGGAGCCCCGCCTGCTGGCGCTCCAGTTGCAGGCGCAAGGCCATAACCACGTCCGCTCCCTCGATGGCCCGGTCGAGGTTCGTATCCACTTCCACCGGCGGCAGGGCCCGGTCCTCGTTGCCCCGATAGCCGGGCCGCAGGCCCCAGGGCAGGAGAGTGGGCGGCCCACAGAGCACCACCTGAGCGCCCATGGTGGTCAGGCCCCAGATGTTGGAGCGGGCGACGCGGCTGTGGAGGATGTCGCCGACGATGATCACCTTCTTGCCCCTCAGGTCGCCTAGATGGTGGTGGATTGTGTAGGCGTCCAGGAGGGCCTGAGTGGGGTGGGCATGCCAGCCGTCGCCGGCGTTGATAACGCTCATGTCGACGTGGCCAGCCACCAGATAGGGTGCCCCCGACTGGCTATGGCGCATCACCAGGATGTTCGCCCCGATGGCCTGGAGGGTGCGCGCGCTATCAACGAGGGTCTCTCCCTTCTGCACGCTGCTGGCGGCGGCCGCGACGCTCACCACGTCGGCCCCCAGGGCCTTGGCTGCCAGCTCGAAGGAAGAACGAGTGCGGGTGCTGGCCTCGTAGAACAGGGTGGCCACGATGGTTCCCCGCAAAGTCGGAACCCGTCTTATCTCGCGGCCCAGCACCTCCTTCATGGCGCCAGCCGTCTCTATGACCTGCTCGATTTCCCGCCGGCTGAAGTCGTCCAGGTCGAGAACGTGACGACGCTCCCAAGTGGGGAGCTCCATACTCTCGGGCGGGCGCACTTCTTCTGCTGTCTTTCCTCGCGTTGCTCGTTCCACCATAGCTAAGGCTCCGTCGATAGAACTACCACCGCATCGCGCCCGTCGGTCTCCTCCAGGAACACCTGGACATCCTCCTGGCGCGCGGTGGGTATATTCTTGCCTACGTAATCGGCGCGGATGGGCAGCTCCCGATGGCCGCGGTCCACCAGCACCGCTAGCTGTATGAACTGGGGACGTCCGAAGTCGATCAGGGCGTCGAGGGCAGCGCGAATGCTACGGCCGGTGAACAGAACGTCATCCACCAGCACCACCCGCTTGCCGGCTATGTCCGTGGGTATCTCAGTGGGCTTCAGTTGAGGCTTGAGGTCCAGGTAGGAGATATCGTCGCGGTAGAGACCGATGTCCAACGCCCCTACGGGCACCCCCCGTCCCTCGAAGTCGGCGATGCGTTGGGCCAGGCGAGCGGCCAGGGGCACGCCACGGGTACGCATGCCCACCAGCACCAGATCATTGAGGGTAGGGTTGGTTTCAACGATCTCGTGGGCAATGCGGCTTAACGACCGCCGAATGTCCTCAGGCGACAGGATCACGTGCTCAGCCATGATCGCAGAGGATAGCAAAAGCCCTCTTGCCGCCAAGAGGGCTTGGACATCCAGCTCAGGCTATCGCTATGGGTACTGTATGTTGTCACTGTTTCTCCTTGTCGGCCTCGCGGGACCGACTTAAAGGCTCAACAGCGAACCTTCATTTATCATTAGTATGATACCATCTGCTCGCCACTCCTGGCAAGCCCCTGTGCTCGTCCACTAACCAAGTCAACTGCATTTTCAGCCCTGCCACTGATGCGCACGAGCTGTTTGTGATGTTGGACGCCTGCGAGGGTCAGCCCCGCCCGGTTCACCACCACTAGCGGAGCACACGCATCGGGCCCGAGTCACCTGGGAATATGCCAAAACGCCAGCCGCCTCCTCTCCCGATGATTCTGTGAGGGGGATGGAGGGAGAGCAAGGAGTGCGTGTTGCAATCCATGAGAAGTTGGCTATAATGGGTGTGCAGTGGCGGGAGTTCGGGGAAGTGACGGGCTTTCGTCCCGAGCCGAAGTGGCGGAATCGGTAGACGCGACAGTCTCAAAAACTGTTGGGAGGCAACTCCCGTGCCGGTTCGAGTCCGGCCTTCGGCACCAGCAGGCAGGAAACGGGATTGGGGCGGGAAGGCTGGCTTTCCGCCTCGTTTTCTAGCTCCTTCTGTGCCGAGTGGTGTAAAGGTAGCACAAGGGACTTTGGATCCCTTAGTCCAGGTTCGAATCCTGGCTCGGCAGCCAGGGGCCTATATCAGGGAGCGCTCCCCGGTAGCTCAACGGTAGAGCGGGCGGCTGTTAACCGCTAGGTTGTAGGTTCGAATCCTGCCCGGGGAGCCAGTTTGATGGCTCAGAGCGTGAACGGCTCTGGGCCGTCGCCATCTCTGGCGCCAGCGTCCCGTACAGCTTCGGCGGCGATGGGCTAGCCGCTAGCCCTTCCCCTTGCCAGCCCCCCCGCCTGCGAGTAGGATAAGGGCGTCAACGCCACCTAATTCCTGGGAGGTGAGCCATGAGGTTTTCAGGCCGCTATCTGCTGGTCGTCGCCGCTCTGATGGCCGGTGCTCTGCTCCTAGTCGCCTGCGCCGCCGAGGAGGACGAGGAGGCGCAAACCCCCGCTGGCACACCTGCCGCCACTGTCACCGGCACTCCTACCGCCGTGGCGGAGGTGCCGGGCATCACGGACACAGAGATAATCCTCGGCAGCCACTGCGCCCTTAGCGGTACCTACGGCGCGGCCTATGCCCCCATCATCGCCGGCCTCCAAGCCTACTTCCACTACGTCAACGCCGAGGAAGGGGGAGTCTGCGGCCGCCAGATCGTCTTCAAGACGGAGGACGATCACTTCCTCCCAGCCGGAGCGGTCGAGGCAACCAAGAAGCTCTTGGAGCGCGACAAGGTCTTCGCCATCGTCGCCGGCATCGGCACGGCCGCTCATTCGGCCGTCTGGGAGGACCTCAACGAAAAAGGGGTGCCCGACCTGTGGATCATGTCCGGGGCCCACAAGTGGGCCGCGGATCCCGTGGCGCACCCCTGGTCGGTTGCCATCCTGCCCGACTACCACGTCGAGGCGACGATCGTCGGCAAGTACATCTCGGAGAATATGCCCGGCAAGAAGGTGGGCATCATCTACGAGAACGACGACTATGGCAAGGACGAGCTGGCCGGTCTGAAGAACGGCCTCGACCTCGACAAGAACGAGCTGGTGTCCGAGCAGAGCTATGAGATCACCGCCGTCAGCATCCGCTCCCAGGTCAGCAACCTAAGGAACGACGGCGCCGAGGTGGTCGTTGGCGCCTGTATCCCGCCGACCTGTGCTCAGCTCATCAAGGAAGCCGACCGCCTCGCCTGGCATCCCCAGTTCTTCATGGGCTACGTCAACTCTGACCCCATGATGTTCCTGTATGCCTCGCCGGAGCTCATGGAGGGGGTCATCACTCTTCAGGCCAACAAGCTGTCGCACTGGACTGACGACCCCGACGTAGCCGAGCACCACCGAATCATGAAGGAGTATAGCAACTCTCTCCCCGGTAACTTCACCATAGCCGGCCAAGCGGCCGCAGTATTGACCGTCGAGGCTCTGCGGAGGACCTGTGACAACCTGACGCGAGAGGGCCTGATGGACGCCGTCCACTCCTTGAAGGACTACCAGCTCGACCTCAGCTTGCCCGGTATCACCATTACTCTCAGCCCGACAGACCACCTGGGCATCGACGCCCTGAGGATGCTCAGGGCTCACGATGGCAAGTGGGAGTACTTCGGCGAGGTAATTTCGTTCAGGGACTAGAGGGTTTTAAAAAAAAGGCCCGTCGCGGGCCAAGCAGTCGCAACGCTGCGTCTGGTAGCTACCGCCATCGTGAGGCTCCTATTAGGTCAAGCCCCGCGAGCCCAGCGAGAGGAGCGACACCTCACGATAAAGGGCACATAGCCAGTGGTTCGTCGGGTCAGCGAGAGCGAGGCCGTCCTGGACGCCCGCGTGAGCATCGACGCCCTCCAGGAGCTGTTCGGCGTGCAGGTGGAGGAGGGCGACTTCGACACCGTCGGCGGCTTCGTGTTCAACCACCTGGGCAAGATGCCCTCCGTAGGCGAGGAGATCGAGGTCGATGGCCTGGTCGTGCGGGTCCTCTCCGTCAGCGGCCGCCGCATCAAGCGACTGCGGGTGATCAAAGAGGAGCCTCCCCCTCCCGACAACGGCAACAACGGCCCCAAGTAGTCCCGCGTCGCTCCTTCCCGGCACGCTTGACAACCCCTGGCCCTGGTGTATCATAGGGAATACGCCGGCCTGGCGAAAAGGTGCACTGTTATGAAAAGGCTGGCTTTCGCACTACTTCTCCTGATCGCTTTTTCCTCTGCGACGCTGCTGGCCCTGGTAGTCGCTATATCAGGGCTTGTGCTCGCCCAGGGAGGCGTTGGAGCCGCCGGCACATTTAACCCCTCAGTAGATGTTCAACTCAGCGACTACACCTGCGACGTCAACGCCGACATAATCACCATCTTCAACATCCCCGCAACGGACTACAACTACAAGGTGCTCGTCTCCTTCACGCCGCCGGAGTTCGGTCCGGACGTAGCTGACGTGCCTCTCGGCGCCAGGGTGGGGGAGATCGATTACCTGGCCACCCTGGGCCTGCTGAACGGGGCCTGCAATGTCCGTCTGGCGCCCCATTTCGACCTGCTTTGGGCGAGTACAGATACGTCCTCGACCGTTACCTTCAGGAACCAGTTCGATGACAGCGCCGTTGCCGGCCTGAAGAAAGGGGTGGTGCTGTACCCCGACTTCCTCACCAGGATGCTGCCGGGCATAACGCCCCTCCAGCGGCTGTGGGGCTGGGTCAACGTGTCCGGCCAGGTTGGTCTCCATAAGCCTTGTCGTGCTTGAGCCCGGCACCCTCGGTTACCCCGCCGCCTGGGGTCGGCCCTCGATGAGCGTGCTCAACGACTTGGGCGATCCGGCGGCGGCACCGACACCCGGGGAGGCAATAACCGACTTCTGCACGCCGCTGGCGACTACCACCGTCGTCTTTGGGCTGAGCGAGGACAACCCCGATACCGGCGACGACGAGGCTGGCTACGAGGTGCGCCGCAACCCGGCCTGGGGCGGCACCTACACCTTCCGCTGCTACGCGGAGAGCATGCGCGACGCCGATGGCGACGGCTACGAGAACTACCTGGACACCTGCCCCTTCGACGCCAATGTGGACCCGTCGCCCAAGGAGGTGGGAGGCCACCCCGACCAGGACGGCATCGACAGCGCCTGCGACCCTGATCCTACTGTCCCGTGCTGGGAGGGTGTCTCCTTTATCTGGTCGCGTGACTGTGACCGGGACAACTTCTACAACCGCGGGGACAACTGCCCATTGGTGGGCAATCGCGATCAGGCGGACAGGGATGCCGACGACATCGGCGACGCCTGCGACCCCAACCCCGACACGCCCGACGGTGAGCCCATTGTGTGGACCCAAGAGGCCGACGTGGAGATTCGCCTGGGGGCGGACCTCAAGGTCGCCGACCAGTACGTGGAGAACCCGCCGCCTGAGATTGCGCTGAGCGAGGACGTCCACATCGTGCTGGACAAGGTTCTCCACAACAACGGCCCCTACAGCCCTGTGGACGCCGTCACCGAGACGGTTATCACCGTACCGGCGGGCTGCACGGTGTCGCCCAGCACCCATGTCCAGCGGTTCTACAACCTGCCGGTGAGCGTGGATATCCTCCACCACGAGCCGTTCACCATCCACTGCTACCAGCTCGGCGAGCACACCTTCGTGTTTGACGACAGCGTGGAGGTGACCAGCCCCGGCATCGTCGACCCTGACCCCTCCAACGACGCGGCCCGCACCGAGCTGACCGTGGCTGCGGTCGCCGAGGCCGACGTCAAGATCACCGGCGTGCGCTTCGTCGACCCGCCCACCAAGATACCTATGGGCCAGGACGTGGACATCACCCTGCGCAAGCACGTCCACAACAACGGGCCGTGGGACCCGGTGGATATCTCGATAGACGCCAGCGCGACCGCGCCCACCGGCTGCACTATCGTGCCCAAGACTGTGCCCGACCTCGCCGGTGGCGTGCCGGTGAGCGTCGACCAGGTGGTGGACGAGGTGTGGACCATCAGGTGCAGCCAGGAGGGGTTGAAGACCTTCGTCTTCGACAACTCCATCGATGTCGCCACGGACTATGTCTCAGACCCCGACCAGGCCAACAATAGCAGCCGCAAGTGGCTGTCGGTGAGGGACCCCTTCTATCCCTATTGGGGCGACGACATCTGCGACGGGCAGGACAACGATGCCGACACGGCCATCGATGAGGGCTGGGACCTCAGTGGCAGCGACATCGCCGACTGCCTGGACCCCGCCCTGGACACCGATGGGGACACGGTGAGCAACGACGTCGACGAGGATGACGACGGCGACGGCTGGAGCGACGCGAACGAGGGGTTCATACGCACCGACCCCCTGAACGCCTGCCCGTTGGACGCCTACCACGATGCCTGGCCGCCGGATATCAGCAACGACGGCTCGGTCGATATCCTGGATGTCCTGCGCTACAAGCCAGTCGTCCGCGGGCTCTATGACCGCCGCTACGACCTGAACGCCGACGGCAACGGGGATATTCTGGACGTGCTGCTGTACAAGCCGCTCATCAACACCTCGTGCATGAACCCGTAGGGCGCTGTGAGAATCTTTCTACACTAAGCGTGGATGGTGTGCGATGACAGCGGCGGTGAACTAGGCCTGCAAGTTCGGTCCAGCCCTCAGTATCGGATAACGAAGATTCTGGGCCTCGCACAATGAGCAGCGCCGCTTTCAACGAAGCTACCGCAGCTGAGCGAGCCCCCGCCTCGCAAACAAATGATCGAAAGGTCCCCACCAACCCGTGTGGCACCCCTTGAGGCATCTTCAGCTGGACTCGTGCGCCACCGGCTGAACCGTGGCGACAACCCTCGGCTTAATGCCATCCTCTACCGCATCGCGCTTACCCAAGCGCGTCACTCGGTAGAGGCACGAGCATACCTCGACCGCCGTGAGACTATCCGCGCTCTCAAGCGCTTTATCATTCGCGCCATCTGGCGCCTATCGCAAGAGTGTCAGCCCGTCAGCAGAACATTGGTGGTCGTGAAAGCAGCCTGACTTGCACATAGGAGCCCCGCGGCGGCGTTAGTCAGCCCGAGCGAGCCGTAGAGGCGACCACGGTCCGCTCTAGACGCTCCCTTGAGTGAGGTCAGCAACAGCAGTCGGGTTCGGTTTTGCCTAAGGGCGGGCGACAGGTATTATCTAGCGGGACTGAGAGTATGGAACGGCGAACTGCTACGCTGGTTCGGGCAGTGCCCTTCTTCCACGGCTGGTGGGTAGTCATCGCCGCGTTCGCCATCACACTCATCGCCAGCGAAGCGCCGATATATTGCTTCAGCGCTCTGGTTGACCCCCTGGAAGAAGAGTTTGGCTGGTCGCGAGCGGCTATCGGCGCCGGCCCCTCCATCGCCGCGCTGATGGCGGGCCTGACTATGCCCGTGGCTGGCTATCTGGTGGACCGTGTCGGTGCGCGCCCCCTGCTGGTGGCGGGCGTGATGCTGATTGGCGGCGGCTTTGTAGCCATCAGCCGGGTTGAGGCACTCTGGCAGTTCTACATCTCCGTCTCGGTCGTTGCCGTCGGCTTGGCCCTGGCTGGCCCGCCGGTGTGCGCAGTGGCCATCGCTCACTGGTTTGTGAAGAGGCGGGGACTCGCCCTGGGCATCATGTTCGCTGGGGCCGGGGCAAGCGGGGTCATGGTGCTGGTGCTGGCCTTCCTAATATCCCTCTTCGGCTGGCGCACTGGCGCAATGATCGTGGGCATCGGCCAGTTGGCTACGTGCATTCCTCTGGCCCTGACGGTGCGCCACCGGCCGGAGGAGATGGGCCTTCTTCCGGACGGCGAGCCCCCTGCCCTAGCCGAGGCGTTGGCCAGCCCTTCGCCGGAGGCGGAGGGGAGGGGAGGTGGGCACAGCGGCATGGGAGAGGAGGAAGGGCTGACGATAGGCCAGGCGCTGCGCACGCGCTCTTTCTGGGTGCTCGCCTCGGCGCTGGTCTTGACCTACGTGGGTGGCTTGGCGGTCATCGTCCACGTGATACCTTACCTCGATGAGTCGGGGGGCTTTACAGAGGAAGGGGCTGCTATGATCGCCATGGGCATCCCCTTCGGGAGCCTGGTAGGCGGACTGGTCTTCGGCTGGCTGGCCGACTACTTGAGCAAGCGCTGGCTGCTGGCGACGTCCTGGATCCTGCAAGGCCTGGGCATACTTATCTTTGCTGCCGTTCACAGTCCCTGGCAAGCCGCTGTGTTCCTGGTGGTGTTCGGCCCTGCCCTTGGTGGTGCCTTTACTCTGTTGCCCGCTCTCCTGCCGGAGTATTTCGGGCTACGGGCCTTTGGCACCATTCAGGGGCTGTTGATGGCCGCAGCTACCCTTGGGGGCTTTGTCGGGCCCATCCTCGCTGGTGGTGTCTACGACGTCATGGACACCTATCGGCCTGCCTTTCTCCTACTAACCCTGACTACCTGCATGGGCGCCGTGGTGATCCTGATGATGGGCAGACCGCTCGCCAGGGGAGCAGAGACGGCTCACATGTCCGCAGCCTAGAGGTGAGTCCGGACGCATCGCCACCACGAACTAGACGAGGGCGTCGGCTAGCAGCAGGACGGCGTCTCCCTGAGGACATATGCCTCAGGGCTAGCCCAAATAGTTCAGGGCGTCAACCCTTCAGATAGGGACGAGGTTTTGGTACCCCACGGCTCTAGGATTGCGAGTTTCCACCCTTTCTCACCGCTGCCTCCAGAACCGCTGGGCAAGCGCCCTTCGCCTGTAGTGTAACTATTGCTACCTGCCCGGGGAGCCATAGCTGCACTACAAGGTCTGGCTCTTCCGGTTTGTTGAAGGCATAGTGGACGGTGAGTGTGTCCCCGTCCACTACCATCTTGTCGATAAGGCCTCGGGCCAAGCTCGCCAATTCTTCGGGCTCAGCGTTGGCGACCAAGCGGGCGATCTCGCGCAAAGGGGGAAGGAGCGCCGCTGGTTGACAACGATTCTTGCCAGCATTAACCTTCAACCGCCAGCACCGGTGCCGTTTTGGGACTGGGCAAGTTTAGTATGGGGGGTGTTGAACAGCATGAAAGTCAAGTGCACCTTGCCGCTGCCAGCCAAGGCCATCGTTCTGCTGCCTGTTCTGCTTGTAGCCTGCCTGGCGGTCATCGCCCTGGCAGTGGCCTGCCAAGAGGAAGAAGAGGAAGCGAGTCCTACCCCTGGCGGCACGCCCACAGCCACGGCGGCCGGCACTCCTACCGCCGTGGCGAAGGTGCCGGGCATCACGGACACAGAGATACTCCTGGGAGCCGATGTGCCCCTTAGCGGCGCCATGGGGGCGGTCTACGCCACGATCCCCAAAACCACAGGAGCCTACTTCAACTACATCAACGACACCCAGGGGGGCGTCTGCGGGCGCAAGATCGTCTACAAGGTGGAGGACAACAACGACGACCCGGCTAAGGCCATGGAGGTGGTGCGCAAGTTGGTGGAGCAGGACAAGGTGTTCGCCATTGTTGGCGCCCTGGGCGATTCTCCCCATCCCGCCACTTGGGACTACCTGAACGAGAACGGCGTACCCGACATCCTGGTCTCCGTCGGGACTCACATGTTCGGCGACGACCCCGAGGGGCACCCCTGGACCGTCCAGATGATCGCCAGCAACAAGTTGGAGGCGGTGTCCTTCGGCCAGTACATCTCCGAAAACCTGCCTGGCAAGAAGGTGGCTGTGCTCATACCGAATATCATCCAGGGCACCGACTTCCTGGAAGGGATGAAGGAGGGCCTGGACCCCGATAAGAACGAGATCGTCTCTGTGCAGAGCTTCGAGATGACAGCGGTCTCCCTCAGCTCCCAGGTGGCCAGCATGAAGAACGACGGCGCGGAGGTGGTCACCACCGTTGCCGCTCCCGGCTTCAGCGCTCAGGCCATAAAGGAGGCCGACCGCCTGGGCTGGCATCCCCAGTGGATCTTGAGCTACATCAATTCCGACGAAATGATGTTTCAGTTCGTTTCGCCCGAGGTCATGGAGGGCACCATTACCTTCCAGAGCGTCAAGCTGGCGACCTGGACCGACGATCCGGCCGTAGCCGAGCACCACCGGATCATGCGCGAGTACGGCGGGCCCACCCCCACCAACTTCACCGTCTACGCCCAGGAGTTGGCAGAAGTGGCTGTGGAGGCGCTTAGCAGGACCTGCGATAACCTCACCCGAGAGGGGCTCATGGATGCAGTGGAGTCCATCGAGGACTGGCACAGCGACTTGTCCATAGAGGGAGTGAACATCTCCTTCTCCGACACCGACCACAGGGCCCTGGAGGACGGCAGGATGATGCGGGCTGTCGTCGAGGATGGGAAGGGCAGGTGGGAGTACTTCGGCCCGATATGGACGCCCGAGTCGGAGTAGGAGAAGAGTAGGCAGCCTCATCTAGGCGCCCAAGACCACCGCTCCCAAGGTAGCACTCTCAGGGGGCTTGGTAGTGATCGTATAGTAGACGCTGCTTCAGCCGTGGGCCGCGCCGCTGGCTTACGAGCGCTTGGCTCGCTGGAGTTTGCCTATGACTTGCTGGGCGGCGATCTGTACGGCTTCCCAGGAGGGAGCGAAAGGCGGCGCGTAGCTCAGGTCGAGAGCGGTGATCGCTTCCACGTCCATCCGAGTGTGCAAAGCGGTGGCCAGCACATCTATGCGCTTGGCTGCCGCCTCCCTGCCGACGATCTGGCCTCCCAGCAGCCGGCCATTCTGGCGATCGGCTACAAGTTGCACCCGTAGCTTGGTCGCTCCGGGATAGTAGACAGAGCGGCTGGGGTGCTCAATGGTCACCCCGACCGGATCGAACCCAGCCTCTTGGGCCTGGGGCTCGGTCAGCCCGGTGCGGGCCACCTCCAGACCGAACACTTTCACCGTCGCTGTCCCCACGATGCCCTGGAAGACAGCACTGCCCCCGGCTGCGTTCTCTCCTGCCACTCGCCCCTGTTTGTTGGCGGTCGTGCCCAGGGGTATCCAGACCGCTTTCCCGGTCACCAAGTGATGCGCCTCAGCTACATCCCCGATGGCGTAGACGCCTGGCAGGTTCGTCTCCATGTGCTCGTTGGTAGCCACCGCGCCGGTGGAGCCAAGGGCCATGCCAGCCTGCTGGAGGAGGGCAACGGCCGGTCGGGTCCCCACCGAGACGATGACGATCTCGGCAGGGTATTCCCCTCTGGAAGCAACGACCCCCTCCACGCGCTGGCCACCCTTTAGTCGCTGGGCCATCTCCTCCTTGTGTACGCTCACCCCGTGGTCAATCAGCTCTCTCTCCACCACCTCGCCGATCTCGGGCCCGATGCCGGGGAGAACGTTGGCCGTAGCCTCGATAAGGACCGTCTCCAGCCCGGCCTCGGTCAACGCCTCGGCCATCTCCACGCCCACATAGCCGGCGCCGATGACGACAGCGTGGCGGAGACCGCCTTGTTGCAGGGCGGCCTTTATCCTCCTGCCGTCGTCGATGGTGCGCAGGACGAAGACATTGCCCAGGTCGATCCCTTCCAGCCTCGGCCGCACTGCCTCAGCCCCAGTCGCCACAACTAGCTTGCCGTAGCGGCAGTTGAAGGCCCGCCCCGTCCGCAGATCCGTCACCTCCAGCAACCGCTGCTCATGGTCGATGCGACGGACCTCGTGCCTGGTGTGCACCTCGATGCGGCGTTCCTTCTCGAAGAACTCCGGCGTGTAGACGATGAGGGACTCGTGGGAGGCGATGACGTCGCTCACAAAGTAGGGAAGACCGCAGAGGATGAACGATACGTAATCGCCGCGCTCGAAGACTGTTATCCGCCAGTCGGGCCGAAGGCGGCGAGCGCGAGAGGCAGCGGTCATCCCTGCCGCACCCCCGCCTATGACCACAAGGTCGCTAGCGACTTCTGCTTCGGCGCTCATGCTCGTCCTTCCCTGTCGCTCAATATACCACGCGACGGGCCGCTGGCGGGAGAAGCATTCTCGCTGGGGGAACGCTCTCGCAGCTAGGGCAACTGGCCATGGCACCCCAGCCAAGGGGAGACAGCGTTAAGGCACTGCTTGGTCACGCCTCTGCCCAGTGCGACTCCGGCTCTACTCCCAGGGCGTCCGCCATGCGTGCGTAATAGTTGAAGAAGCCGATGATCTCCACCGCGTCCAGGATGTCCTCATCGCTGAAGCCCTGAGCGCGCAGGGCGTCCAGGTTCTGAGGCGTGACCTTGGTGGCGTCGCCGGTGACCATCACGGCGAAATCGAGCAGGGCACGGCTCGCCCCGTCGATGGGGGCGGAGTGGTAGTCCTCCTTGACCTGCCGCGCGAGTTGCTCATCGCCGCTGACCGTACGCAGATCCTCTGCGTGGGCTTCCGCTCAGTAGTGGCAGCCCAGCGTCCGCGACACCACCGTAGCTATCGCCTCCCGCTGGACGCGGCTCAGGCCGGAGGGGGCATGCATCACCTCCACGTAGAGGCGGATGGAGGCCCTGAGGGCGCGTGGGCGCAGGCTTTGCAGGCTGACGATGTTGTAGATGCGGCCGGCCCGCCTGAGGGCGCCGTCGTACTCTTGCTTGAGGATGCCGCTGGCCTGCTTATAGGGAACGGTCTTGATCCAGGGCATGAGGACGCTCCTTCCTCTCGGCTGTACATCGCCGCCCGCTGGGGAGCGAGAGCAAGCCTTCAGCTGCCCATACGGTGACCCCGCTGGGCATCAATCGAACACCACAGTCTTGTTGCCGTAGACCAGAATCCTGTGCGCCAGGTGTAGGGACACCGCCCGGGCCAGCACAACCCTCTCCAGGTCTTTGCCTTTCCTGATGAGGTCCTCCACAGAGTCGCGATGGCTGACTCGCACCACGTCCTGTTCGATTATTGGGCCCTGATCCAGCTCCTCGGTCGCATAGTGGCTGGTGGCACCGATTATCTTTACGCCCCGTTCGTACGCTTGATAATAGGGGCGGCCCCCGGGAAAGGCAGGGAGGAAAGAGTGGTGGATGTTGATAATCCGATTCCGGAAGCGCCTCACGAACTCCCCACCCAGTATTTGCATGTACCTGGCGAGGACTACTAGGTCTATCCGCTGCTCCTCCAGAAATTCGATCTGCTTCTTCTCCTGGGCAGCCTTCGTCTCCTTCGTAATGGGATAGAAGTGGTACCGCGGCCCGAAAGTCTCGACGAGCTGCTGCAGGTCCGGATGGTTGCTGATCACGACAGGGACCTCGGCTGCAATTTCTCCCATCCGCTGTCTCAGCAGAAGGTCGGAAAGGCAGTGTTCCAGCTTGGACACGAAGATGGCTATTCGCGGAACGTAGTCCGTAAAGTGCAGTCCCCACTGCATGCCGAACTTTTCGGCGATAGGCCTAAACGCGTCAGCAAGCTCAGCGCGGCGGATATGAAAGTCGGCCAGTTCCCACTCTATCCGTTGAAGAAAGAGGCCGGCCTCAGCGTCCACGTGCTGATCCGCGTGAACTATGTTGCCGTTGTTCCGATAGATGAAATCCGAGGTCGCTGCCACCAGGCCTTTTTGGTCCTGGCAGGACAGAAGTAGAACGGCAGTGGTCGTGTCCCTGGCCATCATTCAGCCAGACCAACGACTCCGCGTTCCGCGTGGCCAGATAGGGTTGCGTCAGGATTGCTAGGCATCTGCAACTGATCGGCGCATAGTGAGCTGTTTCCTCGGCTCCCCCCAGAGACCTATTATATTTGCCCTGACATCGGCTGTCATCTGGCGAGGGGAGGGGTGTGTGATAAGCGGGATCTTCCAGGAGCCCTATCCCGCCCGATTGCAGCGGATGAAGGGCCTCAACGCCCAGGCTTCGCTTTAGATGTCTGCTCGCTCAGCGCGGACACTGGCTGCTCTCAGCCCCTGATCTCTGGCCACTGCCAATCAGCCCAGAGGGCAAATTCGAACATTGCGAACACGCCCAGGCCAAATCCTGTCCAGCCGATGATGCCACCGAATCTGAAAGCCATCATCGCCGCTAGGCTTGCCAAGGCGAAGCCAAGCAATTTCACCATCGTCTTCACATACCAAGGGACATAAGACTCGCCGGCCATGGCTGGGCGCTCCTGAACCAGGCCGGCAACTGGAGCGTAGCATGATTATGTAATGTTGTCAATATAATCCTGGTGTTCACAAGGTGAACAGATGCGGAGGTAGCTCGCGCAGAAAGACCTGCGGAGAAGAAGCGAGGGAACTCTGTTAGCCTTTGCTCACCCGCAGTCGCGAGGGCTGGCAAGGAGGTAAGCCTCGGTTTGCCCCTTGAGGGCTGCACTATCTCCAACCCAATCTAAACCCTATGTCCCCTAGCGTTTACTGAAGACCACGGCCTAGCCGTGCTATCCTGGAAGCGAAGTAGGAGGGGAAACGCAGGGTGAACGAAGAGGAGCGCGCCAAGAGGCTCAGCGACGCCATAGACGTCATGCTCCAGGGCGGCCAGCCGGAGCCCGATCTGGACGATGATGACCTCATCGAGCTGCTGCGCATAGCGCGGCTCCGCCATCAGGTCGGCCGAGAGCGCGCCGCCAGCGCTCTCGCCTCTGAAGAGCTGGTGTGGCGCGTGCTCAAGGCCCGTATGGTGGCCCGCCAGATGAAGCAGGGGACGGAGGCAGAGCCGCCCCCCTAGAAGCGCACCACCCCTTAGAATCCAATCGACAACCTACCCCCATCGCCGCCGCGAACCGTACGATGCCGTTGGCCACAAGCAGGACCGCCAGCCTTTACAATATGCCGAGGCCCATCACCCCTGCCCCCGCTGCCGATACTGGAGGGCCTCCGCCACATGGGCGGTGGTGATGGCCTCCGAGCCCGCCAGGTCAGCGACGGTGCGGGCCAGCTTCAGCACCCGATGGAAGGAGCGCGCCGATAGGGCGAGCTGGTTCATCGCCAGCCGCAGAAGCGACTTGGCGCCATCTTCCAGAGCGTCCTGACAGTAGTCCCTGACCTCCACGGGGCTCATCTCGGCGTTGCACACCAGCCTGCTGCCGGCGAACCGCTCCCGCTGGCGTGCCCGCGCTTTCTCCACCCGTTGGCGCACCTGCTCTGACCCTTCGCCGACGGCCTCGTCGGCCAGCTTCTCGTACTCCACCCGCGGCACGTCGGCAAAGATGTCGATGCGGTCCAGCAGGGGTCCCGAGATCCGCTTCTGGTAGCGGATGATAGTCGACGGGGAGCAGGTGCACTCCTTGGTGGGGTCACCCCAGAACCCACAGGGGCAGGGATTCATGGCGCCCACCAGCATGAAGTTCGCCGGGAAGGTGACGTTGCCCTGGGCGCGACTGACTGTGACCACTCGATCCTCCAGGGGCTGACGGATGGCCTCCAGCACCGAGTGGCCAAACTCGGGCAGTTCGTCCAGGAAAAGCACACCCCGATGACTGAGGCTTATCTCCCCCGGTCGCGGCTGACGCCCTCCCCCTACCAGACCGGCGTTAGAGATAGTGTGGTGGGGTGCCCGGAAGGGCCGCTGGGTGATCAAGGGCCGGTCGGAGGGCAACAGGCCGCTCACACTGTAGACCTTGGTCACCTCCAGGGCCTCCTCGCTGGCCATCGATGGCAGGATGGAGGGCAGGGCGCGGGCGAGGAGGGTCTTGCCGGCGCCGGGCGGGCCGCTCATGACCACGTTGTGGCCGCCAGCCGCCGCTACCTCCAGGGCCCGCTTGACGTGCTCCTGCCCCTTGATGTGGCAGAAGTCCACCCCCTCCCACAAGGCCTCGGCCGTGGGGGGGGCCGCCGCCTCGCGGTCGAAGGGAGCGATGAGCTCCAACCCCTGGAGGTGAGCCATCAGTTGACCCAGGCTGGCCACCGGGATGATCTCCACCCCATCTATGAGCGCCGCCTCGCGGCCGTCGGCCTCGGGAACGAAAATGCCGCCGATGCCTTGCTCTCTGGCCAGGGCTGCCATGGGCAGTATGCCGTGGGTATGGCGCACCTGCCCATCGAGCGATAGCTCCCCCAGAAAGAGACTGCTGGAAACGTCTGCCCCCACCTGCTCGGAGGCGGTAAGGATGCCGATGGCGATGGGCAGATCGTAGGCCGGGCCCTCTTTGCGAATATCGGCCGGAGCCAGATTGACCGTAATGCGCTTCTGAGGGAAGGCCAGGCCGCAGTTGCGGATAGCCGAGCGCACCCGCTCCTTGGCCTCCTGAACAGCGGTATCAGGCAGACCAACGATAGTGAAGGCGGGGAGCCCGCTGGAGATATCGACCTCCACCTCCACCAGCTCCCCGTCCATCCCGATGACGGCGCAACTAGTTACCTTAGCCAGCATCCCTGTGCCTACGAGCGTAGGGGGAAGGTCTCCTGCGCGCCTAGCCCTCTTTATAGAAGCTGGGGGTGGCCTTCAGGCGTTCGGCGTACTTGAAGATGTCATCAACATCTTCGATAGGAACGCGCTCCTCATGCTTCTGTTCATCGAATAGCCCGAGCTGCTTCCGCGGCATATTGAAATGTAGTCGACAGATGGGCTTCCGATTAGTGTTGTCCAGCAAGATTGCGCAGTAACTTTTTCGGTCGCGTATCCAGACACGTTTTGGATCAACCACTTCCCGGAGGACGGCTTTCACAACATAGTACGCCTGGAGCTCTTCCCCCGTGGTAACAATACCACCTTCCTCTTCCTGCTCTTCGGCACCCTCCTCCGTCGGTACAGCAGGTTCTTGCCGTACCCTGGCGGAGGCCGCTGCTGTTTCCTCGGCGAGAGCGGACTTCAGTCTGTCGCTAATACGATCACTAACAAACTGGTGAAACGCCGAGTTCGTTATTGGATGAAATTGTTCCATCACAGTCTGAGTCTTGCGCCCCGAATATACCTGTGATGCAAAGAAGCTCACAAAGCGGTCAGAGGGATTGCTCCACTCCTCCGCTAGTATTTTCTTTATTTCCCTTGTGTACTTTAGCTCGCTCGCAGTGGTCAGGATCTCTTCGAGATCAAACGACGATTTCGAAAACTTCTTGAGCTCCTCGACAAGAGCCTCCTCAAAGGCAAGGATGTTGAACTCGAGAAACGGTTTGGCGTCCATCTTGTTCGGCTGATCTAGGTCAGAGTAAAAACGATAAATCACGCCATCCGTAAGGACAGCGAATCTCACCTCGGTCACAGAAAAATACCGGTAAAGCTGGGAGGCTTCCTCTTTGTCGAGATCCCAGCCGTACCGCTTACACTCGAACAGCATTATCGGCTTTCCGTCTTTCAGGATGGCGTAGTCAACTTTTTCTCCCTTTTTGGTGCCGACGTCTGCCGTAAATTCAGGCACAACCTCAGCCGGGTCGAATACGTTGTACTCCAACACATTGTTAATGAAAGGCATCACTAGCGAATTCTTTGTGGCCTCTTCGGTTTGGACATGGGCAACCCGCTTTTCAATGCGTGCAGCCATTTCACGAACTCGGTCTATGAAGTCCATGTTTGCTCTCCCCCACGGCGCTGCGGAAACCGACAAGCGTTAGTTTACCACTCCCCGATGTTTGCAACACCCTACCTACTCGCTGCGGGCGCCCTCAAGGCGGCGGCTGACCGAGATGACACCCCGGATCGCCTCCAGCCTGCTCAGCAGGCGGGTGAGCTGTTCGATGCCGGTGATCTCCAGGGTGATGAAGACAGAGACGGTGCCGTCGTCGTGCTCCTGGGTGCGCACTCCCACCATGTTCACCTTCTCCCCGGCCACGAGGGCGCTAACGTCTCGCAGCAGCCCCACCCGATCCCAGGCCTCAATGTGCACCGCCACCGGGTAGAACTGGCCGCGCCGCCCCCATTCCACCTCGACAAGCCGCTCCTTTTCCGCCAGGTGGAGGATGTTGTGACAGTCGCGACGATGCACCGTCACTCCTTCGCCACGAGTCACATAGCCGATAATATCGTCGCCGGGCACAGGGTTGCAGCATCGAGCCGTGCGGGTGAGAAGATCGCCGGTGCCGAGGACGCGTACGTTCGGAGTCACAACGGCCGGCGGAGCCGCCGCCCCCGTGGGAGGAGCAGGCGCCTCCTCCAGCGGCTGCAGAACAGGAGCAAGCCTGAGAATCATGTGGTGGGTGCTGATGCCACCGTAGCCCACCGCCTCCAGGAAGCCATCCAGTTCCTCGTACTTGAAAATGCGCAAGAGATCGTCTTCTACCTGCGACAGTGCTACCCCCAGGCGGCGCAGCTCCTTTTCCACTAGGTCACGGCCGCGGCTAATGTTCTCCGCCCGCTCTTGCTTCTTGAACCACTGACGGATCTTCTCACGAGCGTGGCTGGTGCGGATGTAGCCCCGGCTAGGGCCGAGCCAGTCGCGCGAGGGTCCTCGCGAGCTCTTACTGGTCATGATCTCTACGGCGTCGCCGTTCTGTAGCTGGTAGTTGAGGGACACCAGGCGGCCGTTGACCTTGGCTCCAACACAGGTGTGACCCAACTCCGTATGGATGCGGTAGGCGAAGTCGATAGGGGTAGAGCCAGCAGGCAGATCCTTGACCTCCCCCTTAGGAGTGAAGACGAAGACCTGGTCGCCGAAGATATCCGTCTTCACCGCTTCCACCAGATCCTCCGCCCGCGACAGCTCACGCTGCCACTCGAAGAGTTGGCGCAGCCAGGCCAGGCGCTCCTCGTAGCGGATGTCCCGCTTGCCGCCTTCCTTGTAGCGCCAGTGTGCGGCCACTCCGTATTCATCCATCTGATGCATCTGGTGGGTGCGGATCTGTACCTCCAGAGGGCGCTGCCCCAGGCACATAACGATCGTGTGGAGCGACTGGTACATGCTCTCCTTGGGATTGGCGATGTAGTCGTCGAAGGTGCCCGGGAGAGGCCGCCAGAGCTGGTGGACCGCCCCCAGGGCGTTATAGCAGTCGGCCACCGTTTCCGCCAGGATGCGCACCGCCAGCAAATCATAGATCTCGTGGAAGCTCTTGCCCTCGGCGGCGTACTTCTCCATCTTCTGATGGATGCTATAGAGGTGCTTGGCTCGTCCCTGCACCTCTGCCTTGATCCCTTGCTTAGCCAGTTCTTCCCGAATGATCCCCTCCACGTGGGCAATGTAGCGTTCCCGCGCCTCCCGACGGGCATCTAACATGTCTGCTATTCGGCGATAGTCCCGGGGCTCCAGGTAGCGAAAGGCCAGGTCCTCCAGCTGCCACTTGAGTTGCCAGATGCCCAGACGGCCGGCCAGGGGAGCGTATATCTCCATTGTCTCTCGAGAGATGCGCTGCTGATCCGCAGGCGGCAGGGGATGCAGGGTTTGCATATTGTGCAGGCGGTCGGCCAGCTTGATGATCACTACCCGCAGGTCCTCCGCCATGGCCAGGAACATCTTGCGCAGATTCTCAGCCTGGGCCTCCTGCTCGCGGTCTCGCTGATCGGGGGCCTGCCAGGGGATCTGGCCCAGCTTGGTGACACCGTCCACCAGCTTGGCCACGTCCCGCCCGAACCGCTTCTCGATAGCGCCGTTCTCGACGCCGCAGTCCTCCTGCACATCGTGGAGGACAGCAGCGGCCACGGCAACGGCATCTAGCTGGAGGTCGGCCACAGTCAGAGCTGTATGAAGGGGATGGGTGATAACAGGGTCGCCGGAGAGGCGCAATTGGCCAGCGTGACGCTCGGCAGCGAACTGGTAGGCCTCCTTGACCAGGGAGATCCCCTTGGCGGGAAGATACTGCCCTGCCCTGTCAAAAAGCTCCTCAGCATCCACGAGCGCCTGCTCACCACCCCTCGGCATATCTTAGTCTAGCACCTTGCCCAGGTTCACGTCACGCCCGCCTTTACACAGCCACGGCCCCTTTTGTATGCTCAGCTCGATGAGTCGTCTTTATAGAGCGCCACGGGGAACGGTCGATGTCCTGCCCCAGGAGCAGCCCTACTGGGAGCACGTCTACCAAACGGCTACTCGCCTCTGCCAGCTCTACGGCTACTCCCGTATCGAGACGCCCATCTTCGAGGAGGCTAGCCTATTCGTCCGCGGCGTGGGCCAGACCACGGACATCGTCCAGAAGGAGATGTATGTCTTCCAGGATCGCGGCGGCGAAATGATGGCCCTACGGCCCGAGGGTACGGCCAACGTCTGCCGGGCCTACATTCAGCACGGCATGCGCAACCTGCCCCAGCCCGTCCGCCTGTACTACTGGGGCCCAGCCTTCCGCTACGACCGCCCCCAGGCGGGACGGCAGCGCCAGTTCACCCACTTCGGCTATGAGGCCATCGGCGAGGACGACCCCGCCCTGGATGCTGAGGTCATCGAGCTGGCCTGGCGTCTCTATCAGGAGCTCGGCCTCACCGACCTCACCCTCCAGCTGAACAGCATCGGCGACCGTAATTGCCGGCCCCGCTATCTAGCCGCTCTCAAGGCCTACTATGAAGATAAGCTGGCCAGGGTTTGCCCCGACTGCCGTGCCCGCTTTGAGAAGAACCCCCTGCGGCTCTTGGACTGCAAGGTCGAAGGCTGCCAGCCAGTCATCGCCGGCGCGCCGCCCTTCACCGACTACCTCTGCGAGAGCTGTGCCCAGCACTTCCAGGAGGTTCGCTCCTACCTGGAGACTATGGGCATCCCCTACAGCCTTAACCCCCGCCTGGTCCGAGGGCTCGACTACTACACCCGCACCGTGTTCGAGATCCAGCCGCCCGAGCAGGGAGCCCAGAACACCATCGGCGCTGGCGGCCGCTACGATGGCCTCATCGAGGAGCTGGGCGGCAGGCCCACGCCCGCCATCGGCTTCGCCACAGGCATCGAGCGCATTATCACCAACCTCAAGCGGGCCAAAGTGCCCATACCTGCGCCTGCCGGGCCAGCGGTCTTCGTCGTCTACCAGACGGCCGCTGCTCGTTCGGCCGCCGTCAGCCTAGCCAGCGAGCTGCGCCGAGCGGGCATCGCCGCCGTCATGGCTGTGGGCGGACGCAGCCTTAAGGCCCAGATGCGCCAGGCCGACGCCGCCGGCGTGCTCTACGCCGCCATCCTGGGGGAGGAAGAGCTGACCACGGGCACGGTAGTCCTGCGTCGCATGGAGGATGGCCACCAGGAGCGGGTGGCCACCAAGGATGTCCGCCGCCTGATTGCCAAAGGACCGCGCGGGCCCAGATAGCGCCCTTTCTCGCCCACGAGCATCTATGCTATAATTTGGATGGTGCAAAGCCCCCCACGGGGCTTTATGTGTGTTGGCAGCGGCTATGTGGGACAAACTGGCAGGCATCGAGAAGCGATACGAGGAGCTGGCCCAGGAGATGGCCCGCCCGGAGGTGGCGGCCGATTTCCAGCGGCTGCAGACCCTGGCCAAGGAGCACGCCTCCCTGGAGGGCATCGTCTCTCTCTATCGGGAGTACAAGCGGGTGGACGCGGCCCTGACTGACGCCCAGTCGCTGGCTGACGAGAGCCCCGACCCGGAGCTAGCGGCTATGGCCCGCGACGAGGCGGCTCAGCTCTCCCAGCAGCGCCAGCGCCTGGAGGAAGAGGTTCACCTTGCTATCCTGCCCAAGAACCCCTACGACCAGCGGCCGGTGATCATGGAGATCCGCGCCGCCGCCGGAGGAGGCGAGGCCGCCCTCTTCGCCGCTGACCTCTTCCGCATGTACACCCGCTACGCCGAGCGCCAGGGCTGGCCGATAGAAGTTATGTCGAGCCACCCCAGCGATCTGGGAGGCTTCAAGGAGATCATCTATGAGATCCGCGGCCGTGGGGCCTACTCGCGCCTGAAGTACGAGGGGGGCGCCCATCGGGTGCAGCGCATTCCGATCACCGAGGCCGCTGGCCGCATCCACACCTCCACCGCCACTGTGGCCGTCCTGCCTGAGGCCGACGAGGTCGACCTGAAGATCGATGAGGACGACCTGCGTATCGACATCTTCCGCGCCAGCGGCCATGGCGGCCAGAACGTGAACAAGGTGGCCACCGCCGTTCGCATCACCCACATCCCCTCCGGCATCACCGCTGTCTGCCAGGACGAGCGCTCGCAGCTCAAGAACAAGCACAAGGCTCTCACTGTGCTGCGGGCGCGCCTGCTGGACGTGGAGCAGAAGCGCCAGCGCAAGGAGATCAGCGAGGCTCGCCGCGCCCAGGTGGGGAGCGGCGAGCGGGCGGAGAAGGTCCGCACCTACAACTTCCCTCAGGACCGGGTGACCGACCATCGAGTTGGCCTCAGCGTCCACAATCTGCCTGCCATTCTCGATGGCGAGCTCGACGAGATTATCGACACCCTGGCCACCGAGGAGCAGGCCAAACGTCTCCAAGAGACCCTGGCGTGACGGTGGCGGAAGCCCTGCGCTGCGCCACCAAACAGTTCGCCGCCCTCCAAGTCCTGGAAAGCACCAATCCCCGGCTGGAGGCGGAGCTTCTCCTACAGCATGCCCTCGGCTTCAATCGAACCCAGCTCTACCAGCGCCTCCGCGATGAGATGCCGCCCGACAAAGAGACGGCCTATCATGACCTCGTCTGGCGGCGACTATGCGGCGAGCCCACGCCCTACATCACCGGACGGGTAGACTTTTGTGACATCGAGATGGCAGTGGCCCCCGTCGCTGCTATCCCCCGCCCGGAGACGGAGCTTCTGGTAGACGAGGCCCTGGCTCTGGCCGGCAAGCGTCTGCAAGACACCCCCTCCCTTACCATCGTGGACGTGGGCACGGGCTGCGGTGCCATCGCCCTAGCCCTTGCCACTCACCTGCCCGCAGCGCAGATCATCGCCACCGATATCTCCCCAGCAGCCCTCGCCCTGGCCCAAGGCAATGCTGAAAGCCTCGGCCTGGCGTCTCGCCTGCGCTTCCTCTGCGGCGATCTCCTGGCGCCCCTCGACCAGCCACTGGACATGCTTGTCGCCAACCTTCCTTATGTCAGGTCAGGCGAGTGGAAAAGCCTGCCCGCCGAGATCCGCTGCTATGAGCCGCGACAGGCCCTGGACGGCGGGCCCGACGGCCTGCGAGTCATCGAGCGGCTGCTGCGCCAGGCGCCACCCCTTCTGCGCCCCGGCGCTGCCCTTCTTCTGGAGATAGGCTACGACCAGGGGCCGCCCGTCGTGGCCCTGGCCTCAGAGGTCTTCCCTGAGGCGACGATCGAGGTCAAGAAGGACCTGGCCTCCCTGGATCGCCTGGTAGTCATTCAACTCTAGCGTCCTACAGGCGTACCCCAGGGGCATCTTTGGCGTTGTGATTAGCGTCGGCGGCCGCTGGAGAAAGAAGGCCGGGGTCGCGATGAAGGGGCGTGTTGAGGCGCTTCTGGCCGGTCTTTGCTGATTGCCGCCTGCGAGCCGGAGCAAGCGGCAATAGTCCACAGGAGTGACGTTCAGAAGCCTCTCATCGGTAGGGAGAACTCCCGGCCCTCCCGCGGCCGCTGACGCCACGCCGCTGGTCGCAACCAGTCCTGACGGCCGCCTGACAGAGCCTACCTGCGCTGGGCGAGCTGGTGCTTCTTGCCCTCGGTCTTGATCGAGGGCGCCACGATCAGTTCCACGTTGTGGAACTCGTTGACAGTCTGGGCCCCGCACATGCCCATAGAAGTGCGGATGGCCCCCACCAGGTTCTCGCCACCGTCGGTGCGGGAGGTAGGGCCGAAGAGCAGGCGCTCCACAGTCGTGTTCACGCCGACATGAATGCGCGTCCCGCGCGGTAGCTCAGCATGGCCGGTAGACATGCCCCAGGAGTAGCCCTGGCCAGGCGACTCCTTGGTGCCAGCGAAGATAGAGCCCATCATCACCGCATCGGCGCCGGCAGCCAGCGCCTTGCAAACGTCGCCGCCGGTGCGCATGCCGCCGTCGGTGATAATGGGCACATAGCGCCCCGTCTCCCGATAGTGCTCGTCGCGGGCGGCGGTGCACTCGATGGTCGCTGTGACCTGGGGCACGCCCACTCCCAGCACCTCACGAGTTGTGCAAATAGCACCCGGGCCCACACCCACCAGCACACCAGCGATCCCCGTTTCCATCAGTTCCTTGCAGGCGCCATAGGTGACGGTGTTGCCCACCACCACCGGCACCTGCAGCTGCTGGCAAAGCTCCGGCAGGATGAGGCCCCGAATGCTGCGCGAGATGTGACGGGCCGTGGTCACCGTCGCTTTGACCATGAAGATGTCGGCGCCAGCTTCCACCGCCACTGGCGACAGACGCTTGGTGTTGGCGGGGGTAGCCGAAACGGCACACACCGCTCCCCCGGCCTTGATGTAGCCAATCCGCTCGCCGATGAGGTCCTCCCGGATGGGCTGCGAGTAGACCTTCTGGATGACGGCGGTAGCATCTTCATCGCTGGCCGAGAGGATCTCCGCCAGGGCGGCATCAGGATCGCTGTAGCGGGTCTGGAGGCCCTCCAGGTTGAGGAGCGCCAGGCCGCCCATCTGGTGGAACGTGACAGCGAAGCGGGGATCGACCACAGCATCCAGGTCGGCGGCCAGAACGGGCATGGCGAAGCGGAAGCGATCGAGGGCGAAAGAGACATCGCTCAGCTCGGGATTGACGGTCACTTCGCCTGGAACAATGGCCACATCGTCGAATCCGTAGGCCGGTCGTAGCTCCTTGAGATGTGGCACAATCATCGCCCTGTCACCTCCCTGCCCTGGTTTCCCTGGCCTCGATTGTTGGCCAAAATATATCAGAGCCCCTAGGCCCAGTCAATAAGAATTTCCCCTGAAAAGGGTTAAAATTGTAAAAAGAGATAAGCAGCTGAGTCTTAGGGCCTTGCTGCTATAATGAAGCGACCATCGAAGGAGCACCATGCCGACTCTGTACGTGGTGGCTACGCCCATAGGCAACCTGGAGGACATTACCCTGCGCGCCCTGCGTGTCCTGCGGGAGGTCTCTCTCATCGCCGCCGAGGATACTCGCACCACCCGCAAGCTCCTCAGCCACTACGGGATCAAGGCTCGCCTCACCAGCTACCACGAGCACAACAAGAGCGTCAAGATCCCCTACATTCTGGAGGCCCTCCGACACGGTGACGTGGCCCTGGTCTCCGAGGCGGGCACGCCGGCCGTGAGCGACCCCGGCTACGATCTGGTGGCAGCGGCGGCAGAGGCCGGCCTGCCGGTGGTGGCGGTGCCCGGCCCCTCGGCGGTGGTGACTGCCCTGGCCGTCTCGGGTCTGCCCACCCGTCAGTTTACCTACATCGGCTTCTTGCCACGGCGGCGGGGCGAACGCCGTCGTCTCCTTTCCACACTGGCCGCTCAGCCTCAAACCATCATCGCCCTGGAATCGCCCCATCGCCTGCTGGCCACCCTCTCCGACCTGCTGGCCGTCCTTGGCGACCGCCGTATCGCCGTCTGCCGCGAGCTCACCAAGCTGCACGAGGAGGTGTTCCGCGGCCGTATCAGCGAGGCCATCGCCCACTTCCAGGAGCCTCGAGGCGAGTTCACCCTGGTGCTAGCGGGAGCACCCCAGCCCCCTGAGGCCGTGGTGCCCACAGAGGCTGTCTTGGCAGAGCTGCGCCAGCTACGCCAGCAAGGGGTGGCTCCCCGCCAGGCGGTGACCCAGGTGGCCCAGCGACTTGGCCTGCCGCGGCGGCAGGTGTATCGCCTCTGGCTGCAGCTATAGTGAAAGCCTGGGCTCGTTCAGAAACATGGGTGACACCTAGAATGGTGTCACTATGCGGATCATCAGTGGGACAGCGCCCGGGGCTCTACGCCTGGCAGGTCGCGGGCAGGAGCTGTCAGCCCAAGCCAGGCGAAGGCTGAAGTGG
>DAOUEZ010000003.1:0-67421 GCA_034429995.1 Dehalococcoidia bacterium
TCCACTTCAGCCTTCGCCTGGCTTGGGCTGACAGCTCCTGCCCGCGACCTGCCAGGCGTAGAGCCCCGGGCGCTGTCCCACTGATGATCCGCATAGTGACACCATTCTAGGTGTCACCCATGTTTCTGAACGAGCCCACCCCAGGGGCTTGGCCTAGCGCTCGATGATGTGATCGCGGACGGCCAGGGGTGGCCGCGGCGGCAGGCGGAGGCCCTCCTTGGGGTAGCCGAGGGCTACGAGGGCCTGCGGCTGGAAATCGGAGGGCAGGTCGAGGGCGAGGCGAACAGCTTCTGGGCAGAAGAGGGGCGCCGAGATCCAGTGGCTGCCCAGGCCGCGAGCGTGAGCAGCGAGCATCAGGTTCTCCACGGCGGCGCCCACGCTCTGGACGAACATAAGCTCCTCTGCTCGCTGTCGGCGCTGGTCGGGCCAGGCACGCTGGGCCTGGCCTACGACGCCGGCCAGGATGAGGACGGGGGCGGCAGCGAGGCGAGCTCGCGAGCGGGCCAGGAGCCGGCGGATGCGCGCTTCTTCCATGCCGTCGCGCTCTAGGTCCTGGCGCCAGCGCTTGCCCATGGCCTCCGTCAGGCGAGCCCTGGCATCGGCGGAGAGAATGGCGAAGCGCCAGGGGTGGCTGTGGTGGGGGGAAGGGGCCAGGCAGGCAGCGGCGATGACCTCCTCCACCAGCGCTGGCTCCACCGGCCGGGGGCTGAACTGGCGCACGGATCGGCGGGCGGCGAGAGCGGCGTCTAGCGTCATCGCAGGCATGTCGGAGGGCATCCTGAAAGCAAGCCGCTCATGGTGAGCTTGTCGAACCAGGAGCGGGCGTTCGCTCGTCCTTCGACGGGCTCAGGATGAGCGGAACGAGGGGCAGGGATGCGAGGAGCTGCCGGCTTCTGGTGCCATTCGGTTGGGCGAGAAGGGCCGCCAGGTCGTGCGGGCGGTCGATGTCGAGGGCTAGGGAAGGGAGCGGGAGCAGCGTGAGGGGCAGGCCGCGCGCCCTTGCCTCGCGCTGGTGGGCGGCAGAGCTGCGGTGGCCGAAGCGGAAGGGGATGGTGCCGGGTGGCTGGAGGGCGAGGGCGTTGGTGCCGCCGCTGCGCGAAGGGCAGAGGACAATCGACGGGTTGGTGTTCATGCGGTTAAGGATAGCCTCTATGTCGGCGGTGGTGGCCAGGGGCACGTCGACGGGGAGGACGAGAAGGCCGCTGGCGCCCTGCCCAGAGAGCACGTCCGAGGCGAAGGCGAGGGCGGCGTTCAAGCCGCGGGGCTGGGGCGGCTCCCGGATGGCCTGAGCGCTCAGCCGGCGGGCGAAGGCCAGCACATCGGCGTCGGGGCTGACGACGGCGGTGGTGGCGATGGCGGGCACGTCGGCCAGAAGGCCGACGACATCCTCGAGCATGGCCATGACCAGGGCGTGGCGCTGGGCGTCGGAGAGGACGGGCCGCAGGCGGCTCTTCGAGTGGCGCAGGGCTTTGACTGGCACCAGGGCGGCGATGATGCCTGTTGAAACACTCTGGTGCGCCGTTCGTGGTTCGACAGGCTCGCCACGAGCGGACATACAAAGGTGGTCAAGATCGCTCGCCCTGAGCTTGTCGAAGGGCGGACAGGGCCCTTTCTCGACGGTCTCCATCACTTCCCTTTCCCTCGTATGGCCTTTAGCACGCGGCGGGCGAGGGCCGCTTTCTCCTCCATGCCTTTCATTATCGTGTCTGTGACCACTACGTCCAAGCCCAGGGCCTCGATGCGGGCGCGATCGGCGGCGTCGGCGTTGTCGATCACCAGGCAATCGAGGAAGTCCTCATAGAGCCAGCCTATCTGCCAGGCGCTGACCTCCATGCGCAGGCCCTTCATCATCTTGTCGGCGGGGCCCTTGATGACGGCGCCGCCCACGATGGGGCTGACGGCCACCACGCGGGCCTTGGTCTGGCGCAGCGCCTTCCTGACGCCGGGCAGGGCGAGGATGGGCCCGATGCTGACGATAGGGTTGCTGGGGGCGATGACGATGCCCTCGGCGGCGGTGATGGCGTCGATGACGCCGGGGGCGGGCTTGGCGTCCTCGATGCCGGCGAGCTTGAGGCCGCGGAAGGGGTCGCGGGCGCCGCGCTTCACCATGTACTCCTGGAAGTCGATCAGGCCGTCGGGGGTCTCGACGCGGGTTTGGAGGGGGTCGTCGGTCATGGGCAGGATGGTGACCTCGAGGCCGAAGGCGCGGGCGATCTCGGCGGTGGCCTGGGAGAGGGTGCGGCCCTGGCGGAGGAGGTGGGTGCGATGGATGTGGGTGGCCAGGTCGCGGTCGCCGAGGGAGAACCAGGTCTCGTGGCCGAAGCGGCTGAGGGCGTCGAGGGCCTGGAAGGTGTCGCCGGCCAGGCCCCAGCCGGTCTCGGGGTTGACCAGAGGCAGTTTCAGGAATGGCTCGCCACCCCCGCCTGTCCGCCATGCGGACTCCGCCTCTGCGGATGGCGGAGAAGGCGGGGGCATGGATGCCGCCCCGTTTACGGGGCGGTGTGGAGAGAATTCGCCCGCCAGGTGGTAGATGACGATATCGATGTCGGGGGAGACGTGGAGGCCGAACATCTCGAGGTCGTCGCCGGTGTTGGAGACGACGGCGACGTCCTTCTGGGGCACAACCTGGACGAGGCCCTGGAGGAAGCGCGCGGCGCCCACGCCGCCGGAGAGGACGGTGATCATGGCTTGGGTGGGGGCTTCTTGCGGGTGCGCTTGCGCTTGGGCTTGAGCGCGCCGACGGCGTGGAGACGCTCGAGGACGCGGCGGGCACCCGGGATGCGCTCAAGCCGTTCCAACGAGCCGATGAGGTCGTCTAGGGCGCGGGGCTGGTCTTCTGCCTGGGAGAACAGTTCTTGCGCCTGGCGGAGCTTGTCCTTGGCCCTGGCTAGGTCGAGGCGCTGAAAGAGAGCGAGGCCCAAGAAGAGGGTCATGAATGCTTGGCCTGGGAGATGGTGCAAGTCGCGGTAGAGCGCCAAAGCTTCGGTCAGGGGCTCATCAGCGTCGTCGGGCTCCTGACGGCTGAGGTGGATCGTGCCGAGGGTGCCGAGAGCCTCGGCGGTTCCCTTTTGGTCGGCCGCCTCTTTGGAGAGAGCGAGCGCACGGAGGCAGCGGTCGAAGGCCCGCGCGTGGTCACCGCGGTCGCGAGAAATGGCAGCCGCCCTGTCCAGAGCCCAGGCCTGCCGGGCGAGGTCGCCCTGGTCCGCGTAGAGCTCAGAGGCCGCAAGGTAGGATTGTTCCGCCTTGTCAGCATCCTTGCGCGAGCGGTACACGTCGCCCAGGTCGGACAGAACCGCTGCTCTGCCCCTCTGATCGCCGACTTTGTCGAAGATGTCTAGGGCGCGCCTATTGAGTTCCTCGGCCTTCCGCAGGGCGCGAGGGTCGCCGCGCTGCTGGTACATGTTGCCGAGGTCGCCGAGGCAGCGCGCGCGGCCCTTCTCGTCGCCCAGGCGTTCGCGGGTAGCGAGCGCCTCGGTCAGGCATCCCTCCGCCTCGTCTAAGCGCCCTTGCCGCCGGTGCACAAGGCCTAGCGAGGCCAACACATCGGCGACAGTGGATTCATGGCCAAGACTTCGGAATATCTCGAGAGCCTCTTTGTGGTAGCTTTCCGCTGCTTCCAGTCGGCGCTGCTCGTAGGTGGCGAGACCCAATCCCAACAAAGCTACGCCCTCGGGTTCGCGTTCCCCGGCGCTACGGGCCAGGTCCAAAGCCTGCAGGAGGTGCCCCTCAGCCTCCGCAGGCCGCTGGAGCATGCCGAAATTCCACCCGATGCAGATGTGAAGGGTGCAGCGGTGGATGTCCTCGGTCGCTGCGGCGAAGGCCTTCTCGTACTGCCGTATGGCACCGGCGTGGTCCCCTGCGGCTTCAAGCCGCTGACCTTCCTCGAACGCATTCCGTACGGCGAGTAGAGGGGCGTCGGGCAGACCGTCTACATAGTGTGGGGCGTTGATTATGGTGACGGGTGCGTGGAAATGCTGGGTGGCGGCTACCAGGGTGCCCATCTGTCGCCGCACAGCTTGCTCGGTAGCAATGATGGAGTCCTTGATCGTCTGATCGCGGCCAGCGGTCACGGCTCCACGGTCGGCTTGAACAGTGGGTTGCCCGCGAATCCTGTTCCAGAGCCAGCGGGCTGCGGCGGGAACCCATGAGAGCCACGGAATCGCCACTATCGTGCTACCTCCACGATGGTCACGCCCTCGCCGCCCTCCTTGGGCGGGGGCGTCGAGAGCGATTTTACCAGCGGGTGCTCCGATAGGGCATCGCGGATGCCGCGGCGGAGGGTGCCGGTGCCCTTGCCGTGGACGATGCGCACCTGGGGCAGGCCGGCGCGGAAGGCGGCGTCCAGGTGCTGCTCGATGAGGGGCATAGCCTCGTCGATGGTCATGCCGCGCACCTCCAGCTCGGCCGGCGGCGGCTCGGACGGCGGGAGGCTGGTGTCGACGGCCGTGACTTCGGAGGCCTTGTCCACTCCCTCGACCTCGCTGACGTTGATCCTGCCGTGGAAGGCGCCCAGGCGGACGGCGAGCTCCCCGACCGCGGTCGGGGGGCCGAGGGCCTCGGCGGGCTGGGAGAGGTCGCGCAGCCAGAGGCGGTCGCCGGCGGCGATGGGCGGGAGGGGGCCCTTGCGGCGCCTGCGCTTGCGGCGCACCTTCTCCACCCGCTCCTCGACGGCCTCGACCTTCTGCTTGGCGGCTTCCAGGGCCTCCTTGGCGGCGGCCTCGCGCTCGGCGCGGGCGATCTCCTTGGCGGCGGTGCGCAGGCGGGCGCGAACCTGCTGGAGCTCGCGCTCCATCTCTAGGCGCGTCCGCTCGATAGTGCGATCGTGCTCGGTGTCCACGGCGGCCAGCTTCTCCGCCAGGCCGGCGCGGATCGCCTCGGCTTCGCGGCGAGCGATCTGCTCGGCGCGGGCGGCGTCCGCTGCCTGCTGGCGCTCGCGCTGGATCTCGGCGAGGAGGCTCTCGATCTCCTGGCGGTCGGGGGCGATGTGCTGGCGGGCGCGCTCGAGGATGTCGGGCGGCATGCCCAGGCGGTCGGCGATGGCCAGGGCGTTGCTCTGGCCGGGCAGGCCGATGCTCAGGCGATAGGTGGGGGCGAGGCTCTCCAGGTTGAACTCCACCGAGGCGTTGACGATGCCCGGCGTCGTGTGGGCGAAGAGTTTGAGCTGGCCGTGGTGGGTAGTGGCGACGGTGGTGGCGCCGACGTCCAGGAGGTGGTGGAGGATGGCCTGGGCCAGGGCTGTGCCCTCGCTGGGGTCGGTGCCGGCGCCGAGCTCGTCGAGGAGGACGAGGGTGTTGCGCTGGGCCTCGCTCAGGATGTGGATGATGTTGCCGACGTGGGAACTGAAGGTGGACAGCGACTGCTCGATGCTCTGCTCGTCGCCGATGTCGGCGTGGACGGCGGCGAACACGGGGACGCGGCTGCCCAGATCGGCGGGGATAGGCAGGCCGGCCTGGGCCATCAGGGTGAGCAGACCGACGGTCTTGAGGGCGACCGTCTTGCCGCCGGTGTTCGGGCCGGTGATGAGGACGATGGAGTAGGAGTCGCCCACCCAGATGGAGATGGGCACTACCTCGCCGGTGAGCAGAGGGTGGCGGGCGTTCATCAGACGCAGCTCGGCGGGGCCCTCGGCCAGCCAGGGCTGGTCGTCGCTGAGGTAGGGGAGCTCTTTGGCGTCAAGCGACTCGCCCAGATTGGCCTTGGCCAGGGCCAGGTCGAGCTCGGCCAGCGTGTCCACCGTCATCTCGATGTCGGCGGCGGCCTGGCCGACGCGGGCGCTGAGGGCGCGCAGGATGCGCTCGACCTCGCGTTGCTCCTCGAGCTGCAGCTCGCGCCAGGTGTTGCCCAGCTCGACGGCCTCCAGGGGCTCAAGGAAGACGGTGGCGCCGCTGCTGGAGACGTCGTGGACGATGCCCGGCAGTTGGCCGCGCAGCTCGGCCTTCACAGGGATGACGTAGCGGCCGTCGCGGAGGGTGACAATGGGCTCCTGGGCCGCTTGCCGGCCGGTGGACGAGGAGAGGATGTGCTGGAGCTTGGCGGTCAGGCGGTCGTGGGCCAGGCGGGTCTCGCGGCGGAGCTCGGACAGGATGGGGCTGGCGGCGTCGGTTACCTCGGAGCGGGGGTTGATGCAGCGCGAAATCTCCGCCGCCAGGGGCGAGAGGTCGGCCAGTCCCTCGGCCAGGGCGGTGAGCAGGGGCAAGTTGATGCCGAGGCGCTGGATGGTGTTGCGCAGCGATACGGCCAGGCTGAGGGTGGCCTGGATGTCGAGGAGCTCGGCGGGCTCCAGGACGCCGGCCAGGGCTGCCTTCTGGACCTGGGGACGCACGTCGTGGGCGCCGCCCAGGGTGAGGTTGGGCTGCATCTCGAGCAGGCGGCGGGCCTCGGCGGTGATCCGCTGGCGGCGGACGACCTCGGCGTAGTCGGAGGACGGGCGGAGGGCAAGGGCCAGCGCGCGGCCGGCGGAGAAGGCGGTGTGCCCGGCCAGGCGGGCCAGCACCTTGTCGAACTCCAGAGTGGAGAGAGTCTTAGCGTTCATGACACTCCTGTTGCTCATCCTTCGACGGGCTCAGGATGAGCGGGATGATTCACCCTACGAGGAACCGCTCATAGTGAGCTTAGCTAGAATAATCCGCTCATGGTGAGCCTACTTATGGTAGTCCGCTCATGGTGAGCCTACTTATGGTAGTCCGCTCATGGTGAGCTTGTCGAACCATGAGCACGGGATAGTCGTCTGAGGTCGTCCCAGTCGCCTGTAGTCAAAGCCTCCTTCTTCCTCCTCGACCAACCCTTCAGTTGTCTCTCGCGCTGAAAGGCATCTTCTCGAGAAGGGAATTCCTGATGAAAGACGAGCTGGACGGGTCGGCGAGAGTGGGTGTAGCCCGCGATCTGTCCGCTTTGGTGAGCGGCGAGCCGTCTTTCGAGATCGTCGGTGTGACCCACATAGTAGGAGCCGTCGGCGCAGCGGAGGATATAGACGTAGAAGCTCACCGAAGGAGCCCGGGTCCTCGCTCATGGTGAGCTTGTCGAACCATGAGCGGGAGGGCGTCAGCGGGTGCCTCGTCCTTCGACAGGCTCAGGACGAGCGGATGGGGGGCGAGGGCCAGGGCGCGGCCGGCGGAGAAGGAGCTGTGCCCGGCCAGCCGGGCCAGTATCTTGTCGAACTCCAGGGTGGAAAGGGTTTTAGCGTTCAGGGTTCTGTTCCTGCCTTGCAGATAGTTTTCTCCCCAGCACGACCGAGGTTTCCCGCTGGCGGGCGGGGATGTCCCAGTACGTCCGCAGGAGGGCGTCGCCGTCGGGCAGGAGGCGGAAGCCGTGCTTCTCGTAGAAGCGGATGGCCCAGGTGGCGTCCGCCCAGGTGCCCACCAGGAGACGCTCGGTGGTCGTCAGGCCCATGACGTGGCGGACGAGGGCGCTGGCGATGCCCCGGCGCTGGCGGTCGGGCAGCACGTAGCAGTGGCGCACCAGGGTCACGTCCCTGATCGGCTCGTAGCCGATGACGCCCGCCAGGCGTCCGTCCTCCTCCCAGGCGTAGAAGGTCATGCGGGCGGCCTCGCGCTCCAGCTCGTCCAGGGGCATGTAGGGCTGGTGGTAGCAGTCGGCGGGGATGACGCTCTCGTAGGCGCTAGCGGCGTCGTTGATGACGGCGAACATGCGGCGGAGGTCGGCCTGGTTGCAGGGTCTAATCACTAGGCGTGGTCTCCACTATGTGTAGCGCCTCACGGTAAAGCGAAGGAGCTCGGGCGACTCCTCGGAGGAAATGCCTGCCTTGGCCTTGGCGATCGATATCTGCTCCTCCACCGTGCTCACCCCCTCGAGGTCCGGCAGGAGGAGGCCGCGACGAGGGCCGAGGCGGACGATGAGACCGTAGCGCTTGGGGTCGAGCTCCTCGGGGTCGGCCACGGGCTCTGCGGGAGAGAGAACGTCCACGCTGTAGGAGAGCTCAGTGAGCTCTTCGGGGCTCACCTCCAGAAAGCGGGGGTCGCGGGTCGCGGAGTCGATGGCGTTGCGCACTACCTCCAGGGCGAGGTTGGCCTGGGTTGCCTCGATGGTGCCGATACAGCCTCGCAGTTCGCCGCGCTTCTTGATGGAGACGAAGGCCCCGGCCCGTTGCAGCATCTCCCCCGAGGGCTCCGTCGGCTCGATGATGCGGCGGTGGCGGACGAAGGTCTCGACGGCCTCCCTGGCCAGGCGGACCAGGGGGTGGCTGCCGGCCTCCGCGCCGGGGTTTGCCGAAGCCTTTCGGGCCTGTGCAGGGCGTTCGATATCGACGGCTGCCACCAGATAGCCCACGCCGAAGGGCCCCTCGTAGGAGAGGACGCGGGGCCGGGCCGTCAGGCCGTCCAGGGCGCCCATGAGGAAGCTCAGCGATGGCACCGCGTCCTCGGCTGCCTGCTGGCGGAAGCCAGCGTCCATCTCCAGGACTGTCTTGACGTCCCACTCTGCGATCGCTTTCTGGATCTGCTCGTCGAACAGGGGGCCTGTGGGGCCGTAGTTCAGGTTGTGGGAGAGGTCGGCGCTGGCAATGATGACCACTCGCTTGCCCAGGCGCTCGGTGGCTCGGGCGACGGCTTGCCCCAGAGCGAAGTGCTGCTGCGGTGGCAGGTAGGATACGCACAGGGGCACCAGCTTGGCTCCCGCCAGGCCTGGCCGCAGGTAATAGAGGGGAACGGTGCAGCCCCAGTCCAGCCCGTCGCACCAGCGGCCTGTGGAGTCGCGGTAGCGCCAGCGCTCCAGGGGCTCGAGGGGCACTTTGGACTGCTGGGCTTCCTCGCGGATGAGGGAGGCTGCCTCCATATCGTTCTCGAAGGCGAATGTCACCTGGGGAGCATCCCAGGCGTCGAGACTGCCGTCAGCGCTGGGGCCGGCCAGGATGGCGAAGGCGTCGGGCTGCGCTGGCCCATGGGGGCTGATGAGGATGGCCGTCTCCGGCTGGTGCTGGGCCATCTCCCGCGCCACCTGCTCCAGGGCATCTATCGTCTTCTGGGTCCCCCGCTCGCGGCCATGCCCGATCTCGTGGACGATGATCGGCGGATGGGGGGAGACGCAGGCGAACACTATTGATGCCATGACTTTCCTTTCGTCCATTATATCCCTCGTCAGGGAGGGGCTAAAGCCCCTGTCCAGCGCGGCAGTTGTCAACCTGGTTAGGGACGGGGGATGATTCCTGACTGGGGTGGAGGGAAGGCAGCCAGAAGGGAGTCGGACTCATAGCAAAGCAAAGGAGCACCTATCGCTCCAGGGCGGCCACCACGGCCTCTACCAGGGTCGAGTCGTCCTCGGGAGCGACAGTGCGAGGGTCGAGGAGGAGCTGGTCGTGCTCGATGCGGCCGATCAGCGGCGGCTGGCCCAGGCGCAGACGCTGGGCCAGCTCCGACACACTCCGGCCGCCGTGGGCCGGAATGGCCACCACCCTGGTGGGCAGCTCCTCCTCTGGCAAGCTGCCGCCGCCGACCATCGACCGGCCGTGCTGGATGCGAGCGGGCGCGCCGATGGCCCGCGCCCAACGGCGGGCCCTTCTTTCGATGCTTGTCAGGGGCATAGCGATCATTCGCCACACAGGGATCTTCTCCAGCGCCTCGCCCCGCACATAGTGAATGGCGGTGGCGGCCAGGGCGGCGATGGCGGCCTTGCCCATGCGCAGGGGTCGCGCCAGGGGGTGCCGGCGCAGGCGGGCCACCAGTTCCTCGCGGCCGACGATGATGCCCGCTTGGGGGCCGCCCAGGAGCTTGTCGCCGGAGAACATAGTCAGGTCGGCGCCGGCGGCGACGCTCTCCTGGACTGTAGGCTCGGCGGCTAGGCTGAACTGGCTGGTATCGATCAGGCAACCGCTGCCCAGGTCGTCCAGAAGCAGGAGGCCGCGCTCGTGGGCCAGACGAGCCAGGTCTTCAAGGGGGGTCGATTCCACGAAACCGATGATGCGGAAGTTGCTGGCGTGCGCTCGCATGAGAGCGGCCGTGTCATCGGTGATGGCCTGCTGATAGTCGCTGAGGTAGGTGCGATTGGTGGTGCCCACCTCGACGAGGCGAGCACCGCTCTGGTGCATCACCTCGGGGATGCGGAAGCCGCCGCCGATCTCCACCGCCTGGCCGCGGGAGATGATGACCTCTCGCTCCTTGGCCAGGGCAGTGAGGGCCAGAAGGACAGCGCCAGCGTTGTTGTTGACGGCCATCGCTGCCTGGGCGCCGCTGATCTGGCACAGAAGGGCCTCCAGGTGCGCCAGGCGGTGGCCTCGTTCGCCCTCCGTCAGGTCGAACTCCAGGTTGCTGTAGCCCCGCGATACTGCCTCCATGGCCGCTATGGCCTCCGGCGAGAGGGGGGCCCGCCCCAGGTTGGTGTGAATGATGACGCCGGTGGCGTTGATCAGCGGTCGGAGGGTGGGCTGGAGAAGGAGTTCGGCACGAGCCAGCACCGACTCCACTAGCACTTCGGTTGGCGGGCATTCATGGCCGGCGGCGATGTCTCGGCGGGCCTCTTGCAGTTGCTGGCGGATCAGCTCGGCCACGCCGTCGCTGGCCATCCGCGAGGCGAGGGGGCGGATGCGCCGGTGGGCCAGCAGGCGGCTCACGCTGGGCAGATTGCGGAAGGGACTGGTCACGACAACCTCGAACAGAATCCAGAAAGTGCCCTTATTCTATCATATCGAGGGCTTTCCCTTGACCCTCGTGTGCCCCCTCATCTATCATAGGTTCAAAGCTAGATTTGGAGGACTTCAATGAACCTACGTATTCCTGGTCCTACGCCTGTTCCGCCCGAGGTGCTGGAGGCGAACGCTCGCCCGATGATCAATCATCGCGGGCGGGAGTTCGCCGGCATCCTCGACCGGGTGACCAGTCGTCTCAAGGAATTCTTCCTGACGAAGAACGACCTGTTCATCCTCACCACCTCCGGGACCGGCGCTATGGAGGCGGCGGTGGTCAATACCCTGTCGCCCGGCGACCGTGTGCTGGTGATCTCCATCGGTGCTTTCGGTGATCGCTTTGCGAACATCGCCAAGGCCTACAGCGCTGAGGTGAGTCGGCTCGATTACGAGTGGGGCAAGGCCGCCGACCCCGAGGACGTGCGGCGCGCCCTGGCTGCTGACCCGGCCATTAAGGCGGTGCTGGTGACCCACAACGAGACATCCACGGGCGTCACCAACCCGCTGGAGGACATCGCCCGTGTGGTGCGGGAGTTCGACAAGCTGCTGCTGGTGGATGCCGTAAGCAGCCTAAGCGCCATTCCTGTCCGTACCGACGATTGGGGGCTGGACTTCGTGGCTACCGCCTCTCAGAAGGGGTGGATGGTGCCGCCGGCTCTGGGCATGGTCTCGGTGGGCCCGCGTGCCTGGGAGGCTCATGCCAAGGCCAAGATGCCCCGTTTCTACATGGACATTACGGCTGCCAAGGACTACCTTGGCCGTGGTCAGACGCCCTGGACACCCGCCATCTCCGTCTTCTACGGCCTCGAGTTGGCCCTGGACATAATGGCCCGGGAGGGTCTGGAGAACATCTTCGCTCGCCATCGGCGCATAGGCCAGTTCGTGCGCGACGGCGTGAAGGCGCTGGGGCTGGAGCTGTTCGCCGACCAGCGCTTTGCCTCCGATACGGTAAGCGCTGTCAAGGTGCCCGAGGGGGTGGACGGCAAGGCCCTTCAGAAGCTCTGCGAGGACGAGTACGACCTGATAATCGGCGGCGGCCAGGCCAAACTAGCCGGCAAGATCTTCCGCATTGGCCACCTGGGCTTCGTGTCAGAGGAGGACATACAAGCGGCTCTGGACGTGCTGGCCAAGGCCCTGCCGCGGGTGGGATTCGCCGTCCCTGCTGTTGGCTCCGGAGGGTGAGGCCCTAGTGGCCCCAAAAGTTCTGGTCTGTGACCCGATAGCCGAGGACGGCGTCAAGGCCCTGGAAGAGTTCGGCGCCCAGGTAGACGTGCGCTTGGGCATGTCACCCCAGGAGCTGATCTCCGCCATCGGCGAGTACGACGCCGTCGTCGTTCGCAGTGAGACGAAGATAACGGCCGAGGCTATCGCAGCGGCTAACAGCCTTCAGATCATCGGACGGGCCGGGATCGGCGTGGACAACATCGATGTGGACGCTGCGACTCAGCGGGGCATCCTGGTGGTCAACGCGCCCACGGGCAACATCATTTCGGCCGTCGAGCATACCATCGCCCTGATGCTGGCCCTGGCTCGCAACATCCCCCAGGCCAACGCTTCTCTCAAGGGCGGTAAGTGGGATCGCAAGCGCTTCATGGGGGTGGAGTTGCGGGGCAAGACTCTGGGCATCATCGGCCTGGGCCAGGTGGGCTCAGAGGTAGCGCGGCGAGCGCGGGGCCTGGAGATGCAGGTCGTGGGCTATGACCCCTTCCTGCCGGAAGAGCGGGCCCGCGTTCTGGGAGTGAAGATGATCCCTCTGGAGGATCTTCTTCGCCAATCGGACTTCATTGGCGTCCACACAACCCTCACCGAGGGGACGCGGGGGCTGATCGGCGGCGAGCAGCTAGCGATGATGAAGCCCACCGCTCGCATCATCAACACCGCTCGTGGTGGCGTCATCGATGAAAAGGCCCTGTATCAGGCGGTTGAGGAGGGCCGCATCGCTGGTGCCGCCGTCGATGTTTTCGTCAAGGAGCCGGCGGTGGGCAACAAGCTGACGGAGAGCGACCGCATCGTGGTGACGCCTCACCTGGGGGCCTCCACCGCCGAGGCCCAGGAGCGGGTGGCCGTGGACGTGGCAGAGGAGATCATCGCCCACCTGAAGGGCGAGCCCGTTCGCTACGCTGTCAATGCTCCCCTCATCCCGCCGGAGACTCTCTCCTTCCTGGCGCCATATGTTGACGTGGCGGTGAAAACGGGGCTGTTCGCCCAGCAGTTGTGCGAGGGGCAGTTGAGGGATGTTCAGATAGAGTACGCGGGCGAGATCAGCCAGCATGACGTGGCCCTCCTGAAGGTGGCGGTTATCCGGGGGCTGCTGTCATCCATCAGCGAGGAGCCGGTGAATATCGTCAACGCCAACCTGATTGCCCAGAGGCGAGGCCTGCGCATCGTCGAGCATAAGGGCCCCTCACACGAGATCTACAGCAACCTGGTGGGCGTGCGGCTCGCTACCAGCGTTGGCGAGACGACCGTCTCGGCCACTCTGGCCGACGATGGCCCCCATGTCGTCCTGGTGAATGACTACTGGGTGGACATCCCGCCCAGCGAGGGCTATCTGCTGGTCTGCGAGAACGAGGACCGGCCGGGGATGATCGGCGCTGTAGGCACGATACTGGGCGACTTCAATGTGAACATCAGCTTCATGAACGTGGGCCGCCACGAGCGTCGTGGCTCCGCCCTCATGGTGCTCGCCCTGGACGAGGCGCTCACCGGCGAGCAACTCAAGAAGGTCAAGGAGATCCCCGGTATCTTCTCGGCGCGCCTGGTGCGGCTGTAGCTAGTCGTCCAGGCGGTTGATGACCAGGCCAGTGGCCAGCTTGGGGTGGAAGAAGGTTGTCTTGGGGGGCATGCGCTGGCCAGCGTCGGCCACGGCCAGTACCTTCTCGACGGGTACAGGGTTGAGGAGGAAGGCCACCGAGTAGTGGCCGGCTTGCACCTCCTGCCAGGCTTCACGGGCGTCTGACGCTATGGCTACAGCGCCCCCTTCCTCGATAGGCTTGGCGTTTACTCCCAGGATCGTTTCTAGGAGAGCGAGCTCAAGCACGGCAACGTCCAGGGTGCGCCACTGGGCAGGGCATTCGGGGCAAAGGCGAGCAAGCAGCGCCTGGGGGTCTTCTACGGTTAGCAGGAACAGCCGCTCTCCTGGCCAGCACAGGCCGAAGGCGCTGGCCGACCTGCCCTGCTCGGCCATCAGCTCCAGCAGTCGCTGCGGCGCGGCCTGGCCGTGGTTCTGCGCCGCCGTTACCTCCTCCACCGCCAGGTGTTGCCGCAGGCGCTCCAGTATGCTGTCGTCAGCCTGAGGCAACTGCAGCAGGCGATGGATCGGCAGGATCAGCAGCCCCGGGTCCTCAGCGGCGGTGAGGCCGGCGAGGACGAAACTCTCCGCTTCCTGGCCCGTCCAGGAGGCGGCCGCCGCCCGCCGCTCGTCCCGATAGGCCAGGGCCGTCTCGTAGCGGTGGTGGCCGTCGGCGATGTAGAGGGTGGCGGGAGCGAACTGCTGCTGCAGCCATCGGTGCAGGCTCTGTTCGCCGAGCGGCCAGAGGGTGTGCCTTTCCTTGGCCCCCTCGGCCACGGCCAGGGGGCTTCGGCCGCTTATGGCGTCCTGCAAGGCGCTGCTGACCGCGCTCTGCGGATCGCGGTAGAGGGCGAAGACAGGGCTGAGGTTGGCGCGACAGGCCCTCAGGAGGCGGAGGCGATCCTCCTTGGGCCGAGCCATGGTGTGCTCGTGGGGGCGGATGGTTCCCTTCGCCCACTCCTCTAGGCCCACTCGCGTGAGGAGGGCGCGACGGTGATAGCGCGTGCCGTCGTGCTCGAACTCCTGGTCGTAGACGTAGAATGCCGGCCTGTCATCCTGTACGAGGACGCCGGAGGCTAGCCACTGGGCCAGGGTGGCCGCCGCCCGCGTGTAGCGGTTGTTCTGCTCGGAGTCGTCGGCATGGGCTTCGCCGTACTCCAGGCGTACGATGTTGTACGGGCTCCTGGCGTAGAGGGCTCGCTGCTCATCGGGGGAGATGATGTCGTAGGGGGGCGCGATCACCCTGGCCAGGTCATCGACCTGGCCAGCCTCATAGCGAAGGCCGCGGAATGGGCGTATCTCTGTCAAGGGGACTCCTAGGTGGATGATAGCCTGATCGGTGCTCTTCAGTAAAGGATCGCCGCCGTTGATCCTTCCAGTCTTGGGCCGCTAGAATGGCCCTGCCCGGCAGCGGGCAGGCGCAAGCAAGAAGAAGACGCTTCGATCAGGGGGCCCAGCGTGCAGTATCACTGTAGTTTCTGCCAAATCGTTGCTCATGAGGCGGAGGCGGAGATCGTCTATGAGGACGACGAGGTGATGGTGTTTCGCAACCTGCTGCACTGGGTGCCGGTGATGCTGGTGGCCGTCCCCAAGCGCCACGTCACCCAAGAGGAGCTGTGGCAGAACATGGGTCGGGTGGGGGAGATCGCCGTGCGCATGGGCCAGGAGCACTGCCCGAGTGGCTTCCGCCTGCTCTCTAACTTCGGCGTCGACGCCGTGCAGAGCCAGCAGCACGGCCACGTGCACATCCTGGGGGGTACCTTCCTGGGGGAGTACGCCTAGGGGTCGCGTATATCGATCTCGGCGAGGGCGAGCCTCTGGGCCTCGAACAGGCGGCGGATGCCTGTATCCGCCAGGTCGAGGAGCTCGTTCATCGCCTGGCGGCTGAAGGGGTGGCTCTCCCCGGTGCCCTGGACCTCTACCAGCTCGCCGTCGGCGGTCATCACCACGTTGAAGTCGACCTCGGCGCGGGCGTCCTCATCGTAGCAAAGGTCGAGCACGGGCACGCCGTCGACGACGCCGGCGCTGGTGGCCGCTACGGGGCAGCGCAGGGGCGTGGAAGCGATGTCGCCCTGCTGGACGAGTCGGGCGCAGGCCTGGCGCAAAGCGACGTAGGCGCCGGTGATGGCCGCCGTGCGGGTGCCGCCGTCGGCCTGGATGACGTCGCAGTCGACGGTGAGGGTGCGCTCGCCCAGGAGGTCGAGCTTGCAGACGGCCCGCAGGGAGCGGCCGATGAGGCGCTGGATCTCGTGGGTGCGGGCGCCGACGCGGCCGAGGGCGGCCTCGCGGGGGCTGCGGGTCGAGGTGGAGCGAGGGAGCATGCCGTACTCGGCGGTGACCCAGCCGGAGCCGGAGCCGCGGAGGAAGGGCGGCAGCCTGCTCTCGACGCTGACGGCGCAGAGGACGATGGTTTGCCCCAGCTCGATGAGGGCGGAGCCCTCGGCGTGGGCGAGGTAGCTGGGGGTGATGCGCAGCTGGCGCATCTGGTCGGGCTGGCGGCCGTCGGGTCGCGTGGTCATAGCGGGATCACCAGGGGGAAGTATAACATGCTGTCCCCTTGTTTGAGATGTTTCTACCGACCTTCGACTGCCGTCGGTGGCGGCTGGGCTGCCTCAAGGTTGGCAACGACAGCCCTCGCGGATTCGAGCAGGTCATCATACGTCCGAATCGTGAAACGACCTCGGGTATTGATGTTTGATCGGGCAAGGCGGGTCTGATCAGCGGCCGTGAGGCTCGCGCGTCTTCCGATGATTACCAGACCCTCTGGCGAGAGGCATCGCGGCAAGCGTTTCTGAGCGTATGCGTTGTTCTCCTCCACCCACTGCTGCCAGTCCTCGACCTGCTGCCGAGCGTGGGCCAGGTCTGCTGCGGGCTGCCCTTGCTTTGTGTAGAGTCGGCGGTTCGGATTCTCGATCTCCACCATTACGTACCGCGCATCAGGGTACTCAAGCACAAAGTCCGCCTGAAATTCGGCTCCAAGCTCGTGCTCGGTATGAAGGCGCAGAGTGTCTAAGCCGAAGATGAACCGGCTCGCCTCGGACTTCAGGAACTGCTTGATCTCCTCTTCGTGGACGCCCGGCTTGTCGAGTAAGCCTTCAAACTCGTCGAGTCGATGACGGAACACCTCCGGGCGCAGCCCCGTCTCCGCGTGCACAGCTTGCATAGCAGTCTCCAACTCTTCGATCCTGCCTACAGCCAGCGAAAGGGTGTTCGTCAGTCGCGCCTTCTCCATTTCCTCCAGCACACGTTTGAGGAGGTCGGGAGTCGATTGGAGTTCCCGCCTAGCGCGTGCGGCCAGGGCGTTGATCTCGCCGAAGCGTTTCTGCCGAAACAGCGACAGATACTTGGCGACCCACAAGTCGACTGCTACCGGCCAAGCCTGTATCTGCCAAGTTGAAAGTGCTTGGTCTATCAAGCGATCGCCTTTCTCGTAGTCCTCTCGTTCAATCGCGAGCCACCCGAGATTGTTGATCACAACGGCGTCGTCCGGGCTGAGTTCGTGGGCTCTTGCCAGATCCTTCTCGGCCTTGTTGTACTCCTTCCTGTGTAACCACACGGCTGCCCGCGTGTTCCAGACAATGGCGTTCTCGATCTCCTCGCCTATCGCCTGGTCACAGGCAGCCACAGCCTCATCCAATCTTCCGAGCTTGTAGAGAGCCAGAGGCCGGTAGGTCAGAACCTGTCTGTGAATATGGACGTCTTGGGAATTAGCGGCCGCGAAGTCAAGCTCCTCGAGCGCCTCCGCATTTCTATCTAGATCTGATAGCGTGAGGCCGCGCTGCAGCGCGAGATAGGCATCCTTCGCTCCGAACTCGATAGCCCGGTCGATGGCCTCGAGAGAAGCGTCGTAGCGCCCCAGAAACCTGCTCGCGACGCCGATACCACCCCACGATTTCACGTCCCGCGGGTTCCATTCAAGGACTTGCTCGAAGCAACGGATTGCCTCGCGGAGGTCGTCCTTGCTGCGGATAGCGAGACCACGGGTCAGGTGAACGCGCGCCTTCCCACGCTGGGCTGAGACGGCCGCTGGCTCTCCCACCACCCCCGGCGTTGGCGACTTATTCTGGATGACGTTCTGATATTCCTTGAGGGCCGCCTCCCATTTGCCAAGGTTCGCCAGGCAGTCGCCTATGAGGACGTGCATCAAGGAATTGAAGTGGCGCGTGTATCGGATCGCCCTTCTGGCGGCGTCTATCGCCTTCTTGGAGCGGCCCAGGCCGTAGTGTGCCTTCGCTGCGGACTCTAGGAGAAGAGGTTCACTCGGCGAAAGCTTCAGGCCCGTCTGCGCTGCTCGAAGAGCCTCGTCGCTGCGCGCGGCAGCACCCCATGCTTCTGAGAGCACCAACCAGGCGCCGGGCAGTCTGGGGTCGGCATCTATTGCCCTCTTAGCCGCATTCAGTTGGCGCTTCCCATCGCCTAGCCGCCAATATGCGATAGAAAGGTTCGCCCAGGCTGGGGCGAAGTCTGGGCGGAGTTGGACACATTTTTCAAAGCTCGCGGCTGCCCGCGCCCAGTTTCTCGTTGCTAGAGCCAGGTGAGCAATGTCGAAGAGCTGATCGAAGTCGTCGGTCATGGTGCCTATGCCCAGCGAAGTCAGTGCCGGGAGCGGACATCACACTCCCGTGGCCAAGAGGCACTTTTCTTCTCCCAAATGATATCAACAAACGCCAGAGGACGCCATGTTGCGCCGTGCCGGTACCGCAGCGCGCTACTCCCCACCCCTCTCCGTCTTGATCCAGAGCTTGTGGCCGTCGGTGGATATCTGCACGTCGCCGTGGCGGTCGGTGCGGAAGACGGGGCGGCTGCCCAGCCTGTCCAGCGTCTGGGGCGCTGGATGGCCGTACCAGTTGTCCTCGCCCACGGAGATGACGGCCGTCAGGGGCTCCACCGCCGCCAGGAAGGCGGTCGAGGTGGACGCGCCCGAGCCGTGGTGGGCCACCTTCAGCACGGGCGCGCGCATATCAGCGTCGTTGCTTACCAGGTACGCTTCGCCCTCTGCTGCGATGTCCGCCGTCAGGAGGAAGGCGGCATCCCCCAGGCTGACCCTGAGCACCAGCGAGTTGTCGTCCTCGTCGGCGGCCGGCAAGAGTCCCGGCGGCGGGTGGAGCACGGAGAGGGTGGCGCCGCCGCCCAGGTCGAGCCACTGGCCGGCGAACGCCTCTCGCTGGGGGATATCCTCGGCGGCGATGGCCTCCTGCCAGGCGTGGAAGAGGGGGCAGTCCTTGGTCAGTGCAGGTGCAAGCACCTGGTCCACGTCGTAGCGCTCGAGGACGGTCACCAGGCCGGCCAGGTGGTCTTGGTCGGGGTGGGTGGATATTACCAGGTGGAGGTGGCGATCCCAGAACGGCAGGTGGCGGCCGAGAGCGGCGGTTATCGCTTCGCCGCTGGGGCCGCCGTCCACCAGGATGTTGTGGCCGGCTGGGCTGCGAATGAGGATGGCGTCGCCCTGGCCGATGTCGAGGAAGGTGACGCTCAGGCGGTCCCCGGGCGAACCCAAGATGACCAGCCAGACGAGGATCGTGGCCAGCGCCAGCACGATGGCGATGCCCAGGGTCGGTAGGACGGCGAGCGGGCGGTTCAGGCCCGACAGGAGATCGCCGGCCCAGGCCGGCGGCTGAGGCAGGGTCAGCTTCGCCGGGCGGCGGGCCGTCAGCCAGACGATGCCGGCGAGGGCGGCGTAGTAGGCCAGGGCATGGGTGCTGGTGAGGCCGTCGACTGATACAGCGGCGAAGGGGAGGTCGGCCAGCATCTGCACGACCGCCACCATGTAGGCGACAGGGGCCCAGGTTATCCAGCCGAGGAAGGTGCCCAGGGTGGGGGCGATCATGCCGCCGGCGGCTGTCAGGGCCGAGCTGACCATTATCACGGCGAAGGCGGGCACGGTCAGCAGGTTGGCCGGTATGGCGATGAGGGAGATGCGGTGAAAGTTGACAGCGATGATGGGCAGGGTGAAGGCGATGGCGGCCATGGTGACGGCCAGCAGCTCGATGACTGCTCGCAGGGGGCCTGCCAGCTCGCGGTCGGGGCTCCAGCGGGCGAGAGCCGCCTCGATGCGCGTCCGCAAGGGCGACGAGAAGACGGTGAGGCCGAGGGCGGAGGCAAAGCTAAGCTGAAAAGAGATGTCCTTCATGAGCGGCGGGTCGTAGGCTGTCATGCCAGCTCCCGCTAAGGCGAGCCCCTGGAGGGCACCGCTCTGGCGGCCGAGGGCGGTGGCCACGACGTACATACCGCCCATGATGGCCGCTCGCTGGACGGAGGGCTGGCCGCCCACAAGCATCGAGTAGGCGATGATGGCCAGCAGGGCCAGCCAGGCAGCGGGCCGGCGGCCGATGAGCCAGGCGAGGGCGGCGATGAATAGCCCCGCGACGAGGGTCACGTTGTAGCCGGAGACGGCGACCAGGTGAGAGGTATTGGTGTCGTTGAGGTCTTCCTTCAGGTCGTCGGGCAGGGAGGCTCGTCGGCCGAGGAGGATGCCCTGGGCGAGGGCGGCCTCGGGCTCCGGCAGGGCATCCTCGAGGGCTGAGGACAACTCGCCGCGCAGGTCGTAGATCCAGGTGCGGATGGGGTTGCCCTGGCCTGTGTCGAGCAGGGACGTGCTGGGGTAGTTGACGATGGAGCCGATGCCCTGGCGGGCCAGGTAGTCGCGGTAGTTGAAGTCGTCGAGCACGGGCGGCGTCTCGAGCTTCCCCTCCAGCTCGAGGAGGTCGCCGTAGTCGTAGCGGGGGAAGAGGCCGCCGCGCATGAGAACGCCGCCGGAGGTGCTCTGCCAGCGGCCATCGACCAGCAGCTCGCGGACGGAGAGGCGCAGCCTGAGTGAGCTGCCCCGCTCGTCGGGCTCGCCGGAGACGACGGTGCGGAAGCGGACGGCAGGGCCATCGTTGTGGAGGGCGATCCCCTGGGGGTCGGCCGATGGCAGGCTCGACTGGTAGAGCCAGGCGCCGCCTACCAGAAGGGCGGCTGCCGTAGCGGCCCAGAGTAGGGCGAAGGCAGCGCGGCGGGTGGTCAGAGGTACGATGGCTGCCAGGAGAGCGGCGGCCGCTATGGCCCAGGGGCTGCCCTGGGCGAAGGCTGCCGCTGCCATGCCCAGCAGCCAGCAGAGGGCCAGGTAGCCAAGGATCATGGCCCTACGGTGATCAGGTCGCGGATCTGGTCGAATACGGACTGGGGGATGAGCTTGCGCTCGACGAGCTCTTCGATGCGAGAGAAGGGGCCGTCGCGCTCGCGGGAATCGACGATGCTCTGGGAGCGCATCTCGCCGATGCCGGGGAGGGAGTCAAGGACGGCGGCGGGGGCCGTGTTGATGTCAACCAGCTCGTTCTGCGAGGCCTGGGCGGAGCCCAGGACTGCCTGCTCGCCGAGGCGGGGCACCAGCACCTGGTCCTCGTCGTGCAGGCGGCGGGCGAGGTTGATGGCCTCCACGTCGGCATCCGCGGCGGGGCCGCCGGCGGCCTCGACGGCGTCTATCCAGCGGTCGCCATCGTTGAGGAAGTAGACACCGGGACGATTCACGGCGCCGGCGATGTAGACCTGAATTTCGGAGGCAGAGGGCGTTTCGCCCAGGTTGATCTCTAACGGCTGTGGGCCCTGCAATTGCCTATCGACAAAGGCGCCCATGCCAATAAGCAGGGGCGCAGCCATCAGGGCGATGACCAGCCAGCGATAGCGCTCCACCCAGGCAAGCAAAGGCAGACCCCTTGGTGAGAAATGGCTATGGCGATAGCTAGCCTTGGTTCCGCAATATAGGGGGTTACTTGCTCCTCGTCAAGGGCGGCGCTCTCTCGCGCCAAGGGCCTGTTGCGCTCGAAATCTATCCGAATGCAAAGCCGTTCCTTACGACCTGGGCTGGCCAGGCCATCTTGTCAGCCGTTGCCGCTGCGGGTAGAATGGCGGCAGCGACCATCAGACCGCGCAGGTGTAGGTGGAGGGCTTGACCCTGGGGTCGCCAATGTCTGCTCAGCTCACTGTAGAGGAGGGCGCCTTATGATTGTCTCCGGATACTGGCCCAGCCAGGCCCCCTACGAGGAGGTTCCTCTCCCGGAGCTGCTGCGCCGGTCTGTGGAGCGCTTCGGCGACAAGCCAGCCCTGATCGGCGCCGATGGCACCACGCGCACCTACCGCGACCTCTGGAGCTACGCCAGCAAGGTGGCGCGTTTCCTGCAGGACCACGGCATCGAGAAGGGCGATAAGGTGGGCATCTTCTCGCCCAACCACGTCGACTACGCCTCTGTCTTCTATGGCATCCTCCTGGCTGGCGCCACGGTCACCACCCTCAACCCCCTCTACCGGGAGCGTGAGATCGAGCACCAGTTGGACGACGCAGAGGCGGTGGCCCTCTTCGTTTTCAGCCCCATGGCCGCCCCGGTGGAAGCGGCCCGTCGGAATCTGCCCCGTTTGCGCCACGTCTGGCCGATGGACAGCCTGCCGGACCTGCTGGCGGGCGTCCCCGAGGAGTACCGGCCGGTGGCTATCAACGCCCGCGAGGACCTGGCCGTGCTCCCCTACTCCAGCGGCACAACGGGCCTTCCCAAGGGGGTGATGCTCACTCACTACAATATCACCAGCGCCGTCAAGCAGTGCCTGGCGACCGAGCAGCTAACGTCGGACGCCGTCGGGCTGTGTGTGCTGCCCTTCTTCCATATCTACGGGATGACGGTGCTGTTGAGCGCGGGTCTGGCCCTGGGAACCACCGGCATCGTCATGATGCGGTTCGACGTGGAGGCGATGCTGCACCTGGTGGGTAAGTATGGCATAACCAACCTCTACCTGGCGCCGCCAGCGGTGCTGGCTATGGCCAACGTGCCGGATCGCTCTCGCTTCGACACCTCTTGCCTGCGGGTAGTCGTTTCGGCGGCGGGGCCCCTGCCTGTGGAGGTGGCGAAGCAAGTGAAGTCCATCTACGGGTGCCTGGTGTCGCAGGGCTACGGCCTCACCGAGAGCAGCCCCACCGCCAACACCAACCCCCTGGAGCGCATCAAGCTGGAGTCCTGCGGCCCGCCCTTCGCCGATACCTTCGAGAAGATCGTGAGCCTGGACACTGGGGAGGAGCTGCCCGCTGGCGAGGTCGGGGAGGTGGCGCTGCGAGGCCCGCAGGTGATGAAGGGCTACTGGAAGCGTCCGAAGGAGACCGCCGAGTGCCTCAGCGAGGACGGCTGGCTGCTCACCGGGGACATCGGCTGGCTAGACGAGGACGGCTACCTGTACATCCTCGACCGCAAGAAGGAGATGATCAAGTACAAGGGCTACCAGGTGGCCCCGGCCGAGCTGGAGGCCGTCCTCCACGAGCACCCAGCCGTCGTCGACGCTGCCGTCATCCCTAAGCGCCACCTGGAGGGCGGTGAGATCCCCAAGGCCTTGGTCGTGCTCAGGGAGGGGTTCGAGGCCAGCCCCGAAGAGCTGATGGCCTTCGTGGCGGAGAAGGTGGCGCCCTATAAGAAGATCCGCGAGGTGGAGTACGTGTCGGAGATTCCTAAGTCGGCCGCCGGCAAGATCCTCCGCCGTGACCTCATCGAGCGGGAGCGTGGCAGAAAGGGCTGAGTGAGTCGGCGCCTCCGCTCATACCAGGCGCCAGCGCTGATAGCGGCAACCGCGCCGAGCAAAGCTCGGCGCGGTTGGCTGCAACGGGTTGTTAGACGGCGGCTGGGCCACAGCGGTCTTATTTATAGCCAAGCTCGGGCGAAAGGCGAACGTTACTTGGCGTAAAAGTGCCACTGCCTCGGCCGATTTCCCGCCCATCCGAGTTAACTAACACGGACTCCGCTATAAAGAAACGTCGGGAACGGTGGACTACTCGACCAGTCGCTTTGATTTTGCCTTCCGAAATGGGGCGAGTGAGGTATAGGTTGAAGGAGACGGTTAGCACAAAAGCGTCGTCAACCAGTGAGTTGACGGCGAAAAAAGCGGCGTCATCGAGCGCCTTGAAATACACCAAACCATGGACGGCGCCGCCTGCGTGAAAGAAATCCGGGCGCACCGGGATAATCACCTCTGCCTGCCCCTCGCTCACTCGCATCGTTGGGGCGTAGTATTCGTTCACCGGTGCGGAAGCATACATCCGCTCTAGCTTTCGGTAATGCTCCTCTTTGGGCAGTTCGTACCTCCTCCTGCGGTTGGCCGGCGCGGCGGCGCTCCGGATCCGGGGGGTGCCCCCTAGTCCCTGAACGAGATTATTTCCCCGAAGTACTCCCACTCGCCATCGTGAGCCCTCAGCATCCTCATGGCTTCGGTGGCCAGGTGGTCTGTCGGGCTGAGAGTGATGGTGATACCGGGCAGCTCGAGCTCGAGCCGGTAGTCCTTAAAGCAGTGGACGGCATCCATCAGGCCCTCTCGCGTCAGGTTGTCACAGGTCCTCCGCAGAGCCTCGACGGTCAATAGCGCCGCCTCTTGACCGACGATGGTGAAGTTGCCGGCGGGGTAGTCCCCGTACTCGTTCATGATCCGGTGGTGCTCTGCTACGTCCGGGTCGTCAGTCCAGTGCGAGAGCTTGTTGCCCTGAAGAGTAATGACCCCCTCCATGAGCTCCGGCGAGGCATAGAGGAACATCATGGGGTCAGAATTGACGTAGTCGACGAAGAACTGGGGATGCCAGCCCAGGCGGTCGGCCTCCTTGATGAGCTGAGCAGAGGTCGGTGGGTTACTGGCGCTGACCACCACTTCTGCGCCAGCATTCTTTAGGCTATTGACCTGGGACCGGATGCTGATGTCGGTGAGCTCATAGCTTTGCTCGGACACCAGTTCGTTCTTGTCGGGGTCGAGGCCGTTCTTCAGACCGGCCAGCACATCCTCGCCCCAGTCGGAGTTCTCGCGGAGGATGCCGACCTTCTTGCCGGGCATATTTTCGGAGATGTACTTGCCGACGATCGTCCCCTCGACATAGTAGTCCGGCAGGAAGGGAACCGACCAGGGGTACTTTTCGGGGTCCGCAGCCCACTTGTGGGCCCCCGACATGATCCACAGGTCGGGCACTCCTCTTTCGTTGAGGTCCTCCCAGACGGCCGAATGAGCGGCCGTCCCCATGCCGGCGACGATAGCGAAGACCTTGTCTCGCTCAAGCAGCTTCTTGACCGCCTCGACCGCTTTGGCTGGGAGGTACTGATCGTCCTCCACCTTGAAGACGATCTGGCGGCCGCAGACGCCCCCTTCCTCGGCATTGACGTACCTGAAGTAGGCTTCGACGCCGCCGATGACAGGAGCGTACGCCGCCCCCCAGGTGCCGCTACGGGGGCCGTGCATCCCCAGGATTATCTCCGTGTCGGTAATGCCCTCGACCTCGCCCACAGCGGTAGGAGTGCCCGTCGCTGCAGCGGTAGGTGTGCCAGTGGGGGTTCCCTCCTCTTCTTCCTCCTCCTCGCAGGCCACTGCCACTACCAGCAACAGCGCTGCTAGGGCGAGGAAGATCAGCGAGAATTTGCCTAGCTTCCGCACGGCTGCATCACCCTCCTCTCTTTGGATATTTCGTGCCTGTTTCCCATGGCCGCTATGCTGGGCAACCGCGGCAGGCCCATGCTACTCCCAGGCGTGAGGGCTGGCAAGGAGGCGTGATCGTCGCTGAGGGCGGCTAGGGCGAAGGTAGGGGCAGGTCTGCGGCGACAGAACGTGCAGGGCCACGGGTTCCCTTAATAGGCAAAGGGCTTTCGATGATGCTATGATGCTGTAGTTAGCGCGATGAGGGAGGTCAAGGCCGATGATAAACAAGATCGTGGGCAGCTTCGATGAGGCCGTGGCCGGTATGTCAGACGGGGCCACTGTTCTCATCGCTGGGTTCGGCGGGCCGGCAGAGTGCCCTAGCTACCTGATCGCCGCCGTGGCCCGAAGAGGGGTCAAGGAGCTGACCATCGTGGGGAACACCGGCGGCTGGGGTGTGGACCTGCTGGAGATATTGCGCCAGCGGATGGCGGTCATCCTGAAGATCCCCGAGGACTGGTACGACCCCGGCCTGCTGGTGGAGCGGGGGCAGGTGAAGAAGGGCATCCTGGCCTTTCCTGCCGCGCCCGCCCGCGTTCTCACCCCGTTCGAGCAAGGGGTGCTGCAGGGCAAGGTGGAGCTGGAGCTTCTGGGCCAGGGGACGATATGCGAGAGGATACGGGCGGCCAAGGGGGGCATCGCTGCCTTCTACACGCCGGTGGGCGTGGGCACCATCGTGGAGGAGGGTAAGGAGGTGCGGGAGTTCAACGGCCGCAAGTACCTCCTCGAGCATGCCCTGAAGAGCGACTTCGCCCTCATCCGCGCCCACAAGGCGGATAGGTACGGGAACCTGGTCTATCGGGGGACAGCGCGGACGTTCAACCCGGTCATGGCTGGTGCTTCTACGGTCACTGTGGCTGAGGTGGACGAGGTGGTGGAGCTGGGGGAGCTGGACCCGGAGTGCGTCGTGACCCCCGGCGTGTATGTGCAGCGGGTGGTGGTGAGGCCCAAGGAGCCCAGGCCCTGGGATGAGGCCATGTAGGGAAGAGAGGGAGGGAGAATCATGGCAGGCGAAAGGCTAGACGAGCAGACCATGGCCATCCGAGCGGCTAAAGAGTTCCAGGATGGGATGATAGTCAACCTGGGGGTGGGAATACCCACCTACTGCAGCAACTTCGTGCCGCCGGAGCGGGAGGTGCTGTTCCACTCGGAGAACGGGGTGATCGGGTTCGGGCCGATCATCGACAACCCCGACGAGTCCGACGCGAACCTGATCAACGCTGGCGCGCAGCCCATATCGAGCAAGCCGGGGATGGCCATCATGGATCATGCGGAGAGCTTTTGCATCATTCGCGGCGGCCACGTGGATATCACCGTCCTTGGGGCGGTGCAGGTGTCGGAGAAGGGGGACCTGGCTAACTACATCATCCCTGGCAAGCAGATCGGGAGCCTTGGGGGAGGGCAGGATCTGGCTTTCAGCGCCAAGAAGGTGATCGCCCTGACCACCTTTGCCACCAAGGAGGGCCAGCCCAAGATCGTCAAGGAGTGTACGCAGCCGCTCACGGCGCCGCGGTGCGTGGGCCAGATCATCACCGATATCGCTGTCATGGACGTAACCCCGGAGGGGCTGGTGCTGCGGGAGGTGGCCCCTGGTTGGACGGCGGAGGAGGTGCAGGCCCTAACGGACGCCAGGATCATCGTGCCGCCTGACCTCGAGGAGATGACTCTGCTGTAGGGGGCTGGCCTGAGCGCTACGCCCAAACTGACGACATACAGTCCACTGTCTTAAGCCGCCTGGAGACCCGCTACCAGTGGAAGCTATAATGTGGGAGCTATAGTAGGGGGGTGCTCAGTGCCCCTCAATGGGCGTCTGAAGGGGGAGCGTGATGGATGGCGAGGTGTCGGCTGAGCCGGTTTCCGAGGGCACCGTTCTTTGGCAGCCCTCGGAGGAGCAGAAAGCGCAGGCCAATATCACGCGCTATCTGCGCTGGCTGAAGGACCAAAAGGGCCTCGACTTTGGTTCCTACGACGATCTATGGGCGTGGTCGGTGAGTGACCTTGAAGGCTTCTGGGCTTCCATCTGGGATTTCTTTGGGGTGAAGGCTCACCGGCCTTCCACACGCGTGTTGGATCAGCGCCGCATGCCCGGGGCGCAATGGTTTGCGGGCGCCGAGCTGAACTACGCCGAGTACGCTCTGCAGCGGCGGGACGAGCACCCGGCCGTAGTGTTTAAGTCGGAAGTGGGGCCGCTTAGCACGCTGACCTATGCCGATCTATATCGGCAGGTGGCAGCGGTAGCGGCGGGGCTCAGACGGCTCGGCGTTCGGCGAGGCGACCGAGTGGTGGCCTATATGCCGAACATCCCCCAGGCCCTGGTGGCCTTTCTGGCTGCCGCCAGCATCGGTGCAATCTGGTCCAGTTGCTCCCCGGACTTTGGCATCCGTGCCGTGGTGGACCGCTTCCAGTTGATTGAGCCCAAGGTGCTTTTTGCCGCAGATGGCTACCACTACAATGGCAAACCCTATGAACGCCTGGCTGCCGTTGCAGACATACAGCGTCACCTCCCTACGTTGGAGACCACCGTGGTGGTTCCCTATCTCGATGATCAGCCGGTGACGGGGGGCTTGGGCAACGTGAAGCTGTGGGGCGAGCTGTTCGACGAAACGTCGGAGCTACTCTTTGAGCCGGTGCCCTTCGAGCATCCCCTGTGGGTGCTGTACTCGTCGGGCACCACGGGAGTTCCTAAGGCCATCGTCCAGGGCCATGGCGGGATTCTTCTGGAACACCTGAAGGCGCTCTCCCTGCACCTTGATCTGAACTCCGAGGACAGATTCTTCTGGTTCACCACCACCGGCTGGATGATGTGGAATTTCCTGATAAGCGGGCTGTTACTAGACATGACGATCTTGTTGTATGACGGAAGCCCCGGCTATCCCGATATGCGGGCCCTCTGGCGGTTTGCTGAAGAGACAGGGATGACCTATTTTGGCACCAGCGCCCCTTACATTCTGTCGTCCATGAAGGCCGACATTGAACCTGGCCGGGAGTTCAATCTGAGCAGCCTACGGGCAGTGGGCTCCACAGGGGCGCCCCTTCCGCCGGAAGGGTTCCAGTGGGTCTACGACAAGGTGAAGAAGGACCTGCTGTTAGGTTCGGTGAGCGGAGGGACCGACCTGTGCACGGCGTTCGTTCTGTCCTGTCCGATCCTCCCGGTGCACGCCGGAGAGATCCAGTGCCGTGGCCTGGGCGCCCGCGTGGAGGCGTACGATGAACAGGGGCATCCCATAGTAGGGGAGGTGGGGGAGCTGGTTATCATCGAGCCGCTACCTTCGATGCCTCTGTTTTTCTGGAGCGATCCGGATGGTCAGCGCTACCAGGAGAGCTACTTCGAGATGTTTCCGGGGGTGTGGCGTCACGGCGACTGGATCAAAATCGGGCGCGGGGGTAGCTGCGTGATCTACGGGCGTTCGGATTCTACCCTTAACCGCGCCGGTGTGCGGATGGGCAGCAGCGAGTTTTACCGGGTGGTGGAAGAGCTCCCCGAGGTTCTCGATAGCCTAGTTGTGGACACAGGACAGTTGGGGAGCGAGGGTCGCTTACTGCTCTTTGTAGTGCCGCGCAGTGGGGTCAGCCTGGACGAGGGGCTTCAAGCCCGAATCAGGGAGAAGCTGCGCCGAGAGCTCTCCCCCCGATACGTGCCTGATGAGATCTATGCCGTTTCTGACATTCCTCGCACACTCAACGATAAGAAGCTCGAGGTGCCGGTTAAGCGCATTCTGACGGGGACTCCACCAGAAAAAGCAGTCAGCCCAGATGCCATAAGCAACCCGCGGTCGATCCACTTTTTCATCGACCTGGCTCAGAGGCTAGAACAGGCAAGCAACTAAAGGAAGAACACCAGTACCGGCCACACGGGCAATAGAACACTTCCCCTGGGCTAGCGCTCCAAGGGCAGCGCTCGTGTTGATCAAGCCCAAGTGATAGCTTGCCGCCAAGCGAGGCGGCCTCTAGGACACCGGTCGGAAGTACTCGATGTCGCTGATCTCCCCCTTGCGCTCGTCGCGCCAGACGGGCTCCAGCCGCATGCCGATCTTCACCGCGTCCTTGGCCTTGTCCGGATCGCTGAGGTCAACCTCGCCCAGGATATGACCCAGACAGCTATCGGCGCCGTCCAGCTTGATGAAGAGGGTGGCGATAGGCGGCGGCGGCAGGCCCAGGAAGGGCACGTAGCAGATGGTGAAGCCCTCCAAGGTTCCCTGGGGTCCTACCTCCACCCACTCTTCGGTGGAGACGAAGCACCTCTCGCAAAAGGGGCGAGGCGGCAGGAGGACCCGCCGACACTGAGGGCAGCGCACCCCGAAGATCTTCTTGCTGTCCCTTAGTTCCCGGAAGAAGCGGCTGGCAAACCTGCCCGCCGTATAGCGGAAGGGCAGGTTCCAGGTCCCCGGCATTACCAGAATTTCCTCTTCCTGCGTCATGGCCTTGTTCTCCCGTTCTTACGGCGCTTCCTTGTCCAGGATCATCAGGACATGGAAGCCGATGGCGGCACCCCAGACGTGGGCGAGGGCCGTCTTCACATTGGCTACCTGGTGCTTATCAGCCTTTCCCATCACCTGTAGGGCGGCCTCGCCTATCCGGATGAGGCCCGAAGCCCCGATGGGATTGGTGCAGAGGGTTCCCCCGGAGGGGCAGACAGGCAGCTTGCCCTCCATGGTGGTCACGCCCTTGCGGATGAGCTCGGCCCCTTTCCCCGGCTCGCAGAAACCCAGGGCTTCACATTCGATGATCTCCTGAATGGTGAAGGCGTTGTATAGCTCGGCCACATCCAGCTCTTCCAACGGATTGTTGATCCTGGCCTCGTTGTAGACGCGCCGGGCCAGAATCGAGAGGGCCTCCCAGTCCTGGAACCAGGGGCGGTCGCCCACGTAGTAGTTGTCAGTGATCTGGCCCTCCCCCCGTACCCAAGCGGGGGTGTCCGTTATCTTGCGGGCCCGCTCCTCGGAGGCGAAGATGATGGCGCAAGCGCCGTCGGAGCTAGGGCAGCAGTCGCTGAAGCGGAGGGGCCAGGAGACCATGCGGGTCTTCAGGGCGTCCTCGACCGTCAGGTGGCGCCGAAGGTGGGCGTAGGGGTTGTTGAGGGCGTTGGCGTAGTTCTTGGCGGCTACCATTGCCAGGTCTTCCTCGGTGGTGCCGTAGTAGTGGAAGTGACTGGCGGCCTGGTTAGCACCGACCATGATAGCGCCGCCGCCCATCCAGCGCTCGTATATGGGGTCGATGCAGGTGTTGAGGACGAGCTGGGCCTCGAGGGTGGAGCCCACCCGCTGGGAGGCCACCGCCAGGACGACATCGAACAGCCCGGAGGTCACGTGGTAGTAGGCGCCGAGGGCGACGGAGCCGCCGGTGGTGCCGCCGGTGGTGAGCTTGATGAAGGGCTTATTCGAAGCGCCAGCGCCGACGCAGGCGTCCACGTTCCACCTTTCGGGGGCGAAAACGCCATCGAAGGGGTCCATAGAGCCGTAGACGACGGCGTCGATATCCTTGGCCTTCAGGTTAGTCTGGGCGAGGGCTGCGCTGACCGCCTCGTGGACCAGCTCTGGATAGGTCACATCGCGTCGGTGACTGGACGTTCGGGTCAGGCCGACACTAACGATAGCTACTCTTCTAGCCATGGCTCACCCCCGCTCCAGAATTGCCACGCAGTTGGTGGGGGCAGCAGCTCCGGCAGGGGCGCTCAGGCCATGGGCCAGGGCCAGCCTAGCTCCCGCCACCTGCCGACCGTGGGCCTCCCCCCGCAGTTGGAGGGCGGCCTCGGCAGCCCGCACCAGCCCCGAGGCGCCGAACAGGTTGGTGCAAAGAGACCCCCCAGAAGGATTGACCGGTAGCTTGCCGTCCATCTCAGTCGTTCCTTCCTCGATCAGCTTTGCCCCCTGGCCGGCCTCGGCGAAGCCCAGGGCCTCGTAGTCCATCAGCTCGTGGAAGGAGGTAGCCTCGTGGACCTCCGCCAGGTCGAATTCGTCCAGAGGGCGTTTAGTGCCGGCCATCTGATAGGCGCGTTGGGCCGCCGCAGCCAGAGAGGGGATCTCGGCCAGGTCCTTGCTGCCCATCTCGTAGCTCTCGATGGCCCAGCCAATGCCCCGGATCCAGACGGGCTTGTCGGTGATGCGCCGCACCACGTCTTCGCTGGCCAGGATGAGTGCCACGGCTCCCACCGACTCCGGCGGGCAGTCGAGTGCCTTCAGGGGGTAGGAGACAGGCCCTGAAGCAAGCACCTCCTCCAGAGAGACGGGCGAGCGCAGGTGAGCGTAAGGGTTACGGGCGCCATTGGCGCGGTTCTTGATCACCACCTTCGCCGCCTGCTCCTCGCTCACGCCGTACTTGTGCATGTAGGCGTTAGCCTGCATGGCCATGGTGATAAGGTAGTTACGGCCTACAGGGCGACTGAACAGGGCGTCGAATATGATCCTGGTCACCGCGTCGATGGCCGCCTCGCGGTGGCCGTGGCCGGCCACCAGGGCGACATCGAATAGGCCCGAGGCTATGCGCAGGTAGCCATAGACCAGGGCCATGATGCCATCCTCGGCTGCATGGCTGGAGTCCTTGAGGTAGCCGCCGATAGCCATGCAGGTATGCATATCGGAGATGGTGCGGCCATCGATGGCATCCCAGCCGGAGGCGATGACTGTATCCAGGTCGCCCCGATCCAGAGCGGCGTCCTCCAGGGCCCGCTTGGCGGCCTCGAAGTCGCTCTCGTAGTATACGTAGTGGCCCTTCGACTCTTCGTGCTTGGTCTGACCAATGCCGACGATGGCCACTCGTCTGGGCATATCGTTTTCACCTCCTTTTCCGCTTGTTCATCGGCCCGCCTGCCCACAAGCAGGCGAGCAGGGAAAAGAATATCACAGATGTTTGAGATAGATAAGGCAATCGGGCCAGAGATTGAGTTCTTTTGGGGAAGAAGTTCTGATATAATGCCTGGCTGACGGCAGGCGGACCTGCCGTACATCATGTTCAGGTAAGAGGGAGTTGCCATGCCAGACAGAGTAGCCATCGTCGGCGTGGGCCATACTCAGTTCAGGGCCACCAGCCCCGGCGTATCCTACAAGGAGCTCATGTTCGAGGCCGCCACCAGGGCCTACGCGGACGCCGACATCGACCCCCGCCGCGATATCGATAGCTTCGTCTGCTGCTCGGAGGACATCACCGAGGGCACCAGCATCTTCGACGAGTACGTGCCGGACCAGATCGGCGCTGCCCTCCGGCCGGTGCACACGATCGGCGGGGACGGCCTGCAGGGGCTGGCCGCCGCCTACATGCAGATCCTGACCGGCGCCTTCGAGGTGGTGGCGGTGGAGGCCCATAGCAAGGCCTCCAACATCCTCACCCCCCATCACATCCTGGCCCTGGCTCTTGACCCCATCTTCGTCCGTCCCCTGGGGGCCCATCCCCACTTCGTGGCCGGCCTGGAGATGAGTCGCTACCTGGCTCAGTCCGGCACCAGCCGCCAGCAGTGCGCCCACGTGGTGGCCAAGAATCGGGGGAATGCCTTATTCAATGATGCCGCCGCCTACGCAGCGGACCTGGAGGCGGAGGACGTCCTCGAGAGCGAGCCAGCCTTCTGGCCCCTGAGCCGCCTGGAGATCAGCGCGCCGGCCGACGGAGCGGTGGTGGTGGTGCTGGCCTCGGAGACGAGGGCCAAGGCTCTTGGCGTTCAGCCGATCTGGATTCTGGGGGCCGGCTGGTGCAGCGATAGCTCCGCCCTGGACAGCCGGCAGTGGGGCATTGCTGCCTACGCTCGCCTGGCCGCCGAGCAGGCCTACCGCCAGGCTGGCATCAGCAGCCCCAGCCGCGAGATCAACTTCGCCGAGGTGGACGACACCTTTTCCTATAAGGAACTCCAGCACCTGGAGGCCCTGGGCGTCTTCCGGCCGGGCAGGGCAGGGGTGGAGACGGAGGAGGGTGCTACCCAGGTGGACGGCAAGTTCCCGGTGAACCCCTCGGGAGGGAGCCTGGGCGTGGGCCATCTGGCCGAGGCCAATGGTCTGCAGAAGGTGGTGGAGGTCGTGAGCCAGCTACGAGAGGAGGCCGGGCCGCGCCAGATACCGGATGTCAAGGTGGGCCTGGCCCAATCGTGGCGGGGCGTTCCTACCGCCACGGGCGCGGTTGTCATACTGAGCAGGGAGTAAGAACGATGGGATTGCGAAGAGTGGCTGTAGTCGGTGCGGGCATGACCAAGTTCATGCGCCGCGCCCTGGAGACGGGCCGCGAGCTGTCCTGGCAGGCAGCCAGCATGGCCCTGGAGTCCTGCGATCTGACCCTTGAGGACGTCGACGGCGTGGTCATTGGCACCGCTCCTGACACCTTTGACGGCGTCCACATGAAAGGCGAGTATCTGAGCGACGGCTGCGGCGCCTGGCAGAAGCCGGTGATGCGCGGCTACGTGGGCGGCGGCACCGGTGTCTTCTCCCCCATTCAAGGCTGGTATCACGTGGCCTCTGGCCTCTTCGACGTCGTGCTGGTGGTAGGGGAAGAGAAGATGTCCTCCTGCCACCCTCATCCTCAGGGCGCTTTCCTCACCATCTTCGATAACATGCTGGAGCGTCCCCTGGAGCCCAATCTGATCTGGATCTTCGCCCTGGAGATGCAGCGCTACATGGAGGCGCACGGCCTCAGCAAGCGAGACATCGCTCTGGTCTCGGTGAAGAACAAGCGCAACGCCCTGGATCATCCCTGTGCCCAAGTGGCGGAGGACATCAGCGTCGAGGATGTGCTTAACTCGGAGATCATGGTCTGGCCGGTGAGCCGCCTGGACGTAAGCCCGGTGAGCGATGGTGCCGCCGCGCTGGTGCTGGCCGCGGAGCATGTGGCTAAGCGGATGACCGACAAGCCGGTGTGGATCGACGGCGTGGGCTGGCACCTGGACAGCGCCTACTGGACGAACCGCGACCTGTACTATCCCAAATATGTGGAGTACGCCGCCCGTATGGCCTATCGCATGGCAGGCATCACCGAGCCGCGCAAGCAGATCAACGTCGTCGAGCCCTATGACCCCTTCTCCTACAAGGAGCTGCATCACCTGGAGGGGCTGCTTCTGTGCGGTAAGGGAGAGGCGGCCAAGCTCACTGCCGACGGGGTGACCCAGCGCAACGGCGACCTACCGGTCTGCCCCTCGGGTGGGCTGATGGGGGTGGGCAACCCGATCGCCGCTTCCGGCGTGATGAAGGTGGCCGAGATCTTCTGGCAGCTACGGGGAGAGGCCGGCAAGCGGCAGGTGCCTGGCAAGCCCATCACCGGCCTGGCCCAGGCCTGGGGCGACCTGATGCAGGTGGGCACAGTAGTGGTGTTGCGCATCTAGAACCAGCGGGAGGGAAGGCAAGTGACAACAGATAGGGAATTTCCTGGCACCCCCCTCAGCGACAGCGACATCAGCGAAGGCAAGGTCTTGATAGTGGAACACGATCCCAACGCCCGTTACGCCTGGGACGCCGGCATCGCCATCGGGCGCTTCCTGGCCGAGCTGAAGAAGGGCCGCATCGTCGGCCGCGAGTGTCACCGCTGTCGGCGCATTATGGTGCCGCCACGCATGTTCTGCGAACAGTGCTTTCGGCCCACCGACCGCTGGGTCGTCTTGAAGGACAGCGGGCGGGTGAATACCTACTCCATCTCCTACATCCGCTGGGACGCCAGTCGCGTCAAAGAGCCCACTATTCCCGCCGTCATCGAGATCGACGGAGCGAGCAAGGGGATGGGGATCATGCACTTCCTGGGGGAGGTAAAGCCCGAGGACGTGCAGGTGGGCATGAGGGTGAAGGCGGTGTGGAAACCACCGCGGCAGCGGGAGGGCTCCATTCTGGATATTAGATACTTCCGCCCCTATTAGGAGGTCTTGCGTCATGGGTTCCCCGGAGCAGATCAGCCAGATCGAGGACATCCGCTATGTGTACGGCGCTATCCCGGTGAACTTCGCCTACACGATGGGCGTGGCCGGCGAGCGCTTCTTCCGGGAGCTTATGGAGAACGGGCGGTTCATGGGCACCCGCTGCCAGCAGTGTCAGTACACCTACCTGCCACCCCGCCTGTATTGTGAGCGCTGCTTCGCCAGCCTGGATGACCAGTGGGTGGAGGTGAGCTCGCGGGGCACCGTCGAGGCCTTCACCGTCGCCCATCTGGACCTGGAGGGCCAGCCCGTGGCCGAACCGCAGTTGCTGGCCCTCATCCGCCTGGAAGGGGCGGACGGGCTCCTCGTGCATCGGCTGGGCGAGACCAGGGCCGAGGACGTGGACATCGGCTTGCCGGTAACGGCAGTTTTCCGCCCTCGACGGCAACGCAAAGGCTCTATTCTGGATATCCGATACTTCAGGCCTGTTGCCTCTTGAGCCAGGCGAATAACTAGGGTAAGGCGGAGCATCTCCGCGTGGCGACCTTCTGGCACCTTCGAATGATGAAGGCTGTTGAAAAAGCGCCCTTGTTCGCCCTTCGACACGCTCAGGGCGAGCGATTTGAGGTACCTCTGCGTATCTCCGCTCGTGGTGAGCCTGTCGAACCATGAACGGAGCAGGGGGTTTTCAACAATCTCGATGCTTTGCCGCTGTGAAGCCTTGAGAAATCTCCAATGAAGGAACGTCAGTTGCCGATCATCGTCGGAGCGGCCCAGTACACCAATCGCTCGGATGACCTGGCCGATGCTCTGGAGCCGCTGGAGATGATGGCTAAGGTGGCAAGGGAGGCTGAGGAGGATGCTGAGTGCCGGGGGCTGCTGGGGCGGCTGGATTCGGTTGGGGTGGCCAATATTCTCTCCTGGTCCTATGGGGATGCACCTGGCCTGCTGGCGGAGGCGGTCGGTGCCCACCCGACCGATAAGACCTACACGACCGTTGGTGCCACCGCGTCCCAGTGGTTGATCAACCGCACAGCGGAACGCATCGCTCGGGGCGAGGCTCGTCTGGCCCTGGTGGCAGGGGCGGAAGCGATGCGGTCGGTGGTGAGACTGGGGGCCAGTGGCCGGCGTGGCTGGCGGCGCGGGCGACGCTGGACAGCACCCGAGGCTATGGCTGGAGATGCCCGAGCGGGGAGCACTGACATCGAGATGCGCCACGGTGCCAATGCGCCGTTGCGCATTTACCCCCTGTTCGAGAACGCGATTCGGGCCCAGAGGGGGCGCTCTATCGCCGATCACCAGCAGCATCTGGCGGCGCTGTGTGCCCGCCTTGCCCAGGTGGCCAAAGACAATCCGTTCGCATGGTTCCGCGACGGCAAGACGGCGGAGGAGATCGGAACGGTCACCCCCGAGAACCGCATGATCTGCTTTCCTTACCCCAAGTACATGAACGCCATCATGGAGATAGATCAGGCAGCGGCGGTGATCATGACCAGCGTGGGCACGGCTCAGGAGCTGGGCATCCCCAAGGAGAAGTGGGTGTACATCTGGGGATGCGCCGACGCCATCGACCTTTGGTACCTGAGCGAGCGGCTTAACTACTACAGCTCGCCGGCCATGGCCCTGGTTGGTCGAAGGGCACTGGAGATGGCCGGCCTTAGCATCGATGAGATCGACTGGTTCGACCTTTACAGTTGCTTTCCGTGTGCGGTGGAGCTCGCCTGCGACATGCTGGGCATCGCGGAGGACGATCCGCGTCCTATTACCCTGGCGGGCGGCCTTCCCTACTTCGGCGGCCCGGGCAACAACTATAGCCTGCACGCCGTGTGCGCCATGGTGGAGCGGTTGCATGGGGAGCCGCAACGCAAGGCTCTGGTATCCGCTATGGGCTGGTATGTAACCAAGCACGCTCAGGGCATCTACAGCGGGATGCCGCCAGAGCGGGAGTGGAGAAGGGCCGACTCGCCGCAGGATCAGGCAGAGCTGGATGCCATGCCCCATCCGACCCTGGTGGAGGCGCCGCGCGGAGCTGGGGCGGTAGAAACGTATACGGTTGTCTTCGGTCGCGAGGGCGAGCCGAAGTTCGCGGTGGTGTTCGGTCGTCTGGAAGACGGCGGCAGGTTCATCGCCAATGCGGAGCCTGACCCGGATCTCCTGCGCTGGATGACCGAGGAGGAGATGGTGGGCCGCAGGGCGAAGGTGAGGCACGATGCGGAGACCGGCCGCAACATGGTGACTATAGAGTGAGAATCTGGCCTTGAGGGCCATCCGATACAAGGGGGCACCATGAGCTTCGAGAGCATCCTCTACGAGAAGAAGGACCGTGTGGTCACGATTACTCTGGACCGGCCGCAGGTGCTGAACGCTTTCACGGTCACCATGGGTCAGGAGATGTTTGAGGCCTTCCATCAGGCTGGGGATGATGAGGACGCTGGTTGCATCGTCCTGACGGGCGCCGGTCGGGGCTTTTGCGCGGGGGCCGACGTGCGGGGATTCCAGGCCGACATCGAAAGGGGGACGCTGGGCAGTGTCCAGCCGCAGTCTGAGAGCCTCTGTCAGCTTATGTTCAACCTCAGGAAGCCGATCATAGTCGCTGTCAACGGGCCGGCGGTGGGCGTAGGTTTCACCATGACCCTGCCCTGCGACATCCGGATCGCCTCCGACCGAGCTCGCTTCGGGCCGATATTCGTGCGCGTGGGCCTGATCCCCGAATTCGGCAGCACCTTTCTCCTGTCACGCCTGGTGGGCTTGGCCAAGGCCAAAGAACTCTGCCTCCTGGGCCGCATCATCGAGGCGCAGGAGGCTCTGGACATTGGGCTGGTCAGCAAGGTGGTGCCCCACGAGGAGCTGATGCCCGAGGCGATGTCCCTGGCTATGGCGCTCGCCCAGGGGCCGACCCGCACCCTGGGGTTGGTGAAAGAAGTCTTGCACCAGGGGCTGGTGTCCGACCTGGCCAGCGCCGAGGCTCTAGAGGCGCGGATCCTGGCCGGCTGCGTGCGCTCGCCGGAGCACGCGGAGGGCGTTCGATCCTTCCTGGAGAAGCGACAGCCGCGATTCCACTAGAGCACAGGAGATGCAGCGGCTGCTTGCCCGCTACTCGAATGTGTACACCGGCCCGAAGTACTCCCACTTTCCCTTGCCGTCCTCCAGCACGACATGCTCCATAGGGCCGGCTTGGAGGGTATAGTGGTCGGTGTCGCTAATGGTGACAGTCACACCCTCCAGCAATAGACCACTGTGGTAGTCCCTTAGAGACTCGATGGCGTCCATCAGGCCTTGTCGGGTCAGATTGTCACAGGTCCTGCTGAGGGCCTCGACCAACACCTCCGCGGTCAACTGGGCGTAGACGGTGAAAACACCAGGGGATGGTCCGTCGTAGTTGCGCATGATCTCATGATGCTGGGCTATGGCCGGGTCGTCGGTGTCGTCCGGCGGCTTGAAGGCGTTGAATGAGATCAGGCCCTCTGCCAGCTCAGGGGAGACAAACTGAAACAGGATCGGATCGGAATTGGTGTAGCTAGCTAGGAATTGAGGATGCCAGCCCATGCGGTCGGCCTGTTTGATGGCCTGAGCAGTGAAACCGGGCGTGGTGTAGAGGATGACCACCTCAGCGCCGGAGCTCTTCATGTTGCTCACCTGAGAGCTGATGGAGACCGCCGTGGCCTCATAGCTTTGCTCGGAGACGAGCTCGTTCTTCTCGGGGTCGAGGCCAGCCTTCACCCCTGCCAGGCCATCCCAGCCGAGGTACTGGTTCTCCCAAAGGACGGCGACCTTCTTGCCGGGCAGATTCTCGGAGATGTACCGGCCAAAGAAGGTCCCCTCGATGCGGTAGTCGGGCACGCCGCCAACCGTCCAGGGGTATTTGTCAGGCTCGGCACCATAGTTGTGCGCTCCCCCCGTGACGAACAGGTCTGGCACTCCCAGCTCGTTGAGGTAGGGCTGAACGCCGGAATGAGGCAGGTCGCCCACTGCTCCGAAAATGGCGAATACCTTGTCCCGCTCCAGCAGCTTGCGGGTCACCTCGAGGGCCTTGGCGGGGTCGTTGTTGTTGTCCTCTACCTTTAGGACGAGCTGGCGACCGCAGACGCCCCCCTGGGTCTCGTTGATCCACTTGAAGTAGGCTTGCTGCGTCTGAGGGAGCATGGAATAGACCGCTCCGAAGGTGCCACTGAGCATGGCGTGCTGGCCGAGGATTATCTCTGTGTCGGTGATGCCTGGTGCCGCTTCCCCCTCGCTGGGCGTAGCCGCTGGCGTGGCGGTGCCAGTGACGGTGGGAGTGGGGGTGGCGGCCTCCTCCTCTTCACCCTCGCAAGCTAATGTCAAAGGGATGGTGACCAGGCATGCCAAAAGCAAAATGGCGAAAAGGCTGCTACGCTTGCAGGCCATGAGTACATGCTCCATGGTTCTCATCCTTACTCCTCCGCATACGAGTCTAGCAGCATTGTAGACTGATAGCACTCAATGTCAACCATCAGCCAGGCCTTGACCACGGCGGCGCTCAGATTGAAAGATCTGTTGCCCATGCTATACTAGCTATGTCAGGAGAGGAGGGGTTCTGAGGATTGCACGGGCGGGACCTCATATCTATTGCTGATCTGTCCCCGCGGGACATCCAGCGGGTCGTGGACACGGCCCTGGTGATGAAGAACGGCCACTCGTCGCCCGTGCTGAAGGGGAGGAACCTAGCCCTTCTGTTCGAGAAGCCATCCCTGCGCACGCGGGTGAGCTTCGAGGTGGCGATGGAGCAACTGGGCGGCCACGCTCTGTACCTATCCCCGGGGGAGGTAGGCCTGGGCGAGCGAGAGCCTGTGGCGGACGTGGCGCGGGTTCTCAGTCGCTACGTGGACGTCATCGCCGCGCGTACCTTCAAGCATCAGACGGTGGAAGAACTGGCTCGCTGGGCTGACGTCCCGGTGATAAATGCCCTCTCCGATGGTGAGCACCCCTGTCAGGCCCTGGCTGATCTGCTGACCATCTACGAGAAGAAGGGCCGCTGGCGGGGCCTCGTCCTCTCCTTCGTGGGCGATGGCAACAATGTTGCCCGTTCGCTCATGCTGGGGGCGACCTTGGTAGGAATGGACTTTCGAATTGCTGCGCCCCAGGGCTACCGCATATCGACAGCGCTGGTGGACAAGGCAGAGAGCTTAGCGGCTACTTCGGGGGCTGCAATTGTCTGTGTCGAGTCGCCTCAGGAGGCGGTTCGCGGTGCCGATGTCATTTATACTGATGTCTGGATGAGCATGGGACAGGAGGAGGAGGGCGTTGAGCGGAGGCGGGCCTTCGCCGGCTATCAGGTGAATGCCGAACTGCTGGCCCTGGCCGCGCCCGACGCCATCGTGATGCATGATCTGCCTGCCCATCGCGGTGAGGAGATAGCGGACGAGGTGATCGAGGGGTCTCAATCGGTGGTGTTCGACCAGGCGGAGAACAGGCTGCACGCCCAGAAAGCCGTCTTGGCTCTTATCCTGGGTGGAGAGGGGGTCTAAGGAATATGGGCGGCTTCATCAACAGGATCGAGGACGCTCTAGGGCAGTTCGGGCCGGCTAGTGTTGTCGACATTCTGATCATCGCTGGCATCGTCTATCTCGTTCTTCTGATCATGCGGGGAACGACCGCCGTCTATCTGGCGCGGGGCATTGTCATCCTCCTGGCGATGGCCTTCGTTCTGGTAAGGTTTTTCGAGCTTACGGTTCTGGAATGGCTCGTCCGCAACTCCTTCCCGGCCCTATTGATCGCCATCCCCATCATCTTCCAGCCGGAGATCCGCCGCTTCCTGGAGCGGGTAGGGCGCACCGGCCGCTTGGGGCGGGCGCTGTTTGCCGGCTACGATAGTGTGCTCGACGCTGTGATCGAGGCCTCGGACAATCTCTCGCAGCACCGCCACGGCGCTCTAATGGTGCTGGAGCGGGAGACGGGGCTGGAGGACTACGCCGATACAGGCGTGCGGCTCGGTGCCGCACCCTCTGTGGAGCTCCTGGAGGGTCTCTTCTATCCCAACTCCCCCCTTCACGACGGTGCGGTGATCCTCAGGGGCGATCAGGTGGTGGCTGCCGGCTGTACTCTCCCCCTGTCGGATAGAGTGGAGCGCGGTCACATGGGCACCCGTCATCGGGCGGCCTTGGGCATCAGCGAACGGACGGATGCTGTGGCCATCGTTGTTTCCGAGGAAAGGGGCGACATCTCGGTGGCAGCGAACGGGCGGATGATCTCCCGGCTGGAAAAGGCCCGTGTGCGTGCTATCCTGCGAAGCCTGTTCAGCGCTGCCTGGGAGCGGGACCGTGCCGCCGTCCGTGGCCTGGGACGGTTCTGGCGATGAGCGGTAAGGCGATCTTCCGCCGTCCATTCTGACGAAACTGTGGGGTGACTGCATTGGTGCGTCTGCTGCGGGAGTTCTTCAGAGCTGGCGGAGCCATAATCGCCGCTGCTGTCGGGTCGGTCAGGCGGAACCTTGGTCTTGCTGTCCTGTCGGTGGCTCTGGCCTTCGGCGTGTGGATGTTCATTACTGACACTGAGCATCCTACGCGGACAGGAGTTTTCCCGGTGGACATCCCGGTAGAGCCTGTCAACATGCCCGAGGGCCTGACTCTTGGCGGCCCGCTGGGCGACGTAGCCCTGCGCATGGAGGCAGATGAAGACCTGTGGGACCAGCTCACAGCCAGCGACTTCAAAGCTACCGTGAACCTGCTGGGAGCGCAGATAGGTACCCAAGACGTGGAGGTGCAGGTTGAGCCGCTGGGTGAGCGCAACGGGCTGCGCATAATCGAGGTCATACCGACGTTGCACTCGGCGGGAGCGCCGCCAGGGACGGTGAGCGTCGAACTGAAGCCCCTAGTCAGCCAGGTCGTGTCTGTGTCGATGGACGTGGTGGGAATGCCTCCCATGGGGTACGAGCCCTCTGCTCCCACAATCGATCCTGATCAGGTGGTGGTGTCTGGCCCCGAGGAGCTGGTGAGCCGCGTATCAGTGGCTGTGGCCAGCGTCGACCTGTCGGGCGTAGTGAGCGACGTACGGGCTGCCTTTTCGCTGGTGCCACGCGATGATAGTGGCTTCATTGTGGAGGGGGTTACTCTCGATCCTAGCAGCGTCGACATCGAGATAACGGTGGAGCAAAAACGCTTCAGTCGCCTGGTGGTGGTCAGCCCCTCCCTGCAGGGCAGCCCGGCCGCCGGCTACAACGTGACGGCGGTGGAGCTGGACCCGGCCAGTGTCACCCTGCTGGGCCCGCTGGAGCTGCTGAATGTCACCAGTTTTGTGGTAACCGATGATATCGATATCACGGGCGCCACCAGCGACATAAGTCGGATCGTCAACATAGTTGGGCTGCATCCAGGCGTCAGCATAAGTGGATCGGGCACCGTCACCGTGCGGGTACGCATCGCTGCCGGTCAGGGCGAGGCCACCTTCGGGGTGGCACCCCAGTGGACGGGGCTGGCCAGCGACCTGCGGGTGGTGAGCATCACTGCCCTGGTGGAGGTGACGCTCGAGGGTGAGCTGCCGACGCTGCGAAACGTCGCGCCCGATCAGGTGACGGCGAGCGTTGGCCTATCGGGCTTGGGCGCTGGTAGCCATCGCTTGGAGCCGCAGGTGGAAGCGCCCGACGGATTGCAGGTGGTCAACATATCGCCCAGCTCAGTCGAGGTGGTGCTGGAGGCAGCGCCATGAGGGAGGCTAGCCCCCTGGCCGAGGAGCGTACTCAGGGGAAGGGGCCGACGGCAGCCCAGAAGCCGCTGGCAGCTATCGTTGGCCGCCCCAATGTCGGCAAATCGGCCCTATTCAACAGACTCATTGGTTCCCGCAAGGCCCTGGTGGAGGACATTCCTGGCACCACCCGCGACCGCCTCTACGCCGATGTGGAGTGGGGGGAGCAAGTGTTCACCCTGATCGATACCGGTGGCCTGGACCCTAGCGGCGAGGAGGGCTACATCCCCCTGGTGAAGCGACAGGTGGAGGTGGCCCTGGCCGAGGCTGATGTCATCGTCCTGGTGGTGGACGCCCATGATGGCCTCACCGCCATCGACTTAGAGATCGCCGACCTTCTGCGGCGAGCAGGCAAGCCGCTGGTTCTGGTAGCCAACAAGGCTGACAACGAGGCTCGTCGGGAGGCGGCAGTACAGTTCTACGAGTTGGCCCTGGGCGACCCCATCCCAGTGAGTGCCTACCATGGCCTGGGCCTGCCCGAACTGATGGACAGTCTAGTTCTGCTTCTTCCTGCCGGGGCAGTGGCGGCCGTCCCCGCTGGCCTGCGTTTGGCCATTCTCGGCCGACCGAATGTGGGCAAGTCCCTGCTTCTTAACGCTATCCTGGGCCAGGAGCGGGTGATCGTCAGCGAGGAGCCGGGAACCACTCGCGATGCCATAGACATAGCTTTCCGCTATCAGAAGCGAGAGCTGGTGCTGGTCGACACGGCCGGCATCCGTCGCCGTGGGCGCATTCAGGCTGGTGTGGAGAAGCACAGCGTTCTGCGGGCTCAGCAGGCCATCGATAGGGGCGATGTGGCCCTTCTGGTGACCGATGCCAGCGACGGGATCACCGCCCAGGATACTCACATCGCCGGCTATGTAGCCGAGGCGGTCAAGGGCCTGGTGGTCGGCATCAATAAGTGGGACCTCATGCCCGACGACGGCGAGACGCGGGCAGCCTTCGCCAAAGCGGCGCGGGCCCGTCTGCGCTTCCTGCCTTGGGCTCCTTTGTGCTTCATTTCGGCCAAGGAGGACACTGGCATCGATGAACTGCTCGATGCAGCCCTGGCGGCGGGGGCGGCCCGCGAGCAGCGGGTGGCTACCGCTGAACTGAACGTCGCCATGCGCAAGGCTGTGGCTGCCCATGGCCCACCCTCTGTCCAAGGACAGCGGCTGAAATTGCTCTACGTGACCCAGGCCCAGACGCGGCCGCCCACCTTTGTCTTCTTTGTTAACGATCCCTCCCTCCTCCACTTTTCCTATCGACGCTATCTGGAGAACTCCATCCGCAAGGCTTTTGGCTTCCAGGGAACGGCTGTGAAACTGATCTTCCGCCGTCGGGCCGAGGGCTAGGGGATGATCTGGCAATACGTCGTTGTGGCCGTGGCGAGCTACTTGATGGGGACCATCCCCAGCGGCTGGCTGGCGGGAAAGCTCACGCGAGGCATCGATATTCGCGATTACGGCAGCGGGGCGACGGGTACCGCCAATGTGCTGCGCAGCCTGGGGCTTCGGCCGGCTCTCTTGGTTCTCTTGGCCGACGTCCTCAAGGCCTATGTGGCCGTCCTTGCTACCTGGTACATCTTTGAGCCTTATGAGGGGGCGAACACGGCCCATAACCTGCAGGCGGTAGCGGGGGTGGCTGCTATCATCGGGCACGATTGGCCGGCATACCTTGGGTTTAGGGGAGGTAAGGGGGTGGCAGCAACTTACGGGGCCTTCGCTGCCATGCTCTTCTTTCCCCTGACCGTCCCCGGTCTGCTGGCGGTGGCGGTGGCCATCGTTCTGACTTTTCGCTATATGTCTCTCATGTCGGTGAGCACTGTTCTTATGGGAGGAACTGCCTTCTTAGGGCTGGCACTGGCGGGCGTCGTTCCTTACGTCTTCGCCATATTCGGCGGTATTGCGTCGGCACTGGTGTTATTCCAGCATCGGGAGAACATTCAGCGGCTGCTGGCTGGCACGGAGCCCAAGATGGGCCAGGGGGGACGAAGACGCCTTCAGAGGCCTCCACAAAGGGTGTAACCATTTCATAAAATGTAAGCGGGGAGATGGCGACCTTTCGGGAGTATCTGGCCGAGCTGAAAGACGAAGGCCGGCCGCTAAGGGCGACCAGTCTGGTGTACCTGTCTCATTTGGCCGACGAGCAGGAGAAGGCGTTTCTGGAAGTCTGGCCTCAGATTCAGAGCGAGCGCCGTCGCCAGGTGGTGGATCAGCTAGTGGAATTGGCCGAAGATAACGTAGAGGTCAACTTCGACGCTATCTTTCTGGCCTGCCTCTCCGACGCCGACTCCCAGGTGAGGGCGGTTGCCATTCGCGGCCTGTGGGAGTATGAGCATCGCGACCTCATTGAACCACTCATTGGCTTGTTCCAATCGGATGACAATGCGGCGGTGAGAGCGGAAGCGGCTCTAGCTCTGGGCCGCTTCATTCTTCAGTGCGAGCTCGGCTCCCTGCCCGATCGCTACTTTCGCGAGGTGGAGCAGGCGCTGCGCCGGGCCATCGACGACGACGGCGAGGAACTGGAGGTGCGGTGCAGGGCCCTGGAGGCCATCGGCGCCTCTAGCCTGCCCTGGGTTCGGCGGGCTATCCACAGGGCCTACAAGAGCAACAGCCAGCGCCTTAGGGTGAGCGGTATCCATGCCATGGGCCGCAACTGCGACCCCTCATGGCTGCCCATCCTTTTGCAGGAGCTGAGAAGCGACGACCCCGAGATGCGCTATGAAGCGGCCCTGGCCTGTGGCTCGCTGGCTGAGGAGGCGGCGGTTCCCCATCTGACTCCCCTATTAGAAGATGAGGACACCGAGGTGAGGGAGGTGACCATCGTTGCCTTGGGGGGGATCGGCGGCCGCCAGGCCAGGTCTATCCTCCTGCGCTATTTGGATCACCCCTCACGCAGCATGCGAGAGGCGGTGGAGGAAGCTCTTTCGCTAGTGGATTTCGACGAGGACCCTCCCTCCTTTAGCCGTTAACCCTAGATGGCCAAGGGTACATCGTCCAAGAAGTTGCCGTTAGAGAGGGCCGTCTCGGCCGGGGGCGTGGTCTATCAGCGAGGGCGAGAAGGTATCGAGGTAGTGCTCTGCGGCCGCACGAGCGAGGGCATATGGGGCCTCCCCAAGGGGACGCCCAACGCCAACGAGAGCCTGGAGGAAGCGGCTGTACGCGAGGTAAGGGAGGAGACGGGCTTGCAGGTGGCCATCGAGGCGAAGATCGGTACCATCGAGTACTGGTTTGCCAGGGAGGGTGTGCGCTATCATAAGTTCGTCCATCACTATCTGATGGTCAGCACTGGCGGCAGCCTTGAGGACCACGACTGGGAGTACGATAGGGTCGGCTGGTTCCCGCTGGAGGAGGCTTGTAAGACCCTGAGCTATGCCAATGAGGTGGAGGTTGTGCGCAAGGCAGGGGCCCTCATCGAGGGCCAGGGAGAGCGGTCGTGAACACATCCGCTGACGATGTGGTTGCGCGTGGCCGCAGGGTTATCCTTCGCCGTAAGCGCCTATCCGATGCCAAGGACGACTACGCGTGGCGCAGCGACGAGGAGCTGGCACGCTACGACGCTGTACCGCCGCTACGTCTCTCCTTCTCCGACTTCCTGGCCTCCTTGCAGGCACAGCTCCGCTATCCTGATGCCGCGCGGCGCTCCTATGCCATCGAGGACGAGGGCGGTCGTCACATCGGTAACGCCATGTACTACAACCTGAAGGAAGCGACGGGCGAGGCTGAGCTGGGCATCACCATCGGCGACCGCCGCTACTGGGATCAGGGCTACGGCAGCGACGCTGTGCAGGCTCTGGTGAGGCTGGTGTTCAGGGAGAAGGGGCTGCGACGGGTGTTCCTTCACACCCTCGACTGGAACGTGCGCGCTCAGCGTTGCTTCCAGAAGGCGGGGTTCGTGCCCCGCGGCCCGGTACAGCGCGATGGCCACAACTTCTTGCTGATGGAAGCGCTACAACGGCTGGGACAGGCGGCTAGCCGGTAGGAAAAGAAGCGGGCGGACAACGAAGCAGGATCGCCATCCGCCCGTATCTTCTCTGTATGCGGTAGCCGTCCGCTATTCTTCCTACTGCGCTCGCGAGGGCAGAGACACCACGCCGGTGCCCGGCGTCGTCTTTTGCCCCTGAGGGGTCTCGGCCCAAATCTCCAGCTCCACGATGTTCTCGCCGCCCTGCTGAGACTTCTTGGTGATGCGGCCGTGGCAGATGACGTCCTCATTGACCATATCCATGCCGCGGTACTGACAGGCCACGCGCTTGACCCGACCTTGGTCACCCACCCACTCGTGGAGCAGGCGGCCTAGCAGGGCGTGTTTGAGGGCGCCGTGGGTGATGCGGTCGGGCAGGCCAGTGCCCTGGGCGAAGTCCTTGTCGTAGTGAATCTGATAGAAGTCGCCGGAGCCGGCCGCCCACATCACCAGGCGCTGGGAGGTGCACTTCTCGGTGAGCGAGGGTATCTCCTGCCCCTCTTGGACGTCTTCGAAGTAGACCTGGTCGCTCATGCTCTCTCCTCCTAGTACTGGATGAGGGTGCCGCGAAACCTGGCGACCACCCTACCATCCTGGTTCTTGTAGGTGGTTTCGCCGGTGATGAGCAGCATCGGGCCGATGTTTGCCGTGCGCTCGGAAATGTCAGCGATCTTGGAGGTGCTGGTGAGGACGTCGCCGGCGCAGATCGGCTCATAGTACTCGATGTCGGTGCCGCCGTTGAGGATGCGGCGATAGGGGCTCTGGAAGGGCATGATATAGGCCGGGCGCGGCGGCCTGTCCGGTCTGAAGATGGGGTTACCGGGGTTACCCAGGAAGCCCATGGGGATCGGCAGGTTGCGGTAGCCTTTGCTCTTGGCGTACTCCTCGTCATAGTAGATGAGGTCCGTATAGCCCACGGCGCGGGCGAACACGCGGACGGCCGTCTTCTCCACCTCGATGGTGGCAGGTTCTGATTCCTGGCCGATGGCCGCTCGCATCTCGTCGGTTATCACTGAGGCTTCAGCCATCTCGCTACCTCCTCGGTCAAGCCTTGCATCTGCCTGAAGGAGCATACCTCAGGCAAGATAAGCCGTCAATCAATTGGGGGCGAAGGCTTAAGTCTGTTCTCTGGCTTCGCTCCGCGCCCTCAGGTTCACGGCGTGAAAGCGACCGGCCTTGAGCTCCCGCACCAGGTCTTCCACATCGGCGATGGGCCGCTGGAAGCGGGTGGCACAGGTGCCGATGTCGTTGGGCTCGTGGGCATCACTGCCGGCGACCGCGGGCAGACCCAAGCGAGCGCACAGTTGCCAGGAGAAAAGGTTCTCGTCCTGGGTAGAGCGACCGTTGATGGCCTCGAGAGCGCACACGCGCTGGAAGGCTGGATTGGCCGCCGCTCGCTCCAGGGCCATCGTCCAGGAGTCATCGTCCATACGAAGCAGGGGCGTGAGCTGTCGGTAAGGGTGGGGAGCGATCATCACCCCGCCGGCCTCCGCCACGAGCTGGGATAGCTCTGCCAGTCGGTGCATGCCGTCGACGTAGCGGCTGAGGCCGAAGACAAGGATGTGCTCGTCCTCGGTGTTTACCTCGATGCCGGGGATGATCAGGAAGTTGTGCCGCTCGGCCAGCTCGCGCACCTTATCGGGCTCCCATGCGAGGTCGTGCTCGGTAAGGCAGACGCCGTCCAGGCCCACAGCCTTGGCCCTCTCGATGAGCTGATCGGGGGAGAGGAAGCTATCGTCGGAGAGGGGGAAGGTGTGGCAGTGGAGATCGATGAGCACGCCTCAACCTTCCTTGAGGTCGGCGATGATCGCCCCGCTGGCCTGGGCCAGGCGGCCGGGCTCGACGGCGAAGACAGTGTTGGGGGTGCCGGCGGCTGCCCACACGGTGTCGTATTGCAGGAGGTCGCGGTCGAAGTAGACGGGCAGGGGTCGCGGGTGGCCGATGGGTGGCACCCCGCCGATGACGAAGCCGGTGGCGGCTTGCACCTCCTCGGCGGATGCCCGCTGCACCTCTCGCGCCCTCGCCTCGCGGGCGAGCTTGGCGGTGTCCGTTCGGTTGGGCCCCGAGGCCAGCACCAGGATGGGCTGGCCATCGGCCAGGAAGACCAGAGACTTGACGATCTGCCCCAGGCTCACGCCGATGGCGTCGGCGGCGTCCTGAGCGGTGCGGGTGCTCTGGTCGAACTGGCGGATGTCGATCTGGATGCCCAGTCGTCGTGCGGCATCCAACACCTTTTGGCTGGCGGGGTGCATGGGCTAAGGCTCCCTGATAGCAGGGCGCGTGCCGCTAGTCGCCGAATTGCTCCTTGACGATGCCGAAGGCGACCTCGGTGATCGATAGGGCCTCGTCGATGTCGGCCTCCTTGTGGGCCGCCGACAGGAACCAGTTGTGGTGGGGATGGAGAAAGACCCCCCGTCGACAGCACTCGCTGCAGAACACGCGGCTGCGCTGAAAGGCCCCGCCATCGGCATCGAAGGTCATAAATGGGATTGCCGGTGGCCCTGTCTGGGTGATGGCCAGGCCCAGCGAGCTCGCCTGCTGGTCGAGCCCCTGGCGGAAGCGCATCCCCATTGCCTGCATCTGCTCGATGCCTCCCTCCTCACGCAGGGTATTGATGGTGGCAATAGAGGCGGCCATCGCCACCGTGGCCGTCCAGTAGGAGCCAGTGAAGAAAATGCCTTGGGCCGCCTGGAGCAACTCCTGGCGGCCGAGGCCTGCCGACAGGGCGTAGCCGTTGGCTATCGCCTTGCAGTAGCAGGTCAGGTCTGGCCGCAGGCCGAGGAGCTCGCCCGAGCCGCCCAGGTGAAGGCGGAAGCCGCCCCGTATGTCGTCGAGGACGAGGACGATGCCCTCTTGGTCGCAGAGTTCCCGCACGCCTTGATGGAAGCCAGGGGCGGGCATCTCCTGGTCATGAAAGAAGTCGTGTCGGAAGGGGCAGAGGATAAGAGCGGCGACTTCTCCTTGGTTCTCGGCTGCGACCCGGCGCAGGTCGTCGAGGTCATTGTAGCGGAAGGTGAGGACGTTCGCCCGGTCAGCCTCGGGGATGCCGCTGGGAACTGGCGTGCACCAGGGGTGAGTCCCGTGGTAGGCGCCAGCGGCCATGATCACCTTCGTGCGGTGGGTATGGGCACGGGCGACGGCAAGCGCCCAGCTTGTCACGTCCGAGCCATTCTTGGCGAAGACTACCCAGTCGGCGATGGGAGTAATGTCGACGAGCAGCTCGGCCAGATCTACCCAGACCTGGCCGGGCAGGTTCTGGCAGTCGGCCTGGCTGCGCTGGGCGCGCGCTGCTTCCTCTACCCGCGGGTGGTTATGGCCGAGGACAATGGGCCCGTAGGAGCACATGAAGTCGATGTAGGCGTTCCCGTCCACATCCCAGATGCGACAGCCTTCGCCGCGGGCCATAAAGCTTGGGTAGGCGCCGGGCACGAGCAACACCGGGCTCTGGTGGCCATAGATCCCTGTGGGGATCACCTTGCGGGCACGGGCCATCAGCGCGTCGCTGCGATCGAACTTGTAGAGATCATCAGGGGGCATAATCACTCCTCCGTCGAACCGATAGGCCTGATGTGTGCTCCAGGCAAAGGGCGCGCGTATCTCGCTGGTCACCACAGCCAGCGCCGCCGAATTCGTCTAGCTGACCGCCGCTACGGCGCCCAAAGGGAGACTCCCAAATAATGGATCACGCTGGGAACGTTGTCAAACCAGCGCCGCTATCGCAGGAGCGACGGTTGCTGCTACGTATACCCTATGCTATAGTACCGCGAAGCTAAGCGATGAATTTCACAAAGAAGGTAGGGGATGCTTTCCGACTACGGACAAGTAGGCTTTCTTCTGGCTGTTGCCATCGCCTTCCCTCTGGCTGCTGTTTTCACCTCTTGGCTACTCGTCCGCCTGCGTGTCCGCGTCGACAAGCCCGACCCCATCAAGGAAGACACCTACGAGTGCGGCGTTACCACCGAGGGTAGCGCCTGGGGGCAGTTCAACTTCCGCTACTATTTCTTTGCCCTCCTGTTTGTCATCTTCGACGTTGAGGCCGTTTTCCTCTATCCCTGGGCGGTAGCCTTCCGCAAGGTGGCCGTCTACGGTTTCGTGGAGGTGGTCACCTTCGTCATCATCCTGACCATCGGCCTGGCCTATGCCTGGCGAAAGAAGGCGCTGGAGTGGCAGTGAGAGTGGCAAGCGCTGGCTAGTGGGCGATGTCGCGGCTGCTTGATGGCCTGGAGGTAGGGGAGAGAATCGGCCAACGCGTCCCGGAGGCGGTGGTAGAGGCTACGCCCCAATGGGTGGTGGCCCACCCCGAGAAGCTGGTGGCTGTGACCACCTACCTCCGCGATGATGGTGAGCTGGACTTCCGCTTCCTCATCGGCGTGACCGCAGTGGACCATTTGGACCACTTCGAAGTCGTCTATCATCTTCAGTCCCTCTCCCACAACCACATGCTGACCCTGAAGACGCGGGCTCTTGACCACAAGAACCCAGAGGTGCCGTCGCTGGTTTCCGTCTGGCGGGGCGCCGAACTCCAGGAGCGAGAGGTGTACGACCTGATGGGCATCCGCTTCGCTGGCCACCCCGACCTGCGGAGGGTCTTCCTGTGGGAAGGTTTCCCCGGCCATCCGCTGCGCAAGGACTGGCTGGAGATGCCGGGTGGCCTCACCCCAGGGTTGGGGAGATTCCCTGGCGAGGACTAGAGAGCGTGCCATGAGCATGAGAACCGAGCCGTTTGTGGTGAACGTGGGGCCTCAGCATCCCAGCACCCACGGCGTCTTTCGCCTGCGCCTCACCCTGGACGGCGAGAAGATCATCGACGCCGAGATGGTGGTGGGCTATCTCCACCGCAGCGTGGAGAAGCTGGCCGAGGGACGCACATACACTCAGAACATCCCCTTCACCGACCGCCTCGACTATCTGTCGGCTATGTCCAACAATCTGGCCTACTGCATGGCGGTGGAGAAACTGGTGGGCATCGAGGTTCCCGAGCGGGGCCAGTTCCTGCGGGTGATCATGGCCGAGTTCCAGCGCATCGCCAATCACGCCATGGCCATCGGCTCTTTTGCCGGGGAGTGCGGCGTCTGGTTCACCCCCCTGATGTGGATGTTCCGCGAGAGGGAGAAGATCCTCGACCTGTTTGAGATGACCTGCGGCGCTCGCCTGACTACCAACTATGTGCGTATCGGCGGCGTTTCCTTCGACATCCCACCCGAGTTCATGCCTGCCGCCAAGGCGCTGGTGAAGGAGCTGCCCGAACGCATCGCGGAGTACGAGGCGCTTCTGCTGGAGAACGAGATCATAGTCGTTCGCTCGCGGGACGTGGGCGTTCTGCCGCCCGAGCTGGCCATCGCCGCTTCGACGAGCGGGCCAGTGCTGCGGGGCAGTGGCGTGATGTGGGACATCCGCAAGGCCGACCCCTACGCCGTCTACGATCGGCTGGACTTCGACATCCCGGTGGGCACTCGCGGCGACTGCTACGATCGCTTCCTGGTGCGCATGGAGGAGCTGCGCCAGAGCGTACGCATCCTGGAGCAGGCCCTCGACATGCTGCCGGGCGGCCCGGCCAGCGTGGAGGTTCCTCTGGCTCTGCGACCGCCGGTGGGCGAGGCGTACGCGCGCATCGAGGCGCCCAAGGGGGAGCTGGGCTTCTACCTGGTGAGTGACGGCAGCCCTCATCCCCAGCGGTTTCACATTCGCTCTCCCTCCTACATCAATCTGACACCGCTGCGGGATATGGTGCTGGGCCTGACCGTGCCCGACGCCATCATCACCCTGGGCAGTATCGACATCGTCCTGGGCGAGGTTGACCGCTGATGGTCTTCCTGGCCGAGTGGTGGGACCTGCGCGACCTGGGCAACGGCGTCGGGGCGTTCCTGGAATGGCTGGGCGACCACGGCCCCGACTGGCTGCCCTACACCGTATCGGCGATCGTCGGCTCCATTACCCTGCTTGTCTTCCTGTTGACCAGCCTGCTCATGGTTGCCTGGGTGGAGCGGCGACTGCTTGGCCGTATCCAGGCGCGGCTGGGCCCGAACAGGGTTGGGCCCTGGGGAGTGTTCCAGAGCATCGCCGACGCCATCAAGATGCTCACCAAGGAAGCCATCACCAGCGCCAACGTCGATCGCTGGGTCTTCTGGCTGGCGCCGATATTGGTAGCGGTTCCGGCGCTCGTGGTGTTCGCTGTCCTCCCTTTCAACGAGGGCATGGTGCTGGCCGACCTGAACGTCGGTGTCCTCTTCCTGGTCGCCATCGGCTCGGTCACCGCCATCCCTATATTCATGGCCGGCTGGTCCTCCAACAACAAGTTCTCTTTGATGGGGGCCATGCGGGAAGTGGCCATGCTCATCAGCTACGAGATACCACAGGTGCTGGCTCTGCTGGGGGTGGTGATCTTCACCAACACCATGAGGATGAACGGCATCGTGGGCTGGCAGGATGAACACAACACCTGGCTGATCTTCCTGCAGCCGCTGGCCGTCCTCATCTACTTCATCGCAGGCGCGGTGGAGATCAACCGCACGCCTACTGATATCGCCGAGGCGGAGTCGGAGATTGTAGCCGGCTACCATACCGAGTACTCAGGGATAAAGTTCGGCATGTTCTGGGTCGGTGAATACTTTGCTGGCTTCGCCATCGCCGCGATCGTCGCCACGCTTTATCTAGGCGGCTGGACCCTCTGGGGTTTGGAGGAGTGGGTGCCCGGCTGGATCATTTTCCTGGGCAAGCTTTACGGTTTGTTTTGGCTCTTCATCTGGATGCGGGGTACGCTGCCCCGCCTGCGCATCGACCAGCTCATGGGCTTCGCCTGGAAGTTCCTCCTGCCTCTGGCCCTGATCAACATCTTCTTTGCCGGTCTAGAGGTTCTTCTCTGGCAGGAGAACGACCTGGCGGCGGAGGCGGTGCTGCCGGGCTTCGCCATCGCCAACCTGGTGCTGGCCGTGGTCCTGATAGTGACGTGGGCCCAACTGCTGGGACGGGGCCGGCCTCAGTACCGACCGACGCGGGCTCGGCTGGTCAAGGAACTGGGGGCTGTGGTGTACGGGGAGGAGGCCTAAGGGAGCGCACTGATGGAGGTCGTCGGTTCAAGCGTAGGCTTCGAGGACGTCGGTTCAATCGTAGCCTTCTGGATGCTGTCGGTGATGACGGTGGGGGCGGCCCTGATGGTGGTGGCCGTGCGCAACCTTATCCACGCCGTTCTGTTCCTGATCCTGAGCTTCATCGGCGTGGCCGGACTGTACCTCACCCTCTCCGCCGACTTCGTGGCGGTCACCCAGATCCTGATCTATGCCGGGGCGATCCCTGTGCTCATCCTGTTCGCTGTTATGCTCACCCCGAGGGCAGGCCGCGATAACGCCGAGACTTTCCTCCAGGCGCCCGGCCTGGTGCTGGCGGCGCTGGTCGCTGTGACCATGGGGGCGATAGCCCTGGTCACCGACTGGAATGAGGCTACCCGTGGTCCCTTCTCGGAGACAGCCGAAGCCATCGGCGAGGCGCTCCTCGACAAGTATGTCCTGCCCTTTGAGATCGCCTCCGTGGTTCTGTTGGCGGCGATGGTGGGGGCCATCGTCCTGGTGCGGGAGGACTAGGCGGTGTCGGTGGAGCTGAGCCACTACCTTATGGTGGGGGCCATCCTCTTCTCCATCGGCCTGTATGTGGCCCTGGCCAAGCGCAATGCCGTGGGCATCCTCATGGGCATCGAGCTCATGTTCAACGCTGTGAACCTGACGCTCATCTCGTTCTCTCGCTTCGTCAGCCCGCCGACGGACGTCAGCGGCCATGTGTTCGTGGTATTTGTGATTACGGTGGCGGCCGCCGAGGCAGCGCTGGCGCTCGCCCTGGCGGTGGTGGTCTACCGCAACCGGGAGACTATCGACATCGACAAGATCAATCTGATGAGGTGGTAGGGCGCTATGTGGGTGGAGCTGATGGAGGTCAAGAACGGCTACATAGCCGAGACATGGAAGGAGCTGTTCAACGCCGAGGGTCTGGCCGTGCGGGTGGTGCCCTTATCGGGGGAGTGGAGCGAGGCGGGCGAGCTAGAGCCGCGCAAGCTGTACGTGCCTCAAGGCAAGCTGCACGTGGCCAAGGAGATCCTGAGGAAGATCTAGAAGCGAACAATGCTGAACACTGTCCCTGAAGCTGTCGTCTGGGCCATCTTCCTGCTGCCTCTCTCTTCGTTCGTCATCATCAGCCTCTTCGCTCGCCGCTGGCCGCAACGCAGCGGCTACATCACCATCGCTGCCATCGCTATCTCCTTCCTCTTCTCGTTGTGGGTGCTGGACAGCGTCGTCCAGGAGGAAGGCGCCAACCTGGGCTTCCCGACCCACGAATGGCTGACCATCGGCTCCTTGACGGTGAACCTGGGCCTGACGGTGGACGGCCTGACGGCCATCATGCTGATGGTGGTCACCTCCGTCTCCCTGCTGGTGCAGGTGTACTCCCAGGGCTACATGCACGGCGACCCCGGCTACTCCCGCTACTTCGCCTTCATGTCGCTGTTCACTGCTTCCATGCTGGGGCTGGTGCTGGCCGAGAACCTGATCATGCTCTACGTCTTCTGGGAGCTGGTGGGCTTGTGCTCCTACCTGCTCATCGGCTTCTGGTTCGAGCGACCGGCGGCCAGGGCAGCGGCCACCAAGGCCTTCGTGGTCACCCGCCTGGGCGACCTGGGCTTTCTGTCGGCTATCCTTCTCATCTGGACGCAGACGGGAGAGCTGGACATCCCTCGTATCCAGGAGATGGCCATGGCTGGGGCCATTGGCAACGTCATCCTCACCTGGCTGGCGGCCGGCGTCTTCGCTGGGGCGGTGGGTAAGTCGGCCCAGTTCCCCCTGCATGTGTGGCTCCCCGATGCCATGGAGGGCCCGACGCCGGTGTCGGCCCTGATCCACGCCGCCACCATGGTGGCAGCGGGGGTCTATCTGGTGGCGCGCTTCTTCCCCATCTTCAGCGCCTCGGAGGAGGCGATAAACAGCGTGGCCGTGGTAGGAGGCATCACCGCCCTGATGGCCGCCAGCATGGGCATCGTGGCCACCGACATCAAGCGGGTGCTGGCCTACTCCACCATCAGCCAGCTGGGCTACATGATGCTGGCCCTGGGGGTGGGAGGCTTTGCGGCAGCCATATTCCATCTGTTCAACCATGCCTTCTTCAAGTCCTTGCTCTTCCTGGGGGCGGGCAGCGTGAACCACGCCACTAACACCTTCGACATGCGTCGCATGGGCGGCCTGCGCCGCTTCATGCCCTGGACGTTCATCACCTTCGTCATCGCCGCCCTGAGCCTGGCGGGCATCTTCCCCCTGTCGGGCTTCTGGAGCAAGGACGAGATCCTTTCGGCGGCCTGGGATGACCAGCGCCTCCTGTTCTGGGTGGCCCTGATCGTGGTGTTCATGACCGCCCTCTACATGGGGCGAGCCATCTTCATGACCTTCGGCGGCGAGTACAGGGGAGGCGAGGCGCTGGCCGGCGAGCGCTCCACCCATGAGGCCCAGCCGCACGAGTCGCCGCCGGTGATGGTGCTGCCGCTGATCGTGCTGGCGCTGGCCGCAGTCCTGACCGGCTTCCTGAACCTCCATCACGGGGTGACCGATCTTCTGGAGGGCTGGCTGCCAGAGGCGGCCCTGGGGCGGGTAACGGAGATGGAGTTTCACTTCGGGCTGGCAACCCTGTCGATGATCTTCGGCGTGGCGGGCTTTGTTGTGGCCTGGGCTATCTACAGCGCTCGCCTGCTGAGCGCCGAGAACCTGCGGCGAGCATTCGGGCCCGTCCACCGGCTGCTGGTCAACAAGTACTACATGGACTGGCTGTACGAAGACATGCTTGTGCGGCGGGTGGTGGTGCGGACGGTGGCGACGGGCCTGGACCTTTTCGACAGGTACGTGGTGGACGGAATCGTGAACGCAACGGGCTGGCTCACCCAGTTCAGCGCCTCGCGTCTGCGCCTGCTGCAGTCGGGCCAGCTTCAGCTCTACGCAGCGGCTATCTTTGTGGGGATTGTGCTTATCGTGGCAGGCATTCTGATCGTGAATCCGTAGGGGAAGGCGACCGTGTTATCGTTCATCGTTTTCTTCCCCTTGCTGGGGATCGCCACCATAGCCTTCCTCCCGAGGGAGAGGGAGCGCGACGCCAAGTGGGTGGCAGCGGGCACGGCGTTCGTCGTGCTTGTCGCCGCCTTGGTCCTCTTCGGTCGTTTCGACCGTGACCAAACCGAGCCCATCTTTCAGTTCGTTCAGGGCCACACCTGGATCAGCGGCGACATCGCCCACTTCGACGTCCAGTACCTGCTTGGCGTCGATGGCTTGAGCATGGCCATGGTGGTGCTCACCGCCCTGCTGGGCCTGGTGGCGGTGCTCATCTCCTGGAACATCGAGCTGCGGCCCAAGGAGTACTTCGCCTGGCTGCTACTGCTGGAGATGAGCCTTCTGGGCGTGTTCACCGCTCTGGACTTCCTGCTGTTCTTTATCTTCTGGGAGATCGAGCTAATCCCCATGTACTTCCTCATCTCCATCTGGGGCACCGGCCGCAAGGTCTACTCGGCGTGGAAGTACGTCTTCTTCACCTTCTTCGGCAGCGCCTTCATGCTGGTGGGCCTGCTGGTGCTGGGCTTCGCCGCTGACACCTTCGACATTAGGGTCCTAAGCCAGATGGAGATCCGCGATGCGCTGGTGCCGACCCAGGTGCTCTTCTTCTTCCTGATCTTCGGATTCGCTATCAAGCTGCCGGTGTTCCCCTTTCACACCTGGCTCCCCGACGCTCATACGGACGCGCCCACGGCAGTGAGTGTGATGCTGGCGGGGGTGCTTCTGAAGATGGGCGGCTACGGCATGCTGCGCGTGTGCCTGAGCATCCTTCCCGACGTGGCCCGCGATGCCAGCGTGTGGCTGGCCGTCTTCGGGGTGGTGAACATCCTCTACGGGGCGATGGTCACCCTGATCCAGACCGACCTGAAACGGCTGATCGCGTACAGCAGCATCAGCCATATGGGGTATGTGCTGCTGGGCCTCTCCGCCCTGGGGCAGGTGGGCCTGACGGGGGCGGGCATGCAGATGTTCACCCATGGTCTGATCACTGGCCTCCTGTTCGTTGTGGTGGGGATGGTCTACGATCGCGCCCACACCCGCCAGATCGGGGAGCTGTCGGGCCTGGCCCACCAGATGCCGATGATCGCCGTGGTCATGGTCATCGCCGGGCTGGCGTCGCTGGGCTTGCCCAGCATGGCTGGCTTCGTATCGGAGGTGATGGTCTTCCTGGGCACCTTCGACAAGCACGGGGCGCTGACGATCCTGGGGGTGATTGGCATCCTGCTGACGGCGGGCTACATCCTGTGGATGATCCAGCGGGTGTTCCTGGGCGAGCGTGTGCCTCGCTGGGAGGGCCTGGGCGACGCCACCGCCTGGTGGGAGCGAACGGCCCTGGTAGTCATGGTGGCCGTCATCTTTCTCATCGGCATCTATCCGGCGGTGCTGGCCGATGTCATCGAGACCGGTGTGCAGCCCATTGTAGTAAGGCTGGCCTGAGATGGGGGAGTTAGCTAGCGTCGACCGCCTGGGGCCCGAGCTGATCCTGCTGGCCTTCGCCGGCATCATCGTGCTGACCGACCTGGTGGTGCAGCGCCGATGGCTGGTGGTGGGCAGCAGCCTGCTGGCGGTGGTTGGCTCCCTCCTGTGGGCGGGCACCCTGGTGGCCCGCGACATGCAAGGCAGCGCCTTCGACGGGCTGCTGGTGGTGGATGACTTCTCCCTGTTCTTCAACTTCCTCTTCGCTGGCATCACTGGGGTGGTCATCCTGGCCTCCATCGACTACAGCGAGCGGTTCAGCCGCTACCAGGCTGAGTACTATGCTCTCATCCTTGTCTCGGCGGCCGGCATGATGCTGATGGCTGCCACAGTCGACCTCATCGCTATTTTCATAGTCCTGGAGCTGACCAGTATCTCCCTGTACGTCTTGGTGGCCTTCCTTAAGGACGTGCGCTCCAGCGAGGCCGGCCTCAAGTATCTCCTCCTGGGTGCCCTGAGCACCGCTGTCACCCTGTACGGCATGGCCCTGCTCTTCGGCCTGTCGGGAAGCACCAGCCTGGCTGACATAGGGAACGTGGTGGCCGCGGCCAACGACGACACGCGGGCGGCGCTGGTGATGGCGATGGTCTTCCTGGCAGCGGGTTTGGGGTTCAAGATGGCGGTAGTGCCCTTCCAGATGTGGGTGCCCGACGTGTACGAGGGCGCCCCCACGCCGATCACGGCCTACCTGTCGGTGGGGAGCAAGGCAGCGGGCTTCGCGGTGGTGATGCGCATCTTCTTCGAGGCCCTGGGCGACCGGTTCATCAGCGGCGACTGGTCGAACATGTTCGCCGCCATCGCCGCCATCTCGATGAGCGTGGGCAACCTCGTGGCCGTCAGCCAGACCAACATCAAGCGGATGCTGGGGTACAGCTCCATCGCCCAGGCGGGGTATCTGCTGGTGGGCATCGCAGCCATCTCCGCTGCCGAAGGCGGGTTCAGCCTGGGGGCCAGCGGCGTCATCTTCTTCTTGGCGGCCTACTCCTTCACCAACCTGGGGGCCTTCATCGCCATCATCGCCATCTCCAACCGGATCAACAGCGACGAGATAGGCGACTACGGCGGCATGGCCCGACGGGCGCCCCTCTTGGCCCTGGGCCTCACTCTGTGCCTGGTATCTCTCACTGGCATCCCACCGACGGCGGGGTTCATCGCCAAGGTGTACATCTTCAATGCCGCCGTGCAGAGCGACCTGGTCTGGCTGGTGATCGTGGGCGTCCTCAACAGCGTGGTGTCCGCCTACTACTACCTGCGGGTGGTCCTCCAGATGTATCTGGAGGCGCCGCCGAGCGAGGAGCGCGTCTCTGCCGGGCCCTCCCTCGGCGTGGCGATGGCCATTGCCAGCGGCGGCATCCTGTTCATCGGCATCCTTCCCTTCCCCCTGCTGGAGGTCTCGGAGACGGCGGCCAGGGTGTTCGGCAGCTAGGGGCTGGCCTTTGTTGAATCGCCAGCCAGCGGGTGCTAGCATGCCAGCATGGCTGCCCGCCGACCCTCCCGTCCCGCTCAGCGCATAGAGGTGCAGGTTGCTCGGCCCTTCCGCTCGGCGCTGCGGGTGCCCTGGCTGAGGCGAATTGCCCGCCACGTCCTGGTGGCGGAGGGTGCTGGCCCCACCGAGCTGGGTGTAGTCATTAGCGACGAGGCCACTGTCCGCGAGCTGAACCGTCGCTATCTCGGCGTCGATCAGCCGACGGACGTTCTCTCCTTCGGCCTGGGCGAGAAGGGCGACGTGCCCTTTGCCCTCCCGCCGGGCGAGGCTGCCGCGCTGGGCGAGGTGATCATCTCCTATCCGACGGCCGTGCGCCAAGCCGAGGAGGAGGGCCACAGCGTGGAGGCCGAGGTGGCTCACCTGCTGGTGCATGGCATACTCCACCTGCTGGGCTACGACCACGTGGAGGCGGAAGACGAGCGGGGCATGCGGAGAAGGGAGCAGGAAATCCTGGCGGATCTGGAAGCGGCGCCTTTTGACAATGTTCGGCGCTAGTCTATAATGGCCTCGAGATGTAGAGTTTTGCGGTGGTTTTTTGAGTAGCAGCAGTACTAGCAGCGAAGTCCTTTATCGTAAGTGGCGTCCCCAGTCGTTCTCTGAGCTGGTGGGCCAGGATCCCATCACCCAGACGGTGCGCAACTCGCTGGCCAGCGGTCGGGTGGCGCACGCGTACCTCTTCTGTGGCCCTCGTGGTACGGGCAAGACGAGCATGGGCCGCCTTTTGGCCAAGGCGGCGAACTGTCTCCAGCCGGCCGACGGCGAGCCCTGTAACACTTGCGACTCCTGCCGGGCCTACCTGGAGGGGCGGGCCATGGACCTGGTGGAGATGGACGCCGCCAGCAATCGCGGCATCGACGAGATCCGCAAGCTGCGCGATCGGGTGGGCCTGGCGCCCATGGCTGGGCGGTACAAGGTGTACCTGGTGGACGAGGTGCACATGCTCACCGCCGAGGCCTACAATGCCCTCCTCAAGACGCTGGAGGAGCCGCCGCCACACATCATCTTCATCCTGGCCACCACCGAGGCGCACAAGGTGCCGGCCACCATCATCTCTCGCTGCCAGCGGTTCGACTTCCACCGCCTGCCACTGGCGGCGGTGGTCTCCCGCCTGGAGCACATCTGCCAGCAGGAGGGCATCCAGATAGAGGCGGCTGCCCTTCAGGAGATCGCTCGCAGCGCCAGCGGTAGCCTGCGGGACGCTATCAACCTGGTAGAGCAGCTTAGCAACTACTACGGCTCGTTGCCCAGCCTTGAGCAGGTGCGCGACTCGCTGGGCCTGACGGCGGATGTCCGCGGCCGCCAGTTGGTGCGCCACGTCCTGGACAAAGACCTGTCGGCTGGGCTGAAGCTCATCGCTGCCGTGCGGGACGACGGCGTGGACATGCGCCAGTTTCAGCGAGAGGTGGTGAACTACCTGCGGGCTCTGCTCGTGCTGAAGGCGGGCGCGGAGGACACGCTGGACCTGGCGGCGGAGGAGGTGGAGGAGATGCGTTCCCTCTCGGCTGCTGCTGCCAGCGAGGACGTCCTGCGAGCGCTGCGTGGCTTCGGCCAGGCCGACTTTCGCGACGATCCTCAGTCGTCGCTCCCTCTGGAGCTGGCTCTGGCCGATCATGTCCTGGGGCCGAGCACTGCCGCTCAGGTGGCAGCTGCGGAGGCGGAGCCGATCGTCCGGCCGCCTTTCCCGGCGGGCCGTCAGGCGGCGCCGCGGCAGCCGCCCAAGCTGCGGGCGCGCCTCCAGGAGAGCGGGAGGCAGGCCCCACAGCCCCCGAGGCCTGCTGCGCCATCGGCCGAGGGCGAGAGCCGACCGGTGGAGGCCGCTCCTGTGGCAGCAACGACGGCCGCCGATGACCTCCTGCAGCGCCTGCGCCGGGCGTGCAAGGAGGTGGATCATCGGGTGGCCGCTTACCTCAACGGAACCTGCGAGGTCAAGTCCCTGGAGAATGGTGTTCTCGTGCTGGCATTCTATCAGCAGTTTGGCCTCCACAAGGGGAAGATCGAGACACCGGACAGCCGCCGTGTCGTGGAAGAGGCAGCCTCGCGCCTTCTGGGCCAGACCATCACCCTAGAGTGTACGGTGGGCGAGCGCCAGAGGGCAGAAGGGAAGCCGTCGACGCGTGGGGGGCATCTGGTGCAGGCGGCTCGGCAAATGGGAGCACGGCCGGTTGTTGGCGGGAAGGGAGGTTCCAGTGGCGACCCGCGGAATGAAGCCTGATATGCTTCGCCAACTCCAGCAGATGCAGGCCCAGATCTCCAAGGCTCAGCAGGAAATCGAGGAGTCGACGGTGGAAGCGAGCGCCGGCGGGGGCGCGGTCACTGTCGTGGTCAGCGGCCAGCCCAGAGTGCAGTCGGTCAAGATCGAGCCCGAGGCTGTTGACCCTGATGACGTGGAGATGCTGGAGGACCTGATCGCTGCCGCTCTCAACGAGGCCCTGGAGAAAGTGCGCACGATGCAGGCCGAGCGGTTCGGCTCTGTGGCCGGCGGCCTCGACATGGCCGGCCTAACTTAACCCACAATGGACGTCACTCCTTCCACCGCAGCGCCGGTGGTGAGGCTCATCGAGGAGTTGCACAAGCTCCCGGGCGTCGGCCCCAAGAGCGCCCAGCGCCTCACCTACTATCTCCTGCGCGCCCCTCAGGAGGAGGCGAGGGCGCTGGCCGAGGCCATCCTGGAGGTCAAGGAGAAGATCACCTTTTGCTCCATCTGCCAGAACGTGACTGACCGCGATCCGTGCCTCATCTGCGCCAACCCGGAGAGGGATCCCTCGCTTATCTGTGTGGTGGAGGAGCCCCTGGACATCCTCGCCCTGGAGCGAACCCGTAGCTACAACGGGCTCTACCATGTCCTCCACGGCGTGATCTCACCGATGGACGGCGTGGGGCCGGAGCACCTGAAGGTGGAGGAGCTCCTGGAGCGCTTGAAGGGGAGCTCGGTTCAGGAGGTAATCCTGGCGACCAATCCTAACCTGGAGGGCGAGGCCACCGCCATGTACCTCGGCGGCCTGCTGCGCCCCCTGGGCGTGCGGGTGACTCGCCTGGCGCGCGGCCTGCCCAGCGGCGCCGACCTGGAGTACGCCGACGACCTCACACTTACCCGCGCCCTGGAGGGGCGACAGGAGATGAGCTGAGCTTCGTGGGTGCTTCCTATGACGACGCCGCGCATCTACAAGACGGAAGCCATTGTCCTGCGCCAGCGTAAGCTGGGCGAGGCGGGCAAGATCGTCACCCTCTATACCCCCAACTACGGCAAGCTGGACGCCGTGGCCAAGGGGGTGCGCCGACCCAAGAGTCGCCTGGGTGGCCACCTGGAGGTGCTGACTCATACCACGGTCATGCTGGCCCAGGGACGCAATCTGGACATCGTCACCCAGGCCCAGACGGTGGAGAGCTTTGCACCCCTGCGGGCCGACCTGCAGCGCCTCAGCCGTGCTTTCTACGCTGCCGAGCTGGTGGACCGCTTCTCGCCCGAGGGAGCCGAGAGCTACCACGTCTTCCAGTTGCTGCTGGCGACCCTCCGTCGCCTGGCTGTGGCGAGGAACGTGGACACGGTCGTGCGCTACTTGGAGATGCAGCTCCTGGGGCTGTCGGGCTTTCAGCCCCAGCTCGCTCGCTGTGTGAACTGCGAACGGGCACTGGCAGCGACGCCTAATTACTTTAGCCCAACTGCCGGCGGTGTCCTTTGCCCCTCATGCGGGCCGGAGGCTGCTGGGTCGAGGACGCTGTCGCTGAATGCGCTGAAGGTGATGCGGCTGCTTCAAAGCGGCAGCTTCGCCGAAGTGTCGCGGGTAAGGATGGGCCCTGCCCTGGCCCAGGAGGTCGAGATGCATTTGCGGGCCTACCTGATCCACATGCTGGAGCGAGATGTGCGGTCGGCCGCTTTCATCGACCGCCTGCGGCGGGAGGGCTTCTGGGAGCCGGCGGAGGTATCCAGCTAGAAAGATACGGTTCTGTGCCTCTCTACGAATACTATTGCCAGCACTGCAACGGTGTCTTCGAGGCCCTACGGCCGATCGAAGAGGCTGGCCTTTCTGCGCCCTGTCCGTCCTGCCAGCGCGATGGACAGCGCATAATGTCTTCCTTCATGGCCTTCACCTACCGCGATGGCTACCCTCGTCGTATCCCTGACAAGGGCACCTACTGGCATCTGGGGAAGGAAGTGAAGACCCTGCCCAAGCGGATGCGGCACCACGAGCATCCCGAGCTGGCCGAGCCCGACCGGTGAAGCGGCCGGGCAAGGGCGAAAGGGCGGAGCGAAAAGAGCGGGCGGTGGAGGAAAGTAAAGACAAGAAATACCGCAAGACGTGGGCTGCGAGCAATAGAGGTTTGCCCACCCGCAAGTAGCCACGCGGCTCAGGCGCGGCCGGCTCCCTTCGTCTAGCTTCGGCGCTCCAAGACGTAGGCCACGATGTCTCGCAGGGTGCGGCGGGCAGGGTTCCGCGGCAGGGCCGTCAGTGCCTCCTCGGCTTCCTTGGCGAAGCCCTCCGCCATCTGGTACGACTCGCGGGGGATATCCGACTGGTGGATCATCTCCACCGCTTGGCTGAGGTATTCCTGCCGCCGGCGGCGGGCGAACAGCTTTCGTATGGGGTTGTTCTTGGGGTAGCGGTCGAGCAGGAGCAGGGACGGCAGGGTCAGGGTGCCCTGGCTAAGGTCGCTGCCCACGGGCTTGCCCATCTCTTGCTCGTCGCCCACGAAATCGAGGATGTCGTCCACGATCTGGAAAGCCATACCTAAGTTGTAGCCGTAGTGCTTGAGAGCTTCCACCCGGTCCTCGCTGGCCTCGGTCAGGAGGGCTCCACCCTGGCAGGTGGTGGCAAACAGGGAGGCCGTCTTGCCGCCGATCCGCTGGAGGTACTGGCGCACTGTCTGGCGGGTGTCATAGGCGGTCATATCCTGGCGAATCTCGCCCCTGGCGATGGTCATAACGGTCTGGCTGAACAGGCGGATGACCTCGATGTTACCGGTGCCGGCGACAAAGTTGGCGGCGTGGGCAAACATGTAATCGCCCAGCATCACAGTGGTGGTGTTGTGGAATACGCTGTTGGCCGTGGGGCGACCGCGGCGGGTGGCAGCGTTATCGATGACATCATCGTGCACCAGGGTGGCCGTGTGCAGCAATTCGATGGCGGCAGCGAGAGGGACCAGAAGGTCGAGTCTGTACCGGCCGAACTTCCCTGCCAGCAGGGAAAGGGCCGGCCGCAAGCGCTTACCCCTGGCGGCCAGCACCAGGTCCAGCATGTCGGCCATAGGCTCAAAATCCACGTTCCTCAGGGCATCGATAGCCCCCTCGACCAGGTCCAGGTCTTGGTGAACGGGGCCGTAGAGGGCATCTAGCTTCACGGCACCTCTTTCTCCTCCACCGGTCCAGAGCCGGTAACCTGGGCAATGCCATAGAGAGCAGCGGCATTGGCACTCGTCTGCCCTGCCACCTCTCGGACGGTCTGGGCCCGTATTTCTGCTATCCTGCCCACCGTCTCCACCAGGAAGGAGGGCTCGTTGCGGCGCCCGCGCATCGACTGGGGGGTCAGGTAAGGGGCGTCCGTTTCCACCAATAGGCGCTCCAGGGGGAGGCCAGCCACCACCGACGCCAGGCGGTTGGCCTTGGGGTAGGTGATGCTCCCTGCTATAGAGATGAGGAAGCCTAGCTGGACATAGCGCAGGGCTAGGGCCAGGTCGCCACCGAAGCAATGCACGACCCCCAGGGGCCGCTCTTGGGGCCATTGACCCTTCACCTGGGCTGCCCACCCCGAGAGGATGGCGAAGGTCTCCTGCTCGGCGGCGCGGGAGTGGATGACCACCGGCAGACCCAGCTCGGCGGCAATGTCCAGCATTTGCTGGAAGACCGTCCGCTGGTCCTCCGGGGGCGATAAGCGGCGATAAAAATCCAGGCCAATCTCACCTACCGCCACCGCCTTGGGCGATTCGGCTAGCTGGCGGAGGGCCAGGCGGGCCTGGTCATCGAATTGAGCGGCCTGATGGGGGTGCCAGCCCACCGTGGCGAAGAGGTTCGGGTGGGCCTCGGCCAGGGCGACGGCCTGCTGGCTAGCGTCTGCATCCGTCCCCACCACAACAATCGTCGATAGACCCGCCTGCCAGGCTCGTTCCAGAACCTGAACGCGGTCATCTTGAAACTGGGGGAACTGGAGATGACAGTGGGAGTCGATGAGCATGTTCACTGCCCCAGGCGGGCGTCTTCTTCCTCGACGATCTGCGGCTCCAGCTTCTTGAACAGGGGCTCCGGCTGGGCGATAGGCTGGCCGGGCGGCGGCAGGGCAAACTGCCAGCCACTATCCTGGACGGGCCCATCATAGCCCAGGTAGGCGTGCAGACGCTGGCAGGTGAAGGGCATGTAGGGGTAGAAAGCCGTCTTCAGGCTGTTGATGGCCCCGATGGCTGCATAGAGAGCGGTGGCCGCCTTCTGACGATCCTCACGGATGAGCTTCCAGGGCGATTTGCCCTCGAGGTAGCGGTTGGCCTCCTGGGCCATGGCCATGGCGGCGCCGATGCCGCCACGGAAGTGGCAGAGGCCTATCTCTTCGCCCACCTGAGCAAGGCTCTGCTCGGCTCGCTCCAGTAGATGGCGGTCGGCCTCATCCAGCTCACCAGGCTGAGGGATGGCGGCGTCGAAGTGGCGATAGGTGAAGGTGAGCACGCGGTGCACCAGGTTGCCCCAGGTAGCCACTAGCTCATCGTTGTTGCGGCGAACGAAGTCCGCCCAGGTGAAGTCGGTGTCGGACGTCTCGGGCATGGTCACCGACAGGCAGTAGCGCAGGGGGTCGGGGTCGTAGCGCGACAGATAGTCGGGGAGCCAGACGGCCCACTTGCGGCTGGTGGAGGCCTTGCTGCCGCGCATGGTGAGATACTGGCTGGCAGGGACGTCGTAGGGCAGGTTGAGGCCACCGTAGCCCATGAGCATGGACGGCCAGATAATAGTATGGAAGGGGATGTTGTCTTTGCCCAAGAAGTAGTAGCTCTTGCAATCTTCGTCCTGCCAGAACTCGCGCCAAGCCTCCGGGTCAGCGCCATTCTGGGCCCACTCCTTGGCCGCCGACAGGTAGCCGATGACCGCCTCAAACCAGACGTAGATGCGCTTGTCCTCGTAGCCCTCGAGGGGAATAGCTACGCCCCACTCGATGTCGCGGGTGACCGCCCGATCCTGAAGCCCTTCGTTGAGCAAGCCCAGCGTCCAGTTGAGGACAGCCTTGCGCCAGTGGGTCTTGTCGCTGACCCACTGCTTGAGACGTTCGTTGAAGGCGCTCAGGCGAAGGAAGAAGTGTTCCGACTGGCGGATCTCGGGCGTGGCGCCACAGAGGCGGCAGCGCATCTCCAGAAGCTCGGCGGCATTGAGCGTCTTGCCGCACTCATCGCACTGGTCGCCGCGAGCGGCGGGCGAGCCGCAATAGGGACAGGTTCCTTCCACGTAGCGGTCGGGGAGAAAGCGGCGGTCGTTGGGGCAGTAGGGAAGAGGCATGCTCTCTTTGTAGATATGGCCCTTGTTCAGGAGGGCCAGGAAGATGTCCTGAGTGACGCTGGCGTGGTTCTCGGTGCCGGTGGTGGTGTAGAGGTCGAAGGTTATGCCCAGGCGTTGCCAGCAGTCCAGAAACTCCTGGTGGAACTGGGCGGCCACTTCCTGGGGTGAGCGGCCCTCCTGCTCGGCGCGGATCGTGATGGGAGTGCCGTGCTGGTCGCTACCGGAGACCATGAGAACACGGTTGCCCTTGGTGCGGTGGTATCGGGCAAGGATGTCGGCCGGAAGCTGGGAGCTGACGATCTGCCCCAGGTGCAAGGAGCCATTGGCATAAGGCCAAGCTATGCCGATAAAGATCTTTTCAGCCAAGGCTCTCCTCTTGCCCGCCGGCAGGCAACCGCGATTGCGCCGCAATTTTAGCATAGCTGGGCGTTACTGCCCAGGCTTTGTACTCGTCCAGTACATTAGTGACACTAAGGAGGGCGCGCAAGGGCGAAGTCCTCCAGGAACTGCTTAGGCGTCTTATATCCCAGGGCCTGGTGGGGGCGCACGGTATTGTAGACGTGCTCCCAGGCCAGGGCCT
>DAOUEZ010000004.1:0-11960 GCA_034429995.1 Dehalococcoidia bacterium
TTCGTCATCGTCGCCTCCGTGTTCGCCTTCGTTGTCCTCAGCACGGGTCTGTTCAGCGCCGAGCGAGGCAAGGAGGCCGTCTTCGCCGGCCTGGAGAAGGCCCGCGGCAACCTCGAGGTCCGCGGCGCCCTTACCGTCACCGACATCGAGCCCGACGATGACATCGACAGCTCGGACGAAATCCAGTTCAACGTGGGCCTCGCCGCCGGCGGCTTCCCCATCAGCCTAAACCCGTCGGCCTACGTCAACACCGTCGTCATCAACTACATCGACGCGCAGAACCGCGTGGCCAACACCACCTACACCGTCGACTGGATCCTGACCGACGGCGACACCCTCCTGGAGGTCGGCGAGCTGGCGGAGATCACCGTGAATCCCCCCACCGGCAGCACCCTCGTTTCGAACGAGATCTTCACGCTGGAAGTGGTCCCGCCCTCCGGTGGCACCCTCCTCATCAACCGCACCATGCCGCCGGAGATCGACGACGTGATGGACCTGCACTAGACCCCTTTGCTGATGCTGGGCTGCGGCACGCTGACGTGAGGCGTGCGTGCGCGGCGTAGCCCGCAGCCCAGCGCAGTACCGGCCGGCCCGTCGGCTTTAACCGGTCTACAGCCCCAAGCCGTCCACCGCGGCTGGTCGACCATGTGCAGCTAGGGCTTCAGCCTGCCGAAGCTGGCGTAGCCGCCGATGGGCCTGACCACGTGTCCGGGTCGCGCGTGGCTCTCAGGCGTCCGTGGCCTAAGGGTGACCTGCGCCTCTCGTTGACTCCTGCACCACGAGGAACACAGCTCCACCTCCACCCTGGATATTGTCCAAGCCGACCGCGAAACGGTGGGCCAGGCGACCCGCCCACTCGCCAGGCCCGGCGTCAGCAGCCGCACCCGACTTCTTCCCCCAACGGCTTTACAGCTTACGGGCCCAATCGCAGCTTTAACCCCAAGAAGCCCACAATGGCTTGTAACATCGACAGGTCAATAGCGTCAATTTGATGAAGAAGTAATGAAGAAGCGATCACGAACGCCTTCGGTACCCTTGCCTGCGGCTTTCAATGCCGAGTGCCGGCCAGGGAGAGCTGGAAGGGGGTAACCATCATGCAGGCTTTGGTAACTAGTCTTGGACATCTCGACCACCGCATTGCCAGCGGTGAGGCCCAGGTCTGTGTTATTGGCCTCGGTACGGTGGGATTGCCGCAACTGTTGGCTGCCGCCGAAGCTGGTTTCACGGCGGTGGGGATCGACATCGACGCCACCATAGCCGATAACATCAATCGCGGTGTGAGTCCGGACGCGGACACGGATCCCGAACGCCTCCGGCACTTGGTTGGCAGCGGAAGACTGAAGGCCACCACTGACTTCGACGCTGTATACGACTCGGATTGTGTGATACTTTGCGTCCCAACATCCTGGTCCTGCAGAGATGAGCCTGATCTCTCGGCTGTCACGAGCGCTGTTCGAGAAGTCAGCCAGCGCCTACGCAGCCCCAAGCTCATTGTTCTCGAGAGCACCGTCCCGCCCGGCTCTACGCGGCAGGTGGTGTTGCCGATGTTGGAGTCAGGAGGGTTAGAGGTGGGCTCAGACTTCTGTCTCGCTTTTGCCCCTGAGCGCCTAGACCCTGGGAACAGCAGCTTCTCCGTACTTGACATCCCCAAGGTCGTCGGCGGTATCACGGCGACTTGCACCGATCTTGCCACTCGCTTCTACTCGAAGCTGGCTATTGAAGTGCATCCGGTGTCCTCCCCCGAAGTGGCCGAGACCACGAAGGTCTTCGAAAACACCTTTCGCTTCGTCAACATCGGCTTGGCTAACGAGCTGGCACAAGTCTGCAACTCCCTGGGCATGAGCCCTCGAGAGGTTCTGGACGCCGCCAGCACTAAACCTTTCGGGTTCATGCGGCATTCGCCCGGCCCGGGCGTGGGCGGTCGCTGCATCCCTCTGGCGTCTCGCTATTTCCGTTGGACGGCACAGCGGCAGGGCACCGGTGCCAAGATAACCGACGCAGCAATCGCCGTGAACGACCACAGGCCCGAACTGGTGGCGAAGGAGACAGTGGCCCGTGTACAGCAAGCCCTGGCAGGACAGGCGCGGCCGGTGGTGCTGATAGTGGGGATGGCCTACAAGCCGGGGGTAGGCGATGTAAGGAGCTCTGTGGCTCTGACCATCGCCTCTCTTCTTAAGAACGCCGGGGTTCACGTCCAGTATCACGACCCGCTCGTCCCCGCCGTTGCCATCGACGGAGAACGATTGACGTCTCTTCCCTTGACAGAGGACTCGCTCCGGAGCGCCGACTGTACTCTGATCCTCTGCCCTCATAATGGAATCGATTATGCAGCTATTAGAGAGCATTCTCGCTGTGTCCTCGACCCCACCAACACGGTTTTCTAGCATCATGCAACGGAGCCCAACGTCACAATGAAGCTGGGAATAGTCATCTTCGCCTTCAACGAGGAGAAATCCATCGGCGGCGTCCTCGACCGGATTCCCACATCGATCGAAGGGATCGACCGTATCGACGCAATCGTAGTGGATGATGGCTCGACCGACCGAACCCGCGCCTTCGCTCTGGAACGCGGTGCGCAGGTAGTCTCTCATCCGCAGAATAAGGGCTTAGGGGCTGCCTTCGCCACCGGGATTGATGCAGCGTTGCGTGCCGGGGCTGACATCATCGTAAGCTTGGACGGGGACGGGCAGCATCCACCGGAAGCTATCCCTCAGCTGATCGCCCCGCTCCTGGAGGGGCGGACCGACTTCGCTACGGCCACGCGCTTCGGCGACCCCCTCCTGGTGCCCGAGATGCCGGCGGGCAACCGCCTTGGGAACTGGTTCATGGCCCGCATTACGGGCTTTGCCTGCGGCCGTTCGTTCACTGACGCCGCATGCGGCTTCCGTGCCTATTCCCGCGACGCCGCCATCAGAATCAACGTTTTCGGCGCCCACACCTACACGCAGGAGTCGCTGCTTGACTTGGCCCGAAAGGGTATGGCCATGACCGAGGTGCCCATCGCGATTCGCGGCGTTCGCGAGCACGGCAAGTCACGCGTAGCCCGTAGCCTCGTTCGCTACGGCACCCGCGCCCTCACCATCCTGACCCGCGCGGTACGAGATCGGCTGCCGTTCGCCTTCTTTGGAGCTATCGGGGCTGTCCTCGCCCTGATGGGGGGAGCCGCGGAGATGACGGTTCTCGCCAACTTCTTCTTGAGCGGCAAGACCTCGCCGTACCAGTCTCTTACCACTCTGGGCGCGATCCTCCTGATCCTCGGGGCGTTTTCCTTCCTGATTGCACTTCTTGCCGACATGCTCAGCCGTATGCGCGAAACACAGGAGACGGTGCTGTACCTGGAAAAGCGCCGCTACTACGACGACTTGGCCCGGCAGCACACCCGTCTGGATGGGGAGCAGCAGGTCCCGCTTCCCCCGCATCTCGCCGCCGGGAACGAGGAGGTCTCGCCAGCCGTACCGCTGAGAATGGAGTAGACCGTAGTGTCGCCAAGCCTTGCTGCGCGGCCCTCACTGTTAGTGCTGACCAGCACATTCCCGAAAAATATCGGCGATAGCACACCGCCGTTTGTGTTCCAGTTGTGCAGCCACCTGCTGCTGCACTTCGATGTGACGGTGCTTACACCTGCCGTGAGGAAAGCGCCTGAGGCAGAGACCCTGCAAGGAGTCAAGGTACGGCGATTTCACTACTTCTGGCCACGCTCCCTGGAGCGCCTCGCGGATGGCGCCATCCTTGAGAGCCTAAGCCGAAGTCCTTGGCTCTACCTTCAGGCGCCCTTCTTGGTTCTTTTCGAGTTGATTGCCGCCTTTCGCCTGGCCAAGACGACGCGCCCGGACGTGATCCATGCCCACTGGTTCGTCCCTCAAGGGATTGTGGCCGTGCTGGTGGGCCGAATCCTCAAGATCCCGGTGGTGATCACCGCCCACGGCGGCGACGTCTACGGCCTCCGCGGCCGCCTATTGGACGCCCTGCGTAGAGCCCTGGCCTCGCGCTGCGAGGCCGTAACCGTCGTGAGCCGAGACATGGCGACGAAGCTTCCGGAGGTGACATCCCGCAGGGGGGAGCCCCCACGGGTCATGCCAATGGGTGTTGATACCCATCGCTTCTCGGCCAGACCAGAGCACGGTGAGGATTCGCACCAGACCGTACTCTTCGTAGGCCGGCTGGCTAAGAAGAAGGGGGTGGAGTATCTGATCCGCGCCTTCCCTGACGTCCTCGTCCGCCATCCAGACGCCCGCCTGCTTGTGGTGGGCGATGGCCCCTGTCGCGGGGAGTTGGAGACCCTGTCGTCGCAACTGGGCCTGGCAGACCGGGTCCGTTTCGCTGGCGCCCAGCCGCCAGCGGAGCTTCCACGATTCTACGGCCGGAGTCGCGTGTTTGTTGGGCCGTCAGTCGTAACGCGCGGCGGCGACACCGAGTCCTTCGGTCTCGTTTTCGTGGAAGCTATGGCTACCGACTGCCCCGTCGTCGGGACGTCGGTAGGCGGCATTCCGGATGTGGTGATTCACAAGCGAACGGGACTGCTGGTGGAACCTGAGTCTCCGGCTGCTCTGGCGGCGGCCATTAATGAATTGCTCGACTCCCCAGCCGACGCCGAGAAGATGGAGGCTGTCGCCCGACGCTGGGTGAGGCGCAAGTTCGACTGGCGACAAGTCGCCCAGGGATATGCGAACCTGCTAGCGCGGGCCGCGGGGGCCGGGGAATAGTGCGTCTCGATCTCGCCCGGGCACCCCAGAGGAGGCTGCTAGCGTGGCTGGTGCTGCCTCTCACCCTGGGAGTCGGCATCTTCCTCCTCATCCGCTTCTACGAGATCCCGAGCGTGGTGGACCCCAACCCGCTTGCCATCGCCCTCATCGTGCTCCTCACAGGCCTCCTGGTAGTGGGCTCAGTCGCCGCCGCTTACTGCATTCTGGCAGGCACCGCCGGGAACCGGTCGGTGCGGCAACTATACCTGGTGGTGACGGCGTCCCTGGCCGCCAACTACTCGACGCCGGTCAAGGCAGGCATCCCGCTGCGAGTCTACCTCTACAAGCGCTTCATGGGGATCGGCCTTGCAACGGGGAGTGCCCTTGTGGGCCTGGAAGTCCTGCTGGGGACGCTGGTGCCAGCCGTGATCGCCCTCTTTGCCCTGGTGCTCCTCCTGCCAGAAGGAGGGCTAGCCCTGCCCGCGGTTGTCGCCGCAGGCGCCGGCGTGGCCGTAGCCGCTATCGCCTTCGTCCGCAGCGGGTCGTACGATCGCGTCATCCCCCGACTGCCGTTGCCGAGGGTCGCCCGCAGGGTGCTCGCCCCGGACGGGGACATCGTGGCCGCCGTGCGCGGCGTGCCGCTCTGGTCCCTGGGGGCAGCCGCTGGCATATACGCGGCGATGTTCGTCCTGCTGGGTGTTCGTTCTTTCTACGCCTTCCAGCTCTTCGGCGGCTCGATGAACGTGATAGAGCTGGTCGGGATCAGCGCGGCCGCCTTTGCCCTGGGCTCCGTGTCATTCCTACCGATGGGGCTAGGCGTCCGCGACGCTACGTTGGTGGCCCTCTTTATACAGGCGGGCGCAGACCGGGATGTGGCCATAGCCGTGGCCGCGCTCGACCGGCTTCTGTCGACGGGCGTTCCCTTTCTCCTTGGCGTCCTCTCCGCCCAGATCCTCGGCCTGCAGGCCATCCTGGGACCAAAGGATCGCGAGGCCCAGATGGAGGGGGAGGCGAGCCGCGCGAGGCGCCTAGGTCTTCTCGAAGACCATGAGGGCCGAGTTGGCGAGCCTCGACCCGAGCACCCAGCGGCTCAGGTACTCGATGGGGTAGGAGACAGCAACCGCTAGCCGGGCAGCCCACCGCACGGGCAATGGAAGGCCATTGAGGGATGCAGCCGTCATCGGTGCCCGGCGGCCAGCCGGTCTCTTGACGTCATCCGCCGCCAAGGATGAGGTACGGGCCCGCGCCGGCAGGATCCTGCTGGCTAGATGCAGAAGCCTGAGAAGCGGTGCATACTCGTACGCCTCGTAGCGCCTTATCCGCATCCCGTGGTCGCTAAACAGGCGAACCCAGCCGTCTATCGGGATCGGATGCACCTGAGCGCCGATGCCAGGACTGATGCGTTCGTAGAGGATCACCGCTCCCCCGGGTCGGAGCACCCTGACTAGTTCCTTCACACAAGCGGACTTGACCTCGTCGGGAACATGCATCAGGACCGTAACCGACAGTGCCAGCTCGAAGCTGTTGTCGGCGAAGGGCAGAGCCTGGGCCGAGCCCAAGCAGAACTGCGGGCCCCGGCCAAGCTGCCGGGCGCGTCTGACCATGGAAGGCACGATATCGACGCCCACGACGGGGCCAGACGCCGACAGATAGTGGCACCAGCGCCCTGAGCCGCAACCGATCTCCAGCATGACTCCGCCATCGCTCTGCCGCGCCATCCGCCTCAGCGCACCCGTGACCGCCCTCTGCTGGAAGTGAGCGAAGAAACGGTTCAGCCACAACGGAGCGCCAGCATAGCACACGGCTCCCAGAAGGGCGGCATCCTCGGCCTGCTCGAGCTGGTCGCGGGCCAATTTCTCCCAGTACTCCGCCGGCTTGTAGCTCGTTGCATTCACAGACGAAACCCAACCGCTGGTTGTTCAGACCGCTGAGTTTGGGACCTAGGCATAATCAGCGCTCGATTTCCACTCTACGCATGACGAACACGAATGTTGGGCTCAGGTAGGACAACCAGCGCAGCACACTATCGGGTAGTGCGCTCCCAATCCTGGCCAGCGGAGATCGCTCCACCGCTGCGGTCTCCGCGACCATCCACGGCGTAACGTCGTCGCATTCCAAGCCCGCTCGTGCCGCCTCCTCTAGTAAACGACCCCGGCTCAGCGGGAAGACGTCATAATTTTCCGCCCGCCGCAGCAGCCGCACATAGGCGTCCGCGAGCCCACGCGGGAGCCAGGAGAGAAAGGGGAGCTTGTAATGTGGTTCGAGAACCGCAAAGCGGTTCGGCGTCGCCACGTAAGCGAATCCCCCTGGGGCCAGGACCCGGCGTAGCTCGTGGAGATGGGCTGCCGCGTCCACAACGTGTTCGATCACCTGGTTACTCACGACGACGGAGAAGGTTTCTGAGGGGAACGGCAACGCCTCAGCCCGCCCGACAACGAACTCGAACCCCGACGTCGTCCGCTGATCAGCTATGTCGAGCGCTACCACACTCCAGCCAAGCCGCTGAAGGTAATGCGCGACGAAGCCGGCCCCACACCCCACGTCGAGGGCCGACCCGCCCGACCCGACCGGGGCCCACCTCTGGAGGATACTCGAGATCTTCCGCGCCTTTCGCATCCGAACCTGAGGCTCAGTATTCACATGAGAACTCGGCGCCACCCGCGCTTCCACCTTCAGTATCATCCTCAGCCCTTCGACACCCGCCCGAAGAGATCTAGAATCAACATGAGTGCCCCGAAACGCCACCTACGGCGTTTCACAGTAGGCCTCGCCATTCGCCAGCCCCATCCCCTCGCGCCAAGCTCCCGGGAACGCCCAAAGCTCACACTCCGGCACAGTACAAGACCCCGATACCGATTCCGATTGCAGCCAGTCCTGCCTCACTTTATAGAGTGTGAAGAACTGGCCATCATAGACCTCGCTGAATCCCGCCGACTGGGGCAAGCATATGTAGTGGCGTGGCGGGGAGCCGCTTGCAGTGAATGCCCAATAGTTGAAGTCGCGCTCCCAGTGGTGAACGTTCTTCTGGAAGACGACCCAGCCGACGTTTCGGTCAGCAAACAGTTGGCGTACTCTTTCCTCGTCCTGCCAGAGTATGTAATCAAGGTACTCGTCTTCAGAAAAGAAGTTGGCCGTGTAGACCTGATTGTCCGGCAGCAGCACCTGCAGATACGATGCTCGCGCCAGCAAAGCGCGATCATCATCAACCTTGCTCGCCACAGCCTGGAGATCCGCGTATTGAGGGGTGGCGCGCGCCGTCTTGACGTCGTCCAAGTGCGTCGAGATGGCGCTGGAAGCAGTGACCACGGCTAGGAGAGCGATGACCGCTGTGGCAAGGATAACCAGATGACGCCGCGCTTGGTGCTGCGCCAGTGACTGCACGGCCAGGGTTGCTCCAACAGCAGCGGCCAATACGGCGGTTGGCACTAGCACGTACGTGTAGCGCGGTATAGGAGCTGGTCGCACGACGAGGTGGGCAAGAACCACGGCCACCATAGCCGCCGCGATTGTCACCGATACGCGGACGCCATGCACTTTGGCGATGACCAGCAATCCCGCCGCCGCCAGCAACCACAGCCAGATAGGAGCGGCACCCAGCAGCATATCGGGGAGAGCCTGAGTGGCATATCCAGACAGATCGTAGTCGGGCCTGGAGAAGAAGCCTTGGAACTGGTCCAAGTATTTTACTAGTATGAAGTTGTGCGGATAGTAGAAGGCGTTGCGCACGCCAGCGACGGCAATGTGCCAGATCGCGAAGGGCAACAGCAACACACCGGCGACCGATAGGCCCAACAGGGCCGGCTTCCGACTGCCCTTCCAAACCAGCGCCAGGAGCAGAGCCGCAGGGAGGAACAGGAGGCCGATGGTGAAACTGTACACAGAGAGTGCCAAGGCAATCCCACCCGCGATGGCAAACGCGGTTGAGCGACGTGGATTACGGCAAGCGGATGCGATTAAGAGCAGCCCCAGGTACCCGAAGAACACGAACGGCTGGTAAGCTGGAAGGTTGGACGATCGCTGCCAGTACTCGGGGGATGACAGCAGCAGCAGCCCCGCGATGGCTCCCGCCCATGGCATGCCGGTCATGCGCCAGGCGGCGACGACCACCAAGATGAGAAGCAAAGCGCCGAACAGCGCCGGCACGACGGTGGCAAACTCAGGGTGACCGATAACGAAGAACGGAGCGTAGAGCGCCACCTGAATAGGGGGAGCCAGCATCTCGATCCACTGGTGGCCCCCGCTGACGGCGGCCTTAGCGGTGGAAAGGGCGGTTCCCTCATCAGCACTGATGGCTGGCCACGTCGCGCCCAAGATTAGGCCCATGGCCGCCATGATGGCCACGCCGCCGGCGAGCGCTACTCCCAAGGAAGTGAAGATGGCCGCCCCAAAGCGACTATACCTCCACCCCGTCCGCTCGGCGAAAGAGCGCATGGCCACAGGAGCCAGGCACATAAGGGCGCCCCCCTCGAGGCTCGCGCCTAGAGTGCTGTCCCCTGCCGGAGGGCCGGCAGCGTCGCCCGGCGGCGCGACCAGCCTCCCGGCCCAATCCTTCAGACGTCGCACAGTGCGTTGCTCCTCGTTCGCTTAGGTTTTCCCACTTCGAATGGACGCCATTGATCTGCCAATGTTACACGGGGTCGCGAGAACCCTTACAGGAAACGGCGTCCCTTGGTCCTTAGAACCCAAACCGGTCACTGAAGTGAGTCAACACTGGCCCGGACAGGTCTACTCTTGGCCGTGACGTGCATCCTCTCGGCCGCGCAGACTTCATTTCCAGGCAGCACATACACCCTGTCGTGCACCTGCACCAGCTCCGAGTTCTCCACGCGCCTCGTGCTATAGACGATGCTCACGCCACGCTCCCGCAGCCAGTCAGCGTCTGGCACGCCATCACGAAGCACCAGCTTGGCTTCCTCTACCTCAGGGGGCCGCACGGGAGCAGCCGTTGCAGGAATTGCTGCATAGGCGTGCCTCCCGGTGATGGCCGCAAAGGCCCTGCCAAACCTGGGGTCGGTTAGGGCGCGCTCATAGCCCGAGCAGAGATTGTCGCGCACCCACACGAAGTCCTCGTACTCCGTGTCGCCGATGCGTCGATAGTAGTCCTCCTCGTACCGGCTCTGAAGGTTTAGCCCGAGCGACGGCAGCATGATGGCCACAAGCACCAGTCCTGCGGCAGCGAATGACGCCCCGCCTGCCCATCTAGGGCTGAGCAAGGTAGCAAGCCATCTCCGTACGCCCGACGTCGCCAGGCCCGCGATCAACAACACCAGCAGCGAGAGGTAGAGGATGCTCCGCGAGTAAAGGGCGGCATTTCCCACTCCGAACTCGTAATGCAGAAACGTGTACGAGGCCACCAGAACCGTTGTCACCAACAGCGCACGGTCGGTGCGTCTGCCGCTTCTGGCCAGCAGTGCCAGCCCGAGGACGAAAAGCGGATAGGGAAGATAGCCGAGCCGGGGGATTATACCTCCCGGGGATACTAGCAGCTCCCGAGGAAGCGGCTCGGCCACCGCCTCTCCCACCAGCCAGTTGTTGTATGCGAGCAGCGGAAGTGAGGAGAGCGCGGCCACCCCCAGCACCGTGGCCAGATGAGCTAATGCCCGCCGCCTCATAGGGCGCCGGGTCAGGGCACGACGGAGCGTCTGGAAGAGCCCGTAGACGACGATGATGAGACCAGCAAACAGAGCCGTGGGGACATGAGCGATGAACAAGAAGGAAAGAAGCAGCAGCAGGAGCACAGGCAGCCCCTTGGAGGCCCAATAATTACTCACCAGGAACAGGACTAGCGGCACAAAGAACAGCCCAAGCGCCACGGGAACCGCGAAGGCCGGGCCAAGGAAGCGCACTGTGGTGGGAACAAGGGAGGCAAACAGGGCAGCCTCAAGCCCGAAGCCGCGTCGATTCCCAAATGTGTAAGCGCTGAGAGCGGCCAGCGCGAAGACGGCCGACGGAAGATACCGAAATATGTCCAACCAGGGGAGCCCCGTTACAAGCTGGAACTCCGCAAGAAAGAGATGATAACCCACCTCAAAGTGAGGAGAGGATCTGGTCTCCTCCGTGACCGGGTCGGACCTGTCCTCCCCCGTGACTGGGTCAAAGAAAGGGATCGTTCCCTCTGTGGCAATGGTGCGGGCCTCGGCGAAGTGCGTCCACTCGTCCGTGTGCAGGGGGTATGAATAATCGAGGCGCGGGATCAAGCTGGTGTAGAACGCAAACCCCATGATGATCCCCAGGGCCAGCAGCCTTGCCGCACCGCCCGCGCTCACAGCCGGAATCGACTTTCGGAGATGCCCTGAGATGTCAAGGTTCGTTACCGAAAGGGCCCGGGCTCGAAACGATGTCCGCCAAAGGGCGGCCAGCGTCCCTATCAGGGCCAGAGCGAGGATAAGGATAAGTATGGTCCTGACATCAACGGGAACGCCCAGGAGGAGGTTGAGCAGGAACAGGCCAAGCGGGACCAGCGCGATGCTGAGGGCTGCGCTGAGGCCCAACCTCTCTAATATGGAAAGCCTGTCCCGAGCCAGAAGCGCGTAAGTCCAAGGCAAGCCGGGGACAAGAAAGACTAACGAGACGCCTGCGACGACTTGAAGAGGGACAAAGATAGCTTCCAAGGCTTCGCCTCTGCCTATAGGACGCAATTGGTATACTGATGTTACATATGGTTGTGAAGGTTCTTGTGAGGGTCTCGACGAGAACCCTCTAGAGATCAAGAAACGACGGCCACGACGGCCGCCGTCGGCGGGGCAGCGCGTCGGCGTGGATGGCCCATCACACCGTCTTGCAGTTCACCCCAGCCCACTGCCGCCGGCCAGGCTGCCTCCGCTTATGGGCCAAAGTGGGCCGTTACGTCAATAACTCTCACAGCCGCATGTAACATCCGCACATCAATAGCGTCCATTGATAGTGAGATAGTGAAACCCGTGAAAGAGCCGTGAAGGGAGGTGATCGCACAAGACCAGACGACTCGTGAACCAAGCACTCCGGCCAATAGGGAAGGTACCAAACGGGTAAGTCTTGAGGAACGTCTACCTCAAACCTAAGGCACCCAAAAGGAGGAACGCTGAATGCGTGGTAGACTAACAAGGCTGTTCCGCAGCCTGCACAAGAGAGAGGAAGGCATCACGGGCCTCGAGACGGCCATCATCCTCATCGCCTTCGTCATCGTCGCCTCCGTGTTCGCCTTCGTTGTCCTCAGCACGGGTCTGTTCAGCGCCGAGCGAGGCAAGGAGGCCGTCTTCGCCGGCCTGGAGAAGGCCCGCGGCAACCTCGAGGTCCGCG
>DAOUEZ010000005.1:0-31055 GCA_034429995.1 Dehalococcoidia bacterium
TCCACGTCGATCACGCCGTCCCTCCGGTGCTGCTAGACCTGTGCCGTCGTTGCAGCATACCGGATGGGTTCCCTGGGTGGCTCTGTTTTTCATCATCACTGCCACCCCAACTGGCGCTCTTTTAGGCTAGCGTTCACACACAACGGGACACTTCCGGAGAAGGTTCCCGTGTTTGTGGAACTCAAGTCAAGGCAGGGCTTTGCCAGTAGTAAGCAGCGTGAGAGATTCCTGGCACCGGCAGAGAATGTTCAGTTGGATTGCCTGGGTGCAGGAATCGTGGACGAAACGACGCTCATGGACACGATGGCCAGATTTGGTCATTTCCCGGGGAAACCTCTCCGACCAATCATCCTTGTATCGTACTGGCGCTACCGGTTCACTGAGATGTTTACCGGAGTACGTGTATGTCTGGACCATAATATCCGCTCCACTCTTGTCGCTCGGGAACTGGGCTACGGAGAACGGGAACTGCGACTGCAAGGCGGAGTGATTGAGGTAAAAGGGCCAGGCATGGAATTACCGAGAACACTCAGACGCGCGAAGTTGCTGGATGTGGACTGGAGCAGATTCTCGAAATACGGCTACTGTATTGATTCACATTTGGCAGACCTGGGCACGATAGGCCGCTTGTGGCCTTCGGGAAGAATGGCTGAACCATAAGTGCAAAGGGGGACAAGCTGTGTTTGATGGACTCATAGATTATATCGAAGGTCTGCAATCGCCGGTAGGAACCTGGGAAGCCATTGTCATAATTGGATTTTCGTTGATAGCTGCCATAGTCGCCTACCTCATGTACCAATTGGTTCTACGGGTCAAGGCATATCGGTGCCGGGGTGCATCGCACATTCATCCTTGGAGGCCCGGCCATCACTACACTGTTTCTCGGCATCCAGACTTCCATCCCGCTCTCTCTCGGGCTGCTCGGAGCGCTGTCTTTTGTTCGTTTTCGGACACCGGTAAAGGACCCGGCAGAAATCGGGTTTCTTCTTCTGCTGATCGCTTCCTCAATCGGTGCGGCCACCGAGAACTATCTGATAACCATCATGCTATTCATCCTTGTTCTTGTGTCATTGAGCATACAACGGCTAATGGGTGACAAGTTCACGCTATCTGGGCGTGGTAACGTGATGATTTCAGTAGACCAGCCATCGTTCCGGGGTTTCGAAAAAGAACTCTCCAGATTTCTTAATGAGAAGCTCCGTGGCCTTACGTTGGAAACTATATCTGTTCTGGACGGTCGCGTAAGCCTGCACTACCAGTACCGACGCCAGACAGGTTTTGACTGGCCAGCCTTTACCAATGACCTCAACCAACTTGCCGCTGACGCAAAGGTCGAGATATTTGCTGGATAGGAAACACCTTCGTTCCTACCCAATTTGCGCCTACTCGTCCTAAACCGCCAGTTTGTTGGGCGTCAGCGAAAGTGACATTCTGTGCAAGTAGTTCCCAGTGAACGGCTGAAAGCTTGCTCTCGCTCCTCCTCGTGAGCTCAGTCAATCGCCACATACCTAACATGCTCAGCCGAGGGTGCCCCCATTTGGCGGAGTTTTGGCACCCCACAGGCCGACGTTGGCCGCCACAAACAGCATTGTGTCGGCATTGTCGACTACGTAGTTCAGTGCGTCGGTGATGGCTAGTTGACAGTATGGTGCCTGCAAGCCATCATATGCTTACCTGAATCTGCGGTCTGCCGATCTGCGGCAGACTTACATTACTCAACAGGCAAGGAGCTGGGTGCTTATGGAGACGATCTACAGGAGAAGAAAGCCTCGCTGGCTTGTGCTCCTGACCCTACTCATTGCCGCTGCGGTGGGCGGGTTCTTCGCCTACCATTTTTGGTTGGCTGACGACGGCTCCGACGAGGAAGCCGTCAGCACGTACAGGGTGGCCACGACCACCATTCGCTTCAGCGTCAGTACGTCAGGCGAGGCACAAGCGGTGAGGGAGGCGGTGCTCAGTTTCGGCATAGCGGGGAGGGTGAGCTCCGTCGAAGTGGAGCTGGGCGATGAGCTCAAGAAGGATCAGCAGCTAGCCAGCCTGGAATCCGATGCTCTGGAGAACCAGCTGGCTACCGCCGAGGCAAATCTCCTGTCGGCGCGCATCCGTCTCGAGCAGATCCAGGAAGGCGCTTCTGTTGCCGACAAGGCGGCCGCCGAAAAGGCGGTGGTGAGTGCCCAAGTGGCATTTGACACAGCCTCGAATGACCTGAAGGACCTGCTGGATGGACCCTCTGATGCTGAACTCGCTGCGGCGGAGGAGAGGGTAGGGAGCGCCGAATCAGCGCTTCTTGCCGCTCAGGACAGTCTGAGGAAGCTACGGGAGGGTCCTTCAGAGGCCGACCTGGCAGCCGCCGAGGCGAATGTGGCAATCGCCGAGGCGAACCTGACGAGCGCCAAGAGTCTCCGAACAAGCGCCAAGGCGGGCGTGCAGTCGGCGGAAGCAGCTCTCCAAAGCGCCGCCACGACCTACTGTGACACCGACGACCACATCGAGGACATCTGCGACGACTTCTCCATCATCCCCCTCGACAACCACCAAATCAGCAAGCTCAACGATTCCATTGGTCCGGGGGAGGACGAGGACGACGCTCCGGAGCCGGCCCTCGTCGCGGCGACCAGTGCTCTCGTCCAAGCGAACTCGGCCTACCGCAGTGCGCTGGCAAGCGAAAAGGACGCCGAGGCGGCCGTCGACTCTGCCGAGACCGCCGTGGCATCCGCTCAGGAGGCGCTCGACGAGCTGAAAGCAGGGGCCGACCCAGAGGAACTTGCTACGGCCGAAGCAGCGGTGACAGCGGCAGGGCAAGCCCTGGAAGCGGCCCAACTACAACTGGACGAGCTTCGTGAGGGCCCGACAGAGTCCGCCATTGCCGCCGCCCAGGGCGCCGTCGACATCGCAGAGGCCAATTTGGAGGCAGCCATAGCGGCCAGGGATGATCTCCTTGCCGGCGCCAGCCAGGAGGACATCGACTTGCAGGTTCAGCAGGTGCAGGTCGCTGAGCTGGCAGTGAAGCAGGCTCGCGAGAACCTGGAGGACGCGAAGCTGGTGGCGCCCTTCGATGGCACTGTCGCTGCGATTGCTATCAGTGTGGGCGATCTGGTCACCTCGGCCATCCCGGCCATCACTCTGCTCACCCCCGATGCCCTGGAGGTAAAGCTGACCCTTGGCGAGACGGACCTCCCCAGCGTCAAGGTTGGCCAAAAGGGGCTCATCATTTTCGACGCCATCCTGGAGAAGGCTTATCCGCTGACGGTAACGTCGATAGGCCTGGCCCCCACCATACAGCAGGGTGTGGTCACCTATCTTGCCACCGCCCAGCTTGAGGGGTTCGATGCCAACGCTAACGTTCGGCCGGCTCCAGGCATGAGCGGAGCAGCGGTTATTATTACCCAGGAAAAGACCAATGTCTTGGCTGTGCCCAACCGGGCCATCACACGTCGCGGACAGAACCGGACCGTTGAAGTAGTGATCGACGGCAAGCTCGAGACAAGGGTCGTCCAGACAGGCGTTAGTGACGCCGAAAAGACGGAGATCCTCAGTGGTTTGAAGGCTGGCGACCTGGTAGTGCTCTCAGGCGGCGCTGCGGCCGAGGAGGCAGCGGAGGAAGCGGAGGCACTTCCCGGCGGCATTCGCTAGGAAACAATTCGCACCGTGGTCAAGCTGACCGATATCACCAAAGTCTACCTAGCTGGCGATGTGCCTGTACCGGCCCTGCGGGGAATCAACCTAGGGATACAGGAGGGCGAGTTCCTGGCCATCATGGGGCCTTCGGGGTCCGGCAAGTCCACCCTCCTGAATATCCTCGGCTGCCTGGACAAACCCACGTCAGGCACCTATGAACTCGACGGCCTGACGGTCAGCGCGTTCGATGAGGAGCGGCTGGCGGTGCTCCGTAATCGCAAGATCGGCTTCGTCTTCCAGAGCTTCAACCTCCTTCGTCGCCTACCAGCGGTCGAGCAGGTGGAGCTACCCTTGCTCTATCGCAGGGTGCCCAACCGGCGGCGCCTGGCGCTTCAGGCCCTTGTCGACATGGGGCTGTCCGACCGCGTAGCGCACCGGCCCCCTCAGCTTTCGGGAGGCGAGCAGCAACGGGTGGCCATCGCCCGTTGCCTTGTGACGAACCCTTCACTGGTGCTGGCCGACGAGCCGACAGGCGCACTGGACACCGCCACCGGCCACGATATTATGCGCATTTTTCGGCGACTCAACGCGGAGCTGGGCATGACCATCGCTCTTGTGACGCACGAACGGGAAATCGCGGCCTACGCTCACAGGGTCGTTCGGCTTCAAGATGGTCAAATCGTTAGCGATGAGCCAATGTCATCGCCGAACGGCTCGTCCGGCGGTGACGCTGGAAGTGGGGCTTCAACGGCATGAGCATCATCGACACCATCCGCAGTGCCTTCGCCGCTCTGACTGCCAACAAGCTGCGCTCGTCGCTGACCATGCTTGGCATCATCATCGGGGTGAGCGCGGTCATCACCCTCATGGCGGTGGGCCAAGGTTCTCAGAAAGGCGTGACGGAGCGTATTCAGGGGCTGGGCAGCAATCTTCTCTTTATCAGGCCCGGTCAGTCTCAAGCATCAAATGTCCAGGCGGCGGTATATGGCGGCCAGGCACTGACGCTGGTAGACACCGATGCCCACGCCATCAATGACCCCGAGCGGTTTCCCTATGTGGAGGGCGTGGCGCCGCAGGTCGACTTCGAGGCCCGACTGATCGCCGGTGGCGAGAACACGACCACCACCGTCATCGGCACCACGCCCGGCTACCCATATGTACGCGATTTCTATGTGGCGAGGGGCCAGTTCATCGGTGACGACGATGTTACCCGTAAAGGCCTTGTGGCTGTGCTGGGGCACGGGGTGGCCCAGACGCTCTTCGGTGACAGCGACCCCATCGGCAAGTCCGTGCGCCTGGCGGTAGGCCCTCCTAGCATGTCGATCACCTTCAACTTCCGGGTCATCGGCGTCATGGAGCCGAAAGGAGCCACGGCCACCGGCGATGAGGATGACCTGATGTTTATTCCCCTGCCGACAATGCAGGCCCGTATTCCCTTCTTGAGGCATCCTCAGGGGCTGAGCAACGTGTTCCAGATCTCGGTGAAGGTGAGCGACAGGGATGACTTCGAGCTAGCGGAGGAGGAGATAGCAGCCTTGCTCCGCGAGCGTCACAACGTGACCAAGGATGACTTCGAGATTCTAACCCAGGCCGACGTGGCCAACTTGGAGGCCGCCGAGACCGAGATATCCCAGACGCTGTGGGCGGCGATGGCGGCTATCGCTGGCATCTCGTTGGTGGTCGGCGGCATCGGCATCATGAACATCATGCTGGTCTCGGTCACGGAGCGCATCCGCGAGATAGGCATTCGCAAGGCTGTGGGAGCGACGCAGGGCGACATTCTGATGCAGTTCCTGGTTGAAGCTCTGATGGTCACGATGGCCGGCGGAGTCATCGGGGTTGTTCTCGGCGTTACCCTCTCGACGCTAGCGGATGGCCGCACCGTCCTGGAGCAGAGCGTCCGGGCGGAGGTCTCCCCGGTGGCCATCATCCTGGCCTTTGGCGTGTCGGTGGTCATCGGCCTCTTCTTTGGCATCTATCCCGCCTACAATGCCTCTCGCCTCAATCCCATCGAGGCCTTGCACCACGAATAAGGACGGCAAAGCCGCCTTCTACTGGAGTGCCTGGGCCAGCCGTTCATCCAGAGTGCGGATGATGTCCTCCACCTCCTGTCCCGGTGTGGCGCCGCCTATTGCAGCCACGATTATGTGAGCGGTGGCTCGTCCTCGTCTGATAGCGACCAGATGAGCCACGAAGTCAACGTCAACCTCGAACTCCACGTCCTCCGGCCGAAGCGTGCCTGTGAAACTAGCCGCCAGGGTTTCGTCGCCGATGCTGGGGAACGACATAGGCTCTCCCTCAATGGAGATCACACCGGGGAACAGGGTCGGTGACTGGCTGGGGTCAGCAGCTACCTCCCTGCCCCATTCCATACCGGCCACGGCTCCCTCAGAGGTCTGAAAGATATTCAGCGAAACAGTGACCAGTGCGTCGCCGCCCTCAATGAAGACACCCAGAGGGTCGTTCGTCATATAGGTGGCGTCATATCCGAGGAGGCGTCCCCATCCATCAAGGCGGGCAAGAGCCGCTTGTTTTCCCTCCGGATCGGTTTCGGCGGCCTGCTCGTTGTCCGTAAATACCTCTCCCGGCGGCTCCAGAACGAAGCCAGAAGGCAAGTCCTCCTCTGTCAGGGCGATTGTCTTGAGCATGGCCTCCAGCGCTGGCCTGTCGAGCGGAGTGGCCGTTGCAGCGGGTCCTCCCTCGTCACCTCCGCCGCAGCCAACCCCAACGACCAGGGGGACCGCGGCGAAAGCAAGGGCGACTGCCATGAGCCAAGTCCTCATAGTGACCTCCCATCATGTTCGTGCGCCACGCTGTCCTCCGTTCGGCGAAGGCCGTCTCGAAAGCCGCATTCGGCAGAGCGCACCGCGCTCGATTATAGCAGGTGTGGTGTCAATGGTGCGCGGACGAAGGTAGACGCTGGCGCCCTCGTACCCACAACCGCTCCCCTCGGCGCGGTCGTCTATAGATCCAGCCGCAGGCCGTGGCCGCGGGCAGTGACGATCAACGGTCTAGATGCGCCCGCGTCTCGCAGCCGGTCGCGCAGCCGGTGCACGAGGGAGTCGAGGGCCTCCTCAGAGACGCCGGCCAGCTCAGCATCGGGCCACACCCGTCGGACTACTTCTTCTCGCGTGCACAACTTGCCCGCGCTCTCGTATAGGTGCGCCAGGAGCTCGTACTGCTCCCTGGACAGAGCTGGCTCGATCTCTTTGCCCTTGACGAAAACGCGATGCGTCGTCAAGTCGACCACTAGTTCCGCCTCAGGCGCTGGCTTCGCGGCAAGCCGCCGGCGTCTTCGCCCTTGTTGGTACAGTACGAAGCCGACCGCGCCTCCTGCAGCCAGGACACCCGCAAGAGAAGGCCCGACGACGAGCCAGGGGAAGCCACCATCGTTGGCAGCGGGTTGTACTCCCGGAGGGACGGGCGCGGCGGTAGGCGCAGGCGTCAGCGTAGCGGTGGGACTGGGCGTCGGTACAGCAGTCGGGGTGAGTGGCGGTTCAACCTCAGGGTATCCCGCTTCGCGAAAGGCCACCGGCAGCTGCCCCTCGAACCGTACTCTACCAAGTAGACCCTCGATGGACGCCTCGACAGCAGGGGGCGTCTTGCCGTACGTTGCCAGAAAGGCATCCGTTGCCATTACGGTCGTCTGGTCCGCCAGGTACGGCCTGCCGTAGGCAATGATCACCTTCGACTTCCTTTGCACGTCTTCCAGTCCAGGGTAGAGGCCAGCGACCAGCCTTGCCAGCTCGAGCCATGGCAGGCGCAGGTCCCAGTCTGCCGCACTGTTGGACACGCCAAAGACAATCCAGTCTGCCCATTGTACGTCCTGCTTGACTTCTTCGGAGCCCTCTTGCATTTCCGTCAGGGTGTGAGTTCTTAGGTTCTCCGCTGGCGGCGGGCGCGCGGCAAGTTGCCGAAGCGTATGCTCTAGGATGCCCTTGGGCAGTTCGGGCGACCGCTGGCAATAGTTGCCGTCCCAGCATTCTACAAATAGAATGTGCTGCTCCCACAGTCTCGGAATCCCCTCCCACTGTCCCCCTTTGGCAGAGATCAGAGTGAGGGCCTGCCTCGCCACCTTCTTCATATCGTCTTCGCGGCCATCTCGAACGACATCGGCTGCGGCTTGAGGATCGACCTTGACCGTGTCTTCAAGTGCAGCCTGGGGATCGCCTTGTAGAAGCTCGGGGTAGAGCTCGATCTTGAGGCGGATCACCCGTCTCACCGCTTCGTCGACCCGCCTGCCGAAGGGCGAATCTGGATTGGCTTCGTAGTCTTGGCGCAAGCAGTTCAGGGTGTGTTCGATGTGGGGTCTTTCCCATTCCACCAGTCCGCCCCCCGCCATGTCTTCGGCGTCCAGCCATTCCACCAGGGGCAGGATATCGTTTCCAGCCATGAGGGCCTGTTGTGCCACCCAGCAGAGCTGCTCGTCTGCAACGTAGCCGTACTGGTTCCTGAGGGCGTGAACTCCCAGGGAATCGGCAATGGTTACGTGGCGATCCTGCCAAGAAGAGAAGTCATGGCCGGATTCCGACTTCTGATCGAGGAAGCTGACAAAGGCCTGCATGCAGGCGGGATTAAGGCTAATGGGATCGGGCTCGATCTCGCCAGGAGAGGCTTCACAGCCCGCGATGTTGGGATAGGCCAAATGCGAAACCATGATGCCGTCTGGGACCTCTTCCGATGCATCGGCCTCGGCCAGTTCCGCGAAAGGTCGCAGGTGCACTTCGTACAGAGTCTCCAGAGAGGCCCCGTGCTTGCCTATCTGCAAGTCCGGACTACGGTCGCTGGCGCCGTGGCCCGGAAAGTGCTTAGCGACGGTCAGCACCCGCGGCAGGTTTTCCCGGAGGCTGCCCGTCCCTACGCCCCGGATGTAGGCCTTGCCCATGCTGGCGACCCAATCAGGAAGGCTACCGAAAACTCTGACGCCTCTATCCTGAGGCGAGGGCTTGGGCTCCGGCATGACGTCCAGCACTGGACCCAATAGCATGTTCACGCCGACGGCGGCGAGTTCCCTGCCTACCACCTCGCCCACCATCTGGGCAAGGCCTTCATCCCAGGTAGCCCCGATAGTCATCTGACTCGGCACCGCCGTAAAGCGGTTTCGGAGGTGAGTCATAGGGTACCCATCCCCTTCGTGATCGACCGCGATCAGCAAGGGCAGGAAGTAGTCATGCCCTTCTATTTGGAAGGATTCATAGGTCCGCTGCTGGAGGTCGTTGGCCAGGCGAGCCACCTGGGCCGGGGTATCCGGATCGCCCGGCTCTTCTTGACACCACGAAGGATCCCCACCATCGCCGTTCAGGACATTGCAGTGGAAGTAGTTGAGGTAGACGGCTCCCACCTTACCCTCGAGGAGCAGTCGGCTTATGTCTGAATCGGGCGGTGCGTCTGGACCCCCGAACGTCACCATCACCAGCTGACCGATCTTCTCCTCGGTGGTGAGGGATTCAAGGACCTGGTCGATAAACTCATCCTCCCCTCGGTCGAAATCTTCGGCCATTGCGCCGCCCTGACCAAGGAGGAAAGAGGCGGCCAGGAGAACTACAGCTAGCGACTGTCCCTTCACGCCAGGGATTATACTGCAGGTGCTGGCGTCCTGAACACTTGAGCCGGGACGCGAGCGCACACTTCACCCCGGGGAATCGCGGCGCACGGTAGACCCTCAAAAGACGACCGCAAGCCATCCGCAAGGGACCCGTAGGGAGAGCGTCAAGTGTGGCACATGCGGGAAGGCGTAGTCTCAAGTCGGAGCGCAGTGGAGTGGGGGGAAGAAAACCGAGGCGGCTGGGGACCTGTAACCAGGCAGCCCAGGCCGCGTCAATGTAAGGGAGGGGCCGAGCGATGAACAGTTTTTTGCATAGGACGGTCAGCCAAGCCCCTCGGGCTGCTGTTCGCGGCGACCTGCCGCCTTGCAGACCCAAGCGCCAGGTTCCGGTCAGGCCTTAGACGAGAAGGCCAGCTATGACGGCCGATAAGCCAGTGACCGGCCAAAGCCTGGCGAGGCTGCTTCGCTTTCTCAGGAGCCACTGGCGCCTGACGGTGGCTTTTATAGCGGTAGCATACAGCCCTCTGATAGCCCTCCTTCTCCTGCTCATATTCTGGCCAGCGCCATCGTTGGCCCAACCTTTTACCCTCGACGATAGCACCAGGATCTACGACCGCCATGGCCGCCTGCTCTATCAGGTGGTGATGGCCCGCGAGGGCACGCACACTTATGTGCCTCTCGAACAAATCCCCGAGAGCCTGCGGGAGGCAACCATTGCGGTGGAAGATGCCAGTTTCTACAGCAATCCGGGCTTCGACGTCTTCGCCATCGGCCGGGCTCTCGTCCAGAATGTGCAGGCCGGCAGGATCGTCGCCGGGGGAAGCACCATCACTCAGCAACTCGCCCGCAACCTGTACTTTTCGCCGGAGGAGCGAGCCTCGCATAGCCCCTGGCGAAAGGTGCGGGAGAGCATTCTGGCCTTTCGTCTTACTCGCCATGTTGGCAAGGACAAAATACTGGAGCTGTACCTCAACCAGGTCTACTACGGCAACCTGGCCTATGGAGTGGAGGCCGCTGCCCAGACCTACTTCGGCAAGTCAGCCCGCGATCTCGACCTGGCGGAAGCAAGCCTGCTGGCCGGCCTCCCTCAATCACCCGCTGTCTACGACCCTCTGGCGAACCTGCCCGCGGCCAAGCAACGCCAGCGCACGGTCCTTTCCCTCATGGAGCGAAGGGACTACATCAGTCAGGCCGAGGTGCAGGCAGCGTTCGAGGAGCCCCTCCGTTTCGCCGAGGCGATCTTCCCCATGGAGGCACCTCACTTTGTGGTTTACGTACGAAACCTGCTTGACCAGCAGCTCGGCGCCGAGGCCCTGGAGCAGGGCGGGCTTCGGGTATACACGTCCCTGGACCTGGACATGCAGCACACAGCCGAGGATATTGTTCAGCGCCACGTGGCTAGCCTGGCCGACCATGACGTGTCCAACGCTGCCCTTGTGGCTTTGGACCCAACGACAGGTCAGATCCTGGCGATGGTAGGCAGCGCTAACTATTTCGCTGAGGACATCGACGGGGCGGTGAACATGGCCCTGGCCCCGCGTCAGCCGGGCTCCTCCATCAAGCCCATTACCTATGCCGCCGCTCTCAGCAGGGGTTATACCGCGGCTACCCCCATCGCCGACGTCAGGGCCAGCTTTTTCACCCGCAAAGGCGAACTGTATGTGCCCAACAACTACGACGCCCAGTTCCGCGGTCTTGTTTCCCTGCGCTATGCCCTCGGTTCTTCCTTGAACGTGCCCGCTGTGCGGGTCATGGACGAAATAGGCGTCGACATGGTCCTTCGCCTGGCGCACGACCTCGGCATCACCACCCTGGACGATATCGGCCGCTACGACCTGAGCCTTACGCTGGGCGGTGGGGAGGTGCGTCTCCTCGACCTGACCGCGGCCTACGCTGCTTTTGCCTCCGGTGGGGTGCGTCGGGAGCCGGTGGCCGTCCTGCGAGTGGAGGACTCCTCGGGGCACGTTCTCTACGAGTGGGAACAGCCACCGGAGGAGCATGTGCTCAGCGCTCAGGTGGCCTACCTCATCACCGACATTCTCTCCGACAATGACGCGCGCATGCTTACCTTCGGCGAGTACAGCCCCCTCAGGCTCTCTCGGCCGGCGGCGGCGAAGACGGGTACGACCTCCGATTTCCGGGACAACTGGACGATCGGCTACACCCCTGATCTAGTTGGAGGTGTCTGGGTGGGCAATGCGGACAACCGCCCTATGCACCAGGTATCGGGCATAACCGGCGCGGGCCCTATCTGGCACGATTTCATAGAGGAGGCGCTGAAGGACACTCTGCGCCAGCCGTTCTCTCCACCGGAGGGCCTGGTGGAGACCGAGGTCTGCGAACCGACCGGCCTCCTGCCCGGCCCCTGGTGCCTGCAGCCACGACGGGAACTGTTCATCGCCGGCAGCCAGCCGACGACTACGGAAACCTACTATCGAGCCCTCGAGGTCTGTGCTCCCACGGGCGAGCCCGCCTCGGCAGCCTGTCCGCCTGAGGAAGTGGTGGAGAGGGTGTTCGTCTTTCCGCCGCCGGAGGTCGTCCCTTGGGCGCGGGAAGCGGGCCTGCCCCTGGCGCCCTCTCCTCTGCAACTGCCCGACGGTGCGGACTCTTGGCCGCGGGACGGAATGACCGCCGGAAACGATCTGCAGGTAAGAGTCGTGAGCCCGGAGCCGGGCCTCGTGGCGGAGATCAGCGGCGAGATTCCCGGTGAGCACCAGGCGCTGGAGATAGAGGCCGTGGTGTGGGGAGCGACAGCACCACGGCTCGTCGAACTGTACGACGACGGTACGCTGCTGGCGTCGCTGCCAGATGCCCCCTATCGCATCCTCTGGCCGTTGGCGGAGGGAACGCACCGGTTTACAGCGGTTGCCTACGACGGTGGGGGAAATAGGGCAGCTAGTGAAATGGTCGAAGTGAGGATATTGCCATAGGAGGCGGTGACGATGAAGGAATTGCTTGCTTCGCGTGGACGTACTTTCTGGCTTTCGCTGGCCCTGGCGGCGGTCGTAGCCCTGGCAGCGGCGGCGCTGGCTTACGGCGCCTTGCGCTGGGCAACTGGAGGCGAGGAGGGCCGCGTGGTGGCGATGGATCCTCTGGGGGACGAGGTCTCGCGGATGGCACCCGTCACCATCGAGATGAAGGGCCAGGTGAATCGTGGGTTTCTGCAGGAGAACCTGAGCATATCGCCCTCGGTCGATGGCTCATCTGGCTGGAAGGGCGATGCCCTCGTCTTTCAGCCCACCTGGCCAGGCTACGCTCGTGGCATCACCTATACCGTCAGTCTGCCGACGCCAGGCGCCGGAGGCGGGGAGTTCGAAGAACCAGTCTCCTTTAGCTTCACCGTCGAGGGCAAGCTGAGCGTGGACATGGTCGTTCCTGAGGCTGATAGCGAGGATATCCCCCTCGACAGCGCCGTCTTGGTTCAGTTCAACCGGCCGGTGGCGCCCCTCACGGTCCTCGAGGAGGAATCGCCTGCCGGCAACATCCTGGAATTCGAGCCGGCTATCGAAGGAAGCGGCAAGTGGCTCACGTCCACCATCTACGTCTTCCGGCCCGCCTCCACATGGCAGCCGGCCACCCGCTACCGGGCTACCGTGCCCGCGGGCCTCAGCGACACCCTCGGCGGTTCCCTGGAGGAAGCCTACGTCTGGTCCTTTGCCACGGTCTCTCCAGCGGTGGCGGAGGTCTTCCCTGAGGTGAATACCAAGTACGTCGGGCTGTCCGAGCAGGTCAAGGTGACGTTCAATCAGCCGATGGACAGGGCGTCCGCAGAGGCCCGCTTCTCTCTGGCGGCGGTTGAGACCGGCGAGGCGATGGCGGGTAGCTTCTCGTGGTCCGATGATTCCATGCTGGTATTCCAGCCCGAGCGACCTCTGGAGCTCTCCACTGCGTACGAGGCAAGGGTCGCTGCAGGAGCTGCGGCCGCCAACAACCCGGGGGCAATCGTCAAGGAGGACTTCTCCTGGCGCTTCACCAGCGTGGGGCTGCCGGGCGTCGTGAGTACCAAGCCCGCCAACGGGGCGACTGCGGCCGAGCGTTGGGGCGTCGATATCACGTTTGCCACGCCGATGGATAAGGAGTCGGTGGAGGACAACATCACCATCACGCCTCAGCCGGACGAAGACCGGACGTGGGTAAGCTGCGACTCTTCCTGTGTCTACCTCCACGTGGGGTTCCCAATGGGCTACTCCACTGCCTACACGGTAACCATCGGCGCGGCGGCCAAAGACCGCGACGGGCGCACCCTCGGGGAGGACTTTGTCCTCAACTTTGTCACCGCGCCCCATCCACCGGGCGTTTCAATCCGCAAGCCGGGGGGGATGGGCACCTTCGATGCCTACGGCAGCCCGCAGTTGGTGGTCCGCTCCTGGAACGTGGCGGAGCTGGAATTCGCCATACACGGCCTGGACAGGGAGACGGTGGTGCGCCTGGAGGGAGGGACCTACTATAAGGAGTTCGGGAGGAGGTTCGTCCCTCCGGCAGAGTCGTTGGTGAGGGCCTGGTCGGTGGAGATCACCAACCCTCCCCAGGACGAAACCGTGTTTACGACGGCCAACCTTGTGATGGACGATGGCCGCCCCCTCCAGGCGGGCTACTACTGGCTGGAGGTCTCGGTGCCCGACTCCGACGCGCGCGACACCATGCTCCTCGTCGTGACCAAGACGCACCTGCTGGTGAAGCGGTCGAGCCGAGAGCTAATGGTGTGGGCGGTGGATATGGCTTCTGGTCAGCCGCTGTCTGATCTGCCCGTCACGGTCTACTACGATAGCGGCGGGCGCCTGACGGACGGCGTCACATCCGATGATGGGGTCTTTGTGAGTTCCCTGCCTGAAGGGCTGGACGAGTGGGAAAGGCTGTTCGTGGTCGCCGACCGACCTGATGACGCGAGCCTGACGTCCACCGGCTGGAGCCAGGGCATCAGCCGCTGGGACTTCGGCCTGCCGTGGGGCCGCTACTATGGCCTCTTCGTGGCCCACATCTACACGGATCGACCCATCTACCGGCCGGGCCACACTGTTTACTACAAGGGCATCCTGCGCGCCGACGACGACGTCAGCTACAGCCTCCCTCCCGTTGGTACCAGCGGAACCATCGTGGTCCGCGACAGCATGGGGCGGGAGGTAACCAGCGAGCCGCTGGCCCTAACCGACCTTGGGACCTTCCACGGACAGGTTACCCTCAGCAGTGAGGCCCCGACTGGCTCCTACTGGATCAACCTGACGATGCCCAGAGAGTACGAGGAGGAGTACACGGTAGAGCAAGCATCGTTCCTGGTCGCCGAGTACCGCAAGCCGGAGTTCGAGGTGAAGGTCACGGCGGACAAGGAGGCCTACGTCAACGGTGAGGAGATCGCCGTCGACGTGGACGCCAGCTACTTCTTCGGTGCCCCCCTTAAGGAAGCGCCGGCCAGGTGGCGCCTGACCTCGACCGATTACATCTTCCGCGACCCCGACAACCCCTGGTTCGTCTTCACCGACTATGACTTGGTGTACAGGCGGGATCCGTACTACTTCCCCACCCAAGAACCCCGCGCCGACGGCGAGGCAGAGACGGACAGCGACGGCCACTTGATCCTTCGCTTCCCGGCCGACCTGAGTACCGATCCTGTGAGCCAGGCCTTCACCGTCGAAGCAACGGTAACTGACGAGAACAACCAGGAGGTGAGCAGCAGGACAGAGGTTATCGTCCATAAGGGAGCTTTCTACATTGGCTTAAAGCCTCGTAGCTACGTGTCACGCGCCGGTGAGCCAGCCAGCGTGGACATACTCACCCTGGATGGCGGAAGAAAGGTAGCCCCTAACGTCCCCATGACCATTAGCGTTTATGAGCGAAAGTGGGTGAGCGTCAAGGAGAAAGACCCGGAAGGCGAGTACTATTGGCGCTGCGAACCCGAAGACACCCTCATAGAGACCCTGGGGGCCAAGACCGACGAGGACGGCAAAGGCTCCCTCACGTTCGTCCCGGCCAAGAGCGGCAACTATCGCTTGGTGGCCGAGGCCGTTGACGCATCAGGCAACAGCATTCGCAGCGCCACCTACGTGTGGGTGAGCGGCCCTGAGTACATTCCCTGGCGCATGGACACTGGCGACCGCATAGAGCTGGTCTCCGACAAGAAGAAGTATGCGCCCGGCGAGACGGCCCAGATCCTGGTCGCTGCCCCCTTCGAGCAGAGCCAGGGCCTGATCACTATCGAGCGGGGGCGCATCATCGACCACCGGGTCGCCGAGTTCCCCACCAACAGCACGATCATCGAGGTTCCCATCACCAGCGCCCACATCCCCAACATCTATGTCTCGGTGGCCCTCTTCAAGCCGCCCACGCTCTCCAATTCGGTGGCCTCGTTCAAGATGGGCTACGTGGAGCTTGAGGTCTCCACCGACGAGAAGGTCATTCAGGTATCCATCGAGCCGAACAAGGAACGCTTCAAGCCCCGCGACGAGGTGACGTACACCATAACGACGACCGACGTTCAGGGTCAGCCTGTATCTGCGGAGGTATCGCTGGCCCTGGTGGACGCCGCCCTCCTCTCCCTGGCCGATGAAAGCACTCCCAAGCCCCTGAAAGCCTTCTACGAGCGTCGGGGCCTGGGCGTGCAGACGAGCGCCGCCTATGCTCAATCGATAGATCGGCTCAACCAGCTGGGCGGCGGCTCTCCTCGTGAGCCCGGCGGCAAAGGGGGCGGCGGCGGTATGGCGGGCGAGGTAAGGCGCATCTTCCGCGATACCGCCTACTGGAACGCGACTGTCCGCACCGATGATGAAGGGCGGGCCACCGTTAGCGTCGAACTGCCGGACAACCTGACGACCTGGCGTCTCACAGCCAAGGCAGTCAATGAGGCGACCCAGGTAGGCGACGCCACGAACGATATTGTGGTTGCCAAGGACCTGCTCATCCGGCCGGTCACGCCTCGATTCTTCGTCTCAGGCGACACCGCTCGGCTCGAGGCGATCGTCCACAACTACACGGACCAGCGGGTCGAGGTGGCAGTGAGCCTCAGTGCCACTGGCCTAGCTATTGACGGCTCATCAGCCCACAGCGTGTCCATCCCGGCCGGTGAATCCCACGAGGTAGTGTGGCAAACAAGCGTGGCTCTGGCCGACCAGGCCACTCTCACCTTCAGCGCCCGAGCGGCCAACGGCCTCTCCGACGCCGTCGAACTCGAGCTGCCGGTATACGCCTACGGCACGCCGGAGGTTGTGGGCAACGCCGGTCAGGTGATCGACTCTGTGAGGGAGATCGTCCAGCTTCCAGACTACATCGACCGCGAGCGGGGGGAGCTGACGCTGGAGCTTTCTCCTTCCCTGGCCGCCAGCATGCGCTATAGTCTCCGCTATGTTGAAGGGTATGAGTACGAGTGCACAGAGCAGACCATCAGCCGGTTTCTGCCACGACTAGTCCTTTATCGGGCGATCAACAAGCTGGGCCTGGCGGACACCTTCGGCCTCGAGGGGGAGCTGCCGGGGCTGGTCGCCCGCTCCATCCAGCGGTTGTACCGCGGCCAGAACTGGGACGGCGGCTGGGGATGGTGGTTCGGCGACACCAGCAACCCAGAGATCACCGCCTATGCCCTCTTCGGCCTGGCTGAGGCGCGAGAGGCAGGATTCACGGTGGACGACTATGTGCTTGAGAGGGCTTCACAGTTCCTTCGCAACTATCTGAATGAGCCGACCGATGTGCTGCACCCTCAGAATCCGGACACACGGGCCTTCATCCTTTTCGCCCTGGCGGAAGCCGGGGAGGGCGATCTGGGGATGACCAATGCTCTTGCCGAGAGGCCGGAGACGCTCAGCTACTACGGCAAGGCGTTTGCGGCCATGGCCCTTCTGAACCTCACCGACGACCCATCCAACTTCAGAATTCGAACTCTCATCTCCGACCTGACCAACACGGCCATCCTAAGCAACACCGGCACCCACTGGCAGGAGGAAGAGGAGGACTACCGCACGATGAATACGGCCACCCGCTCCACCGCCATCGTCCTGGATGCTCTGGTGCGGGTCAGGCCCGACCATCCCTTGGTGGACAGCACGGTGCGCTGGCTGATGGTGGCGCGCCGTGACGGTCACTGGGAGACAACCCAAGAGACGGCCATGAGCCTGCTGGCCCTGACAGACTTCCTGGAAGCCAGCGGCGAGCTGAAGGCTGACTACTCCTACCAGGTACGGGTCAATGGAGAAACCCTCTCCGAAAAGGAGATAGAGGCATCTAACCTGGGCGAATCGGAGAAGCTGGTGGTATCCGTGCGTGACCTTCTAATCGGCGAGGACAACGAGGTGGACATAGCCCGCGCCCCCGTCGGCAGTCAGGGTCATCTCTACTACACCATGCACCTGCGCTATTTCCCGCCCGCGGAAGAGGTCGAGGCTGCCAACTACGGGGTTGGCGTATCGCGGGAATATCTGCCAGTGGACGGGGCTGAGGGCAAGATCGAGAGCGCGGCCCTGGGCGACATGGTCAAGGTGCGGCTCACGCTGGTGGTGCCCACCGACCTCCACTACGTGGTCGTGGAAGACTATCTGCCCGCTGGCCTGGAGCCCATCGATACCAGCTTGAAGACGACTAGCTCCGAGATTCGCCAGATGATGCTCGACGAACAACGGAAGTCAGCAGAGGAGCACCGAGGCCGCGGCTACGGTTGGTGGTCGTACCGCCGTTCCTTTTTCAACCACGTGGACATGCGCGACAACCGGGTGGTCCTTTTCGCTACCTATCTGCCCAGGGGCGTGCACGAATATGTGTACTTTCTAAGGGCGACCACCGCTGGCCAGTATCGGCTTATGCCGGCGCATGCCTACGAGATGTACTTCCCGGAGGTCTGGGGCCGGACGGACGGGGCTGTGTTCAGCGTAAGGCCAGAAGAAGCGGAGACTCCTGCGGGAGGGCAATAGGCGTTCCAGCGCACGGCGGATGCCAAGCACCGTCACCTGAGGGCCCTCTGGAAAGAGGGCGCGGTGAAGCGTTATGCCCGTCGGGTGCCAATATATCCCATTACAGATGAGGTTTTGGCACCCGACAGGCCTTTTTGGTAGGCTCTCGCCATTGCTCTCCCTGAGTGAAGCTGCTATCTTGTCGCTACGTGGACGATGTTGAATTCCTGACGGCTGCATAGGGTGCAGAGACGTCTGTTGGGAGAAGCCAAATGACAGAAGCACGGGTGTTGGCCATCGACGCCGGTGGAACCATGACCGATGCCTTTGTGGTGCTGGAAGACGGGAGGTTTGCCGTTGGGAAAGCGCAGACCACCCCGGAAGATGAGTCTGAGGGCGTCCTGAGATCGTTTGAAGATGCCATCACCAGCCTAGACGGGGACGCCGGGGCGGCCGCCACAGGCCTGGCGGCCACTATCTACTCCGGCACGCTTATGCTGAACCGTCTGCTTCAGCGAGAGGGAGAAGGGGGCATAGGCGTCATCACGACCGCCGGCTTCGAGGACGTTCTGCGCTTTGGCCGAGCGTTTCAATCGTATGCCGGTTACCCATACGGTGAGCGGCTCCACGTCAGGTCCCATGGCTACCCCCAGCCTATCGTTCCCCGCAGCCTCGTGCGCGGAGTGCGGGAGCGTATCCACCTCACTGGGATGGACATGATCCCCATGTACGAGGACGAAGCACGGGAGGCCATCGGCTACCTGCTGGATCGGGGAGTGCGCGCCGTCTGCATCTGTTTCCTCTACTCCTACCAAAACTCTAGCCACGAGCGGCGCATGGCCGAGATCGCCCGAGAGGTCATGAACGAGCGCGGCGTGGACATCCCTTTGTACCTATCAAGCGAGCAGAACCCCGTTCGAGGCGAACTCCCACGGCTGAACAGCCTGATCCTCGAGATCTATGCCGCTCGGCCGTCGCGGCTTCAGCTCATCCGGATGCGGGAGCGCCTCAAGGCGCTGGGTTCGCCCGCTCCTTTCCGCATCCTCACCTCTTACGGCGGCACCGTCTCCCCAGAGCATGAGTGGCTGGTCTCCACCCTCGTCTCCGGTCCCATCGGTGGGATTATCGGCGGAAATCGCCTGGGGGATCACCTTGGGATCGCCAACCTGGTGTGCACTGACATTGGCGGAACGAGCTTTGATGTCGGGCTCATCACCGAGGGCCAGCATGCCATCCGCACCGAATGGGCACTGGCTCAGTTCGTGCTCAACACCCCGATGATCGCTATGGACTCTATCGGGGCGGGCACAGGCACCTACGTCAGGCTCGACCCGGTCATCCGGCGCATCAACCTGGGGCCCGATTCCGCCGGCCATCGGGTGGGCGTCTGCTACGAGGCCGGCGGGGTGGATACCCCCACTGTCACCGATTGCCACGTGATTCTGGGCTACGTGAACCCCGACTACTTCCTCGGTGGGGAGATTCAGCTAAGCACTGAGCGAGCGCGGCAGGCGATCAAGGAGAAGATCGCCCAGCCCCTAGGAATAGAGCCTGAGGAGGCGGCCTGGGGAATTGTCCAGCTCTTGGAGACGCAGATGCGGGATCACCTCGCAGGGATGATCCTCGGCCTCGGGTACTCGCCGGAGAACTACCACCTCCTCACATACGGTGGCGGCGGGCCCCTGCATGTTGCAGCGCTGAGCCGCGGATTGCAGTTTGAGAGCGTTCTGGTGCCTTCGTGGGCAGCGGCTTTCTCCGCCTTCGGCTGCGCCTGCGCCGACTGCGCCTATCGCTACGACCGTACGCTCGACCAGGTTCTCCCGCCCGACGGCTCAGGTCACCAGGCGGTTGCAGCGCGGCTGCGCAATGCCTGGGCTGAGATCCGTGAGCGCCTCGCTGAGGAACTGCGCCGCGATGGTCTCGACCCGGGCCGTATGGTCTTCCGTCCCTATGTGCGAATGCAGTACCGAGGCATGCTCGATGACCTAGAAATTCCTTCGCCCTCAGCGGAGCCCTCTACCCAAGACCTGGATGCCATCATCGCCGAGTATGAGCGTCTGTTCGAGCGCATCTTCGCCCGGGCGGCGAAAAGCCCCGAGGCTGGCTACGTAGTCACCAAGGCCATCGGAGTTGGCATCGTGCCCACGGAGAAGCCCCGCATTCCGGAGCTGCCTCTCCGGGGCCAACAGCCGGCCGAAGGTGCCACGAAGGGGCGCCGTCAGATCTTCTGGGACGGGTCTTGGACAACGGCGGAGCTCTTCGAGATGGATAGGCTCCAACCAGGAAACGTTGTGGCAGGCCCCGCCGTTGTGGAGGCCCCAGCCACTACCCTTCTGGTGCCCCCAGGGTGGCGGGCCACCTTGGACGAAAACCTCATCTTTAGGGTCGAGGAGGTATAGGGTCATGGCTCGGGCAAAACGCGAGGTGGGTGGCGCTCCCATCGGCTGGAACGGGAAGACCCTGCTGGAAATGATGGAAGAGAGCGAGCGCTTGTTCCAGGAAACGGGGCGCTATCAGGGCATCGACCAGCTTGAACTTAAAGAAGGAGACCATTTCCGATACGAGCGGGCTTTTGCCAAGTTGCGCGGTGCTCTGGTGGCCGCTCGCGAGACCGCCCTGCATATATCAGCCTCCCCCATAGTGCGCAACATCGGCGAGCTGTGCTTCGCTCTCTACACCCCCGAGGGCGACTCCGTCGTCGTCTCTACCGGAATCATGGTCCACGTTCACACCATGAGCGAGGCCCTCAAGTGGATGGTTCGCAATAACTACGAACGGGACCCCGGCATCCGGCCTGGCGACATATTTACCAACAACGACCCCGACGTGGGGAACGTCCACACTGCTGACGTGCACACGATGGTTCCTATCTTCTGGGAGGACGAGCTTGTCGGCTGGGCCAGCGGGGTAACCCACCAGGTAGATATCGGCGCCAATACGCCGGGCCACGACCCCATCACGCCCACCAGTCGGTTCGAGGACGGCTTCCACCTCACCTGTGAGCGGATCGGGGAGGACGAGCACATCCGCCAGGATCACCGTCTCCGCTCGCAGCGGGCGGTGCGTTCCCCCTTGTACTGGGACCTGGACGAGAAGTGCCGCACGGCTGGCGCCTACCTGATCCGTGACGCCGTTCAGCGCTTCATTGCTGAAGAAGGCATTGACTATTACAAGCGCTTCGCGCGGGAGGTGGTGGAGGAGGGCCGGCGTATCTTCATGGCACGAGTTCGAGAGCGGCTGCTGCCTGGCCGCTACCGGGCTGTAACCTTCGTTGGCATTCCATTCAAGGAGGAGGCCTGGCAGCCCCGGGCCCGCAAAGACTTCATCTGCCACGCCCCCATGGAGATCGTCATTGGCCGGGACGGTGACTTCTTCCTCAGCATGGACGGAGCAAGCGAGCCGGGTTTTCATGCCTTCAACTGCGCTGAGGGACCCATGCAAGGAGCCATCTGGGTGCTCCTCTCTCAGATGCTTGTCTACGACGGCAAGGTCAACGATGGGTCATACTTGGCGCTCCGCCATTACTTCCCGCCGGGAAGCTGGTGCAACGCCCTGGATCCCCAGCTCTCGTACTCCACACCCTGGGCCTTTCTCATCCCCGCTTTCACTGGCCTCACCCGCTGTCTATCTAGAGCGTTGTTTGCCCGTGGCTATCGCGAGGAGGTGGTCTGCGGCTACGGCTTCACCGGAGACGCCATCCAGGGGGGCGGCACCCTCGCCTTCAACGGCGAATACTGGCCGGCTGCCAATTTCGAGATAAGCGCGGTTGGCCTGGGCGCCAGCGCCGTCCACGATGGGCTGGACTGGGGCTACGCCATGTGGAACCCAGAGTCCGACCAGGGCGATGCTGAACTCTGGGAGCTCCTAGAGATAGGCATTCCCTACCTCGCCCGGCGGGTCAAGGAAGACACGGCTGGCTACGGTAAGTACCGCGGGGGTTCGGGCTGGGAAGCCTTGCGCCTGCTCGTAGGCAACCGCGACGCCGAACTGTACATGGCCCGGGCGGACGGGGTCACCTTCATGGGCTCCGGCATCTTCGGCGGCTATCCGCAGGCGACCAGCTACCGCCTTTGGAGCAGAGGTAGTGAGATTATGGATCGGGTCTCCAAAGGGCAGCCCTACCCCCTGGGCGATGACCCGGACAGCGGAGAGTTCGAGGAACTACTGCGGGGCGAGATAACGCGCAGAACCACCGCGATGATGATGCCGGAGATCTTCCATGACAGAGATGTGCTCCACTACGTTCTTTCCGGTGGGCCCGGCTGCGGTGACCCCTTGGAGCGACCTGGGCAGCGGGTGGTGGACGATATGAATGAGGGCATCTTCAGCGAGCGCATTGCGGCAGACGTGCTCGGCGTCGTGGCCAGCCGTGACCAAGGGCAGGAGAAATGGACCCTGGACGAGGAAGCCACGGATGCGCGGCGGCAGGAGATCCGACGCCTGCGGGCCGAACGCTCCATTCCCTTCGAGGAGTTCTGGCAACAGGAGCGTCAGCGCATCGAGGAGGGGCAGCTGGCGGAGCCCGTTCGGGGCATGCTTCGCGAAAGCATGGGCCTTTCACAAACCTGGGCCCAGGAGTTTCGGGCCTTCTGGAGGCTGCCCGAGGGCTTCCAGCCGTAGGAGGGGTGAGATGGAGCGACGAACGGCCGAGGACCTGATCGACGGCCAGCTATCCTGGCCCCAGCTCAAAGAGATCATCTCCCACCCTAAGGATCCTGATCGCTTCCAGGTAGTCATGAACGTGTTGCGAGAGCGCCTCGGCTGGCAAGACCCCGTTCTTCTCCCTCTGGCTGAGCACCTGTACATAGTGCAGAAGGGACCCCAGCGGGTGGTGCGCTGCGACTGCGGCTACGAATTCGGCGACTACCGGGAGAACTGGAAGACCAAGGCGCGAGTGTTTGTGCGCAACGACGAATCGCTACTGCGGGAGATCTACCCGCAAATGATGCACTGTGATCCTCAGTGGATGGAGTTGCGGGAGTTCTACTGCCCAGGGTGCTTCACCCTGCTGGAGGTTGAGGCCGTGCCTCCCGGCTATCCAGTCCTGTTCGATTTCCAGCCTGACATCGACGGGCTCTATGAATGGCTGGGACTGCCGCTGCCGTCGAGCGCCAGCGACTAGTATCGAGGCATCTCGGTTACCACAGGCGCATCGAGATCGAGCCTGCTTTCATCTGTGCCGATGATCGCTTGGCAGGAACCACAGGATGCCGTTGGCCAGCGGTAGAGCGGCCAGGCGTCGCGTGATTGTACTCGCAGGTGCGAGGGTTGGCAAGGGGGAGCGGCTATGGCCAGCCCATCGCCATCGCCGATGACTTGCCGGCAAAGCTCGCCGGTGTCGGCGGAATTATCGCTTCCTCCGTCCCGCTGCTCTGACAGGCGCCAACTGCCTGTCCTCGCTCGCTGCTTGTGCGGGGGCTGCGAGCTCCTCGCCTCGTCTTTTCATCAACGCCAGAAATGCTTCTACCGCCGCGGGATCAAACTGAGTGCCAGCACCGCGCTCTAACTCAGCTATGGCCTCCTCCCTGGTCTGGGCCTTCCGGTAGGAACGCTGGTGAGTCAGGGCGTCAAACACGTCTACCACGCTCAGGATGCGCGCCTCCAGGGGGATCTCTTCGCCAGCCAGGCCGTCGGGGTAGCCCTTGCCGTCAAAGCGCTCGTGGTGATGGCGAACTATTGTCGCCAACTGTTGTAAGGCCTCGGCCTCCGAGATGATTATCGCCGCCCCGAGTGGGGCATGCTGCTTGACCTTGGCGAACTCTTCTTCGGTCAGCTTGCCGGGCTTATTGAGGAGGCGCTCGCTGATGGTGGCCTTGCCGAGGTCGTGCAAGAGGCCAGCGATCCGAATGTCCCTCACCCTTTCGGGTGAGAGCCCCATTTCCTCAGCGAGAGCCGCCGCCCAGAGGCTGGCGCGTTCCTGGTGCCCACGGATGTATCGGTCCTTGATCTCGGAGGCTGCCCCCACAGCGGCGATAGCGCGCAGGTCCGCCTCTGCAGCAACCTCAGACGCACCGAGATCTTGGAGAACCGCGGTCAGGGAACTGGCTGCGGTAGAGAGCATCCTTGATTGCGTCTCGTGCACGAGTCCGGGTGGGGAGGGCGGTGAATCGATAGCCTGCCCCTGCCCCGTGACTCCGCGAGCCCATGCCAGCCGTTTAGCGTTGTATAGGGCAGCGTCTGCTATCCTGACGAGATCGTCTACGGTCGTTGCGTCTTGTGGGAAGGAGGCTACGCCGGCGCTAAGGCCTAGCCACGCGGCAGCGGGGTCGTCCAACTCCTTCAGCCTTGCGGCGATGCGCCTGTTTATGCGGCTGACGACGGCTTGCGCTCTTGGCAAGTCGGCATTCAGTAGTATCGTCGCAAACTCATCGCCGCCGTAGCGGAAGGCGATGTCCGAGCGCCGCAGACCGGCCCGGATGCAGTCAGCAATGAGGTGCAGAACTATGTCACCTGCCTGGTGGCCACGGGAATCGTTGTAGTGTTTGAAGTCATCGAGGTCCATCATCACCACGGCGAAGGCGTGGCGGTAGCGGTTCGAGCGCTCTATCTCCTCGGCCAGGCGCTGGTAGAAGTGGGCGTGGTTGTAGAGGCCGGTGAGGCCGTCGGTGATCGCTCTCTCCTCCAGCTCGGCGTGCAGTCTCGCTCGCTCCTCCTCCATCTGTTTGCGCTCGCTGATGTCGCGCGAGACTCCGAGAAGCCCCACAGGCCGGTTGTTCTCGTCGTGGAGGAAAGTCACAGTGATCTCGGCCCAGACGGTGGAGCCGTCCTTACAATTGAGCTCAAGCTCCAGGGTCCGCGCCTCGAACGGTTCCGCCGCACGTTCTCTATCCTCGGCCAGTGCTCGCGCAAGTATCTTCCTGGCAATCTCAAGGGAGGCAGGAGTCAAGGTTTCTTTGAACGTGCCGGCCATTACCTCTTCAACGCTGTAGCCTCGCATACGGGTGACGGAGGGGCTGACATAGGTATATCTGAAGTTCAGGTTGGTGGTCCAGATGACATCTGATGAGTTCTCGGCAATTAGACGGAAGCGTGCCTCGCTCTCTCGCAGGGTCTCCTCCATCTGCCTGCGCTCGGTGATGTCACGGCCCGTAATCTGGACGCCGGCGTGCTGGCCCTCCTCATCGAAGAGGGGATAGCCGTTCCATTCCACCACCTTCGTTCCCATCGGTGTGACCTGGCGGTTGACAAACCCCCTTGCTAGCTCTTTCCTTGCTTGGGCCTCTCGGATCGCCTGGGCAGTCGCCTCCAGGTCGTCGGGATGGGTAAAAGCTCTGGAGTCGCTACCGAGGAGTTCCTCTCGCGGCTTTCCATAGAATTGGCAGGCCGCGTCGTTGAGGAAGACCCAGTTGCCACGCTTGTCCAGCCTGGCAATAACGTCTCCCGTCAGGTTGCTAGTGGCGATGTATTCATCGGTGCGGCGGCGGAGCTCCGCGGTGTGGCGAAGGTTTTCCAGGGTTAGGCCCAAAATCAGTCCGATAGGGGCGAGAAGCATCTTGTCCCGAAGGTCGGAGGCTTTGCGTCCGCCAACCAGGACCAGGAGCCCGACCACTTTGTCCAAAGAGAGCAAGGGGACATAGACTACCCACCTACGCCCGTCGAAGCCAGCTTGAGGAGCAGAACGTTTGCCCACGGCGTCCACGATGACTTTGCGCTCGTCGATCGCCTGCCTGGCAGTCTGCTGCCACCAGGATAGGGAGGTTGCCAGGGGCACGTCCTCACGGGGGATACCATGTGTAGCCACGGTGGTCAGCGAACCGTCCTCGTGGTTCCTCCACGCCAGGACGACCTTTTCTGCGTCCAGCAGCTCGGCCAGCAACCGCACCGCACGGTCGGAGGCCTGAGCGAAGTCCTCAGTTGCGCCCAGTTCCATGGCCAGCAGGGTGGGGTAGCTCGCCTCCTTGCGGATCTTGAAGCCATACCAGAAGCCAAACTCAATGCCCAGCGTGGCGACGAGGTAGCCTCCCACGCCGTGGCTGATAAGCGCGGACAGCCAGGGCGACCCCAGGAGGAGGTGATCCAGAGGGATGAGAAGGGTTACGGCGGGGTAGACAATCAGGCGTGTCCACCGCTTAAGGACCCGCATCAGGTGCAGTGGGTCGCGCGCCAAAGCGTACTTGTCGCTGCGCTCAGGCATAGACTCCTCTCCTCGAGCCGCTAGCGTTAGCGGTTCGTGGGCTATCGCTCCTTGCTCTCTTGCTGCAAGAAGGCCCGTTGGCCTTTGGTTCCACTATGTAGGACGCTTAGGTGAAAAATCGGTTACAGATTCTACCCTCTCTGTCCATCCAGGAGCTTCATCACAGCGCGAAATGCCACACCTCGCGCAAGGTCGCCTCACCCTCAGGTATGCTAGCGGTGATGATAGTCGCCATGGTCAACGTGTAAGCTCACCTCCGGGTTGTGTGCTCTTTCTGGGGTGAGCCTGCTGCTTTTCCTCTCCCCCGGCAATTAACCGGCGCATGCAGACGAGTAGATCGACTTGCCAGCGGCCTTCCGATTATGTATAATATAGCAAAAGAATATGGCCGAACTCCGGCGGACATCGCCGGGGACGGGGGAACCAAACAGGTGGGGTGAATCTCCGAATGATTCGGAGTAGGCAATCTCCCTTTGCCGAACCCGTCAGCTAACCCCGTAGGCACCAGGGAGAGGATAGTCCTGTGCATGAAAGGCCTGAGGCTATGCCTCGGGTCTTTTTCTATCCCCGGAAACAGTGGGGCTGTCACTCCTGGTGGCGAAGGAGGCGTGAGAATGGCGAGGCGGTGGCAGCAAGAGCAGCAAGACGCCGCAAGGGGCGTCGGCGACTTCAGAGGCGCGATGCATCTGAGGCCGATCGAGATGAGGAATCCCGCCTTGGCGCGGATAGGTCACGAGACGGTCGGAGTGGAGCATACGCAATCTGCTCAGCCCTCCACGGTAGGTTCTGAGGGTGGCCCGAGGTACCGGTCCTACAGAGTTCGCAATTTCCGCGATCTCCCGCAGCTTCAGTTGCTCTCTCCTGAGGAGCAGTTCGCCATCGAGGTCGTCGCCCAGGTCCTGCCTTTCAAGACGAACAACTACGTCGTGGAGGAGCTCATCAACTGGGATGACGTGCCGCAGGATCCGATATTCGTGCTGAACTTCCCACAGCGCGAGATGCTCCTGCCACACCATTTCGAGGAGGTGGCAGACCTGCTGCGCAGCGGAGCAGACAAAGGCGAGATCGAGCGGGCGGCCAACCGCATCCGCCTGCAGCTTAATCCGCATCCCGCTGGTCAACTGGACCACAACGTTCCCACGCTCGGCGATACCAGGCTGACGGGGATGCAACACAAGTACGAGGAGACGGTTCTCTTCTTCCCCAGCGACGGCCAGACGTGTCACGCCTATTGCACGTTCTGCTTCCGCTGGCCACAGTTCGTTGGCATGGACGAACTGAAGTTCGCCATGCGGGAGACGGAACTGCTGATCGAGTACGTACGTGCCCACCCCGAGGTGACCGACGTACTGTTTACCGGCGGCGACCCAATGACCATGTGCACGCCCAAACTAGCATCCTATGTCGACACCCTCCTGGAGGCGCACCTTCCCAACCTGCGCACGATTCGGATTGGCACCAAGGCCCTCAGCTACTGGCCGTATCGCTTCCTCACCAACGATGACGCCGCCGACGTGCTCGACCTGTTCAAGCGAATCACCAGGGCCGGGATCCATCTCGCGATCATGGCCCACTTCAGCCATCCCCGCGAGCTGAGCACCGATGCCGTTAAGGAGGCGATCGCCCGCATCAGGGAGACCGGCGCAGAGATCAGGACGCAGTCGCCGCTGTTGCGCAACATCAATGACCGGCCCGAGGTCTGGAGCGAGATGTGGCAGCAACAGGTGCAGCTCGGGTGCATTCCGTACTACATGTTCGTCGCGCGCGACACCGGAGCCCAACACTACTTCAGCGTACCGCTGGTGCGCTGCTGGGAGATCTTCCAGGAGGCCTACCAGAGCGTAAGTGGCCTCGCCCGTACCGTGCGGGGGCCAAGCATGTCCGCAGACCCTGGCAAAGTCGAGATACTGGGAGTGACAAAGGTAGCCGGGGAGAAGGTCATCGCCCTGCGAATGCTTCAGGGCCGCAACCCGGACTGGGTAATGCGCCCATTCTTCGCGAAGTACGACGCGAAGGCCACTTGGCTAAGCGACCTGCGGCCAGCCTTCGGGGAGGAGCGCTTCTTCTTCGAGGAGGAGCTAGACCGGCGGTACTCTCCGCGCAAGGCCCGCTCCCATGACCGACGCGCCAATGGCCGCCGGCCGGCCAGCGCTTCTGGGCGGAACGGGGGTCGATAATTTGTCAAATAATCTTCGTGTAAACCGCTAACCTCCTTCCCCTTCACGCGTTTCTATGGTTAGAATGGGATAGAGATCTAGTCGCCAAATCCCTCTTCAGGGGAGCGGGCGGACCGAATTGGTCGGTGAGTCTCGCCTAAGCGAGTAGGGCAAGCCTTTCAGCCCGAACCGATAGCTAAGCCCGCAGGCGTAGAAAGGCCTCACATTCCGAAGGGAGTGGGGTCTTTTTCGATCCCTCTCGCCAGACGCGGAGGTGCCCCATGGTACAGGTTGCTTTGCACGTCGACCGCCAGGAAGACCCAAGGCCAAGGTCTACGCTCATAGTGCATTCACCTGAAGCCTGCGCCGATGACGTCTTGGTGGGCGGCTCTAACTCTGCCTTCGCGCTTCCGGTGAAGGTTTGCGTGGAACGAGGCCGCGGAAGTCGCATCTGGGACGACAGCGGGCGCGAGTATGTCGACTTCTTGCTCGCCTCCGGTCCTCTGATCCTGGGGCATGCCCACCCACGGGTGTGCGAAGCTGTTGCGCGGCAGCTCTCTAAGGGTTCCGCCTTCCATGCCCTAAACCGTCCGGCTCTGGAGCTCGCAACTCGTCTCGTGGAGATCCCCGGCTGCCTGGAGATGGTTCGCTTCGCCTCCACCGGCACGGAGGCAACCCTGCACGCAATCCGACTGGCGCGCGCCTACACTGGCCGCGACAAGGTGCTCATCTTTGCAGGCTCATACCACGGCAGCCATGACCTGTCGATCATCGGCCACCGCGGGGTGGTGAGGGCTGACAGCGGTGGGGTGCCACGGAGTGCCATCGAGGACACGGTAGTTGCTAGATTCAATGACATCGGCAGCGTCGAGGAGAGCTTCGCCATCCACGGCGGCTCCCTGGCAGCGGTCCTCGTTGAGCCCCAGCAACGTTCCGTCGACCCGTTGCCTGAGTTTCTGCCGCGCCTGGCCCAACTGTGCCGGTCGGCCGGTGCCGTACTGATATTCGATGAAGTGCTGACGGGGTTCCGACTGGCATTCGGCGGAGCCCAGGAATACTACGCTGTGGAGCCGGACTTGGTGTGCTACGGCAAGATCCTGGGCGGGGGCTTTCCTCTGTCGGCGGTTGGGGGCCGTCGCGAGATCATGCGTCTGGCCGACCCTGCACAGGCATCTACCCCCAATTTCGTTCACATCAGCGGGACGCTGAGCGGGAACCCAGTCTCAGCGGTGGCAGGGCTCGCGACCCTTGCCGAGCTGAAGGAACCAGGCGTGTACGAGCACCTCCACGAGCTGGGGAAGCGGCTTCGCACCGGCCTGGCGCAGCAGCTGAGTATCCACGGCATCGGAGGCTCTGTAATAGGGAGTGGCCCGATCGCGGCCGTCGAGTTCTCAGACCCGGCCCAGCCAAGATCCGGCCTGATCCTCAGGGAGGCCGTGAACCGGGAGCTGATCCTTCGGGGCCTGCTTGTCCAGTTGCAGACCAGGTTCTATATCTCGCTCCTTCACACGGAGGCGGAGATCGACTTTGCCGTCGACGCCTTCGGTGCCGCAGTTCGAGCGGCAATTGAGCGCGTTTCTGCTGCCGAGGGGACCCTGGCAGTATAACCGCGGAGCGACGCGAACCGGGCGGCATCATCGAGGCCATGCGTAGAGCACGAGGCTATACTCTGCCCCTGCACCCGGTTCTGGCCGCTGATGATCCAGATGTGCTCGCCGCGTACGAGAATATGATGAACGCAATGGGGGATCGACAGATCTGAATCGCCTCCCCAGCTGGTAGACTGGTGGGCGTGGACCGGCCTGATCTGCCCACAATTCGAGCGGCCGTCGAGAGGCTGCAACCCTTCATCCACCGAACCCCGATTGTTACTTCGCGATTGCTGGATGAGGCGGCGGGCCCAGCGCGCCGACGAGTATGTCAGGGAGGGCCGATACCTCATTCATCCTTTCGATGACTGGGCGGTGATCACAGGGCAGGGAACTTTAGGGCTGGAGATCGCTGAGGACGCGCCACAAGACATCGAGATGGCGCTCTTCCCTATCGGTGGAGGGGGCCTGATCTCAGGCAGTGCCATCGTACTGCGCGCTCTACGCCCAGGCGTTCGTATCATCGGGGTAGAGCCGGCCGCCTGTGCAGCGGCCAAAGCTTCTCGGGAGGCCGGAAGGCGCATCAGCCTTCCTCCCGCGCCGACAGTCGCGGACGGGGCCAGAGTGAGCGTGGGGGAGAAGGCGTGGTCAGTTATCTCCGAACTCGTCGACGATATCGTGGCTGTCGACGACGAGGAGATACTCGAGGCAGTGCACTTCATCCTCACTCGGGGCAAGCTGGTAGTGGAACCGACAGGTGCCATGACTGTGGCGGCGCTGCTATCACGTCGATTTCGGGGTGGGGTAGCAGTGGCAGTCCTGTCTGGTGGGAACCTCGACCCGGAGATACTGGCGCAGCGCTAGAGCGAGAAATCGATTCGCCAGGCGCCAGCCGGCGATGCTCACTCCGTCGGCGGTCTGCGCGTACTGGATGCGCGGCTCCATAGCGCCACCATCCTGCTCCCAGGCGCGAGGGCTGGCAAGGGAAGAAGCCATCGACACCAGGAACCACTCTCTGTTATTGATTAAGCTGAGCGCAGCGAGTGGGGCTGACCCAACGAACCACTGGCTATGTGCCCTTTATCGTGAGGTGTCGCTCCCCTCGCTGGGCTCCCGGGGCTTGACCTGATAGGAGCCGGTCCGAAG
>DAOUEZ010000006.1:0-1832 GCA_034429995.1 Dehalococcoidia bacterium
CCAGTGCCTACGACTTCCACGCGTTGGACAGCGCCCTCAAGATCCAGCGACAAATGGCTGCCCTCCTGCGCAACCTTGCTTGAAGGCTGACGGCTCACCAGGCCTATGCCGTTTGATGATCACCTGCCGACGGAGCAGGCTGTCGCGCGGCCGGGGAAGCTATGCTCTAGGAAAACGCGGAGAAGTCCCAAGGCCATCGAAGTCGTGGCCTAAAGGGATGCCACTTGTCAGAACCTGCTCTCGTCGTGTCTTCTGTCTGGGGAAAGGGCTTGACAAATTACACCGTAGTAGTGTATACGTTCACGCTGCGGACAGCGGTTTGTCCGCCGGGCCAGCGGGTGGGGGTGGCAGTGAGGTTTGCCAGCGGCGAAGCGCCGACAGCTGAAAAGGGAAAGGGATCGGCAGCGGTCCGCTGCCGATTTGTTTTTCTCGGCTGGTTCGGTGCCTGAGAAGGTGAACCGAAATACGGCCCCGAACGGTGGGGCGCACCGCCGGGGCCGGTGCACAAGGCGGGTCACCCCGTGCATTTGTATTATACCGTAGTCGATCTCAGTCCAGGCACTGGCTGGCATCTGGCCGAGGGAGTCGCGCTTACTGAGCATTCGCCCCCGTCAGTCGACGTCGACCCTGATGGCATGCAAGCAACGATGCAGCAAGTGACGGAGGTCCTCGAGCATGCCCCTGCCAGCACCCGGCCGGCTTTGCCTCAGGACGCTCGATCGAAGCTAGGCCAAGGCGAAACCGATGTCTGGACCCGTAGCAAGAGGTTGTGCCGGCAGTGAGTGCTCTGCGTTGCGTCAAAGAAGACGCCGACAACCTTATCTCCCTCGGACACTTTCCGTCTGATCTTTCAGTATTGTCGCAAGTTCCAGCACCGGCTCGCTGACCGTGGGCGTGCCCCAGGCCCCCGCGAGGATTGTTTCGTAGAGAGCGAGGTATCCTTCGGCCATCACGTGGACGTCGAAATGGTGCTCCACGTGGCGGCGACAGCACAGGGGGTCGATCCGGCCAATGTCTTGCACCGCGTCGACCATCGAATCAACGTCGTCCACCAGGTAGCCGGTCTGGCCATCGACAATAATCTCCGGAGCAGCACCCCGGGCGAAGGCGACCACCGGAGTGCCACAGGCCATGGCCTCTGTCATGACCAAGCCGAAGGGCTCCTCCCAAGAAATGGGCAGGACAAGACAGGATGCCTTCGAGTAGAGCTCTCGTTTCTCCTGGGCATTGGCCTCTCCGAAGAAGACGATCTGCTTCCCGTCGATTTCTGGCTCGACCATCGAGTGAAAGTACTGGCCGTCGAGGCGCTCCACCTTCCCGGCGATCACTAGCCGCCTATCGAGCTTCCTGGCCACCTCGATAGCTAGGTGAGCGCCCTTCTCAGGGGACAGTCGGCTGAGAAAGAGTAAGTAGTCTTCTTTGTCCGTGCGGCAGGGGAAGCTGGCGACGTCAATGGCGTTGCGGACGACGCCCGCGAATCGTGGTCCCTCGAAGGGTGGGAAGGTTCTAACCTGGGCCCAGCTGATAGTGTTAAAGAAGCCCTGGTAATTCTCCCATACCGCTCGTGCCTCCGGGGCGACGAGGCAATGCATCGTAGTGAGCATCGGAACATCCGTCAAACCCGCCAGCGCCACAGCGGGATCGCCGGCGTGGTTATGGATCAGGTCGAAGCCTCGGCTGTCCCTGAGAGCTTCCGCAACATGCACCAACTCGCAATGAAAGGCATCCTTCACGTCACCGGCAGAGCGCAAGCTGCGAGGGTAAACAGAGCGCAGTTCAGCCAGCGTCAGAGAATCGCCCGAGGCTCTCAGTGTGACGTCATGACCGAGGCG
>DAOUEZ010000007.1:0-78449 GCA_034429995.1 Dehalococcoidia bacterium
CTTTTACATAGCTGGGCGATTTCCGCCAGAGGCGGATCAGCCTCAGGCTGGAGCTCAGTTTCCGCCGGAGGCGGACTCGCCTCTGGCGAGGGTTAGAGCGCGTGTCACATTACGTGTACGTGCTAGAAAGTCTGAGGAATGGCAAGCGTTACGTTGGGAGCACGTCCAAGGCTCCCGAGACCAGGTTGCGGGAGCACAACAGTGGTTCGAATCGTTGGACGCGTCAAAACCGGCCATTCAAGCTAGCGTACTATGAGGAGTGCCAGTCAAGGGCCGATGCGAACCGACGAGAACGCTTCCTGAAAAGCGGCGTAGGCCGTAGAATAAGGGATGAGCTCGCGGGCGATTAGCTCAGTTGGTTAGAGCGCAGCGTTGACATCGCTGAGGTCAGAGGTTCAAGTCCTCTATCGCCCACCAGAATAGGACTTATTGTTCAGATTGAAGTCTTGGCGGATGTTGTATACGTGCTACAAAGCCTGAAAAATGGTCGCTACTATATCGGATATTCGAGCAATGTGGAGCGGCGGCTGACAGAGCACAATGCGGGCAAGGTGAGAGCGACGAGATACAGTCTTCCCTGGAGACTAGTTCACACTGAGATTTACCGGGACTCGCGGGAAGCGAGAAAGCGTGAATATTACCTGAAGTCCCAGAAAAGTCGACGGTACATCGAGGCGCTGATAAGTAAGGCTACGGAGGTGGATGGTTAGAGCGCCCCGATGAAATCGGGGAGGTCACCCCGATTCTATCGGGGTATCGCCCACCATATTCCGAATACCGAAAGGCGTAGACTAGGACGAGTAGCGGCGGCACGGCGCCAGAGAGGGGAACCCCAGGCTGAGAGGTGCCCGCCTCCTACCGTCGCCAAGACCCCCTAGGAGCCGGCTGGCGAACGTGTGTGGACGCTAGTAGCCAGCCCCGGAGGCACCCGTTAGCGGCCGAATGAGTCCCCCGACGTGTCGGGGGAGAAGGTGGGTGGAACCACGCAGGGCTATGCCTCTCGTCCCACATGGACGGGAGGCATCTTGGTTTTCGCCGGAAGCATTGCGCTTGCTGGCGGCCAGGGATCGGCCCCTAGCTGATCGGAGGTGGTCCACGTGTCGGTGGACTTTCAGAAGTTGCCAAAGGAGGAGCGCCTGGAGCGCTTGCGCCACTCGGCCTCGCACATCATGGCCGAGGCGGTGCTGAGCCTCTTTCCCGACGCCAAGCTGGGCATCGGCCCGCCTATCGACACCGGCTTCTACTACGACTTCGACCTGCCCCGCAGCCTAACCCTCGACGACCTGAAGGTCATCGAGGAGCGCATGCGGCAGAGCATATCTGGCGATCTGCCCTTCGTGCAGCAGAAGGTGAGCAAGGAGGAGGCCCGCCGCCTGTTCGCCCAGCAACCCTATAAGCTGGAGCTTATCGAGGAGATCGCCGACGAGAAGGTGAGTACCTACCGCCACGCCGACTTCCTGGACCTCTGCGCCGGGCCGCACGTAGCCAGCACGGGGCAGGTGCAGGTCTTCAAGCTCACAAGCATTGCCGGAGCCTACTGGCGGGGCGACGAGCGGCGGCCTATGCTCCAGCGCATCTACGGTGCCCTCTTCGAGACGGAGGAGGAGCTGACCGACCACCTGCGCCGTCTGGAGGAAGCTCAGCGGCGCGACCATCGCCGCCTGGGCCGCGAGCTGGACCTGTTCAGCTTCCACGAGGAGTTCGGGCCGGGCCTGGTCTACTGGCATCCCAAGGGAGGGCGCATCCGCACCATCATCGAGGACCTCTGGCGGCAGGAGCACTACAAGGCCGGCTACGAGATCGTCTACACGCCCCACCTGGGCAAGGCGGCCCTATGGGATGTGAGCGGCCATCTCGACTTCTATCGTGAGTACATGTACGCGCCCATGGACGTCGACGGGCAGGAGTACTTCGTTAAGCCCATGAACTGCCCCTTTCATATCGAGATATACAAGTCGGCGGTGCGCAGCTATCGTGATCTGCCCATGCGCCTGGCCGAACTGGGCACTGTCTACCGATACGAGCGCAGCGGAGTCTTGCATGGCCTGCTGCGGCTGCGGGGCTTTACCCAGGACGACGCTCACATCTTCTGTCGGCCCGACCAGCTCGAGGAGGAGGTCATTCGGGCGGTGGATTTCGGCATCCACTACCTGCGCCTGTTCGGCTTCGATGACTACCTGCTCTGCCTGTCTACCCGGCCAGAGAAGTACGTGGGCAGCATCGAAGAGTGGGACCGGGCCACTGAGGCCCTGCAGCATGCCGTCCAGGCCAGCGGGATGAGCTACGAGGTGGATGAAGGGGGAGGAGTCTTCTACGGCCCCAAGATAGACATCCACGTGCGCGACCCCATCGGTCGCACCTGGCAACTGACCACCGTCCAGTTCGACTTCAATCTGCCCGAGCGTTTCGACTTGGCCTTCATCGGGCAGGACGGCCATGAGCATCGACCCTATATGGTGCACCGGGCTCTCCTCGGCTCCCTAGAGCGCTTCCTGGGCGTGCTGATAGAGCACTATGCCGGCGCCTTCCCTTTGTGGTTGGCGCCGGTTCAGGTCGTGCTCGTCCCCATCGCTGACCGCCATCTCGAGTATGCCCGCTGGGTAGCCTCCGAACTGGAAGCAGCGGGTCTGCGGGTGGAGGTGGACGAGCGCTCGGAGCGCATGCAGGCCAAGATCCGTGACGCCCAGCTCCAGAAAGTGCCCTACATGCTGGTGGTGGGAGACAAGGAGGTAGAGGCTCAAGCCGTCGCCGTGCGCCTGCGCAGCGGCCAGGATGTGGGGTCCATGTCTCTGAGTGCTTTCCTCACGAGGGCGACGGATGAAGCGCGACAACGCCGGTAGAGTCGAGACCATTGTATGCAGTCGGTCGGTGCCTCGGCGGTTCTTTCCGTTTATGTTTACCCTCCATACCCTTGCCAGGTGAGCCTCCGTATGCTAAAAGGGAATGGGGAGGTGTATAGTTTCTTGCTCTAGTTGCCATAGACATCTTCTAGAGGAACTCCCACTCTATGTTTAGAAAGCTACTCGTAGCGAACAGGGGCGAGATAGCCCGTAGGGTATTGCGATCCTGCCGCGACCTAGGCATCTCCGGTGTAGCTGTCTACTCGGAGGTCGACCGCGACTCCTTGCATGTGCGCTCCGCCGATGAAGCTTACCTCATCGGCCCTGGGCCAGCGAGCGAAAGCTACCTTAACGCTGCTAAGATCCTCGAGGTAGCTAAGAAAGCCCGTGTAGATGCTATTCACCCCGGCTATGGCTTCCTGGCCGAGAACGCCGACTTCGCCGAAGCATGTCGTGAAAACGGCATCACCTTTGTAGGGCCTACCCCCGAGTCCATCCGCTTGCTGGGGGACAAGATCGAGGCCCGCCGTCTGATGAGCCAAGCGCAGATACCGGTGGTGCCCGGCAGCAAGGAGCTGGCCACAGCCGAGATGGCCGCCATGGCGGCCACCCGCATCGGCTACCCCCTTCTGGTCAAAGCAGCGGCGGGAGGAGGGGGCAAGGGCATCCGCGCTGTCTATCGAGCCGAGGAACTGCCCATCGCCTTGGAGGTGGCCAGCCGTGAGGCGGGCTCGGCTTTCGGCAACGGCACCCTCTATCTGGAGAAGTTCCTGGAGCCAGTGCGCCACGTCGAGGTGCAGATCATCGCCGACCACCATGGGAACGTCATCGCCTTGGGCGAGAGGGAGTGCTCCATCCAGCGCCGCTATCAGAAGATGATCGAGGAGGCGCCCTCCACAGCCGTCGATGAGGCTCTGCGTCAGCGGCTCATCGAGATGGCAGTGAGGGCTGGCAAGATTGCCGACTACGTTAATGTGGGTACCATAGAGTTCCTCTTAGACGAGGAGGGCAATCCTAGCTTCCTCGAGGTAAACACCCGCCTTCAGGTGGAGCACCCGGTGACGGAGCTGGTGACAGGGGTTGACCTAGTGGCCGATCAGTTGCTGGTGGCAGCGGGCGAGCCCTTACCTTATCGACAAGACGAGATCAGGCCGCGTGGCTGGGCCATCGAGTGCCGTATCGCCGCTGAGGATCCCTTCAACGAGTTCCTCCCCTCGATGGGCAAGGTGAGCTTCCTGAGCGAACCGGGCGGTCCTGGCGTGCGGGTGGACTCCGCACTCTACGATGGTACAGACATCCCCCACTATTACGACCCCCTCATCGCTAAGCTCAGTACCCGCGGTCGGGATCGTGCTGAGGCCATCCGGCGGATGCGCCGGGCCCTACAGGAGTTCAAGATCGTGGGCGTGAGCACCAATATACCTTTTCATCTCCAGGTTATGGATAACGCTCATTTCATCGCTGGCACCCTGGACACGGCTTTCGTGGAGAAGCATGTCCGTCTCGATCAGCAGGACGAACTGGAGAACGACCTAGAGAACGAAGAGATCGCTTTGGTAGCTGCTTCCCTCTTGGCTCACAGCAGGAGGAAAGAAGCCCTCAGCTCCTCGTCGCTGGCCAGCGTTTCTGGCAGCCCTTGGCGACTTCAAAGCAGACGCAGCGGATTGCGTGAGCGAGACTGGGGGATGCGAAGGATGACATGGCGGAAAAGTACTTGATGCGCCTGGGTGACGCCCTGAGGGAGGTAGAGGTGGAGGAGGGGCCCAACGGGCTGCGGGTACGTGTCAACGACCGCTGGCACAATATTAGCCTGAAGCAGATCGGCCACACTGGTCTGTTCTCCCTCATCGTGGACAATTGCTCTCATGAGTTCTTTGCCGAAGAGCGCAGTGGCGGTTTCGACATTGTGATCGGTTCCCGGGAGTACTCAGTGCTCCAGGAGACTCGTGAGAAGCGGACGCCTGCTCTTCCGGCCAGAGCCCTCGCCACCGAGCCGCCGGAGGCTGCTGAGTGGCTGGTTCTGTCCCCTATGATGGGCATAGTGCGGGAGATCTGCGTCTCGCGGGGCGACACTGTTAAGGTCGGCGACATTCTCATGATCATTGAGGCTATGAAGATGAATAACGACCTGAAGGCTCGCCGGTCGGGTCGGGTGCAGGGGGTCTACGTGTCGCCTGGTCAAAGGGTGGAGCAGGGCCGTGCTCTTCTTCGTCTGGCCCAGGATTGAAGACTCTTGAAAAGTATGCTACACTTAGCTACACCGTCGACGGATCGGTTGTTCTTTCCGCGAGGGTAAGGGTTATACAACAGCAGCTTCGCGTCAACGAAAGGATCAAAGGTACAGAAGTCCGCGTAATAGCGGACGGAGGCGAGAACCTAGGTGTCCTGCCTGTTTTTCAGGCGTTAGCCCTTGCCAAGGAACGCGACCTCGACCTGGTAGAAGTTGACCCCCACGGTAGTCCGCCTGTATGTCGCCTTCTGGACTACGGCAAGTGGAAGTACGAGCAGTCCAAGAAGGACCGAGACGCTCACAAGCACCAGAAAGGCCTGCTGCTGCGCGAGGTGCGGATGCGGCCTCACATTAGCGAGCACGACCTAGAGCGCAAGGTTCGTTTGGCGCAGAGATTGCTTCGGGAAGGCGACAAAGTGAAGGTGACGGTAAGGTTCCGCGGTCGGGAGATGGCTCATCCAGAGACGGGGCAGGCTTTGCTGCAGCGCTTCTGTGGCCAGTTGCAAGACTTAGCGGCTGTCGACAGAGGGGCCAACATGCAAGGCCGCTTCCTGACGACGATCCTCGCGCCCTCCAACAAGAAGGCCCCAAAGGCCCTCAAAGAGGCGGGAGAGGAACCAGTTGGCCAAGCTTAAACTCAAAACTCACTCCGGCGCTAAGCGGCGCTTTAGTGTCAGCGGACGGGGCAAAATCGTGCGCCGTAAGTCCCATATCAATAACGCTCGCCGCAAAAAGCGACGGGCGGTGAAGAGCGAATTCGACACCATGCGCCCGGTACATCGCAGCTTTCGCCAGCGCCTGCGTCGACTTCTTCCCTACGGAGGCACCTAGGCCAAGTGCGTAAGGGGGTCAGGATTTGAGCAGGATCAAGAGAGGCGTCACCAAGAGGCGAAGACACAAGAGGGTAATCGCGCAGACGCGCGGTCATCGAGGTGTCCGCCATCGCCTTCTCAAACGGGCCCGCGAATCCCTCATCCACGGCCTCTATTACGCCTATGAGCATCGCAGAGACCGAAAAGGGCAGTTTCGCCGCCTCTGGATAGCTCGCATCAACGCCGCTGTCCGCGTGCATGGCCTCTCCTACAATCGCTTCATCGATGGCCTTCACAAGGCAGGGGTGGATATTGACCGCAAGATCTTGGCCGATCTGGCGGTTCGTGACGGCAGCGCCTTCGCCCGATTGGTGGAAACGGCCAAGGCAGCATTGGCAACCCAGTAGCGTTTTGTACAGTAGTCTCGCCAGGCCCTGAAGACCTACTCTTCGGGCCTTTTTGCTAAAAGGGGCGGCCGCGCTCCCAGGCGGCCTATTCATAGAGGGTCGAGGGAAGAACTCCCCGATGGGTGCCGTCGACAGCCAGGCCACCGCTGACGGCGATGGCAGGATGACCTCCCAGTCTAGACTGGCACATCTTCTTCCCTATCTGCTCATTGGATTAGTAGTACTCCTGCTCATCGTGGACAGCTGTCGCACCAGCGCGGCGGATCTGGCTGGGCCCTACTACGACCTCGATGGCTCGGGGGAAGACGTTTGGCTGGACTCCTCCATACGGGTAGTGATTGACAAGCCGATGTCCTTCCAGGAGGTGGAGAAGACCTTCAGGATCGAGCCCCAGCCAGCCGATTGCTCTCAGTGCTTGACTGTGGCCAGGGATGGCCTCAGCTCCTGGGATGGTTGGGCGCCCTGGGCCGAGACCACCGTCGTCTTCAATCCTCACAGGCTCAAGGTCTTCCAGGCGGAGACAAACTACACCCTATCCATCCTCGGTAAACGTCTCCCCTTCCGCACTATCTCTGTTCCCAAGGCTATTCGCTTCTCGCCCTCGCCGGGCCAGGCAGAGGTGTCGACGACAGCCCCCATCGAGATCGAATTTGACCGCCCCCTGGCTGACAACTCCCGCCATCTGGTGACCATCGCGCCCGCTGTCCCCTTCAGGCCACGCTGGGAGGGGCGAAAGCTCATTCTGGAGCACGAGCGGTTGCGAGCCGGCTACGCGTACCGGGTGACCCTTTGGCCTGGCATCCGCGATTCCGCTGATCACCCCAGCCAGGAGCGCTACACCTTTGGCTTCACCACCGTGGAGCCCCCTGCGGTTGTGAGCGCTGAGCCCGGTGAAAGCGGCCGACAGCGCGTCTTCGACGAGGTCAAGGTGGTCTTCGACCGGCCAATGGATCAAACGGCGGTGGAGGAGGCCTTCAGGGTCGAACCGCAGGCCTCCGGCAGCTTCCACTGGCCAGATGACAAGACGCTGGTCTGGAAGCCCTTGGCCCTTCTGTACAGCACCACCTATCGAATCAGCGTCGGGGGCGTCTCCCGGACCAGCGATCCTCTGGCGCAGGATTTCTCCTGGCAGTTCCGCACTCAGGATCCGCCGCCACCGATGATCACCGCCAGCGGTGATGGGACAGTTGTCCTCACCTTCGACGACCAGGGCAGCACGGCCCAGGTGGAAGCTATCCTGGACATCCTGAAAAAAAACCTGGTAAAGGCCATTTTCTTCCCCGTGGGCAAGTGGGCCGAGCAGAACACAGAACTCATCGACAGGATGAAAGCGGAAGGGCACGTTGTGGGCAACCATACCTATAGCCATCCCGACCTGACCAAGCTTTCGGAGAAGGAGATCCGCTGGGAGATTGAGCACGGGGCCGGCCAGGACCTCCTTCGTCTCCCTTATGGGGCACGTAATGCCACGGTGGACTGGGTGGCCGCTGACATGGGCTATCGCATCTACGGCTGGAATGTGGACCCCGAGGACTGGAAAGAGGTCACCGCTCGGGAGATCGTGGAGACGGTGATTCGCGAAGTGAAGCCGGGCTCAGTGATCGTGCTGCACCTGCAGGGAAAGCATACCGCCGAGGCCCTGAAGCACTTCATCCCCCTGCTGCGCCAGATGGGCTACAAGTTCTGGACGCCTCAGAGGGAAAGGCCGCAGGAAGGCCCAGCTCAGGATGCTCAGACTGTCCCCAAACAGGCCTAACCCCTGAGAACAGCGCCTACCTCTCGCGACAGGCGATCCAGGATGCCGCGGCGCTCCCGATTCACCTCGGCGTCGCTCAGGGTGTGATCCAGCGATTGGTAGGCGACGGAGTAAGCCAGCGACTTCTTGCCCGCCGCCACCGGCGGCCCTGTGTAGACATCGAACAGGGCGGCCCGCTGCACCAGAGGGAAGGCCTCGATTATGGCCTGCACCTGGGCGGCGGTTACCCCCTCGTCCACGACGATGGCGATGTCCTCTTCCACCGCCGGAAAGCGGGAAAGCGGCTGGTAGATGCGGGGTTTCCCCACCTGGGGCACGAGGGTCTCCAGGTTTACCTCGAACAGATAGACGTCCTGCTCGATATCGAAGGCAGCGGCCACCCGCGGGTGCACCTGCCCCACCAGGCCCACCCTCTGGCCGTCCAGCCGCACCTCGGCGGTTCGGCCGGGCACGAGGGCGAAGTCCTCGCCGTCGTGGTAGCTGACGGCAAGCCCCAGGCGGCCGAAGAGAAACACTAGGTAGGCCTTGACATCGTAGAGGTCGACCGGCTCGCCCCTGGGCTGGCCCCAGCGGTCGGGGCGGTCTCCAGTCACTACGCCGGCCAGGGATTCCACCTCCTGGGGTAGCTCCTCGGGCCGAGGCAGGTAGACGCGAGCCACCTCGAATAGGGCGATGCGTCCCTGACGATGGCGTAGATTGGAGGCCAAGGTCTCCAGAAGCGACGCCCTGAGGGTGGTGCGCAGGTACTCCTGCTGATGGCTCATGGGGTTGGCTACCCGCAGGGGTGGATGCTGACTCAGCTCCTCCGGCGGCAGCACCTTGGCCAGGCTGTCCAGGTTGGTGAGGGAGTAGGTGATGACCTCCTGCATGCCAGCAGTAGCCAGGATATCCCTCACCCCCTCCCGCAGCTCTCGCGACGGCTGTGGCTGCGCCGGCGGGATCGCGCCCCCCAGGCTCGTAATGGGCAGCTCGTCGTAGCCGATGATGCGGGCCAACTCCTCAGCTACGTCGTCGGGGATGCGCACGTCGGTGCGCCAGTAGGGCACGCGCACCACATAGCGGTCGGGAGGAACCCAGCGGCAGCCGAAGCCGAGGGAAATCAGCGTCTGGCGGACCTGGAGGGTAGGAAGCTGAAGGCCCAGGACGCGCCGCAGTCGCTCCTGGGTGACGGTGATGCGTGTCTCCCGCCGCTTGCCTGGATAGACATCGATGATGCCTTCGGCCGCCCGGCCGGTCGCTAGCTCCACCATGAGCCGTGCGGCGCGTCTGATCCCTACCATCGCCAGCTCGGGGCTCAAGCCCTTCTCGAAGCGGGCAGAAGCATCGGTGCGTAGCTTCAGGCCGGTGCTGGTGCGGCGAATATTGGCCGGGTTGAAGTTGGCCGATTCCAGAAGGATGGCGGTAGTGTTCTCGGTCACCTCGCTGGCGGCCCCTCCCATGAGTCCCGCTACGGCCACCGCCTCCTTGGCGTCGGCGATGACCAGCATGTCGCGGTTCAGGGGCCTTTCGGTGCCGTCCAGGGTAACCAGCACCTCGCCGGGGCGGGCTCGGCGTACGATAATCTTGCGACCGCTGATGAGGGAGAAATCGAAGGCGTGCAAGGGCTGTCCTACTTCCAGCATCACGTAGTTGGTGACATCCACCACATTGCTGATCGGACGCACATCGGCCGCCAGCAGGCGTTCCTGCATCCAGGGGGGCGACGGGCCGATCTGCACGCCCTCGATGAGGGCGGCGCAGTAGCGTGGACAGAGATCGCGGTCAGCTATCTCCACGCTGAGGCGCTCCTTAATAGGGCGGCCCAGCTCTTGATAATCGACCGGCGGCTCGCGAACGCTGACGCCGCTGAGGGCGGCGACCTCGCGGGCGACGCCTAGCACAGACAGGCAGTCGGGCCGGTTGGGGGTGATATCCAGGTCGAGGATGGTGTCGCCCAGATATTGGCCCAGGGGTACGCCCACCGGGGCATCCTCTGGCAGTACCAGGATCCCCTCGTGGTAGTCGGACAGGCCCAGCTCCTTCTCCGAGCAGACCATCCCCGCCGATTCCACGCCGCGGATCCTGGCAGCCTTGAGGATGGTGGGTTCGCTGGTGTGGCCGTCAATGAGTTCTGCCCCCACCCGAGCGAAGGCGACCTTCTGCCCCGCCGCCACGTTGGGCGCACCACACACCACCGTCATCTGCTCGCCACCCAGGTCCACCGTGGCCAGGCGAAGGCGGTCGGCATTGGGGTGAGGCGCCACATCAACCACTTCAGCCACGCTGATCTTCTCCCAGTCACGGCCGGCAGTGAGGATGGTGTTCACCTCCGTGCCAGCCATGGTCAGACGGCGACCCAGTTCCCCAGGCGGAAGGTTTATGTCAACATACTCTTGTAGCCACTTGAGCGGTACTCTCACGAAAGCACCTCAGAACTGCTCCAGGAAACGCAGGTCATTGGCGTAGAAGAGGCGGATGTCCTCGATGCCGTGGCGGAGCATGGCCACCCGCTCCACCCCTAAGCCGAAGGCGAAGCCGGTGTAGCGCTCGGCATCGTAGCCCACGTTTGCCAGCACCTCGGGGTGGACCATGCCTGCGCCCAGGATCTCGATCCAGCCGGAGTTGTTGCAGGCACGGCAGCCTTGGCCATCGCACAGCGGGCAGTCGATGGACATGTCGGCTCCCGGCTCCACGAAGGGGAAGTAGTCGCAGCGGAAGCGAACCCGCCGCTCGCGGCCGAACAGCCGTCGGGCGAACTCGTACAGGGTTCCCTTCAGGTCGGCCATGGAGATGTTCTCGTCCACGGCCAGGCCCTCAACCTGGGTGTGCATCCACTCGTGGGTGGGGTCGGTGGCCTCGTGGCGGTAGCACTTGCCCGGCGATACGATGCGCACCGGCGGTTGCATCTGCTCCATCACCCGGATCTGCATGGGCGAGGTGTGGGTTCGCAGGAGCATGGGGTATTCCTCGTTGCGGACGTAGTCCACCCAGAGGGTGTCCCACATATCGCGAGCGGGGTGATCCTTAGGGATGCGGACAGCCTCGAAGTTGTAGTAGTCCCACTCCACCTCAGGTCCCTCGAACACCTGGAAGCCCATGGATACAAAGGCGTCGAGGATGTCCCGCAGGACCTGAGTGACAGGGTGAAGTCGCCCTATGGTCAGGGGACGCCCCGGTAGGGTAACGTCCAGATGGCCTCCCTCGACGACGGCCGTGACCGCTGCCTCGCGGAGCTGGGCCTGACGTTGGCTCAGCAGTTCCTCCAGCTCCGACCTGAGGCGATTGGCGGCAGCCCCCACCTGCCGGCGCTCCTCCAGGGGCAAGGAGGCCAGGCCGCGCAGAATGAGATTGAGGCGGCTGCGGCGACCCAGATAGGTTATTCGCCAGAACTCCAAAGTTTCTTCATCGGAGACAGCCGCCAGTTCCGTTTTGGCTTTGTCTTCGATTTCCTTCAGCTCTTGCAGTTGGGGAAGAGTCATGCCTACTTAACAACTCCGGGGCCAGCGCTGGTATTATATTATGAAGTGGTATCGTCAGGTCAACGGCTGGGCCATCTTGACAGAAATTACAACGGCGATATCATTTGACAGCATGGCGGGGCAGTTCGCCAGAAGGAGGCGGGACGATGGCAACGCGAGCATACATCCTCATCGAGGCAGCGGTAGGCAAGGCCAAGCCGGTGGCCGAAGGCGTGGCAGGGATGAGTTTCCCCAACGCCAGGGTGGTCTCCGTTGATGCTGTCACCGGCCCCTACGACGCCATCGCCCTCCTGGAGGGTGATGACCTGGACCGCGTGGGTACGGCGATCACCGACGGCATCCAGCAGGTAGACGGCGTTCAGCGCACCACCACCTGTCTGGTCGTCAGGCTCGGCTAGGGTCTAGCCCCATCCCCCCCGGCAATCCCTCCGCCTGTCGGTGGGGAGGTTGGTTTTTGCGAATCGGCCGATGCTACAATGGTGGCGCGGCTGGCTCGCTGCGTGTGTTCATTGTCCTTTTCCTTGACATTTGCTAGCGATTGCTAAGGTGGCAAGGCGGCCCCTGGGGTAGGTGAGCAGGTATGATCAGCGTCGACGAAGCCCTTCAACGCATCCTCAGCTACGTCAGCGTGCTGGAACCCGAAGAGAAACCCATTCCCGAAGCTTTGAGCCAGGTGCTGGCCGAAGACGTGATCGCTCCCTTCAGCATCCCGCCCCTGGACAACAGCGCCATGGATGGCTACGCCCTGCAGGCAGCCAGCACCCCTGGCGCCTCTCCCTCGGCGCCGGTGGAGCTTCGGGTGGTGGGCGAACTCGCGGCTGGCTACGTCTTCGAGGGGGAGGTGACCCCCAATACGGCGGTTCGCATCATGACCGGCGCTCCTGTCCCCAAGGGTGCCGATGCGGTGGTTCCCTTCGAGGAGACCGAGGAAGCGGTCCACAAGGCCCCGATGACGGTGCGGCACATAGACGAGATGGTGCGCATCCTCAGAGAGGCCAGGCCCGGTAGTAACATTCGGCGGGCGGGTGAGGACATCCGCGAGGGCCAACGGGTGCTGACCAAAGGCGTCGTCCTCAGGCCGGCGGAGATCGGGGTGCTGGCCTCCATCGGCCGGACCACGGTCAAGGTGATCCGGCGACCCGTGGTGGCGGTGCTGTCCACCGGCGACGAGCTGGTGGAGGTGGGCCAGCCTCTACCGCCCGGTCACATATACGATAGCAACGTCTACAGCCTGGCCGCTCTCATCGAGCGCTACGGGGGTATTCCCAAAGTGCTGGGCATCGCCCCCGACACACTGGAAGCCCTCGTCGACAAGATCCATCAGGGGCTAGATGCCGATATGCTTCTCACTTCGGCAGGCGTGTCGCGGGGCGACTACGATATGGTGAAGGACGTGCTGGCTCGCGAGGGGGAGATAGACTTCTGGACAGCGGCCATGAAGCCAGGCAAACCCCTGGCCTTCGGCTTCTTCCGCAGCGGTCAGAGGCGCATCCCTCACATCGGCCTTCCCGGCAACCCTGTGAGCTCGATGGTCTCCTTCGAGCTGTTCGCTCGCCCGGCCATCTTCAAGATGATGGGCAAGACCCACTGGCAGAAGCCAGCCATTCGCGCCATTGCCAAGGAGCGCATCGTCAATCGGGATGACCCCCGCCGCTACTTCGCCCGCTGCGTCGTCACCGAGGAGGGTGGCCGCTACTATGCCTCCCTCACCGGGCCTCAGGGCTCGGGCATCCTCAGCTCCATGGCCGCTGCCAATGCCCTCACTATCATCCCCGAGGATGTGGATGTGGTGGAGCCGGGGGAGGAGATCACGGTGATGATGCTCGATTGGAGCCAGGGCGAAGAGTGGGGCACGGCTTGACGACCAATTGACACAAAGGATTTTGTGTTAGGCTACCTTGCAAAGGGGCCCCACAGGGAGACCCTGCTCGTACTGCTCACCCCCTAGTGCGACGCCCTGGCTGGATAGAATTCGGCCCCACAATTCCCGGATCAAGAGTTCGTCACCGTCCGTCTCGGCTTGTCCTGATAGGGCCCTCTCGTGGCAGTTCCGTATCTAGTCAGAGGGGAAAACCTGTAACTGATTTCCCACCCAGGCGTCCTTGTATAGTGAAACCGAAGACAAACAGGGCTTCTCGGTGAGCGGGTGCAGCCACTTGGTCACGGGTGTACCGGGTCGCTCCCCCGGGGCATCCCGCCAAGGCCGAACGGCCCTCGGCGTTGGCGCGCCTCAGCGAACCCAGGCCACGCTCTATCTTGAAGGAGCGATGCTGGCAACAATGTTTGGCCTTAGATCAGGGCCGGGGCGAGCCGCCCGGACGAGTGTGGCGCTCGTTCTGGTTCCGAGAGCTGTCGCCAGCATAGCGGTTCTGGAGTAGATAAATGCGACAAGACGTCGGGACGCTCCACCAGCTAGCTAAAATCACTATCGAGGGCGTCGCCGCCAAGGAGACCCTTGCCCTGGCGGCCAGCATCATTCGCCGAGCCACGGGGGCGGCCCAGGCCATGGTGGTCTATGCCGAGGACAAGGATTTGCTCGTTTGCAGTGATCCAGGCGATGGTGCTGGCGCCGACTTCACCCAGATTGGTCTGTGGATAGTGCAGCGCCAGATCATAGAGCTGGGCGGGCCCGTGGTCTTCAACCTCATAGGTCAGCGGGTGGAGGATCTCACCAGCGCCTTCAGCGACGATGACCGCGAATTCCTAGCCTTGACCGTGCCGACCAGCCAGAGCCCGTCCGAGATGTGCATTCTCCGAGGGCCCTGGAACCACAAGCCGCGGGCTGGCATCTTACGCTTCATGGAATCGGCGATGCCTGCCCTCACTCTCATTCTGGAGCGGTTCCTCAACGCCGACCGCAGCCGTCGGCAGGGGGAGCAACTGCACACCCTGGCCAATGCAGCTCAGGTGCTTACCCGATCAGAGGATGTGGAAGCGGCCCTAACAGACCTGGCCACAGCTATCGCCGCGTCGACCGGATTCCAGTACATAGTGGACATCGATATGTACGATGCCACTACCGGCCGCTTCTCCCTGCGCACCCTGAGCGAACACCGCCATACCAGCGGAACCCTGGCCCAGATCTGGAAGGCTAGCTTGAACCCGGACCGACCGGACCCCTGGAACACAGAAGTGATGAGCACTCTACAACCCGCATTCACACCCGACATGCAGAACGATCAACTGTATCCAGAACATGTGAGGACCTTCTTTACTCGCAGCCTCCTGAGGTCTTCAGCGAGGTTCCCCCTGCTGTTTCAGGACGAATTCGTGGGGACGATGAGCTTCGTCTCATTCGAGCCCCGCACCTTCCCTCCGGAGGAGGTCAGCTTTCTCCAGGGCCTTGTCAGCCAGGCGGCCACCGCCCTCAAGGCGCTGCGGATGCACCGGGAATTGCGGCGGTATACACACGAGCTCAAAAGGTCGGCCGATGAATACATCGCTACCACCAATCTGACGGGGGACATGATTGGGAAGGTGGACGACCAGGGCAGGTGGACCTTCCTCAACAACGCCGCCTGCCAATTCTTTGGCAAGCCGAGAGAGGAACTCCTGGGTACTGACTCCAGAGCTTCTGTGCATCCCGAGGACCTAGAGCCGACTGTCCAGGCGGTTCAAAAGTCGGCGGCGACAGGAGAGCCAATAGAGAGGTTTGTGAACCGCCAGATCACGCCGATGGGGACAAGGGTGGTGGAATGGAACGCCTGCCCATTCTTCGATGAGGAGGGCCGGTACACTGGAATCCAGATGACGGGGCGTGACATCACTGAGCGCAAGCGGGCGGAGGAGGAACTGCGAGAGTCAGAGGAGAAATACCGAAGGGTAGTACAGGACTCCGCCGATGGGATAGTGATTTTTGAGGGAGTCGAAGTAAGGTTTGTGAACCAAGCACTACTGAGAATGTATGGCGTCGAGAGCGCCGAGGAGATAGTGGGCCGACCATTCGTCGATTTTGTATCACCAAAGCACCGAGAGCTAATGGTAGGGAGAGCCCGTGCTAGGCAAAAGGGAGAAAATCCGCCTAGCCGGTATGAGTTCAAGGCACTGCGCAAGGACGGCACCGAGGTCGACGCTGAGATCTCTGTGAGCAGGATCACATACCAAGGAAGGCCAGCAGCCCAAGGAATAGTCAGAGACATCACCGAGCGCAAGCAGATGGAAGAGGCGCTGCGGGAGAGCGAGGAGCAATACCGCGCTATCTTCGAGCAAGCGGCAGACTCGGTTGTCCTCATTGACGCGGAGACCGGAGCGTTGGTGCAATCCAACGACAGGACGCACCAGACCCTCGGTTACACCCGCGAGGAATTCGAGACGCTCAACATAGCCGACTTTGAGATCACTGAATGTCCCGAGGAAGTAGCGAAGCACGTCGAGAGAATCGTCAAGGAGGGAGCCGATACCTTTGAAACGAAGCACAGGACAAAGGGCGGCGACATACGCAACATCGAGGTAAGGGCCAAGGCCATTTCCATCCGGGGGAGAGACTTCATCCAGGCCATATGGCGTGACATCAGTGACCGCAAGCGGGCGGAGGAGGCCCTACGAGAGAGTGAAGCACGCTACCGTCTGCTTGCCGAGAACACAACAGACCTCATCTGGACCATGGATCTGGGCTTGAAATATACCTATATCAGTCCCTCCGTCACGCGTATGCGAGGCTACAGCGTTGAGGAAGTAGTTGGCAGCACGGTGGCAGAAACCATGACTCCTGCCTCCCTTGAGGCTGCCAGGAAGACCCTGGCGGAAGAGCTGGCCATGGAAAGGATGGAGCACAAGGACCTGCAGCGGTCGCGAAAGCTGGAGCTGGAGATGTATTGCAAGGACGGCTCCACCATCTGGACCGAGATGAATATGACTTTCCTGCGCGACCCGGACGGTCGCCCTGTTGGGATTCTGGGCACCACACGCGACATCAGCGAGCGCAAGCGGGCGGAGAGGGAGCGAGAGGGACTGTACGCCGAGCTGGAGTTGAGGGCCATCACCGACAGCCTCACCGGCCTCTATGACCACGCCCACTTCTACCAGCGCCTGGCCGAGGAGATAGAACGCTGCAAGCGGTACAAGCACAGCTTCGCCGTGGTGATGATGGATGTCGATGACTTCAAGCGCTTCAACGACTCCCGTGGCCACCAGGCGGGTGACAAAATGCTGCGCCTCGTTGGTTACTGCATCCGAGCGGGTCTGCGGCGCTCAGATATCGCCTTCCGCTACGGCGGCGATGAGTTTGCGGCGATACTACCGCACGCCGACTCATCAAAGGCACGGGCCGCGGTTGACCGCATAAATGAGCGCATCGCTAAGAGCCTCAAACACACGGACGATGGGGTTGCAACTCGCCTGAGTCTCAGCGCTGGCGTAGCCTGCTTCCCCGACGACGCAACAACTGCGGACGACCTGGTGCGAATAGCAGACGCTGCCCTATACAACGCCAAGTGGATAGCACGGGCTCGCGACATCATGGGGCAGAGAGAAGATATCCAGTCATTGGTCTCTGCTTTGGTCAGTCGGCGAGCGGGGGTCGAGGCTCCAGCAGGCGGAATTATCTTCCGACCCGAGGCCTTGCATGAGCAGCAGGCGAGAATCGTCTCTAGTGTCGCCAGTTCCATCGCCGTGGCTCTCAAAGATGCCGGCGTGCCTGAGGCCCTTGAAGACCCGGACCTGCAAGTTCTTGCCACTGTAGGCGCAGCAGCCGAGATCAAGGACCGGTACATTCGCGGACACCCGGAGCGCACGAGCGAGAGGGCTGTAGCCCTCGCCCAGGAGATGGGGCTCTCTCCCGAACGAGTGAGGGACATTCGGGTCGCCGGCCTTCTGCACGACATTGGCAAGGTCACCGTCAGCGAGGGCATTCTCAACAAGCCTGGCAAGCTGACCAAGAGGGAATTCGCCAGCATCAAAGACCACCCCATCGTGGGGGCTACCCTCATCTCCCAGGTCAGGGGCTTCGAACGATTGGTGCCGACCGTTCGCCATCACCACGAGCGCTTTGACGGCAAGGGCTACCCCGACGGCCTGGCTGGCGAAGAGATCCCCCTGGAGGCGCGTATCCTGAGCGTGGTAGATGTATTTGACGCCCTGACTCACCAGCGTTCCTACCGGAAAGCCCAGACCAAGGAGCACGCCATAGCTGAGCTAGAGCGCGGTGCTGGTACTCAGTTTGATCCCGCGGTGGTAGAAGCATTCCTCGCCTTGATGAAAAGACGAGGCGAGGAGCCCGCAGCCCCCGCACAAGCAGCGAGCGAGGACAGGCAGTTGGCGCCTGCGAGAGCACCCGCGCGGGGGAAACGATAATTGCAGGCTGGCAAGAAGCGGAGATACCCCAAGCGCTTGCCCTCTCTGGAAACGCTCAAGCGTTTCCAGGAGGCCCTCGAGCGACCCGTGGTGGCTTCTCAGGAGGCCCTCATACTTGGGCCACTGCATCAGCGTCATCGATAACGGCTGAATTATCCGCTCTGGGCATGCGCGCCCTCTGTGAGGCCCCACGGAGTGTCTCCTTCGGAGTTGAGGCTGGAGTCGCCCACAGCGAAGCCGACGCTGTCCACCCGCGCCCCGCGCAGAAGTGCTAGAATGCCCTTACACCAAGCCAGACTGTGCTGCCATGAACGGGGGAAGGAGGTGTCGGCCATGGCCTACGAGGCAAAGGACTACAGCCACCTGATAGGGATGGAGGGGTTCAGCGACACATTGCTGAGGAATCACTTCACCCTCTACCAGGGCTACGTCACCAATACCAACAAGCTGCTCGACCTTCTTAGCCAGATGGCCGAGGAAGGCAAGTTCGCCACGCCTGAATACGCCGAACTGAAGCGAAGGATGGGCTTCGAGTTCGACGGCATGCGCCTGCACGAGTACTACTTCGAGAACCTGGGCGGCAAGGAAGACCTCGGCGACTCGGCCAAGTTGCGGGACAAGCTGACCGCCGACTTCGGCAGCTACGAAGCCTGGGAGGCCGACTTCAAGGGCACCGGCGCCATGCGGGGCATCGGCTGGGCCATACTCTACCAGGACAACGTGACAGGAAGGCTGCTCAACCAGTGGATCAACGAGCACGAGACCGGCCATCTGGCGGGCTGTCTCCCCATCCTGGTCATGGATGTCTTCGAGCACGCGTTTATGCTGGACTATGGGTTGAAGCGGGCTGACTACATCGAGGCGTTCTTCAGAAACGTGAACTGGGAGGCGGTCGAAAGGCGCCTGATCTAGGAGGCCCTTGAAAAAGCGCGCTTGTTTGCCCTTCGACACGCTCAGGGCGAGCGGGCTTGCAGTTCCGCTCGTGGTGAGCCTATCGAACCACGAGCGGCCCCAAGGGGGTATTTCAACAGCCTTGTAGGCTAAGGAAGGGGGATCCTATGGCAGAGACCACGATCACTCCTCTGGATGACGGCCCTTACCTAGTGAAGGGCCCGGCAAAGATCATTGATGCCACCAGCAACGAGTTCCGCGTAGAAGGCAAGACCATTGCCCTCTGCCGCTGCGGCAACTCCAACACCAAGCCCTTCTGCGACGGAACTCATGTCAACGTCGGATTCAAGTCCAAAGACAGGGCTGCTGGCTAGACTAGTCAGGCATAAGGAGTGGTATCTTGATACCATACGAAGAACGATCAGAGGAGGTGTAGAAATGCCCGAGTTCCTCAATCCCTTCCCCGGCATGGTGCCCGCTCGCAAGCTCACCCTCGAAGAGCTGGTCCGTGCCATCCGCCTGGACCTCGCCGCCGAGCACGAGGCGGTTCACCTATACATGGCCCACGCCGAGGCCACCGATCACCCTCTGGCCAAGAAGGTCCTCATTGACATCGCCAACGAAGAGCGGGTCCATGCCGGCGAATTCGCCCGCCTAATCAGCATCCTGACGGGGGATGAGGACAAACTCCTGGCGGAGGGTGCCGAAGAGGTGGACGAGATGGCTGAGAAATAGGCCGCGGGCATCCCTGATATCATCGCCCGCTATTTGTCAGCGGTCAGAAGGCCATCTCTGGCTTCCAAACCTCCCAAACCTTGCCAGCCATTCTGAGGGTGTCGCTCTCTGGCGGCAAAGTAGGCTTGCCTGGCTGCCACCCGGAAGGCATCAGTTCCCCGGTGGCTTGGTGGTGCTGGAAAGCCCTCAACTGGCGTATGACTTCCGCCACGTTGCGGCCCACTGGTGGCGTTAGGATTTCCATGGCCTGGATCACTCCATCCGGATCGATAAGGAAGCGACCACGGACATCCACCCCCTTCTGCTCATCATACACTCCGTACAGGGAGCCGATCTTGCCTCCAGGATCCGAGAGCATGGGATAGGGGACACCGCCCTCCACCATTTTGGACAGCTCCACCTCTTGCCAAACCTTGTGGGAGTAGTTGCTGTCCACGCTGACGGCAAGCACGTCCACCCCCAACTCCTGAAACTCAGCATACTTGACGGCAACTGCCGACAACTCGGTCGGTCAGACGCAGGTGAAGTCGGCAGGATAGAAGCAGAGCATTACCCACTTGCCTCGATAATCGGAGATCCTAACCTCCTTGGCCAAGCCCTCATGATACGCTTTGGCAGTGAAATCTGGCGCTTCCTGTCCCACTCGGGCAGTCATCTCCGTCACCTCCTCTTCTGCTTGCGCGCTCTCAGGATAACCTACCACACCACCTCGTACAGCCGCTGCCTGCCGGGTATGCCCTTCAGTTGCCTGCGACCGGCATCCCTGAACGCCACCTCGGCCACCGAGCCGGCGAGGTCGCGCACCACTCCCGATACCAGGATCTGGCCACCTCGCGCCTTGTGGGCGATGCGCGCGGCCACACTGACGGCCGTGCCGAAGTAATCATTCTCTTCCCGAATCGACTCGCCGCTATTGAGGCCCACCCTCACCTTCATGGGCCACTCCGGGTGTTCCCGGTTATAATCAGCGAAGGCCTTTTGGATGTCCACAGCGAAGTGCAGCGCCCTGGTTGCGCTTGGGAAAGCGGCCATGAAGCTGTCACCCATGAACTTGATCGCCTGGCCTCCGTGGCGATCGACCCGCTCCTTAAGAATGCGATTATGATCCTGCAAAAGCTTGTGCGCGCGCTGGTCCCCCAGTTGCTGGGCAAGGGTGGTCCAGCCTTCGATGTCCGTGAACAACAGGGTGACTGTACCTTCAACAGGGGTCGGGGACAGGGCCTTGCCGCACCAGATGCAGGAGGACGAACCAGGTGGATTGTCTGCATTGCAGTAGGGACATCGCATCGATGGAAGTTCCAGGAGATCAGACGTCCGGCAGCGTGACCACATGGTAGGTTGTCGAAAGAGAGGTTGTCAAGCGAGAATAGATCCGGGCGGCCGACGGATGTTTCAACGCTGCAGGGTGTTGGCTACAGGAAGGAGGAACGGAAGTGACAGGAGCGGAAGAAGGAGCAGAGACAAAGGGAATGCCGAGGATCGGCGAGCAGGCGCCGGACTTCGAGGCGCTGACAACACATGGCCCCCTCACCATGAGCGACCTGAGAGGCCAGTGGGTGGTTCTCTTCTCCCATCCCGCTGACTTCACGCCCGTCTGCACCACCGAGTTCGTCGCCCTCGCTCGGCACGCCGAGGAATTCGCCCAGCGCAATGTGAAGCTGGTCGGCCTGAGCATCGATAGCATCCATTCCCACCTCGCCTGGTTAAGGAACATCGAGGAGAAGTTAGGAGTCAAGATCCCCTTCCCCATCATAGCGGACGTGGACATGAAAGTTGCCAGCAAATTCGGAATGGTCCACCCAGAGGCCAGCACCACGGCCGCTGTGCGGGCCCTCTTTGTCATCGATCCGGACGGGTTCATCCAGGCCATCGTCTACTATCCCTTGCAGACCGGCAGAAGCATCGATGAACTCCTGCGCCTCCTGGATGCCCTGCAGACTACCCATCAGCACCACGTGGCTACGCCGGCTGACTGGCGTCCCGGAGAGAAGGTGATAGTACCCCCGCCCCTGACCGAGGAGCAGGTTGAGGAACTCCTGCGGTCAGACTACGAGAAGACCGATTTCTACCTGATGAAGAGAGACCTATAGGCAGACAAGGGCTGTCCTTCCTCCGAGCCGCCGGGTGCTGCCGCCCTAGCCTTCCTTCCTGGGCAGGCACGGTGGCCCCATAGCTCACACTACTCCAGGGTGCGCACGAGTCGCCTAGCCTGCCGCAAACGATGAGGAGACTTTTCTTTAGAACGTCACCCTGAACCGGGTATACTGCCCGCTGGCCTCGCCCCATTGCACGTCGACGCTGTGCACCCGCGCCCCGCGCGGCCCCCCTCCGAGGTGTTCCAGCAGCCGCTCTAGGCGTTCCCGCTGGCCCTCCGCCACCACCTCCACCGAGCGCATGTCGGGCAGGTTGCGCACGTAGCCCGTCAGACCCAGGGATATCGCCCGCCCATAGACGAAGTCGCGGAAGTTCACACCCTGGACGCGGCCCGTCACGATGGCATGCAGCGAGACGACGGCTGTGGGGGATTCAGGGGCTTCGCTCATGGCCCTACGCTGACAGCAGCTCGTCTACCACCTCTTCAGCCAGCTCAGGCGGCACATCGTGGCGGATGACCGGCCGGCCGATGCCCTCCAGCAGCACCCAGCGGATGGCGCCACCCTTGACCTTCTTGTCCAGGGCCATGGCAGCCAGCACCTTCGCGGGGTCGAGCCCGCTCGCTCGCAGGGGGAGACCGAACCTGGCGATGAGGGCGTCCTGTCGCTCGCCTACCTCGGGCGGAAGCAGGCCGAGGCGGCGGGCGATGCGAGCGGCACCGGCCATGCCCACAGCCACCGCCTCGCCGTGAAGCATGCCGGCGTATTCAGCGGCCGCCTCCAGGCCGTGGCCGATGGTGTGGCCGTAGTTGAGGATGGTGCGCCGGCCTGTCTCCTCCCGTTCGTCCTCGCTGACCACCGCTGCCTTGAGGGCGATGCTGCGACTGATAACCTCGGTGGTCACCGCCGGCTCCAGGCCCACGATGGCGTCGGCGTTCTCCTCCAGCAGGCGCAGGAGCTCCTCGTCCATGATCAGGGCGTGCTTGATGACCTCCGCCCAGCCGGCGCTAAGCTCTCGCGGCGGCAGGCTCTGGAGGGTCGACACATCGGCCAGCACCAGGCGGGGCTGATAGAAGGCACCGATGAGGTTCTTGGCCTCCTTGTGGTTCACTGCTACCTTACCGCCGATGGCGGCGTCCACCATAGCCAGGAGGCTGGTGGGCACGTGCACCAGCGGCAGGCCGCGCACAAAGGTGGCGGCCACGAAGCCGGCCAGGTCGCAGACCATGCCACCACCCAGGGCAGCGATGGCCTCGCCCCGCTCCGCTCGCTCGGCGACCAGCCAATCGTAGATGGCGGCGGCTGTCTCCAGGCTCTTGCTGGTCTCACCGACCGGAACCACGTGCGAGGCTACCCTGAATCCCGCCGTCCGCAGGGCCTCGCCGGCGGCGGCACCCCAGCGGGCATGCACCATGCTGTCGCTGATGAGATAGGCGCGGCCAGCGAGCTCAGCATCGGCCATGCGCCGGCCCAGGTCTGCAAGGGCCCCCCAGGAGACGAACACAGGATAGGTGGCGCTGCTGGTCCGCACCACACAGGCAGCTCCTGGCGGCTGACAGTAGGGAGCGTCCGCCTCGCGGGCCGAGGGAGCAGCCGCCAGGGCAGCCACTCTACCCTCGTCCATGAGGGCAGGCGAGGAGAGCTGTCGCCAGGCGTGGACGACCTCGGCGGCCACTTGCTCCATGGTGAAGCCGTCGGTGTGGACGGTGTGGTCGGCCAGGGCGTAGTAGGGCTGGCGAAAGCTCTTGAGCTCACGTATGCGCCGCAGGGGATCCGGGTCAGTCAGAAGGGGGCGGGCAACCGGGTTGCTATCTAGCTGCGGTCGTAGGCGCTCCAGGATGGTCTCCGGCCTGGCTTCCAGACAGACGATGAAGCCGCCCTGGGCCATGAGGCGGCGATTCTCAGCGTCTAGGATGGCACCTCCGCCAGCAGCGATGACCATCCTGGGGTGGGAGCAGAACTGGCGCAGGATGTCGTGCTCCAGCGTCCGAAAGTGGTTTTCGCCGTGGTCGCGAAAGATGGCCGGGATGGGCTTGCCGGCCGCCTCCACGATAGCGTCGTCACTGTCGATGGCCTGCCAGCCCAGGCGCTCGGCCACCAGGCGGGCCACCTCGGTCTTGCCTGTGCCCGAAAAGCCGGTGAGGATGATGCGCTGAGCTCGTGCCATTGCCTACAGCCGAAGAGCTCTGATAGCTCCTAGCTCCTCCGTGGGTCGATGGTCTTGAGATAACCCTGATAGTTGCGCTTGGTCTCGTCCATGTGATCGCCGCCAAATTTCTGAAGCATCGCCTCCGTCAGGACGATGACCACCATCGCCTCGCCGATGACGCCGGCAGCGGGCACCACACAGACGTCGCTACGCTCGTAGTGCGCCTCGATGGCCTCGCCGGTGGCCAGGTCAGCCGAGGGCAGGGGCTTGGCCAGGGTGGAGGGCGGCTTGAGGACCGCCCGCAGGACGATCGGCTCGCCGTTGGTCATGCCTCCCTCCAGGCCGCCGGCCCGATTGGTGGCCCGCTGCCAGGGCTGGTCGCCCCACTGGTCGGCGGGCAGGATGACGTCGTGGGCCTGAGAGCCCGGCAGGCGAGCGAGGGCGAAGCCGCCGCCGATCCCCACTCCCTTGACGGCGTGGATGCTCATGACTGCCTGAGCCAGGCGTCCGTCCAGCTTGCGGTCCCAGTGGACGTGACTGCCCAGGCCGATGGGCGCCCCTGTGGCCCACACCTCGAAGATGCCGCCCAGGCTGTCGCCGGCCTCGCGGGCAACGTCGATGGCCCGAACCATGCGCTCCGAGACCTGGCGGTCGGCGCAGCGCACCGGCGATGCCTCTACCAGGACCCAGTCGGGCTCGCCCTGCCCCTCGACTCTCACCTCGCCGATGGCTAGCGTGTAGCTATGAACAGCGATGCCGAATTCCTCCAGAAAGCGGCGGGCGACAGCGCCTACGGCTACCCGTGCCGCCGTCTCGCGGGCGCTGGCGCGCTCCAGGATGGAGCGCACGTCGTCCTGCCCGTACTTGATGGCGCCGGGCAGGTCAGCATGGCCCGGGCGGAGGCGGGTCAGCTTCTCGGTCGCCTCTGCCGCTGGATCCACCTGCATTACGTCCTGCCAATTCTGCCAATCGCGATTGCGGATCACGAGGCTCAGGGGGCTGCCCAGGGTCAGGCCATGGCGCACGCCGGAGAGGATCTCCGCCCGGTCCTCCTCGATCTGCTGGCGCTGACTGCGACCGTAGCCCCCCTGGCGGCGGCGCAGGTCGAGGGCAATGTAGTCCTCGCTGAGGGGCAAGCCCGCGGGCAGCCCCTCAATGATGACCGTCAGGGCTTTGCCATGTGATTCGCCGGCGGTGAGAAAGCGGAACATGGCTTGCCTACCCGTCACTGCCCTTGGTCGCCGTCGGCGCGAGTGCTTCCCGTGCCGCTTTGAACATTACGTCGAGCGGCGCCTGCGCCCCCGTCCACAGCTCGAAGGAGGCTGCCCCCTGATACACAAGCATCGAGAGACCACCGAGGATACGAGCACCTCGTCTCTCAGCTTCCACCAGCAACCTCGTCTCCAGAGGGTTGTAGATTATGTCGAACACTAATACCCCCACAGGAATGAGTTCGGAGGCGATCGGTAAGTCGTGCTCCTCCTTGCTGTGCCGCATCCCTATCGGCGTACAGTTTACCAGAAGCTGACAGCCTGCGACGGCCGCGGCCAGGCTATCCCTGGTGGCGGACACATTGCGAAGCACGGTTTTGCCCTGGTGGCCGAGGTCCTCCACCAGCCGTTCCGCTCTCTCCGGTACGACGTCGCTGACGGCGACGGAGGCGGCTTTGCCCTGCACGAGGGCCATGGTGGCGGCCCGACCTGCCCCGCCCGCCCCCAGGAGGACGACCTGCGCGCCGCTGGGGTCGAAGCCACCCTCCTCCCGCAGAGCGCGGGCGAAGCCGGTCATGTCGGTGTTGTAGCCGCAGAGGCGGCCATCGCGATTGACGATGGTGTTGACGGCGCCGATACGACCGGCCAGGGGGTCGATTTCGTCCAGCAGGGGGATGACGAGTTCTTTGTAGGGCACGGTGACATTGGCCCCCAGGCAGTCAGGGCGGCGCATTCCTGCCACGCGCTTGGCCAGGGCGTCGCGCTCTGTCTCCCAGAGCTCGTAGCGGGCGTCGAGGCCAACGTGATCCAGGGCCGCCTGCTGGAAGACGGGCGATATGGAGTGAGCTAGGGGCTTGCCGATCAGGCCGATGATTTTCACTGGCGCTACTACCTACCGCCGTACTGCTCGATGTTGCGCAGGTGCTCTTCCAGCGTCTCGGCGAAGACGTGGCTGCCGTCGGCGCGGGCCACGAAGTAGAGATAGTCCGTCTGCTCAGGCCTGATCACCCCCCGGATGGAATCGAGGCCGGGGTTGCAGATGGGCCCCCGCGGCAGGCCGGTGTTGCGATAGGTGTTGTAGGGCGAATCCACCTCGAGGTCGGCCTGGGTCAGCTTCTCCTTCCAGTAGCCGTAGTTGGCAACGCTTTGGGGGTCGTTGCCCAGGGCGTACTGCACCGTGGGGTCGGCCTCCAGAGGCATGCCCCGACGCAGGCGCTTGAGGAAGACGCCAGCGATGATCGGCCGCTCGTCGGGGACCTGCGCCTCCCGTTCGACGATGGAGGCCAGGGTGAGCACCGTGTGCACCGACAGGCCGGCGACGGCCGCTTCGTCACGCAGGTCGCTGTCGACGCGCTGGTCGAAGTTCTCCAGGATCTGCTGAACGACCTCCTCCGCTGTCATATTGCGACTGAAGAAGTAGGTATCAGGGAAGAGATAGCCCTCCAGGTTGGCCCAGTAGGGCTTGGTGTACAGGAAGCTGAACTCGTACCACCTCTCGATGGCCTCGAGGAAGTCCTCGCCGGAGACCACCTTCTTGTCTTCCATGAGCTCGGCGATCTCCTCCGCCCGCAGCCCTTCGCGGATGGTGACCACCAGGGGAGCGGTCTGCCCGCTGCGAATGCGCTCTATCACCTCGAGGGTGGGCATCCCCTTCTCGAACTCGTAGTCGCCAGCCATCAGCTTATCCTCATAGCCTTGCAGGGCCACCAGCACCCGGAAGAGGAGGCCGCTGGAAATGATGCCTTCGTCTTCCAGCTTGTCGGCCACCTCTTGAGCGCTCTGGCCTTCCTGGATGGTGATAACGAGGGGCTCGCCCGGCGTGGATGTCGGTGGAACCGTCGGCGGCTCTTCCTTCAGGACCGATCCCGGGGTCTCCGTGATCTGCCAGATGCCGATGCCCACCATGACGATGGCGAGCAGGATTCCGGCCAGAGGGAGGAAACGCATTCTCTATGACTCAACAGGGGATGATGGGCTGGCCTGCGCGTCCAGGTAGCTCTGGAGAACGATGGCGGCGGCTGCGGCATCCCGCCTGGCCTTGGCCTTCGGCCCCCTGTGGCCGGCGCTGGCCAGGCGCCGCTGGGCCTCGACGGTAGACAGGCGCTCGTCCCAGTATTCGATCGGCAGCGATAAGCGAGCCGAAAGCTCCTGGCCGAAGGCCTTCACAGCCTGCGCCTGGGGGCCGAGGGAGCCGTTCAAAGAGATGGGCAGGCCGACCACGACGGCTTCCGCTCCTTGCTCCTGCACCAGACCAGCGATGGCATCGAGGTCGGCGGGCAACTCCCTACGCTCTACCACCGCGACGGGCAGGGCGACTCGCACGCTCTCGTCGACCACGGCAACGCCGATGCGCCGCTCGCCTACATCCAGCCCTAGGATACGCATGACAGCTAGCTCTTCTTCGCTACGCCGGAGGCGTATGCCTCTGGCATAAGGACTCTTTAACCAACGGCTCCACTAGAGCGAGGGCTTCGTCCACCTTGCCGGCATCGGTGCCGCCGCCCTGGGCCATCTCGGAACGGCCACCGCCACCGCCGCCGGCAGCCGAGGCCACCCGCTTGAGGATGTGGCCGGCATGGAGGCCGCGCTTCACCAGGTCGGGGGTGACCATGGCCATGAAGGCCGGCCGACCGTTGAGCACTGTCCCCAGAACGACGACGGCGGAGCCCAGGCGATGGCGCAGCACGTCGCCCATGTGGCGCAGGGCGTCCTGGCTGGGGGCATCGACCCGCGCCGCCAGCACAGAGACGCCGTCCACCGTCTCCGCCTTGCCGACAAGGGCCTCAGCGGCAGGAGCAGCCAGCGCTCGCTCCAGCGCTTGCACTCGCTTGCGCTCGCTGTCCAGATCCGAAACGAGGGAGGCCGCCTTGGATTCCAGGTCGGCCGGGGCGGACCCCAGGCGGCGACTGGCGCTCTCCAGGGCGGCTAGTTGCTCCTGGACGTAGGCCTCAGCGCCGCGGCCAGTAATGGCCTCGATGCGGCGCATTCCCGCGCCGATGCTGCTCTCCCCTACGATGAGGAACAGCCCTATCTGGCCGGTGGCCGAGCAGTGGGTGCCACCACATAGCTCGCCGCTGAAGCGCTCGCCGTCCTCCTTCGTCTCCACCACCCGCACCTGGTCGCCGTACTTCTCGTCGAAGAAGGCAAGCACCCCCTCGTCCATAGCGGCGTCGAAGCTGGAGAGGCGGGTGGTCACCGGCAGGTCAGCCCGAATCTTCTCGTTCACTATTCGCTGGATCTCCGCCAGCTCCTCCGGTTTGAGGGCCTCGATGTGGGTGAAGTCGAAGCGCAGGCGGTCGGGGGCCACCAGCGAGCCCGCCTGGCGGACGCGGCTGCCCAGCACCCGCCGCAGGGCGGCGTGGAGGAGGTGGGTGGCGGTGTGATTGCGCATTATGTCGCGGCGGCGGGCCTCGTCCACCCGAGCGACCACGGCGTCGTTGACGGCGATGCGTCCCTCCACTACGCGGCCGCTGTGGACGATGAGCTTCTCGGCCGGCCGGTGAGTGTCGTCCACCTGGACGCGACCGTGAGGGCCGACTATCTCCCCCCTATCGCCCACCTGGCCGCCGGCCTCGCCGTAGAAGGGCGTCTCGCGCAGGATGACCTCCACCGCCTCTCCCTCCGAGGCGCTCTCGGCCTGGCCACCGTCTTTCAGCAGGCCGACGACGGTGGTCTTGGCGGTGAGCGTCTCGTAGCCCACGAATTCGGTTTGCAGGGCGGGGATCTTCCGCGCGTGGAGGGTGCCCGTCGGCCTGATGGCGCCCCCGACCTGAACCTGCCTGGCCGCGCGCGCCCGCTCCCGCTGCGCCTCCATCAGTTCTTCGAAGCCCTCCTCGTCGATGGTGAAGCCGCGCTCGCCGGCGATCTCGCGGGTCAACTCCATCGGGAAGCCGTAGGTGTCATGGAGAGTGAACGGTATTTCCCCAGGCAGGTGGAGGAACGGGAAGTCCTTGAAGCTGTTCTCAGCGACTGCCTGCTTGATCGGGTCGACGTTGGCCTGCTCCACGTAGGGATGCACCGGGAAGTTTGACAGGAAGTCGTCTACATTGTGTGCTAGTGCGTCGGGCTTAACGCTATTGAGCAGCTCCTGCACACCCTCGCGTATCTCGAAGGTTTGCCGCAAGATGAGTTCGCCGGTCTCCAGAGTGCCTCTGAACCCTTCCTCCTCCTGCCCAAGCAGCCGCAGCGCGAAGCCCCGTTGCTCGATTAGCTCGGGGTAAGCTTGGCCCATGGTGTCCACAACGGCCTCGGCCACGCGTGGTAAAAGGGTCTCACCCGCCCGGTAGCGCCGTAGCCGTCCAGAGCCCACGTCGCGCAGTACCGCTGCTCCTCGTGAGGGATCCCAAGCCACAGTGTGATCTGCTATACCCGTGTAGAGCAACTTCAGAGCGTAGTACTCAGCTCGCCTAATGATCCGCCGCACGGCGTAGCCCCGCTCCTCGTTGCTCGGCAGCACCGGCGTCTTGTCGTCGCCGATCAGGAACACCGCCGCCCGCGTGTGCTCCGCCACGATCCGCATCGCCCGGTCGGTCGCCTCGTCCTCGCCGTAGCGGCGGCCGCTCAGCTCCTCCACCCGCCGGATGATCGGAGCGAAGAGGTCGGTCTCGTAGACCGAGCCCTTGCCCTGAAGCACGACCGCCGTTCGCTCCAGGCCCATGCCGGTGTCGATGTTCTTAGCCGGCAGGAGGGTGCGCGAGCCGTCGGCGTCCTGGAAGTAGGTCGTGAACACCAGGTTCCATATCTCCAGGAAGCGCCCGCACTCCACCGCCGGGTGGCACTGGTCGCGCTGGCACTCGGGGCAACCGGGCGTGGGGCCAAGGTCGTAGTGGAGCTCGCTGCACGGCCCACAGGGGCCCACCGGGCCGCAGAACCAGTAGTTGTGCTCCTCGCCGTAGCGCATGATGCGCTCGGCGGGCACGCCCACCTTGCGCCACAGGTCGAAGGCCTCGTCGTCGTCGAGGTAGACGGCGGCCCACAGGCGCTCCTTGGGTATCGCGAACCAGTTCTTGTCGGTCACCAGCTCCCAGGCCCAGGGGATGGCCTTCTCCTTGAAGTAATCGCCGATGCTGAAGTTGCCCAGCATCTCGAAGAAGGTGAGGTGAGCGGTGTCGCCCACCGAATCGATGTCGCTGGTGCGAAAGCACTTCTGCACGGAGGCCAGGCGAGGCGCCGGCGGGGTGGCTCGACCCTCGAAGTAGGGCTTGAACTGGACCATGCCGGCGCCGGTGAACAGCAGGGTGGGGTCGCCCAGGGGCACCAGGGGCGCGCTGGGCATCACCTTGTGCTCGCGCTCCTCGAAGAAGCGCAGGAAAGTATCGCGGATCTGTTGGCTGTCCATATTGAAAACACTCGCCTGCCGACGAGGCAGGCCTGCCTAGCGAGGCGTGAGTGGATTATAGCACGCCTGCCTGCCAGCGGGCAGGTGGGGAGCATGCGCCTTGACAGCCTGGGGCTTTATGGCTAGTATTGTAAGAGAGTGCGGCGCCGTTGCCGGCGGGATGAGAGAGCGGCAGCGGCGTAGCAGTAAAGAAGGTTGTAGTTCTTGGACGCTGAAGAAGAGGACCCGCCGTCAGGCGATAAACCTAGTCCCTGCGGCTTGTTCCTTGGTTCGCCCAAACCTCTCGACGCTCTCCCCTGCCAGACCCCGCGCGTCCCGCCTAGTCCACGCCTATCGTGCTATCTTCGCTCCGCCCTGCCTTTTTCGTGGTTAGTATAGGATTTACCCCTTCGAGCAGGTGATGGCAAGAACAAGGACGACGACAGCACATCCCTCCGGCGAGGCGATTCGGCTGGGGCTTCAGGTCAAGAGGTTGGCCACAGAGCTGGGCCTGGAGCTTACGCCCTCGTTGCGAGCCCAGCTCAAGCAGGCCATTGCCCAGGACGGCTACGCAGCAGCCAGGGAACGAGTAATCGAGGCCCTATCGCAGCCGCGGGCGCAGACTCTGGTGCGGCAGCGTCTCTGCCAGAGGCTGATGCTGGCGGGAGTTACCATCGTAGACCCGGCCACCACCTACATCGAGGACAGCGTTGCCGTGGACGCCCAGACCGTCATCCACCCCAATACCGTTATCTCCGGCCGCACACGCATCGGCAGAGCCTGCAAGATCGGCCCCAACACCATCGTCAGCGACTCCACTATCGGCGACCGCTGTCGCGTTGTGGCCTCGCTGGTGGAGGGAGCAGTGCTGGAGGACGACGTGGGTGTAGGGCCCTTCAGCCACCTGCGGTCGGGCACCTATCTGGCCAGCGGTGCGTACGTAGGGAACTTCGCTGAGGTGAAGAAGTCCCGCCTGGGCCAGGGTGCCAAGATGGGCCACTTTGGCTACGTGGGCGATGCCCAGGTGAGCGACGAGGTGAACATCGGAGCGGGGACGGTCACCTGCAACTTCGACGGGGTGAGCAAGCACCGCACGATTATCGGTCAGGGAGCCTTCATCGGTAGCGATACGATGCTGGTGGCGCCGGTGCGGGTGGGCGAGGGCGCCTCTACCGGCGCCGGTTCGGTGGTGAATCGAGACGTGCCGCCGGATACAGTGGTGGTGGGGATGCCGGCTCGCATTCGGCGGAAGCGGAGGTCTCGCCGAAAGGGAAGGGTGGCGAGAGAGCGTGGAGAATAGTAGCTGGCCCGGGGTGGTGCTCCTAGTGGGCGCTGTTGTTCTGCTGGCCCTGGTGACGGCGGCGGAGGCGGCACTCGTCTCCAGCAGTCGCGCTCGCCTGCGCCTGCTGGCTGGGAAAGGAGCGTCACGATCGCAGATCCTGACGGGCTACCTCCAAGAAAGGCACACCGTTTATTCATCCCTGACTCTCGCTCGCAACCTGGCCCTCGTTGGCAGCACCGCTATTGTCGTCTACATCGTTTTGAACGAGGTCGGCCTGAACTGGGCTGTCCTGGCTGTCACCTTCTTCGTTGCCCTCGCTGGCCTGGCAGTGATTCAGGCCGTACCGCGACTGGTGGTCTCCCGCAATCCTCAGAAGTGGGCGGCCTATTTGACTCCTTTTGTCGATTTAGTTAGGCTGCTTTTCCGCCTGCCCTCCGCTGCCCTAGACCTGCCGGCGCGTGCCCTCCTTCGCTGGCGAAGGCTAGGGGCACAAGGCACAGATCCGCCGGACGAGACGGAGGAGCTATTGCGCCTGCTAGAGATGGAGGAGAGCGCAGGCCTGATCGACGAAGACGAGAGGAAGATGATCCGCAGGGTCATGGCTTTGGAGGAGACCACCGCCCGCGAGATCATGGTGCCCCGTATCGATATCGTGGCCGTGCCCGGTGACAGCAGCTTCGAGGATGTCGCTCGCGTGATCGTCGAGCGGGGTTACAGCCGTATCCCCGTCTTCGAGGACACCATCGACAACATCGTCGGCGTGGTCTACGCCCGCGCGGTGCTGGACTATCTGGCTAACAGTGCCAAGCCGGCCGACATCAAGGCCATGGCCCGCCCTCCCTATTTCGTCCCCGAGAGCAAGAAGGTGGACGAGCTGCTGACCGAGATGCGGCGGAACAAGCTGTCCATAGCCATCGTGGTGGACGAATACGGCGGCACCGCCGGCCTGGTGACCATCGAGGACCTCGTCGAGGAGATCGTGGGTGAGATTGCCGACGAGTTCGATGTGGAAGAGGAGCCTATCCATCGCGTCAGCGAGAGCGAGGCCATTCTGGACGCCCGGGTGAGCATCGATGCCCTCCAGGAGCTGTTCGGTGTGCAGGTGGAGGAGGGCGACTTCGACACCGTGGGCGGCTTCGTGTTCAACCATCTGGGCAAGATGCCCTCCGTCGGCGAGGAGATCACGGTGGACGGCCTGGTCGTGCGCGTCCTCTCCGTCAGCGGCCGCCGCATCAAGCGCCTGCGGGTGATCAAGGAGGAGCCTCCCCCTCCCGCGGACGGCGGCAAGGAAGAGAAATAGTCCCGCCTCGCTCCCTTCGGCTTGCAGCTCTCATCATAGCTCTGGCTACCCGCCCGGATGAAGCCCCGCCATGCAATTGCCGCAAAAGAAATGGTCGTGGGGGGGGTGACAGGGTGTCTTGGGGCGGGGAGTACAATGAGCGGGCAGGGTAGTGGAGGTGGCGAGCAATGAGTAAGCGGCTTATTGTGGGAATCCTCGTGGCTGTTGTGGCCTGCGGCATTACCGTCGGCGCCGTGGTGGTCGCAAGCCAGGGAGATGAGCCCCCGGAGGGCGTTTCCGACATCATCCTGGAGCGGGAACAGGCCAGGCAGGAAGAGGAGGCCAAACCCAGGTTCGAGGGGATGGTGAACGGCATCCGCCTGTACCCGACGAATGCCGAGCCCGCCGTTTACCGCGAGTCGGCCTGCAACTACGTCAAGTCTGAAGAGCGCGAATACGTCACCATGAGCGAGGTCGCCGGGACGCCCATGGAGATCACCCCCACCTACCTCCCCACCGGCGCTGAGGAGACCTCCCCCATGTGGCCGCCTATGATCTGCAAGGGGATATTGGCTAGCGTCGAACGGCAGTGGGTCATCCGCGACGAAGGAGTGCATTTCTTCATCGCTCGCCGTCAGGGGGAGCATGCTGCCGACACCACCGCCTCAGCCGACAGGATATCGGCAGCAACGATCGCCGGCAAGCCGGCGGTACTTGTGGAGCCCATTACCCCCGATGGGTACGGTCACTCCATAGTTATCGTGGCCGAGGACTTCGGCATCACCCTGGTTGTCGCCGACGGTTTGCCGCTGCAGGAGACGGTGAAGATAGCGGAAGGGCTCTACTAGATGACCAGGCCGCTGGTCTCCGCGACGGCACCCTGAACATCCTCGACGTGCTCGTGTACAGCAACGACGATATGGGCAAGACCTGCACCAACCCCTAGGGACGGCCACGGCCTAGCGCCCTCTCCTTTGTTTTTCCCCAGGCCCATGCTACAATTGTGCCGCTTATGGCCGACCAAGCGAACGATATTCAGTACTGGGTGGCTTTCAACCGCATACCCGGCATCGGGCGGGCGCGCTACTCCCTCCTGGAGAAGCACTTCGGCCGCCTGGAGAACGCCTGGACGGCCACCCCCGCCGAGCTGCGGGCAGCCGGCCTGGATGAGAAGACGGCGGCGACCATCGTCGCCCAGCGCCCCAAGATCTCCCCCGAGGCGGAGATGGAGCGCCTGGCCCGTTACGGCGTGCAGGCCATCATCTGGAACGACCCCGCCTATCCGCCGCGCCTCAAGGAGATCTACGACCTTCCCCCCGTCCTCTACCTACGCGGTGAACTGACCGAGGCCGACGAGTGGGCGCTGGCGGTGGTGGGCACCCGCCGCCCCACTCCCTACGGTCGCCAGGTGGCCGAACATCTGGCGGCTGACGTCGCCGCTCAGCGGGTAACGATCGTCAGCGGCCTGGCCAGGGGCATCGATTCCATAGCCCATCGAGCGGCCCTGGATAGCGGCGGCAGGACGATCGCCGTGATGGCCTGCGGCCTGGACATTGTCTATCCGCCTGAGCACCTCAAGCTGGCCCAGGAGATCCGCGAGCGGGGCGCCCTGGTGAGCGACTACCCCCTGGGCACTCAGCCGCAGGGCCATTACTTCCCCCGTCGCAATCGCATCATGTCCGGCCTCAGCCTGGGTGTGCTGATGGTGGAGGGCGACCTGAAGAGCGGCGCCCTGATCACCGCCAGCCTGGCCCTCGAGCAGAATCGGGAGGTGTTCGCCGTGCCGGGCAGCGTCTTCTCCGCTCAGAGCCGTGGCACCCATCGCCTCATCCAGGAGGGGGCCAAGCTGGTGCAGAACGTTCAGGACATCCTGGAGGAGCTGAACCTGACGATGGTGCCCCAGCAGATGGAGATGAAGGAGTTGGTTCCCGCCAGCGATACGGAGGCACTCCTCCTGCGTCATATCTCTACGGAGCCTATCCATATCGATGAGGTGCGCCGTCGCAGCGGCCTGCCCATCGCAGCCGTGAGCAGCGCTCTGGCCATGCTGGAGCTGAAGGGCCTGGTGCGTCAGATGGGCCCCATGAGCTACGTGCGTACTCGCGAGGCTGGCGCGGTCTACGGAACATGACCCCAGTGGCGAAAAGAGGCAGCAAGAGCCTGGTGGTGGTGGAATCACCCGCCAAGGCTCGTACCGTGGCCAACATCCTCGGCCGTCAGTACGAGGTGAAGGCCTCCGTTGGCCACGTGCGCGACCTGCCCAAGTCGGCCCTGGGGGTGGATGTCAAGCACGGCTTCGACCCCTACTATATCGTCCCCAAGGAGAAACGGCGGGTCGTGGACGAGATAGCCGCCGCCAGCGAGAGAGCGCAGGCCGTCTTTCTAGCGACCGACCCCGACCGCGAGGGCGAAGCCATCGCCTGGCACCTGGTGCAGGCGGCCAGCCTGGACGAGGCCTCCCTGAAGCGAGTGGTCTTCCACGAGATCACCCCCCAGGCGGTGCGGGACGCCTTCCGTCGCCCCCGTGCCATCGATATGCAACTGGTGCAGGCCCAGCAGGCTCGCCGCATCCTCGACCGCCTGGTCGGCTACAACCTGAGCCCCCTTCTCTGGAAGAAGGTGGCGCGTGGCCTTTCGGCCGGGCGAGTGCAATCGGTGGCCCTGCGCCTGGTGGTGGAACGGGAGAGGGAGGTCCAGGGCTTCGTGCCCAAGGAATACTGGACCATCGAGGCTCAGCTATCGAAGGGGGATGACCCCCAGAGCTTTCGTGCCAAGCTGACGGCGCTGGCCGGCAAGCGGAAGAAGCTGGAGATCGGTAGCCAACAAGAGGCTGATCGCCTGGTGCGCCTTCTCCAATCGGCGGCTTACAGCGTGGCCGCCGTCCAGAAGAAGAAACAGGCGCGGCGACCTTCGCCGCCCTTCATCACCAGCACCCTCCAGCAGGAGGCCGGCCGTCGCTTGGGCTTCGGAGCCCAGAAGACGATGCGCATCGCCCAGCAGCTCTACGAGGGGCTGGCCATCGGCGAGGAAGGCGAGGTAGGGCTCATCACCTACATGCGCACCGATTCCACTCAGGTTGCCGATTCGGCCAGGGAGGAGACGCGGGCCTATATTCGGGAGAAGCTCGGCCAGCCCTACCTGCATCCCTCGCCCCGCGTATACAAGAAGAGAGTGAAGAGGGCCCAGGAGGCCCATGAGGCCATCCGCCCTACCTCCACTTACCGCGAGCCGGAGAAGGTTCGGCGCTACCTCAACCGCGACCAGGAGCGTCTGTATACCCTGATTTGGCAGCGTATGGTGGCCAGCCAGATGGCCGACGCTCTCTATGACGTCACCACGGTAGACATCGAGGCCAGGCCTTCCCCCGCCCGCGATGTCTACCTCTTTCGGGCCGTCAATACCCAGCTTGCATTCCCCGGCTACCGTCATCTCTACACCGAGGCAAGAGAAGAGGGCGAGGAGGAGGACCTGGGCAAGAACCCTCTGCCCGAGCTGGCGGCGGGCGATCTCCTTCGTCTCCTCGGGCTCTTCCCTGAGCAGCACTTCACCGAGCCGCCTTCTCGCTATACCGAGGGCACCCTGGTCAGGGCTCTGGAGGAGAAGGGCATCGGTCGGCCCAGCACCTACGCGCCGATCATCGCTACCGTTCAGGGGCGAGGCTACGTGGGAAAGGAGAACGGTCGCCTCAGGCCGCACGGGCTGGGGTTCGTGGTCAACGATCTGCTGACTACCTACTTCCCCGACATCGTGGACGTGAACTTCACCGCCGAGATGGAGGACGAACTGGACGAGATCGCCCGCGGCGAGAGGCCCTGGCAGCCGGTGGTGCAGGATTTCTACGCTCCCCTGATGAGAGCCCTGGAGGCCGCCAGCGAAGCGCCGGTGGCTCGTCAGGAGACGAGCGAGGTGTGCGACCAATGCGGCCGGCCGATGGTCATTCGCTGGAGTAAGCGGGGCCGCTTTCTGGCCTGCTCTGGCTATCCCCAGTGTCGAAACACTCGGCCGCTGGAAGGCGAGGGGGAGCCTCTGCCTGCCGTCGAGGAGACCTGTCCCCAGTGCGGCTCCCCCATGGTCGCCAAGCGGGGCCGCTATGGGCCCTTCCTGGCCTGCTCCCGCTATCCTCAGTGCCAGGGCACACGGCCCCTCCTGGTAAAGACGGGCGCTCGCTGCCCCCTGTGCGGCGGCGACGTTGTGGAGAAGCGCAGCCGCCGCGGCCGTGTCTTCTACGGCTGCGCCAACTACCCTTCGTGCCAGTTCACCACCTGGAGCCGCCCCTTGCCCACGCCCTGCCCTGAGTGCGGCGGCCTGCTACTGGCCGCTGGCGAGGGCCGCGCCCGCTGTAGTCAGTGTCGCTGGCGGGGCCAACCGCCGCAGGAGGCGCCTGCGACAACGGACCTGCCGGTAGGCCGGCGATAGTCTAGGCAAGAGCGACATGGAGAAGCTGCTTCAGGCCTACCTGCGCTTCCTTCAGGCTGAGTGCAACCTGTCGCCCTACACCCTGCGCAACTACGAGAGCGACATCCGTTCCTTCTGCCGCTATGCCGAGGATGCCGGTCGGGACATCCGCGACGTCGACCGCTATCTTCTGCGCGGGTATTTGGCCGGGCTGAGGGAGCAGAAGATGGCTCCGGGCAGCATCGTCCGCAGGGTGAGCACCATCCGCTCCTTCTACCGCTTCCTGGCTCGCCAGGGTCACATCGAGCACGACCCGCTGGCGGGCGTCCACAGCCCCAAGAAGGGGCGTCGTCTGCCCGGCTTCCTCTCGCCCAAGCAGGTTCTGGCTATCCTGGGGGCAGTGGAGGGCGATAGCCCCAAGGCCCTGCGCGACCGGGCTATCCTCGAGCTGCTGTACGCCGCCGGCGTTCGCTTGAGCGAGCTGGTAGCCCTGGATACCAGCGACGTAGATATCGACGAACAGGAAGTGCGAGTGGTGGGAAAGGGCAACAAGGAACGCATCGCCCTTATGGGGAGGGCAGCGGCCGATGCCTTGCAGCGCTATCTGCGCGAAGGGCGGCCAGCCCTCGTTCATCGCTCCTATGAAAGGGCCCTCTTCCTCAATAAGGAAGGTGGACGGCTCTCGGCGCGAGCGGTGCAGATCATGGTGCGCCGCTGCGCCCTCAAGGCCGGCCTCGACGAGCGGGTGTTCCCTCACCTGTTGCGTCACACCTTCGCCACCCATATGCTGGACGGCGGGGCCGACCTGCGGGTGGTGCAGGAGCTTCTGGGGCACGCCAGCGTAGGCAGCACCCAGATCTACACCCACGTCAGCGAGGCCGAGAAGCGGCGCGTGTATAATGCTGCCTTCTTCAATGTGTGGCGGTCGCGACGAAGGCGGAGCGAGGACGAATGAGGTTCCTTCTTATCAATGGGCCTAACCTGAACACCCTGGGCAAGCGCCGGCCAGACATCTATGGCACCCTTACCCTGAAGGAGATCGAGGCGCGGCTCGCCGAGCGGGCAGCCCAGCGAGGGGTAGAGATCCGGTCCTTCCAGTCCAACCACGAGGGCTCCCTCATCGACTTCATCCAAGCGGAAGCCGAGGAGGCGCAAGGCATCATAATCAATCCCGGCGCCCTCACCCACTACGGTCTGTCGCTGCGGGATGCCCTGGAGGACTGCGGCCTGCCCTTCATCGAGGTGCATCTGTCCGACATTCAGGCCCGCGAGTCCTTCCGCCGCCACTCGGTTGTGGCCGACATCGCCGCCGGGCAGATCTCCGGCCAGGGGTGGGAGGGCTACTTGCGCGCCCTGGACGCCCTGGCGGCTCTGGTGAGAGAGGAGGGCCGTGAGTAACCGACTGGAGAGGCTTCGCCAGAAGATGGCGGAGGTGGAGCTGGACGGCCTTCTGGTCAGCAGCCCCGTCGAGGACACCTTCGGAAACATCGGTGCCAATCGCCGCTATCTCTCCGGCTTCACCGGCTCCATGGGCTATCTGCTGATCACCCAGGAGATGGCCCTCATCGCTGTGGACTTCCGCTACTACGAGCAGGCCCAGCGCGAGGCCACCGGTTTCACCCTCTTCCCGGCCAGCGGTCCCCTGCCCGACTGGTTCCCCTCGCTGGTGAGCAAGGCGGGGCTGGCGGGCAAGAGGCTGGGCTTCCAGGCGAGCGATATCACCGTCGCCACCTACCAGACGATTACTAAAGCTGTCAAGGACATGCCCGCCTCCCAGCGACCGAGGTTGCTGGCAGCGCCGCCTCTGGTGGAGCAACTTCGGGCGATAAAGGACGCCGACGAACTGGCCGCCATCCAGCGGGCCGTCGACCTGGGCGACGAGGCCTTCGTGGCCATCGCCCAGCGCATCGAGCCCGGCTGGACGGAGGCGCAGGCGGCCTGGGAGATCGAGAAATATATCCGCGAGCATGGCGGCGAAGGCGTTTCCTTCGAGGTCATTGTGGCCGCCGGTCCCTGGGCGGCGATGCCCCACGCTTACCCTCGTGACGAGAGGATACAGAAGGGGGAGCCCATCCTTATCGACATGGGAGTCCGCCTGGGCGGCTATTGCTCCGACCTCAGCCGCACTCTCTTCTTCGGCCAGCCGGACGAGCAATTCGACAAGATTTACGATATAGTTCTGACGGCCCAATTGACGGCGGAGGCGCTCATCCGCAAGGACATGACCGGAGAGCAGGCCCACTTACTGGCCCACAACGTGATCGCTGAGACAGGCTACGGCGAGAACTTCGGCCACGGCCTTGGCCACGGCGTCGGCCTGCAGGTCCACGAGATGCCCCGCCTGATCCGTGCCTCGAAGGATGTGCTGGCCGACGGCATGGTGTTTACCATCGAGCCGGGCATCTACGTCAGCGGCTGGGGCGGCGTTCGCATTGAGGATATGGTCGTGCTGGAGAATGGCCGTCCACGGATGCTTACGAAGGCGCCGAAAGCGAGGGTTGTCGCTGCTGCGCAGAAGAGCGGCAGTTGAGACCAATGTTTTACGTCGCTGGCGTGGCCCTTCGGGAGGAGGACTTGCTATGGTGAGAAACTCCCTTGACGCCGATAACCGCGCCGCCAGCTCCGGCGAGCAGGCGGCAGTGCCTCGTGGTCCCAAGGCCTGGCTCCTGGCCCTGCGCCCCTGGTCCTTCCCGGCGTCCATCATCCCTATGCTGGTGGGGGGCGCCCTGGCCTACCGGGCCGACTTCTGGGACTGGCCGCTCTACTTGCTCACCCTGCTGGGCGGCCTTTTCTTCCACATCGGCGCTAACCTTACCAACACCTACTTCGACTTCCAGCGGGGCGCCGATACCGTTGCCCACGCCGATGACCGGACGCTGGTGGACAGGATGCTGCGGCCCAGAGACGTCTTGTTGCTGATCGGGGTCTTCTTCCTGGCTGGCTCGGCGATCGGTGGCTACCTGGCCTCCCAGAGCGGCTGGGAGCTCCTGGCCCTGGGCACCGCTGGTCTATTCCTGGGCCTCTTCTACACGGCCGACCCCCTGGGCTACAAATACCGAGCTCTGGGCGATCTGGGTATATTCATCTCCTTCGGGCCCTTCCTGGTGCTGGGCTCCTACTTCGTGCAAACGGAGAAGCTGGACCTCTTGCCCCTGCTCTTCTCCCTGCCCCTGGGGCTGCTCATCGTTGCCATCGTCCACGCCAACAACTATCGCGATGCCCGAGCCGACCGCAAGGCCGGCGCCAGGACTCTGGCCCAGGCCCTAGGCGAGCGCGGCTCGAGGTACGCCTACTACCTCCTGGTGCTGACCCCTTACGCCTTCGTGATAGCCTTCGGGGCGGCCGTTACTCCCTGGGTGTTGCTTGCCCTTCCCACAATCGTGTTGCCCCTGAGGATGATCCGCCAGTTGAACGCCGCCGGCGAGGAACTGCGACAAGCCCTGGCTTTCCTGCCCCAGCAGACGGCCAATCTCATCGTCGTCTTCGGGGGGTTGATGGCCCTTGGTATTCTGGGAAGCGAGCTCGTATAACTCGGATGGTGGGTAATTGGCTCGTGATCGGTGGGTTCTGGGCTTCAAGGTTCACACACGACCCCAGCCTGAAGGCTGGGGCATGGGGAGGCGAGTCCGATGCCCCCGCCTTGAGGCGGGGGTCCACAATCAACCCACCGACGGCCGACCACCTGCGGATGCTGGCGCCCGCCTACCTTCCGGTGAGCTCGAGTAGAACTGGGGTGAGGCAACGATGATCGACGCCGGTGACCTGCGCAAAGGGATAACCATCGAAATAGACGGCGTGCTCTATCAGGTGCTGGACTTTCAGCACATCAAGATGGGACGAGGCTCCGCCCAGGTGCGCATGAAGCTCAAAGACATCCGCGCCGGCCACATCATCGAACGATCGGTTCAGGCGGGCACCAAGTTCTCGCGGGCGCGGGTGGAGCGCCAGCCAGCCCAGTACCTCTACGCCGACGGCGACCTGCACTACTTCATGAACACCGAGACCTATGACCAGACCGTCCTCAATACAGAGCAGCTAGGCGACGCTCTTCAGTATCTTAGCGAGAACGCTGTCTGCCAGCTCCTCACCCACGGCGACCAGGCCATCGGTATCGAACTGCCAGCCGCCGTCGAGCTGAAGGTAGCCCAGACGGATCCCTGGGTTCGCGGCGATACGGCCCAGGGCGGCACCAAGCCCGCCCGCCTGGAGACGGGCCTGACCGTGCAGGTGCCTCTGTTCATCAATACCGACGACGTGGTGAAGGTCGACACCCGCAGCGGTCAATACCTGGAGAGGGCCAGCGGTCGATGAGGGAGATCTATTCCGTAGGTCAGGTCGCCACCTATGTCCGTGAGCTCCTGGAGACCGACACCCATCTGGCCGACCTCTGGGTGGAGGGAGAGGTCTCCAACCTCACTCGCTCGGCGGCCGGCCACACCTACTTCACCCTCAAGGACGAGTCGGCCCAGGTTCGCTGCGTGATGTTCCGCCGCCAGTATGCCGGCACGCCCCTTGAGGATGGCACCCAGGTGACAGCCCACGGCCGCATCTCCTTCTTCGAGCGGCGGGGCGAGCTGCAACTGAACGTCGATTTCGTCCAGCCGGCCGGCGTGGGCATCTGGCAGGCCCAGCTCGAGCGCCTCAAGGCTCAGCTCGAGGAGGAGGGGCTGTTCGAGCCCTCGCGCAAGCGGCCGCTTCCCGCCTTCCCGCGGCGCATCGGCGTGGTCACCTCCCCCGCTGGCGCCGTCTTCCACGACATCTGCAACATCGTCGGACGCCGCTGGCCGCTGACCGAGATCATCCTCGCTCCTACCCTTGTGCAGGGAGACGAGGCGGCGCCAGCCATCGTGGAGGCGCTGTCCAGTCTGAACCGTGAGTCAGATATCGACGTGATCATTGTCGCCCGCGGCGGCGGTTCGCTAGAGGAACTCTGGCCCTTCAATGAGGAGATGGTGGCCCGGGCCATCTATGCCAGCCGCATACCGATAGTATCGGCGGTGGGCCACGAGACCGACTACACCATCGCCGATTACGTGGCCGACCTGCGGGCTCCCACCCCTTCAGCGGCAGCCGAGCTGGTGGTGCCCGACCGAAGAGAGGTCTCCCGCCAGATCACGGGCTCTATGGTCACCCTCGCGGGGTGGATGACTGGCCATGTGGCTCGTCATCGAGCGGCAGTGGACCAGCTCCTGCTTCGCCTGCGCCGCAGCGCCCCCGACGTGGACAAGGAGAGGCAGCGACTGGCCGTCCTCCTGGGCAGCGCCCAGTCAGCGATGGCCCAGACTCTGAACGGCCATCGGGAGCGCCTAAAGGCCCATGCTCTGCAACTTCGCTCCCTGGAGCCCAGGGGCACGCTGGCCCGTGGCTATGCCCTCGTGCAGCGGCGGGCCGATGGCCAGGTGGTGCGCAGCGTCAGCCAGGTCAAGGGCCGCGACCGCCTGGACGTGCAGGTGACCGATGGCCACTTCCCAGCGGAGGTGTCGCGGCAGCATGGCTTCTGAGGCTGGCGAAAGCTTCGAGGAGGCCTTCCGCCGTCTGGAGGAGACGGTGGCCAGGCTGGAGGAGGGCGGTCTGCCTCTGGAGGAGGCCCTGGCCCTCTACGAGGAGGGGATGCGCCTGGCCCAGGGGTGTCAGGAACTCCTTGACCAAGCGGAGCTGCGTATCACTCGTCTGCAGGAAGTGTTCGCCGCCTACCGGAAAGAGGCCTCGAGGGGGCTGCACGAGGAAGAGCCCACCTACGCCCCCGAGGACGAGGAGGACGAGCCCCTTGCTGAAGGCTGACCTCCACACTCACACCTACTTCTCGCCCGACTCCCTCACGTCACCTGAGAAATACGTGCAGGCCTGTGTCAACCGGAGCGTCAACTGCGTGGCCGTCACCGATCACAACGCTATTGGTGGTGCCCTGGCCATCGAGAAGTTGGCCTCCTTCAAGGTGATCATCGGGGAGGAGGTCGGGAGCTCGGAGGGCGAGATCATTGGCCTCTTCCTCCAGGAAGAGGTGCCGGCCGGGCTCAGCCCCGAGGAGACGGTGCGGCGCATTAAGGAACAGGGCGGGCTGGTCTGTGTACCTCACCCGTTCGACCGACTTCGCGGCACCCGCCTGGCCGAGGCAGCGCTGATGCGCATCCTGCCCCAGGTGGAGATCATCGAGGCCCTGAACGCGCGCACCACCCGGCGGCGCGACAACGAGCACGCGGCTCGCTTCGCTGAGGAGCACGGCCTGGCGATGTCGGCGGGCAGTGATGCTCACACGGCGCGAGAGCTGGGGCGGGCCTCGGTGGAGATGCCCGACTTCGAGGGGCCGCGGGAGTTCCTCCAGGCCCTCAAGCAGGGACGCATCGTGGGCCGACTGTCCAGCCCGCTAGTGCACCTTTCGAGCCGCTGGGCCTGGCTGCGACGCCGCCTGGGCTGGCGGCCGGCAGGATAAAAGGACGATCATGCTGCGTATCGGCTGGTTCTCCACCGGGCGCGATGAGGCCGCCTGTCAGCTCCTGGAGACGGCCTGGCAGGCCATCCAGGCCGGCGAACTGACGGCCCGCATCGCCTTCGTCTTCAGTAATCGAGAGCGGGGGGAGAATCCGGCCAGCGACCGCTTCTTCGATCTGGTGGAAGGCTACGGCATACCCCTGGTTTGCCTGTCATCGAGACGCTTTCGCCAGGATCGAGGCGAACCGCCCGCTCGTGCTGGCGAGCCGCTGCCCGCCTGGCGGGCGGATTACGACCGGACGGTAATACGTCTGCTGGAGGCACATCCCTTCGACCTGGGCGTCCTCGCTGGCTATATGCTTATCTTCACAGAGGAGGCCTGCCAGCGCTACAATCTCCTCAACCTCCACCCGGCGCCGCCCGGCGGGCCGACTGGCACCTGGCAGGAGGTCATCTGGCAGCTCATGGAGCAGGGGGCATCGACGGCAGGGGTGATGATGCACCTGGCAACGCCAAAACTCGACCAAGGCCCGCCCGTCACCTATTGCACCTATGGCGTCCGTGGGCCCGCCTTCGACGGGCTGTGGGCGGAGCTGGAGGGGAGGAGCGCGGGTGAGGTGCGAGCCAGCGAAGGCGAGGGCAATCGGCTGTTTCGGGAGATCCGCCGTCAGGGCGTAATGCGCGAGCTTCCCCTGGTGGTGGCCACCCTGCGGGCCTTCGCCGATGGGAAGGTGCGCATCGAGGGCGGGCGAGTGGTGGACACTGACGGCCGCCCTATCGCCGCATACGACCTGACGCAGGAGATCGACCGTTTGGTGGGTTCGGCATGAACCAGGAATCGACTCGCTGCATTGCCTTCGACATGGAGGGGCCTCTTACCTCCCAGGACGCCGCCTTCGAGCTCATGGGCCTGGTCCCGGGAGGTCACGAGGTATTTCGGGCCATCAGCCGCTACGATGACATCCTGGCCCTGGCCGGTCGGCCCGACTACGAGCCCGGCGACACGTTAGCGCTTATCGTCCCCTTCCTCCTCTACCACCGCCTGAGTGTCTTCCATATTGAGCGCCTGGCCGAATCGGCCCCTCTGGTGGAAGGGGCGGCAGAAACTATCGCCCAACTGGCGGACGAGGGGTATCAGGTCTTCTGCATCACCACCACCTATGAGCAGTACGCCCAGCGGCTGGCTCAGCGGCTGGGTCTGGCGGCGGAGCGACTGGCCTGCACCAGCTTCCCTCTGGAAGAGGTCGCCGCTCGTCTGACCCAGGACGATATCGGGGCGGTGGCCCGCGTCGAGCTGGCCCTGCGCCAGCGGGACGTGCAGGAGGACGATGGGCGCCTTCAGGCTCTTCTCGACGACTTCTACTGGGAGGAGCTGCCCGGCACGCCTCTGGGGGATGCAGTGGCATCGGTCAAGCCCGTCGGCGGGAAGCGGAAGGTGGAGGCCCTGGCTAGGTTCGCCGAGTCTGCCCAACTGGAGACCTCCCGCTGGGTGGTAGTGGGCGATAGCATCACTGACAATGCCATGCTCACCACCGTCCGCGATGCCGGCGGCCTGGCCGTCGTCTTCAACGGCAACCAGTACGCCCTGGAGTGTGGGACAGTGGGGGCGGCCTCCACGTCTCTCGCCGCTCTTCTGCCTCTGCTAAGGGTCTGGCAGAGCGGTGACCTGGAGGGAGCGCGCGATTTCGTGTCGCGGTTGGCCAAGGCCATCGAGGCGCCTGGTGCTCATTATCACTGGCTGGCCGGCGTCGACATCGCCAAAGCGCTGGCGGTGCACGCTCGCTTTCGCCGCCTAGTGCGCGAGGGAGCGGCGGAGCTGGGATAGGCCATGCCCGCTTTCGACGTCATTGGCATTGGCGCCCTGAACATAGACCGCATTTACTCTGTGCCCCGGGTCGTCACCGACGGCGCCCAACTGATCGACGAGGTAGTGGTGGATGCCGGCGGCTGCTCCGCCAATACCGCTTATGCCCTGGCCAAGCTGGGCCTCCACTGCGGCTTTCTGGGCGCGGTGGGCGACGACGCCGATGGCGAGACCGTCGTCCGTTCCTTTGTCGAGGTGGGGGTGGACACCAGCTACATCGCGCGCAAGGCGGGGGTCGCCACCGGCTCGGTGCTCGCCTTCGCTGACGAAGAGGGCAATCGGGCCATGTACGCCGAACAGGGAGCGAACGCTCTCTTCGAGCCGGAGGACCTGGACGCGGCCTACCTGGCCAGCGCTCGTCTCATCCTTTTTTCCTCCTTCGGGGGCGCTATTCCTCTCGCTGTGCAGAGACGCGCTGTCGAGGCTCTGCCCCCGACCGCTGTGACGGCCCTGTTTATTGATGCCCTGCTGGCCCATGGTGGCCTGGATGCCCTGGCCGAGCTGGTCAGCCGTTGCACGATCACCTTCGCCAACGCTGATGAGCTCAGAGAGCTGACGGGGCTGGAGCTTCCTGCCGCCGCTGAGGCCCTCCTCGACCTCGGCTGCCAGACGGTGGTGGTGACCTTCGGGCGGGGAATGACGCGCCAGCCCTGGATGGAGACGGAGGCAGTCGCGGAGGAACGAAGGGAGCTGCCCATCGTCTGCTGGCTGCTGAGCAGGGACAGCCGCTGGGCGCTGCCGGCGCTGCCCACCCACGAGGGCCCTATCGTCGATGCCACCGGTGCCGGCGACGCCTTCGCTGCCGGCTTCCTCTGGGGTTTCCTGGCAGAGGAGCCTCTGTCTCGCTGCGCCTCCCTGGGCCACGTGGCCGCCGGTTTTTGCCTCGCCAGCATGGGCTGTCGGGCTGGCCTGCCCACGCGAGAGGCATTGCTGACCCGCCACGCCCATCACTTCGGCTAACAGGCGCCGCCGTTGTCGTTTGTCTCAAGGGGCTGCTATAATAGGGCCAGCTTGGGGGTCCTGGGCTAAGGAGGCGAGCCATGCGTTGTTCCAACTGCGGCGATCTCTGCTCCTTGGACGATAATTTCTGTCGAAAGTGTGGCGCCTCCTTGCGCAACGTCAGGGTGCCAGCCGCCCGCAATGGCTCCCAGCTTCCTGTCGCCTGGCGAAGCGCGATGCCGGCGGTGGCCCAGGGAGCGGCCGTCTTCGCTCTGGGCGCCGCCGTCCAGATGCTGCTGCGGATGCTGGGCAGACGGGCTGTTCAGCTGCCTGTGTCGTTGATAAGGCGGCAGCCCGCCAAGAAAAAGACAAGCCGCCTTCCGGCCAGAAAAGAGGAGGAGAACCAACCCGGAGGATCCTACGACGTTCAGGAGACGTTGTTCCTGAGAAGAATTATTCTGCGTCGCTAGGGAGGCGATTACCCCCGCGAAGGGATAGGTGTAAGAGGGCGTGGCTCAGTGGCTGCGTCTTCGTCTTAGAGGGAGTGGACTGGTGGCCAACGTGGTGCTGGTGGTGGATATGCTGCGTGGCTTCTGCGAGGAGGGCTATCCCCTCTACGTAGGAGAGACCATCCGCCAGATCATCCCCGACATCCGTCGCCTGCTGGAGAAGGAGAGGGCCAAGGGTTCGCACATCATCTTCCTCTGCGATAGCCACGCCCCCGACGACAAGGAGTTCCAGATGTTCCCGCCTCACTGCATTCGAGGCACAGAGGAGGCAGAGATCATCCCCGAGCTGCGGCAGTTCGCCGACGAGGTCATCCCCAAGACTCGCTTCAGCGGTTTCTACGGCACCAACATAGAGGAGCGACTGCGCGAGCTGAACCCCGACAAGATCATCGTCGTGGGCGACTGCACGGACATCTGCGTGATGCACACGGTGGCCGATGCTCGCAATCGGGACTACCTGGTAGAGGTACCCGCGGACTGCGTGGCCACCTTCGACCAGGAAGCTCATCGCTATGCCCTACGGCACATGGAGAAGATCCTGGGGGCCAAGGTAGTAGGCCCGCCCGCTGAAGGGAGGGAGAAACCATGACAGAGGAGCAGCCTGTGGGCCAGACCCCCTTTCCTCTATCCCCACAGGTGCTGGCCGGCGATACCTCCGATGTCTATTTCCTGCGCACTCACCGCATCATGGAGCTGGAGGAGGTCAACCCGCGGGTGACCATGGAGTTCTTCCCCAGCGGCGACGGTATCCTCTGCGGCATGAAGGAGGTGCTGGCCCTCCTTGGCCAGGCCCTCCCAGCCGATGGCGAGGTCTGGGCCCTGAAGGAGGGCAAGTCCTTTCGTCTCAAGGAGGTCGCCCTGCGAGTCACCGCCCCCTATCTCTCCTTCGGCGTCTACGAGACGGCCATCCTGGGCATCCTGGCCCACGAGAGTGGCTGGGCCACCGCCGCCCGCGAGTGCGTGGAGGCCGCCCAAGGCCTGCCCATAGTGAGCTTTGGCGCCCGCCACGTTCACCCGGCGGTGGTGGCGGCCATGGAGTACGCCGCCATGGTGGGCGGCTGCGTCTCCTGCTCGACTCCCGCGGGCGCCCAACTGGCGGGTGTGAGCCCTTCGGGGACTATGCCTCACGCCATGATGCTCTGCTTCGGCGATACAGCGCGGGCGACGCTAGCCTTCGACAAGCACATGCCGCCCGAGGTCCCGCGCATCGTCCTGGTAGACACCTTCCATGACGAGCCGGAGGAGGCCCTGCAGGCCGCCCACGCCCTGGGCGATCGCCTCTACGGCGTGCGCCTGGACACCCCCGGCGAGCGAGGGGGCGTTACTCCCGACCTGGTGATAGAAGCGCGGGCTCGGCTCGACCTGGCCGGATTTCAGCACGTCAAGCTAGTCGTCAGCGGCGGCGTGACCCCCGCCCGCATCCGGGCGTTCCTGGAGGCGGGTGCCCCGGTGGACAGCTTCGGCGTGGGCAGCTACATCAGCGGCGCTCGCCCCATCGATTTCACTGCCGACATCAAGGAGGTGGAAGGCAAACCGGTGGCTAAGCGCGGCCGCATCCCCGGCATCATCGCCAACCCCCGCCTTCATCGAGCCATCTAAGAACCCCGTTCGCCCTCCTTATTGACTCTTAGCCGTTCCCTCCTACAATAGGACTGCTGTGCCTGCCGCAGCAGGCCGAAAGGCAGCCCCAGTATGGGACGATGGAAGGCCTGGGCGCTTGCCTGGCTCCTGGCAGCGACCCTAGCGGCGCTGCTCCTCCAGGCGCCCTCCGCTCGGGGTGACGAACTCCTCGTCAACGGGGGGTTCGAGGACGGCGTTGCTCCCTGGATGGCATGGGGTGGAGAGCTGAACGTCGCGGCTGGGCTGGGGCGGAACGACTCGGTAGCCGGGGTCTTCAGCACGGACACTGCGGACTACCATTGGGTGGGCCAGTGCGTTCCTGCCTTGGGAGAAGTCGACTATCAGTTCAGCGGCTGGGTGGCATGGCCTGGACAGGCTCAAGCGCCGTCGGCCTATCTGCGCATATCGTGGTACAGTCAGGCGGATTGTTTTGGGGACGAAGTTGATCCCGCAGATGACTCAGCTACTATCCCTCTAGTCGACCCTGGCTACTGGTACTACCTGACCCTGGAGACTGATACGACGGTCGCAACCGCTCGTTCGGCTCGCGTCAGTATTATTGTGCTCGAAGGCGGCGCCACCGTCTACCTGGACGACTTCAGCTTCACTGGCTCTCCTGCTCCCACTCCCACTCCCACTCCCACTCCCACTCCCACTCCCACGCCCACGCCCACGCCCACGCCCTCGCCCTCACCCACCGCTAGCCCATCGCCCTCGCCTGAGCCAACCGCATCGCCCACAGCCAGTCCGTCGCCCACCGCTGTTCCCACCGCGACAAAAGTGCCGTCCACTGCCACGCCTCCACTCTCCACCCCAACCCCGCCCGCCGGGCTGGTAAACGGTGGCTTTGAGGAGACAGACGATGAGGGGAAACCCCTCGGCTGGCGGAAGTACGGCGGCGAACTGCGGCGCAGCGCCGCCGCCAGCCGGGACGGACGGTTCGCTGCTGCCTTCACCAGCCGAACGGCCTCCACCAAGTGGGCCTTCCAGGCGGTGGCTGTGGAAGGGGGCGAGGCCTACGCTCTCAGTGGCTACGCTCTGAAGGACAACGCCAACGTGCAGGCCGCCTATCTGCGCCTCTCCTGGTATACCAGCCTCGATGGGAGTGGCAGAGCCATCGACACCGTCGATTCTACGACCCGCCTGACCGATGACTCCCCCGACTTTCGCTTCCTCAGCAGCGGTCCAGTGGTGGCCCCCGCTGAGGCTGCCAGCGCCAAGGTGCGCCTGATGCTCGACCCTCTATCGGAGGCGGAGGCGACGGTCTACTTCGATGCCATCTCCTTTGGCGAGACGACAATGCCCCCTCAGCCCGTGGAGACGCCTCAGCCGTCTCCCACCGTTGCCAGCAGAGAAAGCCCCACGGCCTCGGCGGTTGTGCCTGCAGCGTCGCCCGAGCAGCCTAAGCCATCACCGTCGCCGGATCCGCCGCGCCCGTCGCCCACGGTGCTGGGCGCCACGCAGGGCAGCCCAGAGGCCACGGCCTCCAGCCTAGATGCATCTTCCCACAGCGACGCGGGCCCCGAGGGGACATCCCCGCGGACGCCGGCCCTTCTATACAGGGAGAGGAGGGCTGCCCAGTCTACCCAGGGAGCGGCAGGTGTCGTCGCAGGAGCCGATGAGGGCGATGGCCTCTCGCCCATCGTGCTGGTCTTGGCCGTGGCGCCGCCAGCGGCTGCTGCCGCAGCAACGGCCTTCCTTCTCTGGCAGCGACGGAAGAAGAGGGCTCGCCCTCCCTAGGGGGTTTGGGGTAATCTATAGGCGTGACGGAGGCAGGTCAGCGACGGCCAGCGGCCCAACGCCGGAAGGCACTGACAGGCAGGGGGGCGCACAAGCTTCCCCGAACCATCGCCATCGATGGCCCCAGCGCCTCGGGCAAGAGCAGCGTGGGGTATCTGGTGGCTGAAAGACTCGGGTATCTCTTCCTAGACACCGGCGCCACCTACCGTGCCCTGACCTGGCTGGCCATTCAGCGGGGAGTCCACTTGGAGGACGAGAAGGGCCTCGTCCGATTGGCTGCCCAGGTGGATATGAAGCTGGGCCCTCCGGCAGCCGGGTCCAGCGAGCGCTGCACCATCTGGGTCGATGGTGAGGACCTGACCGCTGTCCTGAGGCAGCCGGACGTGGAGGCAGCGGTGTCCCTGGTCTCCCGCGTGCCCCAGGTGCGGCGGGCCTTGGTGGCCGTCCAGCGGCGGCTGGCTAGTCGACGCAGGGTGGTGATGGCCGGTCGCGACATCGGCACGGTGGTTCTGCCCAGTGCTGACCTGAAGGTCTATCTGGATGCGTCCGTGGAGGAGCGAGTGCGGCGGCGGCAGGAGGAAATGGCCACCCTGGGGAGGCCTTTCACCGAGAGTGACGCTCGTCAACGGATCCTGCGCCGGGACGCCATCGATTCGGAGAGGGAGGATTCGCCCCTGAGAGCGGCTGAGGACGCCATCGTCATCAACACCGACGGACTGAACCAGGAGCAGGTGGTGGAAAAGATAGTGGCCCTGGCGGAGGGCAGGTCGTGAGGACCGTAGCGATCGCTCTGTTCTACCGGTTCGCCAAATTGGTGATTGGCCTCATCCTGCTTGTCTGGACGCGCAAGCAGGTGGTGGGGCTGGAGAACGTCCCCAGGCGGGGCCCGGTCATCCTGGCCTCCAACCACGTGAGCTTGCTCGACCCAGCTCTTCTGCCGGTGTTGGTGCCGAGGCGCATCGTCTATATGGGTAAGATCGAGCTGTGGAGGACGCCGATCATCGGGCCTCTGTACGGACTGGTTGGGTTCATTCCTGTGCGGCGATTCGAGGCCGATCTGGCAGCCCTGCGCAAGGCGGAGAAGGTTCTGCGCCAGAACCAGGTGCTGGGCATGTTCCCCGAGGGCACACGTAGCCGCAAGCCAGGCCTGAGCAAGGGACAGCCAGGCACAGCCATCATAGCCCTGCGCAGTGGTGCCCCGATCGTGCCCGTGGCGGTTACTGGCACCGAAGGGGTGGCCGTGCCTCGCTCTTTCTTCCGCTTGACACGGGTGCGCGTGGTCTTCGGCAAGCCCTTTGAGTTCCGTAAAGGCCGTCGCCTCAACGCCGAACTGGTCGAACAGTGTACCGAGCGGATCATGAAGGAGATCGCCGTGCTTCTCCCTGAGGAGTACCGGGGCGTCTACGCTGAGCTGGTAGCCAGCCAATCGAAAGAGCAAGCCGAGAGTATTGGTCTGACCTAGAGAGCGGGTGTGGCTGTGGAGATACTGCTGGCGAAGGAGATGGGCTTCTGCTGGGGCGTGCGGCGGGCCATCAACATAATGGAGAAGGCTGCCAGCGAGCGCGGGCAAGTCATCAGCCTGGGGCCCATCGTCCATAATCCCCAGGTGGTGGCTGCCCTGGCCGAGAAGGGCGTTCAGGTGACCAGCAGCATCGATGGTGTGAGCGGCACAGCGGTGGCTATCGCCGCCCACGGCGTGGGGCCGAAGGTGCTGGAGGAAGCAAAGGCCAAGGGTCTGGACATCATCGACACCACCTGCCCTATCGTCACCCGCTCCCAGCGGTGGGCCAAGAAGATGGCCGAGGACGGATTCACCGTCATTGTTTACGGTGACGCCGATCACCGCGAGGTCAAGGGGGTTCTGAGCTGGGCTCAGGGGAAAGGCATCGCTCTGGCTGAGGAGGATGTTCATTCGCTGCCCCAGGAACTCCCATCGCGAGTGGCCATCATTCCCCAGACGACCCAGAATCCGGCCCACTTCGCCGCATTCATCGGCCGCCTCATCGGCGAGCGCTTGCCTCAGATCAGCGAACTGCAAGTAGTCAATACGTTGTGCAATGTCACTGCCAGCCAGCAGGCGGCGGCCCGAGAGCTGGCTCAGGAGGTCGAACTGATGTTGGTGATCGGCGGCCACAACAGCGCCAACAGCCGCCACCTGGCGGAGGTCTGCCGCGAAGCAGGCGTGGAGACCCACCACATCGAGACGGCAGCCGAAGTGGAAGAGGAGTGGCTGACTGGGCGAGAGCGGGTGGGCATAACAGCGGGCGCCTCTACTCCCGACTGGACGGTAGAGGAGGTCGTCCGCTGCATGCGGGAGCTGGCCCCAAGGTGATAGCCTTGCCGCCGCCGTGCTGGCTCGTTGGTTTGATGGGATAGCGATTGCCATGAAGATACAAAGTAAGAGCGGTGTGCCGGTATATACTGATTACGAGGAGAACACCGTCGTTGACCCTGACAACCGCGTTCTAGCCTGGAAGGCGAGTAAGGATAGATTCCCTCCGGGCCAATTCGGCCCAGAGATAGAGAAGGCCTTCCCGGAGGGGTTGCCACGTATTGGTAGCCGGCACAGTGAAGACGCCCTTTCGTGGAATCTCTTTCGCTCGCTGCAACTAGCCGGGAAGCTATCATTGGTGGGGGACTTCGCAGCTCCGGGGGAGGATTTTGAGGCGGTGTATTTCTGGGGCCGTGACGCCCACCAGGGAAGCGAGCAAATTGACCCTGAAATCCAGGAGCTCCTAAATGAGATGGAGCCATGGGGGAAGAACGGAACTCAGCAGCAAACCGAAACCGATGTCATGTTGGGAGGAAAACGGCATATAATCATGATCGAGAGCAAGCTAGGCGAGGCCGGAAAAACAATCAAGGCCTGGTGCAGAAGCAGTCAAGGCATGCGTCCTGAGTACAGGGCCTTTCTGGAGAGAGTGGAGGAAGAGCGGAGCGAGCCCCTCTTCTCCCCTTCCTTTGACTACGAGAAGGACGGAAACCGTTTCTACCAGCTCTTCCGCAACTACCTCTTGGGGGCCGCCTTATCCTGGAAGTGGAAGGCCGACTTCTCGCTCTTGGCCATTGTGAACTCTCTGAACTCCAACCTGGGCGGCAGAAGTCACCAGGACGAATTCCAGTCCTTTGGGTCCCTCCTAGTACGCTCCTCAAACGCCCTCTTGACGACGTGGCAACAAATTTGGGAGCGTTTGCGTTCGGAATCAGGCTTGCACAACTTGCAAATGTGGCTTTTGAACCATCCGCTTCTACAGTTGGAGGGGAGATAATGCGCCGCGGCTTTGCTTGCGCTTCGCGCTACTGTTCTGGGACTAAGGCGTCATGTGCGGCATCATAGGCTACGTAGGCAATAAGCCAGCGGTTCCCATTCTTCTCGAGGGGCTGCAGCGGCTGGAGTATCGGGGATACGATAGCGCTGGCCTGGCCGTGCTCGCCGACAATGGCGAGCTGTGCATCGAGAAGAGCGTGGGCAAGCTGGCGACGCTGGCTTCTGGCCTGCGCGGCCGCTGGCCTAGCAGCCATCTTGGCATCGGCCACACCCGCTGGGCCACCCACGGCCGCCCCAGCGACATCAACGCTCACCCCCACCGCGACTGCCAGGGCCGGGTGGTGGTCATCCATAATGGCATCGTGGAGAACTACCTGGCCCTCAAAGAGAGGCTGGTCGACCAGGGGCACACCTTCGTGTCGGAGACAGACACCGAGGTCATTCCCCACCTCATCGAGCACTACCTTCGGGATGGCAGCACCCTGGAGGCGGCGGTGGGCCAAGCCGTCGGCCAGATGGAGGGAGCCCACGCCATGGTGGTCTTCAGCCTGGGCGAGCCCGACAAGCTGGTGGCAGCCCGCGTAGGTAATGCCGGCGGCGTGGTGGTGGGCTACGGCCAGGGGGAGATGTTCCTGGCCAGCGACCTGCCCGCCCTCCTGCCTCACACTCGTCGGGTAGCTTTCCTGGCCGATGGGGAGATCGCTGCCGTAACGTCAGACAGTGTGTCGTATCTATCAGCAGATGGCACCATCCTGGCCAAGGAAGCTCAGACCGTGCCCTATGACCCCCTATCGGCGGCCAGGGGCAACTACAAGCACTTCATGCTCAAGGAGATCGCCGAGCAGCCGGAGGCCATCCTGGACACTATCCGCGGGCGGGCGCAGTTTGAGCCGCCGGCGGTGGTCCTGGAAGATCTAGCGATCCCCAGGCGCAGGCTGGGCCAGATTCGGCGGGTGATGCTGGTGGGCATGGGCACCAGCCTCCATGCCGCCATGGTCGGCCGCTATTACATCGAGCAGATAGCGCGTATCCCTGCCGAGGTGGATAATGCCTCGGAATTCCGCTACCGCAAGCCCTTGTTGGGCCCGGATACCCTGGTCATCTCCGTGGGGCAATCAGGGGAGACGGTGGACACCCTAGCGACCATGGACGAGGCCCGCCGACAGGGGGCCCTCCAGATCACCATCTGCAACGTGGTGGGCAGTCAGGCCACTCGCATTGTCGATGGGGTGGTGTATACCCGTTGCGGACTGGAGGTGGGCGTCGCCAGCACCAAGACCTTCACCGCTGCCATCGCCGCTCTCTACCTCCTGGCTTGCTATCTGGCCCAGGAGAGAGGCGTCGTCGATCAAGCACACTTGCGCAGCCTCATCTCCCCCCTGGCCCGCATGCCCTCGCTGGTGGGGAAAGTAACCCAGCGGGATGAAGAGTACGAGCGGCTGGCCCACCGCTTCTCCCGCTACAACAACTTCCTTTACCTGGCGCGGGGCGTTCAGTTTCCGATAGCCATGGAGGGGGCCCTTAAGCTCAAGGAGGTCAGCTACATCCACGCCGAAGGCTATCCGGCGGGGGAGATGAAACACGGGCCCATCGCCCTCATCGATGAGGAGATGCCCGTGGTGGCCATCGCCCTACGGGATGAACTCTATGATAAGATCACGAGCAACATCGAGCAGGTGAAGACACGGCAAGGCACGGTCATCGCCATCGCCAGCGAAGGAGATGAAGAACTGGCCAAGAAGGTCGATCATGTCATCCATCTGCCTCAGGCTTCGCCCTTACTCATGCCTATCCTAGCTGCCATCCCTCTCCAGTTCTTCGCCTATCACATCGCTGTCCGCCGCGGCTGCGATGTGGATCAGCCGCGCAACCTGGCCAAGACCGTCACGGTGGAATGAGCACAGGAGCGCAACTGCCGCCAAATTTGGCCACTGGAAGCGTAACAGAGGGCTTCCCCGATCGTCTATCGTATACGCAGCTATAGAGCACGCTGAATTGTCTCTGGACAGGCTGAGGGGCCATGCTATAATGAGCGGTGGCCCCTGAACCGGTGAGGACATAGCCCAAAGCGGCGAGGAGGCGAACCAAATGAAGACTAGCGAGCGAGAGGTGTTATGGTTCACGGAGGTTGGCAAACAAGACATACCTCTAGCGGGAGGAAAGGGAGCCAACCTCGGGGAGATGACCCAAGCCCAGATCCCGGTACCCCCGGGGTTTATTGTCACTGCCCACACCTATAGCGACTTCGTTGAGCAATCCGGTCTTCGCCCCACTGTCCAGAAGCTCCTTTCCCCTCTGGACTATAACGATAGTGCTCGGCTTCAGAAGGTCTCCGAGGAGATAAAATCCCTTATACGCAGCGTCCCTGTGCCTGAGCAGATCGCGGCTGAGATCAAGAAGGCCTATCGCCAATTGGGCGGTGGCCCGGTAGCTGTACGCAGCTCGGCCACCGCCGAGGACCTCGCCGACGCCTCCTTCGCCGGCCAGCAGGCCACCTTCCTGAACGTAGTGGGTGAGGACGAAGTGGTGGACGCCGTACGCGCCTGTTGGGCCTCCCTCTTCGAGGCGCGGGCTATCTTCTACCGGGCCGACAAGGGGTTCGAGCACCTAGAGGTGGCCATCGCTGTTCCCGTGCAGCGTATGGTGCAATCCTCCCGCTCGGGTGTCATGTTCACCCTGGAGCCGGTCAGCGGCGATCGTTCCAAGATCGCCATCGAGGCCGTCTTCGGCCTGGGCGAGGCCATCGTCTCGGGCGAGATCACGCCCGACCTCTACGTGCTGGACAAGGCCAGCCTGCGCATCCTGGAGAAGCGGGTGGTGAACCAGGAGCGCCAGCTGGTCCGGAATCCCAAGGCAGATGCCGAGGGCGAGATCAACATCTGGCTGGCCGTTCCGGGCGAGCTACGCCAACAGCGGAAGCTGAACGATGAGCAGATCGTCGCCCTGGCCGCCACTGGCAAGCGGGTGGAGGAGCACTATGGCTTCCCTCAGGACATCGAGTGGGCGGAGGAAAAGGGCGAGCTATTCATCCTCCAGACGCGGCCGGTGACCGCTCTGGCGGTCGCCGCGGTGGAAGCGGAGGAGACGGTGGAGACGGCGCCGCTGCTTGTCAGTGGCTCCCCAGCCAGCCCCGGCGCAGCGGCGGGGCCGGTGAAGATCGTCCTCAGCTCCTCTGAGATCGACCGGGTAGCGCAGGGCGACGTCCTGGTGGCAGAGATGACTACCCCTGACTTCGTGCCGGCTATGAAGCGCGCAGCGGCCATCGTCACCGACCGCGGCGGCCGCACCGCTCACGCCGCTATCGTCAGCCGCGAGCTGGGCATCCCCTGCGTGGTGGGAGCGGGGGAAGCGACCACTACATTGCGCAATGGTCAACTGGTGACCGTCGACGGTAGCCAGGGCAAGGTCTACGAGGGCCACGCGGAGACGCGGCTGGCCTGGGCTGCCCAGGAAAAGGCTCGCCAGGCGGCAATGGGGGCCATCGAGACCCGCACCAAAGTCTACGTCAACCTGGCGGAGCCGGAGCTAGCAGAGGTCGTGGCCGCCCGCAACGTTGATGGTGTAGGCCTCCTGCGGGCCGAGTTCATGATCGCTCAGATCGGTGAGCACCCTCAACTGGCCATCGATGAGGGGCGGAGCGAGGAGTACATCGAGAAGCTGGCCGACAGCCTGCGCAAGTTTGCCAAGGCCTTCCATCCTCGGCCGGTGGTCTACCGCACCAACGACTTCAAGACCAACGAGTATCGCAATCTGCGCGGCGGCGAGAACTACGAGCAGTTCGAAGAGAACCCCATGATCGGCTATCGGGGCGCCTCTCGCTACATTCGCGACATCGACGTCTTCCGCCTGGAGCTGGAGGCCATTAAGCGAGTGCGGCAAGACTATGCCAACTTGTGGGTGATGATCCCCTTCGTCCGCACCCCCGAAGAGCTAGCCGGCGTGAGGGAGGTCATGGTACGCGAGGGACTGGCGCCCTCCCAGGACTTCAAGCTGTGGATGATGGCCGAGGTCCCCTCCAACGCCCTCATCCTGGACAAGTTCCTCGATGTTGGCATCGACGGCATCTCCATCGGCTCCAACGACCTCACCCAGCTCGTCCTGGGGATCGACCGCGATAACGCCCGCCTCGCCGCCGAGTTCGATGAGCGCAACGAGGCGGTGCTGCTGGCCCTGGAGCATCTCATCAAGATGGCCAAGGCGCGGGGCGTCACTTCGTCCATCTGTGGTCAGGCTCCGTCCGACTACCCGGACCTGACCGAGAAGCTGGTGGAGTGGGGCATCACTTCCGTCTCCGTCACCCCGGACGTCATCGACAAGACCCGCAGGATTATCGCCGACGCGGAGGCGAGGCTGGCCGAGGTGGCCAGGGCCTAGGTAGAGGGGAGAGGCCGAGAGGAGGCCCTTCGACTAGCTCAGGACAGACTACGCTGGGCGCTACGTTTGATTGTTGGGCGAAAGAGCGAATTTTGGGGGCTTCGCGGATAGACGCGGGGCCCTGTTCTTTGATTGTTTGGTGCGCGAGGTGGCGGGCGAGGAGGCGGACGGCGCGGTAGTTGAGGGGTGGTGGGGGTGGCAGGGGGCCGGGAGCGCCGGGGGTGTGGAGGGCGTTGAGGTGGCGGAGCCAGGCGGCGAGGGCGAGGCTGGCGGCGGTGGTCTGGTGACGACGGCGGGCGAGGCGCTGGAGGTAGCGGCGGAGGAGGGGGATTTGGGCGAGGGCAAGGGAGAGGGAGCGGACCTGCTGGGAGCGCAGGCCGTGCTTGAGGGCGTTGAGGTTGCCCCTGGGGGCGCCGGCGCCGGGTCGTTTGCCGCCCCTAGGCATGTGAGCCTCCTTCCGGTGGTGGTCTGCGGGTCTATGGTAGGACGGGCGGGCGAGAGGTGGAAGGGGGAGGTGGCAGTGGGGTGGGGGTTACTGATCGAGATCTTCGGGTTCTCCTTCGTCGTGTGGGGAGGTTGTGGGGGTGGTGGGTTGGTGGGGGCGGATGAAGGCGAAGTAGTCGCGAAGGGCGGCAAGGTCGGCGTCGGTTAGGCCGTAGAGCGAGGCGACGAGGCGGTCGAGCTCGTCTTCGAGGGCGGGCCGGTCGGGGCGGGAGGGGTCTTGGTGGAGGAGGCGGCTTATCTCCTCGAGGCGGTGGACTGCGGGATCGGCGGTGCCGTCCCGGAGGAGGGTGACGATGGCCTCTGGGACGGGGAGGAGGCCGAGGACCCAGGCGTCAAACTGAGCGTATGCGCCGCGAGCATGCCTGGTAGGCACTGAGAGGAAAGCCCTGGAGGCGGCGGCGTTTAGCCAGGCAGCAAGGACGTAGCCTGCAGTGGGGGTTGGCACAGGGATGCTGTAGACGTTATCAAGAGGCAAGAGCTCGACTTCACCTTGGAGCGCGGACTCGTGCGTGGCCGGGGGAAGGTAGGCGGCCTCGAGGATGGCGGATATTCTTTTCCAGGCAACCTTGTGGCCGAGCTTGTCTTTACTGACGCGAAAGATAGCCCAAGGAGGCATGTTGGACCGGTAGTCGTTCCGAGCCCGCAGGGCGGCGGCGTGGCGTTCAAAGTATTCCTTCGCCTTGGGTGGGAGGTCGGGGAGGACGCGGCCGGTTTGGTCATCGTGGGTCCAGAGGATGTAGTCTTGGACGCGGTAGCGCCAGGCCTGTATGTCTGCTGCCTGGACGATAGGTCGCAGTAGGCGTCTTTCTACGCGGGCCATGTACTTCACCCGTTCCTGTTCCGGAGTGCGAGCTTCGTAGTACCCCTCGCTCCTTATCAGGACGTCAGCGGGAGATTCAGTAGCTTGGAGGCTTTTCACTACATACAGGGCGGTGAAGGATGTCTTGATGCCCATCTGGGGCTGGTGGCCGGGCGTCTCGCCTAAGAGGGGCCGCAGCCGAGGGGAGCCGTCGGGGGCGGGGGCGGCGGCGGTCTGCATGCGGTCGAAGGCGCGACGGACGGGAGGGGGGACAAGGGCCCAGGGGGATTCGGCGTCGTAGTCCAGGAGCGGTAGGTCGGACTTCAGGAGCGGTAGGTCGGTCTGGGGAAGGTTGAACGCGAGGCGGTCGCCCGTGGGGCCGATGACCACTGCGGATAGCTGGTGGCGCGGTTCAGGGGCGCTGTTCTCGAAGCTGAGGATCAACGGGTAGTTGGTGGCGTCCTCGAAGAGGGGCGTGGCGTGGAGGGAGTAGTCGGAGAGGTGGAGGATGCGGGTGTTCTGGACGAGAGCCTTGCGGAGGGCGTTGCCGTAGAGGGCGTGGATAACCTTGGAGGTGATAATGAAGCCGAGGCGGCCGCCGGGTCTGAGGAATTCGATGCCACGCTCGACGAAGGGCAAGGCGTAGTCGATCTGGCGGGCGAAGCCGCGGCCGGCGCCGGCTAGCTGGGCGCCGCGGCGCCAGCCGGCGTCCATGCAAAGGCTGTACTCAGCGAAGAGACGCTCACGGATGTGGGGGCTGATGTTGTGAATGCGGACCCAGGGAGGGTTGCCAACGACGAAGTCACAGGTTTGGCGAAGCTCCTCGACGTTGAGGGTGTTGTGGAGGAGGGGAAGCCAGCGCATGTCGCGGTTACGGTTGTGCCTCTTGACGATCTGGGTGACGAAGCGGCGGATTGTGTCTTCGTAGGGTAGGTAGGTGTCCTGGGGAACGTCCTGCCAGAAGCGGGCCCACACGGCGTCGAGGTCGAGGGTCGGCTGGGGGAAGCGGGCGATGGCCTGCTTGACGCGGGCCATGAGGTCGTGCCAATCGAGGTCGCTATGATGGGGGAGGGCGAACTTTTCGTCGAGGCCGGGGAGGTGGACGGTCACAAGCCGTCGCATGCCGGGTAGGGTCTCGCGGGCGGCGCTGAGGCGAAGGAGGGAGTCGGCCCAGTAAATGGGAATGGGGATGGAGCGGGCGGTGGGCAGAAGGTCAGCGATAGCGAGGATGTAGTTGACGCGGGCCATGGCGACGGCAAAGGGATGGATGTCGACGCCGATGATGTTGTGGGTGACGGCGCGGATGAGAGCCTGGTCGTCGGCGGTTTGGTTGGCGTGGATGAGGCGCTGGATGGCCCTGATGAGGAAGGTGCCGCTGCCGCAGGTGATGTCGGCGAGGCGCTTATCTAGCTGGCCGGTGTAGCCAACAGCATCAAGGGCCTCATCAACGAGATCCGGCGAGGTGTAGAACTCGCCCAGGGCGCGGCGGGCGGCGGGATCGAGGAAGCGCTGGTAGACCAAACGCAGGAAGTCGTGGCCGACGGCGACGAGGTCGACGTCATCGAGGTTCTGGGCCATGGTGTGCAGGGAATTGTTGAGGGAGTTTTCGGTGGTGCGGTCGTAGGCGGCGGCGTCGGAAGGCCACAGGAACACGTCCTCTTCAAAGACTCCAGCGAGGCGGGGGATGTAGCGTTCCAATTGGCTGAGAGCAAGGACGGGGCTCTGCTGGCCGAAGAGTTCGGTGAGGGAGGCATAGTGGGTGAGCTGTTGCTGGACGGCAACGCGGGCGACGAGCAGCTTGAGGAGAGTAGCGAGGTACGTTTCTACGACGAATAGGTATTCTTCTACGTGAGCCTTGGAGCGTAGGGTGATGCCCATCTGGCTGGCTGCCCGCTTCAGCCCTTGTGTGGTTTCGGCGGTGAGGTTGGTGGTTACGCCGTAGAGGCCCTGCCAAACCTTGAAGACCTCTTCGATGAAGCCGACCTGAGTGCGGAACTGGCGGAACGACTGCCAGAGCACGTCGATCATTTCGTGGGCGGGGTCGGAGGTGGGGCCTAGGCGGGCCACAAAGTCGGCGGGCTCGATGACATCTCCGGCAAGGGAGATAAGCCAGGCCTGGAGCTTGGTGGCGAGGGTGGAGGGGCGGCCGGAAGCGATGGCTTGGCCTGCCTCGTCAAGGAGAGTCATATGGAGGCCGTCGTAGGCGACCCCGCGAGCTTGCCTGCCACCGTGGCGGGCGGAGAACTCCTGGATGTAGCCCTTGGCCTGGGAGACGGCGGCCTCGATTCCTGGCCCTGCTGGCTGGGGAAGCTTGGCCTCGAAGACGATGGCGCCGACGCGGGCGTCGGGGCGGCCGGTTACCAGCTTCTGGTCTAAGACGATTTGGACGCCCCTCTGAGCGATGCCCTTGTGATGAAGGAACTGATTGAGGGCCTCGACGAAGTGCTGACGGAGGGTGGACTCCTCGTGTATTTGGGGAGCCCTGCGCTCCAGGGCCGCGAGGCGTCTGGGGAGAGACGGTGCCTGCGGGACCATGGTATCGCCAGTTTAGCGGCAGGAGGGGGACGCGGTCAATGGGCGGCCTCGGCAGGGCTGTCCGCCTTGCGGACTCCGCCCCTGGCGGGGAAGCCCGTTCGACAGGCTCGCGGCAGGCTCTGCAGCTACTACTCAGGGCAGGCTCCCTGGTGCGTCATTCTGAGCTGGGCGAAGAATCTGCGCATCGGGCGTAGACCCATCGCTACGCTCAGGGTAACAGGGCGAATGTACAGGGTGACAGCGGCGGCCTGCGACGTCAAGGGCTTTGTGCAGGGTCTGAAGGGCAAGAGCGAGAAGGAGGCCGAGGATGCCTTGGCCGCCTTCGGGCGCAAGGTCATGGAGGTCACCATCGGCCTGGCCGACGGCAAGTACCTGGACCGCACCGGCGAGATGATCGAGAAAGTGGCCCAGCAGACGGGCATCTCCTTCCCCCACCGCTTTCAGCGCTACGTCGAGCTGTCGATCATCGGGTCCCGTCCCCTCGACCGCTGGAACATCGCCAAGGCCACCACCAAGGAGCTACGGCTGCAGTTGTTCGCTTGCGCCGTTCAGCGGGAGCTGAAGGAGGCAGGCATCGAGTTCCAGGGGATGCCCTGCAAGGCTCTGTGCATGGCCAGCTTTCGGGCTGCGGCCGAGAAGACGGGCGATAACCTGCGTATGGAGCTGGAGAAGACCCTGCCTCAGGACAGCGTCTGCGAGTTCGCCTTCTTCTACACTTAGAAGGGTTCAGCACCAGCAGCGCGGTTCTCACCTTGACCTGAGCCGAGCGAGAGGTCATTTGTAGATGAGGTTAGGCATGCACGAGCCCTTTCAGCCCAAGTGCAGCCACTGTGCGAAGTTCGTTTACTGCTTCGCCAAGGATAGCCCTCTGGCCGACTGGGGCTACTGCCGGGACCAGATGGCTGACGGCCCGCCTAGGGCGGAGCAACTGCACGCCCTGGAGGAAGCGGCCCGCCAGGGCAAGTACGCCCTCCTCTTCTCGCCCAACGTGCCCTTCTACCAAGAGACCGACGACGGCTGCGCCCGCTACCTGCCGCGCTGACTTGACAGGCCACCCCGGCAGGACTACGGTTGCGATGATTTCCTAGGCTAGCTACATCCGGGGAGGTGAACCATGCGCAGCGTAAGAGCCAAAGCTGTTCTCTTACTCCTAGGAGGAGTGCTTTTCCTGGGCCTGGTGGCCCTGGCCTGGGCGATGAGTGCGGGCTCCTCCGAAGCCCAGCAGGGCGCTATGCACAACTGTCCCCAGGCGGGCAAGTGGGCAATATCAGTCTGGAGCGGCCAGGATGGGACCGACACAGGCGAGGCTCTGGCCACCTGCGGGACGGTACCGGTAACCGCTGCCTACTACATGGACCCCGAGAAGGGCTGGCTCGGCTACTTCGATGGGTTCACCGACATCAGCAACCTGCTGACGCTGAACGATAAGCAGGGAATCATCGCCCTGGGCTCTGCCCCAGCCACGCCGACGTCGCTGGCCATCCCTGGCGCTACCTACACAGGCACGACATCGCAGGACTTGCTCATCGAGTTCGAAGTGAGCGCCGACGGGTCGACCATAACGCGGCTCATATACAAGATCAGCGGCACTCTCCCAGGAGGGGGAACCTGCGACAGGTTCACCATCCCAACCGTGGACGCGCCCATCGAAGACAACAGCTTCTCCATTGCCCGCACCCTGTTCGACATGTCGGGGCACTTCGAAACCCAGTGGCAGGCGACAGGCGAGCTGACTGTGCATGAACCCTACTCTGACGGCGTTCTGCCATGCAACGCAGGGCCTCTGACGTGGACGGCCACCGTCCCCTCGGCCACGCCGATGCCCACGCCGACGCCTCCATCAGGGCCAGGCCAACTGGCCAACTGCCCGCAGGCCGGCAAGTGGGCGATATCGGTGTGGGACGGCCCGAACGGCACCGAGACCGGCCAGGCCCTGGCCACCTGCGGGACGGTACCGGTAACCGCTGCCTACTACATGGACCCCGAGAAGGGCTGGCTCGGCTACTTCGCTGAGCACACCGACATCAGCAAGCTGCTGACGCTCGACTATCTGCAAGGGATCATCGTCCTCGGGGGTGCGGCTGCTCCGACGCCCACACCGACGGCCACGCCGGCGCCTGGGGTGCTTAGCGCTAAGGAGGGCTATCCTTTGGCCCTTCAAGTTGCCAGGGCGGGGCACCCGGATGCCTATCTCTACGAGGTTCAGAGCGGCTGCAATAGTGGCATATGGACCAGATGTTGGGAGTTTGAATATGACGATATGGCATCCGGGGATGGTCGAAGCACGTATTGGCGCTTCTCCTTCTACTTGCCGGGCGCCAACGAGGATGAGGCGGGTTTCATGGTGGACGTAGACCGAGGGCAGCCCAAAGAGGGCTACACTTTCGGATACCATGGTTCGGCTCCCACCCTACTGCCTTTGGAGGAGCTGATAGACAGCACGGAGGCCGTACAAATAGCAGATGCCCGCGGGGGGAGCGCTTACAAAGCGGCCAGTCCGGGCAACCAGCTATGCGGGGCCGAACTACGAAGACGGGGAGGGAGGGGGTTCGAGTGGCAGATAGACTACTGTCCCCCGTTCGAGGAAGGAGGGATGGGGCTCGCGGTATATCTAGATGGCAGAACGGGCGAGCTGAACAAGACAGAGGAGCCCGAGTGGGGCTAGTCCCCCTGGTTCCCCTCGCGTCTTCGCCATACGTGGTGGCGACCGTCCTGCGCGGGACGGTTAGCAGGCCATAGGCGCTGGCTGCGCGGCTAAAGTCGGCGGCTTCCTGTCGCTATAATGCCCTCGTGATGAACCACGCCGCCGAAGTCCGCCAGCGCCTTGTCGCTTTCCCGCCTTTGTGGTATTATGCTTTGGCGAGGGGTGATCAACATGGCACGAGAGCTAGCGCTGAATACCCGCATAACGGTTGACTTGGGCAATGCCGCCTTGTATCGCAGCGTCAAAGTCCTCTCCGCATATCAGGGCCGGGCGCTGCGGGACATTGTGGCCGAGGCGCTGAGGGAGTGGCTGGAGAAGCAGGAGGAGCTCGAGGACTTGCAGGAGTTCCTGGCGGCAGAAGGTGAGCCGGGGAGGCCTCTGCGGGAGATCATGGCTGAACCCGGCGAATGAGCTCTCGCTAGGAGGTCGTCGTCCTCCGGCCGGCTGAGAAGGAGATCCGGCGACTCGCCCCAAAGATCCGTCGGCAGATACTTGAGAAGCTAGTCGGGCTGGAGACCAACCCTCGCCCGCAGGACGTGAGGCGTCTTCACGGGGTAGAGCGGGGCTACCGAGTGGATAGCGGTGAGTATCGAATCCTCTACGAGATCGACGACGCGGAAAGGCGGGCCGTTGTGCGCGTAGTCAAGCATCGCAAGGACGTCTACCGGAACCTTTGAGGTTGCATCTGGCTGTGCGTGAGTATGAGGTCCGCCAGCGCCTGGAGGAGCGCGAGTCGCTCCTCTCACCCTTCGCCGCCAGGAGCTGCGAATCGCGCGGGCGGGAGCGGCCGGAGGAGCCCTCGCCCCTGCGCACGGAGTTCCAGCGCGACCGCGACCGCATCATCCACTGCAAGGCCTTCCGCCGCCTGAAGCACAAGACGCAGGTGTTCATCGCCCCCGTGGGCGACCACTTCGTCACCCGCCTCACCCACACCCTGGAGGTGGCCCAGATCGCCCGCACCATCGCCCGCGCCCTCAACCTGAACGAGGACCTGACGGAGGCCATCGCCCTGGGCCACGACCTGGGCCATCCGCCCTTCGGCCACGCCGGCGAGGAGGCCCTGGCCGAGCTCCTGCCCGAGGGCTTCCGCCACGCCGAGCAGAGCCTGCGGGTTGTAGAGCGCCTGGAGAACGGCGGCCATGGTCTCAACCTCACCTGGGAGGTGCGCGACGGCATCGTCAACAGCTCCAAGGGGCGGCAGGACATCCTGGCCGACACCCTCGGCATGCCGGCTACCCTGGAGGGACAGGTCGTGCGGCTGGCCGACGCCGTGGCCTACATCAATCACGACATCGCCGACGCCGTGCGGGCGGACATCCTGACCGAGGAGGAGCTGCCCGCCGCCGTGAGCGAAGCCCTGGGGCGCGGTCACTCCCAACGCATCAACACCCTGGTGTGCGACATCGTCGACCACTCGTGGGCGGCGACCGGCCTGGTAGCGAGCGAAGCCTCTCCCCGCATCGGCATGGGGCCATCCATCGAGAAAGCGGCCAACGCCCTGCGGGAGTTCCTCTTCCAGCGGGTCTACCTGTGGGAGGACAGGCAAGGAGAGGTAGAGCAGGCCAAACGAGTGGTGCGTTTCCTGTTCCAATATTATGTGGAGCGGCCGCAGCAGATCGATAGCGACTTCCTGATTTCGTCGGACCCACCCTGGCGCCAGGCAGCCGATTACGTCGCCGGCATGACCGACCTGTTCGCCCTGAATACGGCCGCCCGCCTGGGCTTCAGAGAGGAAAGGCTATGAAGGCCAGGACGCCTTTCGGGTGCAGAAGATCCGGCGTTTTGTGACGCAGAAGGCCCGTCGGAACGTAACTTTTGGCGCTCTCTTATGTTCTATATTTCGGTGGGGCAACACACCGTGTATAATGAGGGCTGATCATTTGTTCGACTGGTTATGTCATGAGCGTCGTCGATGAGGTGAAGCAGCGGCTGGACATAGTGGACGTCGTGGGCCAGTATGTCCAGCTCCAGAAGGCAGGCCGCAACTTCAAGGCCATCTGCCCCTTCCACAGCGAGCGCACGCCGTCTTTCTTCGTCTCGCCGGAAAGGCAGAGCTGGCACTGTTTCGGCGCCTGCGGCACCGGCGGCGACATCTTCTCCTTCGTGATGAAGAAGGAGAACCTGGAGTTCGTCGAGGCCCTGCGCCTATTGGCCGAGCGGGCGGGAGTGACGCTAGCGGAGCGGCGACCGGAGGAGGAAGCCAAAAGGGATAGGCTGCGGGAGGCCAATGAGGCCGCTGCCCGGTTCTACCATCGGGCGCTTCTGTCTAGCGAAGCGGGACAAACGGCAAGGCGGTACCTCGAGGAGCGCGACCTGGACCTGAAGACGATCCAGGACTTTCAGCTTGGCTACAGCCTCAGCGGCTGGGATAGCCTCTGCCAGCATCTCAGGGAGCGTGGCTATGGCGATGAGGAGCTGGTGGCGGCTGGTCTGGCCGTCGAGGGGGAGCGGGGTCTGCGCGACCTCTTCCATCAGCGCCTCATGTTCCCGATCACCGATATGCGAGGGCGGGTGGTAGGCTTCGGTGGCCGCTCGCTGCCCATCGAGGGGCAGGAGGAAGCTCAGCCCAAGTATTTGAACACACCCCAGACAGCCATTTTCGACAAAGGCAGCCTCCTGTACGCCCTGGACAAGGCGAGGGAGCACATCCGCCGCCAGGGTTTGGCAGTGATTGTGGAGGGATACACGGACGCCATCGCCGCCCATCAGCACGGCTTCCCTAATGTGGTGGCCTCCATGGGGACAGCCCTCAGCGAGCGCCAGGTACGCCTCCTGAAGCGTTTCAGCCGTGATGTCGTTCTGGCATTGGACGCTGATACCGCCGGTCAGGAGGCAACACTGCGGGCAGTGGAATACCAGGACATACTGGGACGGGACATCCGAGTGGTCATTCTCCCTCAGGGCCGCGATCCCGACCAGGTGATTCGAAGCGATCCAGAAGCCTGGCCAGCCCTGCTGGAGGACGCCCAGCCGCTGCTCGACTACAAGTTCGAGGCGGTGAGCTCCGCCCTCGACCTCTCCCAGCCGCGGCAACGCTCACAGGCGGTGGACGAGCTCCTGCCCCTGCTGGCAGCCATCGGCGATAAGATTGTGCAGGCCCATTACTTGCAGCGGCTGGCCCGCCTGGCTCAGGTCAGGGAATCGGCCCTGCATCAGATGCTCCTTCGCCAGGGGCGTAAGCAAGGGCGCAGCAGAGAGGCGGCTGCCGAGGGAGAGACCGTAGCAGAAGTCAGGCCTCTGCGGGACGTGCCGGAAGAACATTGCCTCGAACTCCTTCTGCGTTACCCGGAGCTGAGAAACGAGGGATTGGCTCTCTCACTCGACCTGTTCTGGCAGACGGAGAACCGCGAGCTGCTCCAGCTCTGGCAGCGAGCGGTCGACCTAGAGGAACTGGCGCAGCTGATCCCTTCGGAGCTGAAAGAGCACCTTCAGCGCTTGAGCGGGGCACCGCTGCCGCCCTTCCCACCCGAGCTAGCGCTTGAGCGTCTGCGGGGGTCTATCGGCAGTCTGAAGAAGCGGGAAGTCCGCCAGGCGAAGGAGCTTACAGGCGCCGCCCTGGCCGCTCGGGAAGAGGAGGGGGGCCCGACCGGCGCCGAAGAGCTGGCAGCGGCTGCTCAGGCCTCGCGCTCTGGCTCGCCGCCCGAGGAAATTGGGTCGCGAGAGGTATCGCAGACGACCGCCCTGCTCCTGAAGGATATGGAAATAGGCATAAGACTGCATCGAAGTAGTAAAATAGAGATGGGTGATGATCAGGACTTTGCGGACAACGGCCCCGAGGTGGAAGTGAATGACTGATCCCTCGGAGAAGGGGAATCGATTTCAGGATTTCCTGTTTCGCCGCAAGCGAGCGCGGCGGGACGCCGCCGACGACCGTTTCGAGGAGCTAGACGAATCGGAAGTGGATGAGGAGTTTGTGGAGAAGAAGGTGGATCGGCTGTTGAGTGAGGAAGAAGAGGACGTCGTCGAACAGAAGGAAGGGCCCCTACCTCGTCTGACCCGCCAGGTACCGCTCGCGCTGGGGGAGTGGGCAGAGACTAGGGCAGCCGGCAAGCTGAAGAGAAAGGAAGGGGTCGAGGTTGACCTAGAGCTGGGCGAGCAGGAAGGCATCGACGACCCCGTACGGATGTATCTCCGCGAGATCGGCAAGGTGCATCTCCTTACCGCCCAGGATGAGAAGCGGCTTGCCCGCCAAATGGAGGATGGCAAGCATATTCAGCGTCTCGAGAAGAACTGGCAGGAGATCAACGGCCAGCCACCCACGGCGGCGGACGTGATGGTCGCTCTCCTAGAGGAGGTGCATCGTCTCTGCCCTGTCAAGGATGTGGTGGTTAAGCGTTTGGGTCTCAAGCGGCTCCCCCTGGCTCGTCTCATTGGCGAACCCGCTTTCCGCCAGACCGTGGACGGAGAGATCGACCAGGAGCTAGCTGCCCACGTGCAGGAGAGCCTTTCCATTGAGCGGACGGAGGCGGAGCGCTCGCTGGTTCGCCTGTCCATCGTCACCCACATTCTCACGCCAGAGCTCGTGGCTCTGGCCATGGTGGCTAGCGGCAGCGAGAAGGTTCTTCTGCCGCCCAAGGGGGACCTGAATGAGAAGCTGTCTCACTACGAGGAGCGCTTTCGCAGCCACTTCTTGAAGATCAAGGACGATGGCTTCAGGGGTGAGAAGCGGCTGACCGAGGCCAACCTACGCCTAGTGGTCAGCGTAGCCAAGAAGTACATCGGACGGGGTATGTCTCTGCTGGACCTCATCCAGGAGGGCAACATCGGCCTCATCCGGGCGGTGGAGAAGTTCGACTACCGCAAGGGATACAAATTCAGCACCTACGCTACCTGGTGGATCCGTCAGGCCATCACCCGCGCTATCGCCGACCAGGCGCGCACCATCCGCATCCCTGTGCACATGGTGGAGACGATCAACAAGCTGGTGCGAGTGAGCCGCCGCCTGGTGCAGGAGTACGGTCGTGAACCCACCAGCAAGGAGGTCGGCTCCGATATGGAGATAACGCCCGAGAAGGTGCGGGAGGTCATTAAGGTCTCCCAGGAGCCGGTATCCCTGGAGACACCCATCGGTGAGGAGGAGGATAGTCACCTGGGCGATTTCATCGAGGACCACGGCACCCCCGCTCCCGCTGACGCTGCCTCGCATCAACTCCTCAAGGAGCAGGTGTCCGATGTGCTCTCGTCTCTTACCCCCCGCGAGAAGAAGGTGCTAATCCTGCGCTTCGGGCTGGAGGACGGGCGCAGCCGTACCCTGGAAGAGGTGGGGCGGGAGTTCAGCGTCACCCGTGAGCGCATCCGCCAGATCGAGGCCAAAGCCCTGCGCAAGCTGCGCCACCCCTCGCGCAGCAAGAAGCTTAAGGACTATCTGGAGTAGAATCTGAGGATGAAATTAGGGAGGTAAATGCCAGATGCCGCTCTACGAGTATTACTGCCCCGAGTGCCAAACGCGGTTCGAGCTCCTGCGCTCTATGAGCCGCTCCAACGACCCGGCTAGCTGTCCCAACGGTCACGAGGGAGCGCAGCGGGTGCTGTCCGTCTTCTCGTCCGTCAGCAAGGGAGCCGGTGGCGAGATGGCGTCTATAGGCAGCGACTTGGGTAACACCTGCGCTACCGGGACCTGTCCCCTGCCCTGAGCTAAACCCTCGGTTGACTCACTGCCAAAGGCCCCACTCTCAGCCGCAGCCTCATTCCTAGGTAGATGGCCGACAGCGAGGCCATTAGCACCGCTTCCACAGCGGTCAGCCCTGCCACCAGCATGGTGGCATCGAACCAGAAGTCGCGGGGGAACATCTGGATGAGGTGATCGGTGTCCGGGTTGAGCTTCCACAGGTCGTTAGTGAAGGCTACCAGGTGGAAGCGCAGGAAGAGCTCGTCGAAGCCCACCAGCGCCAGGACGGCAAAAAGGGCCAGCAGGCCCAGGGTGAGCAGAGAGGCCTGAAGGAGAATTCGGGCCAGAAGGCGCAGGGGAGCCTCGGTTGCCCAGATGAACACGCCCACCACGAACGCCAGGGCGAAGGCCAGCGATGCCTCCTGCACCCGAAAAACGGTGCGAAACAGGTTCTTGACGTCGGTCAGGTGATTCGTCTCTCGCTCGCTGAACAGGGACACACGGCGATCGTCCTCCTGCACAAAGACCCGGATGGCCTCGTTGTCATCGTTGAAGTAGCACACTAGCTTATCAGCTGCCCGATCCAGTTGACTGCGCGAGATGCCAGTGGCAGCCTCGGCGTCGTACTTGTCGAAGCTGTAGTGATAGAGGCCCACCTCGTTAGCGGCCCAGCGCACGTTGGTGGTGACCAGCAAGACGGGGATGCTGATGAAGAAGAGGAGCGTCGCAATCCTGGGAACGAGGCCCAACTTATGCCTCCTCTCCGCCGCGGCTGCCTCGTGCCGAGCTATCTAGAGCCATATTAGGAGTGGCCCTTCCTCTTGTCAACGAGAAGGGCCCATCCCTATAATCGAGCGACAGGCAGGGGAAAGGACAGGCGCTATGGGCATATCGGAAGAGGAGCTGCGTACGGTCGAGGGCTTCAGGGCCATCATCGCTCGCCTGCGCGGGCCCGATGGCTGCCCCTGGGATCGGGTTCAGACCCACGCCTCCCTCAAGCCCTACCTGCTGGAGGAAGCCTACGAAGCGCTGGCCGCTTTGGACGAGGGCGACCTCCAGAGGCTCTGCGACGAGTTGGGTGACGTCCTTCTGGAGGTGTTCCTCCACGTCCAGCTCGCCGAAGAGGCCCAGGAATTCACCCTGGCAGACGTCGTCTATGGCATCGCCAGCAAGATTGTGCGTCGCCATCCTCACGTCTTCGGCGAAGAGCAGGCCGATTCGCCCCAAGAGGTCATGGTCCGCTGGGAGGAGCTGAAGCGAAAGGAGAGGGGCCCACAGGACTCGGCCCTGGCGGGCGTCCCCCAGGCGATGCCCGCCCTTGCTCGCGCTCAGATATTTCTGGCTAGGGCGGCGATTGTGGGCTTCCAGTGGCCCCAAACCGAAGACGTGCTGGACAAGCTAGGAGAAGAGCTAAAGGAGCTGGCCCAGGCGGACGATCTGGATCAGAAGCGAGAGGAGTTGGGCGATGTCCTCTTCCTCCTGGTGAACCTGGCCCGCTACCTCGATCTGGACGCCGAGGAAGCTTTGCGACAGGCCAACCGCAAGTTCTACCAGCGCTTCACCACCATGGAGGCCCTGGCCCACGAGCAGGGCCGCAGCCTGGCCGATATGCCCCTCGCCGAGCAGAAGGCTCTCTGGGAGGCATCCAAGGCGCGCCTTCGGGCCGAAGGGAGCTCGCCCTGACGGGCCGCTGGCTAGCGTCTGCTCTTGGTCTTCTCCATCCACAAGAGGGCAAGCGCGCCAACTACTACTAGTGCCACTACGCCTACCACTCCGGTGTACCACCAGAAGGAGAAGTCCGCTTCGCTCTCGCCCGCTGTGCCTGGAGCGATGCCAGGGGCAGGCGTCGCCGCCGGCGTCAGGGGGACCGCCATCGAGCGCGTAGGTGTCGGGCTCGGCGGCGGCGTCTCCTCCTGAACGAGTGTCTCCAGCGGCGGTGGCTCCTCCGTTGGGGTTGGTGATGGAGGCGGTGCCTCTTGGGGTGGTTCTGGGGTTAGCGTGGCCTGCGGTGAGGGGGTCGCTGTTGGCGGCGGCTCGCCGACACTGACTCCCACAGAGTCCGTCAGGGCCGTGTCGATGCAAGTGTTGTCGTCATAGACCAGACAAACATGGATCCTGTGCTCGCCATCCGCAACGCCGACGAATGTCTCTGACAAGCGTCCCGAATGGATGATGTTGTCATCGCCCAGGGGAGTGGGCAGGTCGAAGGAGGGCTCGACATCCAGGAAGTAGACGATGTGCCCTTTGTTGGGCTCGCGCCCGGGCTCCAGGGGTAGACTGATGGTGAAGCCGCTGATCGCTACGCTCACGGTGATATCCGGACCAGCGAAAACTTCGTCCTCTGCCGGCGCGGTGATGACGATAGATGGCCCCTCTTGAGCCAGGCCGCGGCCAGGCGCCAAGGCCAGCAGGAGGGCCGTCGCCAAGAGGGCCAGCCCTGACCGGCAAAGATATCGAGACAACAACTCGACCCCTCTATCTGCCCAACTGGATAGACGTTGCATCTGGGAGAATGTTTCATCGCCGCCTGAGGTTAACCGCCGGGCGAAGGCTGTCATTGACGGCCTTGAGGGCCGGGTGACATACTGGCTTTGGAGGGAGGTTGTCTTCCGCCTTGGCGACTAAACGGGCGCCCTTTGAGCTCCTCGAGCACACGGCCGACGTGGGTGTGCTAGCCCACGGTAGCACCCTGGCCGAGGCTTTCGTGCACGCGGCGGAGGGCATGTTTTCTGTCATGGTCAACCTCAGCGGAGTGCGGGAGGAGGAAGAGCGCTCGCTGGCAGTGGAGGCCCACGACTGGCCCAGCCTGCTGGTGGCCTGGCTGTCGGAGCTTATCTACTTTTCCGATGTCGACAGCCTCGTCTTTAAGCGATTCGAGATCAGGGAGATGTCGCCCTATTCCCTCCGGGCCAGTGCCTACGGCGAGAAGATAGACCGCCAGCGGCATGAGTTGGGCGCGGGCGTCAAGGCGATCACCCGCCACATGCTGGAGGTGGACGAGGACGAGGACGGTTATCGCGTCCAGGTACTGCTGGACATCTAGGGGTGGTGGAAGATGGCCAAGAACTGGAAGCAGATCCTGCAGCGAGTAGATGCGCTGCGTTGGGACCTCTCCCGCGACTATAAGTCTGGCATGCGCGTCCCCGGCCGTATCTACGCCAGCGAGCAGATGCTGGACGCTATGGCCGGAGACGAGGCCATCGAGCAGGTGGCCAACGTGGCCTTCCTGCCGGGCATTGTCGGCTATTCCCTGGCCATGCCGGACATCCACTGGGGCTACGGCTTCCCCATCGGCGGTGTGGCCGCCACCCGCCTGGACGATGGCGTCGTGTCCCCGGGCGGCGTTGGCTACGACATCAACTGCGGCGTGCGGGTAGTTCGCACCAACCTGCGCGAGGAGGAGCTCGCCCCCCACCTGCCGGCCCTGCTGAACCAGATCTTCCGCGACGTGCCCGCCGGCCTTGGACTTTCCGGCCTGCTCAAGGTATCCATGCAGGAGATCGACAACGTCCTGGCCTATGGCGCTCGCTGGGCTGTGGAGAAGGGCTACGGCTGGCCCCAGGACCTAGATGCCATCGAGAGCGGTGGCGCCCTGCCCGGCGCCGACCCCACCAAGATCAGCCGCCGCGCCAGGGAGCGGGGCGTGCCCCAGTTGGGGACCCTCGGTTCGGGCAACCACTTCCTGGAGATCGAGGTAGTGGACGAGATCTTCGATGAGGAGGCTGGCCGGGTCATGGGTGTCGATGAAGTGGGCCAGATCATGGTGTTCATCCACACCGGCTCCCGCGGCCTCGGTCATCAGACCTGCCAGGATTACCTAGACAAGATGGAGGTGGCGTCGGCCAAGCACGGCATCCAGTTCCCGGAGAAAGGGGGCCTGTCGGCTGTGGAGGGGAAGGTCAAGGTCTTCCTGCCCGACAAGCAGTTAGCCTGTGCCCCCATCGCCTCCAAGGAGGGACAGGACTACCTGGGGGCGATGTTCGCCGCCGGCAACTTTGGCTTCGCCAACCGCCAGCTCATCACCCACTGGGTGCGCGAGGCCTTCGCCAAGGTGCTGGGCCGTGACCCCCAAAAGCTGGGCCTGAACATCATCTACGATGTCGCCCACAACATCGCCAAGATCGAGCGCCACCGCCTGGACGGCAAGGAGATGACCCTCTGCATCCACCGCAAGGGGGCCACCAGGGCCTTCCCCGCCGGCCACCCAGATGTGCCATCCAAGTATCAGGGGATCGGCCAGCCGGTGATGGTGCCCGGCGATATGGGCCGCTATTCCTTCATCTGCGTGGGCACCGAGCGGGCGATGGCCGAGACCTGGGGCTCGGCCTGCCACGGAGCGGGCCGCATGATGAGCCGTCACGCCGCCAAGCGCGAGCTGCGGGGGGTGAACATCGCCGCCCGCCTGGCCGATAAGGGGATCCTGGTGCGGGCCCAGAACAAGGCCGCCCTGGCCGAGGAGGCCAGCGAGGCCTACAAGGACGTAGCCGAGGTGGTGGGCGTCCTCCACGACGCCGGCATCGCCCGCAAGGTGGTGCGCCTGCGCCCGATCGGGGTGGTTAAGGGGTAGCCAAGGGGGAGCGCTGGGGCTATGGTCGGAGCGAGTGACGTACTTGGAGGGTCATGATGGCGGGATCTGGTCGGCTGCGACAGGGGCAGAGGGCTATTCTTGATTTGATGCAACTTTCGGACGCCGATCTCCTTCCAGAGATGTCACGGGGGTTGGAGCTAGTCTTGCGCAGCGCCTGCCGCCTAGCAGAGGACGCTGGCACACTTGGACAGCTAGGACGGGGCCAGGGCTCAACAGTGCTGCGGTTAATCGCCGAGGAGGAAGCGGCGAAGTTCCTAATCCTGTTAGATGCCGTGCGCTGCCCGCGCGAGCCTTCTTGGAGACTGGGTCGGCAGCTACGCCGTTTCTACGATCACTTGGCCAAGGGCATTTATGCCGCATGCTGCTACTGGCGGGTAGGGTCGCTTGGCCAACTTCTTAGCTATATAGAGACGGAGCGTCGCGACTTCTACCTTGCCGGGTCGGACAACAGCGACCCAATCTTCCGAAATCGCATCTTGCTGGAACGGGAGATGGCCATTTACGTTGACTACGTGGCAACGGACGATGGCCGTTACTGGTTGCTACCGTTCGAGGGCGAGCAAAGCTACCTAAACCAGTTGGATCCACCAGCCTTGAGGGTCGCGCGCGCCTTGCACGCCGTAGGCTGCACGACGCCACAGGCGCTAGAGTTGATTGCAACCACATGGCGCCCGGTTCAGGTGGGGGATGACTTCACGCTCATGGAGCTGCGGGAAGTTAACCAGCGAACACTCGAGGCTATGGGACAGAGGGGCCTCCTTCGCGAGCGGCTAGAAGAGACTTTCAGACTCATCATTCAGGAATGGCCATTCCCCTTGTACTCTGCCGACCTCAAAATGACCAGGGTGACCAATGAGGACCGCGGCCCAGCGCCCTCCGGCTAGGTTACTCGTTCCAGCGGGGCGAAGCTCCGCAGTAGCCTCCTGAAGCGGGCCTCGCCCTTACCCCTCCTCCCCCACGTCCGTAGCCTTCGCGCTGCGGGTGACCAGCACCAGGTGGGCGTGTGCGGACGCTACCAGTGAAGCCAAGGAACCGGTCGACTATTTCTTCTCTTCGTCGCCCTTGAAGGGCTCCCGCAGGACGACCTTCACACCAGATATCGTGCCCGTGACGACGTTGCGAACCTGCTCCACGGCTGTGGTGCTGACCTTGCCGGCCCCCTTGAGGGCGCCGCTGGCTGCCGCGGACGCAGCGTCCTCAGCCTTCATGCCGACCTCTTTGGCCCCTTCGATGGCGCCCTCCACCGCTCCTTTGGCTGCGCCTGCCACATCGCCACCTACGTCTCCGACAGCCTTCACCGCCGCCTCCGCACTGGCGCTGATGGCCTCCGCCGAGCCGGTCGCGACCTCCTTGGTCCCTCTGATCACGCCGAGAACGGCATTCTTGGAAGCTATGCCCACGTCGCCGCCGACCTCTGCCACGCCCTTGATGGCGGCGCTCACCGTGTCAAAGATCAGTCCCAGCGTCTCGTCGGTGATGGCGCGCACGCCCTTCAGGGCGCTCACCAGGGTGCCGCTCACGGTGTCTACCACCGCCTGCGCCACATCTCCAACGCCCCGGATCGCCCCCACCACTCCGTCCTTGACGGAGTCGAATATGCTCTTCTTCTCTTCTGCCATGACGATCACCTCCCTTGACTTGACACCTTACCTCGATCACCTGTTTCGGGACTCTAGCATAGCGGTCGTTCTTGCTCCTGTCAAAGCGCACCCAGGAGACGACGCCATGGTGCCCAAAGACGAGTAGCAGGATCTAGCCTAACAGACTGGCACTGCGTAGCTCCTACGCCCCTGCCCCCACGTCCGTCGCCTTCGCCCCACGAGTGACCAGGGTCACATGGGGGAAGGGTATCTCGATGCCCTCCTCGTCGAAGGCCTTCTTCAGCCGCCTGCGCAGCTCCCCCATCACGTCCCACTGGCGGATGGGCTCGGTGTCCCCCAGGATCTTGATGGCGATGCCCGAGTCCTCGAAGGCATCCACCCGCAGCACCTGGGGCGCCTTGATGATCAGCGGCCCGAACTCAGCGTCGGCGGCCAGCTCGTTGCCCACGCGGTTGATCACCTCGAACACCTTGTCCAGGTCCTCGCCGTAGGCCACGCTCACGTTCATGTTCACCCGCGACCACTCCTGGGTGAGGTTGGAGGCCACCGCTATCTCGCCGTTGGGCACGTGGTGGACGATGCCGTCCAGGTCGCGCAGGACGGTGCGCCGCAGGCCCACCTCCTCCACCAGCCCCGAGATGCCGGCCACCGTCACCACGTCCCCCTTGCTGTACTGATTCTCGATGAGGATGAACAGGCCGCTGAGGAAATCTTTGACCAGGCTCTGGGCGCCGAAGCCTAGGGCGATGCCGGCGATGCCCACGCTGGCCAGGATGGGCGTTACGTTAATCCCCAGCTCGGGGAGGATGGTGAACAAGGCCCAGACGACGATGACGAATCGGCCCGATCCCCGAAGCACCGCAACGAGGGTGTGGATCCGCTGCTCGATCTCCTCCTCGGGCTTGCCCTCCATCTGGCGGCACACCGCCGGACGAATGATGCGAGGCACGACCACCCTCAGCACAATGTCGGCCACGAAGGCCAGCACCAGAATCAGCAGTATGCGCAGGCCGTGGGTGAGGAGCCAATCGGTGATCCGCTCCCAATCGATACTACCCATGGTCACAAGGAATGGCACCATGTTTCCTCCTTTCTTCCCGCATGGGAATGGCGGAGTTCTTGCAGGAGGGGAACCTAAGGCCTTGGTTCAGGCTTTCGCCGGCGACAGCCGAGGGCATGAGCTGATTTCGGATGAGGTTAGCCCTCCCCCGACGATAGGTGCTCCAGGGGGGCGAAGCTCAGAAGCAGTCGCTTGATGCCCGCCTCGCCCTTGAAGGCCACGATCACCAAGTGGTCGCCGCTCTTTTCCTCCTCGCAGCTAACCACGATGCCCTCGCCGAACTTCGCATGCCGCACGCGGTCGCCGGGGCAGAAGGCCTTGGCGGGAGCCGAACGCCCTTCGACACGCTCAGGGCGAGCGGGGGCGCTGGCAGCGGCGATGAACCTCTCGCGGGCCGGCATCCCCGTGGGGACCCGCTCGCGGCTGGTCACCAGCTCCGGCGGTAGGTCAGCCAGGAAGCGAGAGGGCGGATTGTGGCCACCGAAGGTGCGGCGAAAGGCCCGCACCAGGTACAGCCGCTCCTGGGCGCGGGTCATGCCCACATAGCACAGGCGGCGCTCCTCTTCCATCTGGGCGGGGTCGTCGTAGGAGCGCATGTGGGGGAGCAGGCCCTCCTCCATGCCAACGATGAACACTACTGAGAACTCCAGCCCCTTGGCGGCATGCAGCGTGATGAGGGTCACGGCGTCGGCCTTCTCGTCGTACTCGTCGATGTCGGTGATAAGGGCCGCGTCCTCCAGGAAGCGGGCCAGGGCCTCGGCCGGGGGATCATCGTACTGGCTGGCCACCGCCCGCAGCTCCTGCACGTTCTCCCAGCGCTCCTCGCCGTCGGCGAAGCCCTCCAGCAGGTAGCGGCGGTAGTCAGCCCCGGCGATGATGGCGTCCAGGAGCTCCGATAGAGCCTGCGTGGGCCCTTCCCTGATCAGTTCGTTGAGCAGATCCAGGAAGCGCAGGAGGGCGGCAGCGATGCGCTTCTGGAATGGGTGAGGGGACTGGATATCGCTCATCCTGAGCTTGTCGAAGGATGGTTCGACAGGCTCACCATGAGCGGTAGGCTCACCTGGTTCGACAGGCTCACCATGAGCGGTAGGCTCACCTGGTTCGACAGGCTCACCATGAACGGTAGGCTCACCTGGTTCGACAGGCTCACCATGAGCGGTA
>DAOUEZ010000008.1:0-54021 GCA_034429995.1 Dehalococcoidia bacterium
AGAGGCCCTGGCCTGGGAGCACGTCTACAATACCGTGCGCCCCCACCAGGCCCTGGGATATAAGACGCCTAAGCAGTTCCTGGAGGACTTCGCCCTTGCGCGCCCTCCTTAGTGTCACTAATGTACTGGACGAGTACAACCCCTTGTGGCAGGCGTGGCCCTCGGCTATAATCGCCGCGCATTTCCCTGGCACTGTCTGAAGGAGGTAGCATGCCATGGCCGCCTTAGAGTTCAAGGACATCCTCTATGAGAAGCACCATCGCGTTCGGGGCGCCGCCTGGATCACCATCAATCGAGCCCAGGCGATGAATTCCTTCACCGGCCAGACGCTCCTAGAGGTAAAGCAAGCGGTGGAGGATGCCAACACCGACGATAGCGTTGGCGTCCTCGTCATCACCGGAGCGGGCGACCGTGCCTTCTGCGCCGGCGGCGATGTCAAGTGGCTGCAAGAGGTGCAAAAGGACCCGGCCTGGGAAGCAAAAATGCCGGACCCCCACGCAGGCATCGAGGACTGCCTCAAGCCGATCATCGCCCGCGTGAACGGATACACTATCGGTGGCGGCAACCACCTGGCCTACTTCTGCGACTTTACCATCGCCTCCGAGAACGCCACCTTCCAGCAGGTGGGCCCACGGGTGGGCAGCCCCGCCGCTGGCCATTACGTCGCCTACCTGATCTGGGTGGTAGGAGCGAAGAAGGCCAAGGAGATCTGGATGCTCTGCCGTCGCTACACCGCTCAGGAGGCCCTCCAGATGGGCCTGGTGAACGTGGTGGTCCCTCTAGAGAAGCTGGACGCGGAAGTGGACAAGTGGTGCCAGGAACTGATGGCCAAGAGCCCGAGCTGCCTGAAGATCCTCAAGGCCTCCTTCCGCACCCTCTATGAGCCTTTGCGACACGCCTCCCGCCGCGAGTGGGTAGCCGACTTCGCCCCCGACTTCTTCCGTAGCGGCGAGGCCGACGAGGGCAAGAACGCCTTCGCCGAGAGGCGGGAGCCCGATTTCTCCAAGTACCCCCGGACGGCCGGCATTTACGCTTCCACAGAGGACTAGCTCAGGTCTTCTGGAGGAACAGCGAACCTTCCTTGCCCCAGCGACGGCTGGCAGGTGTCACTGAGCGACGGGCTGAGTGGCCTTGAGGTCCTGGAAGCGCTGAGGCTCTGCCAGCAGGCCGGCCAGAAACGGCGGCAGGGCAAAGCTGGCGAGATGCATCTGGGGACTGTAGTAGCGGGGGGAGATGCCCCTGGCCTCCAGTCTCTGGCGAACGGCGGCCTCATCCAGGGCCAGGGGGTCGTTGCCCCCAGAGGCCAGGGTGAAGCTCCACAACACACCGGGATAGGCGGGCACAGGAGCAAGGTAGACACGCACCAGGGGGAAGACGGCCTTCAGGTTAGCGTAGATCCTCAACAGCTCGTCGGTGAGGAGGAGGGGAGAGCTGCTCTGGGTTACCATCAGCCCCTCCTCCTTCAGTATGCCGCGGACGGCCTGGTAGAACTCGGCGGTGAACAAGCGCAGGCTGTGGCCGGAGGGGAAAGGGTCGGTCAGATCGACGATGATAGCGTCAAAGGGCTCCTGGGCTTTCTCCACGAACTCATAGCCGTCGGCGAACAGCAGGCGAAGGCGAGGATCATCGAACGCCCCGCTCGACACCCGCGGGAGATGGCGGCGGCAGGCCTCGACTACCGCTCGGTCTAGCTCCACCTGGACTACCTCTCGCAGGGGGTGCTCCAGGGCACGGCGGAGGCAGCCGCCGTCGCCACCGCCGACAATGAGCACGCGCTCTGGCTGGGCCAGGGAGATGAGGGCAGGGTGCACCATCATCTCGTGATAGATGAACTCGTCCGTCTCTGTGGTCTGGAGGGCGTCATCGAGGATCAGGGCCCTCCCGAAGGGAACGGTGTCCAACACACGGATGGTCTGATAGTCTGAGCGCCCCTCATATAGCACGCTCCGCACCTGGATGCGCTGCTCGAGGCCGACGCGCTCTCGCTCGCCGAACCACTGTTCGCTGTTACTCGATACAAGAGGCAATGCCCCGCACCACCTCCATGACCTGAACCCGCTCGGCCTCAAAGTGGCCCCGCAGGACGGGGATAGCTACTCGTGGGTCCACGTCGTCGCCGCAGGTGAAGACATCGACTGCTGCATAGCTATACTCGGGCCAGGTGTGGATGGTGATGTGAGACTCCGCTAACACCGCTACGCCAGTGACACCTTGCGGATTATAGTGATAGACTTGGATGTCTTTTAACGTTGCAGCGCACGCTGCCGCCGCATCGCGCAGAGCTCCTTCCACCACCGCGGCGGAGTTGAAGTTCTTACCGCCCCACAGCTCCAAGATGAGGTGCCTTCCCAAGCCCTTCAACGGATTCTCACCTCCCCCCTTTGAACCGGCCCGCGCCTCTCAGCACAAACACCACCCCAGGCGAAGCCGCTTCCGCGACTTCATTCCTGGAAAGTGGTGCTTAAGGCCTCTGTGCTAGGCCCAACCGAAGCAAACGACTCCATACAATACCACACAACTCAAGAAGATTCCATAATAGAGGAGGATTTCCTGGTCCGCTGGATCGGTCGAGACTGAAGATGAATAAGAGGAAGCGGCTCGCCCGCAAGAAGCAGAGGCGCAGGGCCGAGGCGACTAGGGCCTCTTGAACCCGCGGCCGGGGCCAGACTACCCTCTGGCTTGATGATAGATGTAGTGTTTCAGTCTAGGTGAGAGATGGAGGCTCAGACCGTCTCTGACCGCTCATCCTGAGCCTGTCGAAGGATGCGCAGGGGCTCGTGGTTCGACGAGCTCACCATGAGCGGCCCAAAGGGGAGGCTACAATGTATCGACCGCAGCCATTGAGACCGACATGTGGAAAGTCGCCCATTTATGATCTCTCACATGTCTTGAAACACTACATGGCTTGATGGTAGATAGCCCTTCTGCTAGACTCCAAGCGAGGAGAGAGTCTGACAGATGGAACTAGTGTGGCTTGTACCCATCATAGGCACGGCAACAATAATCTTCGCCCTCTGGCTGGCCTTGAATGTCCTGCGCCGGGACCGCGGCTCCTCCGAGATGCAAGATATCGCCGCCATGATCTTGGAGGGGGCCAATGCCTTCATGTACCGCCAGTACCGGACCATCGCCATGCTATCGGTGGTCACGGCGGTAGTCGTAGGCACTATTGTTGGCTACTTCGATGAGAGCCTAAAGATCGGTGTCTACACCGGCATCGCCTTTATGGTGGGTGCGTCTGCCTCCGCCCTTTCGGGGTTCATCGGCATGTACGTGGCTGTGCGTTCCAACGTGCGCTGCGCCTCGGCCGCCACCCACAGCCTGCGCGAGGCGGTCACCGTCTCCCTGCGAGGCGGCGCCGTCTCAGGCTTCTCGATTGTCACCCTAAGCCTCCTGGGAGTGGCCAGCATCTTCGCCGTCTATAGTCGCCTGCTGGGCAACCCCATGGACGATGCTCCCTTCCTTATCGTGGGCTTTGGTTTCGGGGCCAGCTTCGTGGCCCTGTTCGCCCAGCTCGGCGGCGGCATCTACACCAAGGCCGCCGACGTTGGCGCTGACCTAGTGGGCAAGATAGAGGCGGGCATCCCCGAGGACGACCCGCGCAACGCGGCGGTGGTCGCCGACTTGGTAGGCGACAACGTGGGCGACTGCGCCGGCCGTGGCGCCGATTTGTTCGAGTCCACGGCTGCCGAGAACATCGGGGCCATGATCCTGGGGGTGGCTATCTACCGCCTCACCGGCGACCCAGAGTGGATCCTCTTCCCCCTGGTAATCCGTGCCCTCGGCCTGGTGGCCACCGGCATAGGAGTGCTCAGCGTCCCCTTCTTCTCGCGAGAGAACCAAGACGCGATGACACCCCTCAATTACGGCTACTACGTCATCACCGCCCTCTCGGTCCTGTTCATGTTCATGGCCACCAAGCTGATGATGGGCAGCCACTGGCACTGGTTCTTCGCGGCCGGCGTCGTCGGCATCGCCACCAGCATCGTCTTCGTATACATCACCCAGTACTACACCTCCGGCGCCTGGCGGCCTGTCAAGGAGATAGTCAACGCCTCCCGCACGGGGCCGGCCACCAACATCATCACGGGCACAGCGGTAGGCTTGGAGACCACCTGCGCCACCGCCCTGGCTATCGGCGGTGCCCTGGTGATCTCCTTCATCCTGGGCAGCCAGTCGGACCTGCCCAACGGGGGAGTCTTCGGCACGGCGGTGGCCACCATGGGCATGCTGATGTCGGCCGCCTACATCCTCGCCATGGACACCTTCGGCCCCATCACCGACAACGCCGGGGGGATCACCGAGATGTCCGGCGCCCCGGAAAGCGCTCGCCACATCACCGACTCCCTGGACGCCGTGGGCAACACCACCAAAGCCCTCACCAAGGGCTACGCCATGGCTTCCGCCGGACTGGCCGCGTTCCTCCTTTTCAGCGCCTTCCTGGACAAGGTGAAGGAGGAGACGGGAGAAGAGGTAATAGTCAGGATGAACGATGTCGGCGAGTTCGTGGCCGCCCTCCTGGGGGTGATGCTGGTCTTCCTGTTCAGCTCGCTGGCCATCCGCGCCGTCGGAGGGGCGGCGGCCAAGATCATCGAGGAGGTGCGGCGGCAGTTCCGCGAGGACCCTGGAATCATGGAGGGGACATCCCGCCCCGACTACGGCCGCGCCGTGGACATCACCACTGGCGCCGCCCTGCGAGGGATGATCGCACCGGGCCTGCTGGCGGTGGGAACGCCCATCGTGGTGGGCGTCTTCTTCCGCCTCCTCTTCGAAGCGGGGTGGCTGGATGACACCGGCCCCGAGGCGGTGGCCGCCCTGCTGATGGTGGGGACCATCGGCGGCCTGATCCTGGCCACCTTCTTCAACAACGTAGGCGGCGCCTGGGACAACGCCAAGAAGTACATCGAGGCGGGCTTTCTGAAGGTTCCCTCAAGTAACCCCGGCGGTGAAGACGTGGTGCTGGGCAAAGGGTCGGATGCTCACAAGGCAGCGGTGGTGGGCGATACGGTGGGCGACCCCTTCAAGGACACAGCAGGGCCCTCCCTGCACGTGCTGGTGAAGCTTCTGAGCACCGTGACCCTGGTGCTGGCGCCGCTGTTTATCTCCTAGCGGCCTAGTCCGGGTCGATGCCCATGTACACCCGCGGGTGCTTGAGGAAGGGGTTCTGCTCTTTTTCCTGGCCGATGGTGGTGGTAGGGCCGTGCCCAGGCAGCACCAGCGTCTCGTCTGGGAGAGTGAAGAGCTTATCGCGGATGCTCCTAAAGAGCTCCCGGCCGTCGCCGCCGGGCAGGTCGAAGCGGCCGATGCTCAGCTGGAAGAGAACGTCGCCGCTGAACACCACTCCTTCGCCGTAGAGACAGATGTGTCCAGGGCTGTGGCCCGGGCAGAAGAGCACCTGGAACCTTAGCCTCCCAACGCTTATCTCCTGGCCCTCCTCCAGCCACATCTCCGGTTCGTTCATCCGTGGCAAGGGACGCCCCAGCCACATCATGGCCGCCTCGCTCTGGTAGGCAGTGTATTCATAGGCGACGGGGTGCATGGCCACCGGGGCCTTGGTGGCCTCGCGTACCGCCTCCACGGCGCCAATGTGGTCGACATGCTCGTGGGTGAGAACGATGAGCTTGGCCGTCAGCCCTTTCCCCTCCAGGGCAGCCAGGATCTTGGCGGCATCATCGCCGGGGTCGACGACCATCGCCTCCTTGGTCACGTCACAGCCAGCGATGAAGCAGTTGCCCTGGAGCAAGCCGGTGGGAAAGCCCTCCAGTATCATCGCCATCGCTCAGCCCTATTCTCAGTCCCAAGCAATGCTAGATCTTCTCGAAACGCTCAGTGTCCAGAACAAAGACGATGGCGCCGCCCGCTCTGACCTGAAGGGGCTGGCCAGGCGGCAGGTTGCCCGGAAAGGGCAAGGCCTGGACGGGGATGTACTCCTCGCGGGGTCGGCACTCAGCTTTGACCATGACCAGCACGTCGTCCACGGCATCAGCTTCTAGGCCCGACAGGAGAGTGACGTTGCCGCGGCGTAGGAAACCGCCGGTGCTGCTGATCTTGGTGACCGGATAGCCAGCCGCTGTCATCTTGTCTAGCAGGCGGTCCGCGTCCTCAGCAGCGGCGATGATGATCAGCAGCTTCTGGACAGAGGAAGACAAGGGCTCGCCTCTACGGCCGTCAGAGCCTTTCAGCCTGTCGCTCCTGCCTAGCCCGCCAGCGCTCCTGAGCCTTATAGGCAATGAGCTGGCGCATGACGTTGCCCGGCTGCGGCGCCATGAGCAAGGCCACACTAGCGCCTACGGCCAGCCCTAGAATAAACCCCAGAAGGAACCGCATATTTCTTACCCCCATTGCCCGCGAGTTTTGCTTCTGTCAATCCTACCATGTAGGCCCTGCTTGATGGTAGGTAATCCGCGGGTTGAAACCCGCGGCTTCCTAGAATCGATCGATAGTGCTGCGGGATTTATCCCGCAGGCTTGGAAAGTTCACCTACCAACGGCGAACGGCCATCTTTACTTTGCCCTCTGAAACTGATAACTTCAACGCAGATTTCTTGTTCGCCTTCAATCAGTTCGAAAGCCTATGTCCACCAAAGCCACCGTAGAGAAACTCGTATCCTTGTGCAAGCGCCGCGGCCTGGTCTTCCAGAGCAGCGAGATATACGGAGGCATCGGCGGCTTCTGGGACTACGGACCGCTGGGCGTGGAGCTGAAGAATAACATCAAGCAGGCCTGGTGGAAGGCCGTCGTCCAGGAGCGCGACGACGTGGTGGGGCAGGACGCCGCCATCGTCATGAACCCCACGGTCTGGCGGGCCAGCGGCCACCTGGACACCTTCGCTGACCCCATGGTCGACTGCAAGGAGTGCAAGAGGCGCTTTCGGGCCGACGACCTGGTGGGGAGGGTGCCGGCCAGCGCCCACGGCCACGAGGTGGCCGCCAAGGTTGTCCGCTGCCCTGAGTGCGGCGGCGAGCTCACCGAGCCCCGTATGTTCAACCTGATGTTCAGGACCTACGTCGGGCCGGTGGAGGACGACGCCTCCACGGCCTATCTGCGGCCGGAGACGGCCCAGGGCATCTTCGTGAACTTCGCCAATATCCTCACCACCAGCCGCAAGAAGCTACCCTTGGGCATCGCCCAGATCGGCAAGGCCTTCCGCAACGAGATCACCCCCGGCAACTTCATCTTCCGCGACCGGGAGTTCGAGCAGATGGAGATCGAGTACTTCGTCAAGCCGGGCACGGACGAGCAGTGGCATCAGCACTGGGTGGAGGAGCGCTACAACTGGTACCTTGGCCTGGGCATGCGGAAGGAGAACGTGCGGACGCGCCAGCTAGACCGCGAGGAGCTGGCCCACTACGCCAAGGACACCTATGAGGTCGAGTATCGCTTCCCCATGGGCTGGTCGGAGCTGGAGGGCATCGCTAATCGCACCGACTTCGACCTGCGCCGCCACGCCGAGTTCAGCGGTCGCGAGCTGGACTACTTCGACGAGGAGAGCGGCGAGCACATCGTGCCGTACGTTATCGAGCCCTCGGCGGGGGTGGACCGCCTGTTCATGGCCTTCCTGATGGACGCCTACGACGAGGAGGAGGTGCGGGGCGAGACGCGGGTGATCATGCGGCTGCACAAGGACCTGGCGCCGGTCAAGGTGGCGGTGCTGCCCCTCAGCCGGCACGAGAAGCTTGTGCCGCCGGCCAGGGAGGTGTGGGCTCTCGTGCGGAAGCACTGGATGAGCCAGTACGACGACGCCCAGAGCATCGGGCGGCGGTATCGGCGGCAGGACGAGGTGGGCACGCCGCTGTGCGTGACCATCGACTTCGACACGCTGGAGGACAAGGCGGTGACCATCCGCGAGCGGGACAGCATGGAGCAGGTGCGGGTGCCCATCGCCGGGCTGGTGGCGGCCCTGCGGGAGCGGCTGGAGGGATAGGAGGAGAAGATGGGCAAGCTTCGAGAGCAATACATCGTCGACGAGAACGGCAACAAGATGGCGGTGGTCATCCCTGTAAGGCGGTACCAGCGGCTGCTGGAGGACCTGCACGACCTGGCGGTCGTAGCGGAACGCCGGCCAGAACCCAGCATCAGTCTCGATGAGCTGAAGCGCAGGCTGCGAGCCGATGGGCTCCTACCAGATTGAGTTCAAGGGGTCAGCAGAGAAGGATATCCGCCGGATTGCTCCGGCCCTTATCCCCAACATTCTGAGCAAGGTAGAGGCCTTAAGCGACGAGCCAACGCCTCGCCAGTCGCTGAAGCTATCTGGCAGCGAGAGGACCTACAGGTTGAGGATAGGCGATTATCGTGTCATCTATGAGGTGGAGCCAGAAGCACAGACCGTGGTCATCTACCACATTCGCCATCGGCGCGAGGCCTATCGCGCGCTGTAAGGTGTTCGCCCGAGCCCAGGCGGTGACCATCCGCGAGCGGGACAGCATGGAGCAGGTGCGGGTGCCCATCGCCGGGCTGGTGGCGGCGCTACGGGAGCGGCTGGAGGACTGAGGGAGCAGGGACGATCCGTGGATGCTTTTGAGCTGGCCGTCGCCGACGCCTTGACGGGCAAAGGCTGGGATGTTTTTGTGCCACACAAAGATCGGGGCGTGGATTTGGTGGTCTTGCCGTCTCTCAAGGAGGCCAATGCCGTACGGATTCAGGTGAAGGGGAGTAGGACCTACAGCGACAAGTTTCAGGGATGGTACAGGTTTGACTGGGCACGTGTGAGCGAGGGCACGGACATCACTGACTTTTGGGTATTCGTGTGCCTTGTGCCTTCCAAGAAGGGAATGTTCCATCCGCAGTTCGTGGTCCTGCCCCCGGCGGAGCTAGCAAGCCGAATTGAACAGTACTACCAGCAGCGGAAGGATCGGATTGACTTCTACCTTACCGAGTTCGATCTAGCTGGCGAGCGCCACCTCATAGACGACCGCGGGCTGAGCAGAAGTAAGGTGAGAGCAGGAAGGGTCGCGATCGGGTCAGATCATCCACGGAACTACAGTCGATTCTGGTCCGGTCGGGTCAAGGATGTCTGGTCTCAGCTCCCCGCGACACGTCAGGGACCTTAATAAACGACTACCATCTATGGGCGCGCCGGCACCTTGGGCGGAGCCGTCGGGCAAGTGGCGGGCGATTGTCAAGGCGCTGGGCCGTCGGCAGGGGTTGACGGGGGTGCTAGAATAAGTGTTCGAGGCGAGAGGGCGAAGAGTGATCCGCGTCCTGCACTTTGCTGACCTGCACCTGGGGGTAGAGACGTACGGTCGGCCGGACCCCGACACCGGCCTGTCCACCCGCCTGCTGGACTTCCTGCGGGCCTTCGATGAGCTGGTCGATTTCGCCATCGAGGAGCAGGTCGACCTCGTGCTCTTCTGCGGCGACGCGTACAAGAGCCGCGAGCCCTCGCAGACGCACCAGCGGGAGTTCGCCATCCGCCTGAGGCGGATGGTGGACGCCGACATCCCCGTGCTTCTGCTGGTGGGCAACCATGACCTGCCCGCCGCCGTCCGCCGTGCCACCACCCTGGAGATATTCGACACCCTGGCCATCGACAAGGTATACGTGGCGGCCAAACCCACGACGCTGGTCATCCCGACGCGCAATGGCCCCCTCCAGATCGTGGCCCTGCCCTGGCTGACGCCCAGTCGCCTGCTGACCCGCGAGGAGTACAGGAACATGAGCGTCGACCAGCTCCTGCGAGCGATGGAGGAGCGCATGGGCCAGTTCATCCAGGAGCAGGCCGAGAAGCTGGACACGAACGTGCCGGCGATGCTCGCCGCCCACGTGGCCATGAGCGGCTCCATCGTCCAGACGGGCTCCGAGGAGTGGATGACGGTGGGCCGCTACCCTCAGCTCATGAAGAGCACCCTGCGCCCGGAGCTGTTCGACTACGTGGCCCTGGGCCATCACCACGTGGCGCAGGTCCTCAGCCACGCGCCGCCCATCGTCTACCCGGGGAGCCTCCAGCGGGTGGACTTCGGCGAGGAGAAGGGTGAGAAGGGCTTCTACCTGCTGACCATCGACCCCGGTCGGCCGCGGGGGCAGCGGCTGGTGGGCGAGCCCGAGTTCCACCCCGTCTGGGCCCGTCCGTTCGTGACGGTGGACGTGCGGCCTCGGCAGGAGGACCCCACGGCGGAGGTGCTGGCTGCCATCGAGCGGGCCCCGGTGAGCGACGCCATCGTGCGGGTGGTCATCAGGGTGTCGCGCCAGCAGCAGGCGCTGCTGCGGCAGGCGGAGGTGCGTCAGGCGCTGGCCGAGGCGCACTTCCTGGCCTACGTGAAGGCGGAGCTGACGGAGGAGGCCAGAAGCGGTCGGCTGCCGCCCCACGTGCGGCCGGAATCGCTCACGCCCATGGATGCGCTTCGGCTGTACTTCGACGATCGCAAGCTGCCGCCGGACCGGCGCGAGGTCCTGCTGCGCTACGCTCGCTCGCTGGTAGCGGGGGAAGAGGAGGAGGAAGTGGCGGCAGCGGCTGGAAGCGGATAAGGCGATGGCTTCCATCACCGTCTACGGCGGCGCAGGCGAGATCGGGGGGAACAAGATCCTGGTCGAGAGCAACGGCCGGCGCGTCTTCCTGGACTTCGGCCTCAGCTTCTCCGGGATAGGCACGTTCTACGAAGAGTTTCTTCAGCCGCGAACCAACAACGGCCTCAGAGACCTGCTCGCCCTGGGCATTCTGCCAAGGCTGGATGGGATATACCGGCAAGACCTCATCGAACTGGATCACCTGCAAGACGCCCTGGCCGAAGCCGGCGCGCCTGACAAGTCGCTGTGGGTAGCGGACGTGAAGAGCTATGACGAGGTGCGCAAGAGAGAGGGCAGGCCCTTCGTGGAGGCCATCATCCTGTCCCACGCCCACATGGACCATTTTCAGCACGTGTCGATGCTCGACGAAGGCATCCCCGTCTTCTGCTCAGCAACGACGAAGGCAATTATGGAAGCCGCGGAGGAAATGGGCAGGGGCGGCTTTGGAGCAGACGTCATCAGCGTCGGCAAGCGTTCGCTGTCCACGCTCGCTGGCGGAGCATTCTTCCCCGGTGCGCGCAGGGTTGTAACCGAGAGCGCTCCGAGGGCGATCAAGGTGGTGGGCGTGCGGGAGCGATTCGAGGCAGGCGGGATGCACGCTGAGCTGTACCCCGTCGACCATTCGGTGCCGGGAGCGGCGGCCATTGTCCTGACGACAGATGACGGCCGCACGATAGTCTACACCGGCGACCTTCGCTTCCACGGGAGGGCCGGGCACCTGACGAAGGCGTTCAGCGATGCTCTCGCCGACAGCCAGCCGGACGTGCTGATGTCGGAGGGCACCCGCATAGACAGGGAAGAGCCGGACAGCGAAGACACCGTCCGGGAGGAGTGCACAAGGCTCGTCTCCCAGGCAAGGGGAGCGCTGGCCATGGTGGGCTTCGCCTGGAAGGACACCACCCGCTATCAGACGATGCTGGAGGTGGCGCGCGAGACCGGCCGCACACTGGTGGTCTCTTCGAAGCTAGCCTACCTGCTGCACAAGCTGAATTCACTGCCGGACCCTCCCGCTCGACCGGTATCGGAGGAGCCGGACGTGCGGGTGTACCTGAAGCGAAAGGCGAGCATGCTCTACAGCAAGGGCGACTACGTCGGCACCAAGTATGACATGGGGTACGCGGCGGAGTGGAACAAGAAAGACCCCTCGACCCTGAAGACAGAGCACTACGATTCGGGAGTGCGCGCCTACCAGGTCTCCGCCGACCCCGGCAAGTACCTGCTCCACCTGGACTACTACGAGCTCAACGAACTGATCGACCTGCGCCCTCCTCCCGGCAGCATATACATCAGCGCCGCGAGCGAGCCGTTCAACCTGGAGATGGAGCTGGACAAGGAGCGCCTGGGCAACTGGCTACGAAAGTTCGGAGTCAACCCTCCGGACTTCCAGCCCAAATACGTTCACGCGTCCGGGCACGCCAGCGGGCCGGAGCTGATCGATTTCGCCAAGGCCGTCCGGCCCAAGATGGTCATCCCCATACACACACAGCGACCGGACATCTTCGAGCAAGAGCTAGCGGGTACGGGCATCGCCGTCCACGTCCCGCGCGTCGGCGAGCCCATTCCCATTCCCTAGAGGAGCGCAGCGGTGATCCCGGCCAGGCTCAGCATGCGCAACTTCCTCTGCTACCGCGACAACGTGCCCCCTCTGGATTTCAGTGGCATCCATGTGGCCTGCCTCTCGGGGGACAACGGCCATGGCAAGACGGCCCTCCTGGACGCCATCACCTGGGCGCTGTGGGGCAAGGCGCGAGCCCGCACGGAGGACGAGCTGGTCCACCTGGGTCGGACGGAGGCAGAGGTTGACTTCGAGTTCATGGTGGACAGCGCCCGCTATCGGGTGATCCGCAAGCGGAAGAAGGCCAGCGTCCGCAGCCGCGGCGAATCGATGCTCGACTTCTTCGTGGAGAGCGCCGACGGATGGCGGGTCATCAGCGGCAACACCCTGCGAGAGACGGAACGGCGCATCCAAGAGACCCTGCACATGGACTACGAGACCTTCATCAACAGCGCCTTCCTCATGCAGGGGCGAGCCGACGAGTTCGTACGCAAGACGGCCGCCCAGCGCAAGGAGGTGCTGGCCTCCATCCTGGGCCTGGAACAGTACGACCTTCTGGCCGAGCGGTGCAGGGAACTGGCCAAGGAGGCCGAACTTCACCGCCGCCAGCTCGAACTGGCCATCCACTCGATAGACGAGGAACTTGCTCGTCGCGGCGAGTACGAGCAGCAGCTAGAGGAGTTGCAGGCTGAGCTGGCCCAGACGGAGGAGGAAGCGGCGGCACAGGAGCAGCTGGCCGACACGCTGCGGCGGGCAGCGGAGGCTCTGGAGCACCAGCGGCAACAACTGCGACGGGCGGAGGAGCAGTGGCAGCGGGCGGAGGAGGAGCTCGAGCGCCACCGCGGGCAGGTGGCTCAGCATCAGGAGCGCATCGATCAGTATCAGGCCATCGTGAGCGAGGCCGAGGAGATCCGCCAGGGCCACCAGCGTCTGCAGGAGGCCCGCGCTCGGGAAGCGGAGCTCACCCGCCTTCACTCCGCCCTGATGGAGCTGCGGGTTGAAGAACAGGGGCTGGAAAGGCAGATCGAGATGGCCCAGCAGCAGTTGGCGAATGAGGCCGGCAACAAGGGAGGCCAGGTCGAGGATCTGGCAGCCTGGGCAGCCGCTCTGCCCGGCTGGGGAGAAGAGAAGGAAGCGGCGGCGGAGCTGGGCGGGCTAGCGTCGCGGGAGGACGAACTGGCAGCCCTGGGCGAGGAGGAGCGCCAGGCATTGGCCGATGCGCAAAGCCTGCGAGCCGCCAATCAGCAGCTCGAATCGGACGTCCAGGAGCTGCAGCATAGGGTGGAGGAACTAGCAACCGCCGGTGCCCGCTGCCCCCTCTGCGGCACCGACCTGGGCGAGGAGCAGATGCACCACATTTGCGACCACTATCGCCTGGAGGAGGAAGAGAAGGAGAACAAGCTGCAGGAGAACGAGGAGCGGGCCGGCGACCTGTCGCGGCAGGCAGAGGAGCTGCGCCGGCGGATCACCGCTGTGGAGGGCGAGCTCCGCCTGAGGCGGAGCGAGCTCGACCAGCGGGTGGCCCTTCTCGAACAGCAGATCGAGCAGGGGAAGGCCGCCGAGAGAGAGCTTCCCCGCCTGCGCCGCGAGCTAGCCGCCCTGGAGGAGCGCATCGCCAACGAGGACTATGCCCACCAGGAGCGCCGGCGGCTCCAGGACGTGCGTCGAGAGATGAGCGCCCTGGCCTACGACCCCCAGGCTCACGAAGAGGCTCGTCGCCAGATAGAGGAGCTGGCCGAGTTCGAGGAGCGCTTCCGCCAGCTAGGCCAGGCGGAAAAGCTTCTGGAACAGGAACAGCAGGCCCTGGCGTCCGCTGAGGAGAACCGTGACCGCTGGCAACAGCGCGCCGAGGAGGCCCGTCAGGAGGTGGAACGGCTGAGGGCGGAGGTGGCCGGGCAGCCAGACGTGGAGCCGCAGCTAGTCGAGGTTCGCGAAAGGCTTGAAGACCTGCGGGATGCCGAGCGGAGGCAGCGTCAGGCGCTGGGCGCCCTCCAGCAGGAGCTCGACCGCTGCCGCGCCCTAGAGGAGGAGCGGCGACCCAAGCTGGATGCCCTGAACCAGGCGGGCAGCGACAAAGCGATCTACGACGAGCTGGCGGTGGCCTTCGGCAAGAACGGGGTGCAGGCCCTGATCATCGACGGCGCTCTGCCCGAGATCACCGACGAGGCCAACCGCCTCCTCAACCAGATGACCAACGGGCGCATGTCCCTGGCCATGAGCACCCAGCGCGAGACGCAGCGGGGCACGATAGTGGAGACGCTGGACATCAAGATCGGCGACGAGCTGGGGACGCGCAGCTACGAGATGTTCAGCGGCGGCGAGGCCTTTCGCATCAACTTCGCCCTGCGCATCGCCCTGTCCCGACTGCTGGCCCGACGGGCGGGAGCGCCCCTGCCTACGCTGGTCATCGACGAGGGGTTCGGCACTCAGGACAGCGCCGGCCGCGAGCGACTGGTGGAGGCCATCCACGCCATCCAGGACGACTTCCGCTGCCTGCTGGTGGTCACCCACATCGACGAGCTGCGCGACGCCTTTCCCGTGCGCATCGACGTCACCAAGACGCCCGAAGGCTCGACGATCGCCGTGGTGTAGACCTGCGGGCAAGCGCACAAGAAAAAAGACCGCCCGGGGGAGTTTGTCCCCTCGAGCGGTCTGTGGCGGGATCGTCTCAGGCTACGACGCCGGCTTCAGGGCGTTGATGCGGGCCCTGGCGGCCTCCTTGTCCTTGAACCAGTTGACGTTGATCTCTGTGTACTCTTTCCAGTTGTCAGGCACATCGTCCTCGGCGAAGATGGCGGTCACCGGGCACGCGGGCTCACAGGCGCCACAGTCGATGCACTCGGCAGGGTCGATGAACAGCGTGCGGTCCTTGCCCTCCTCGTAGTGGATGCAATCGACGGGACAGACTTCCACACAGGCCTTGTCCATCACATCGATGCAGGGCTCACAGATAACGTATGTCACTCAGCCACCTCCTTTTGGCAAGAAAAGCCTGGAGAAACTGGGTCAGTTCCCTCTCCGCACCGATGTTAGCCAAAAGGCAGGGAGCAAGTCAAGGGGGTGGGCTTACCTTTTGGGGATCTAGAAAGGGCGTGGGAGTAGCAAGGCTGCGCGTCGGGTACAGGGGTTCGCCACCATCGGTTCAAGGCTGGCCGCTCAGGGTGGCCGTACCCTCGCCGAAGGTTATCGTAAGCTTATGCTCAACATCGATGTGATCCAGTTGATCATTGATCACGTCTTTTACGATCCCCTCAATGCCACCGGTGATGAATCCAGGCACGCTCCCGACGTCAATGTCGAGGTCGTCGACACGGGGATGCTCACCGCTGAGGTCCAGATCGCCGGAAACCTTCACCCTTGCGTCCAGGCCCAGCACAGCGCTGAGCTTTCCCGACGCCGACGGCCCCTGGGGGTTGAAGCACACCTTCAGGTCCTCGATGGGGGCGTTCTTGTCCTCCAGGAACTCGCGCCCCCGGGATGTAGCCTCGCTCTCATCAAAGGTGAACGATGCCGCTTGCCCCGCGTCCAGTTGCTCGTCGAATTGATCTAGCTTGTCCTGGAGTTGCTGAGCCAGAGCGAAACTGACCTCCACCTCGCGGTTGCCGCTGTCGCACTCACCGGGGCTGCTCACAAAGGCCGCCAGCACAATGAGAACAACCAGCAACACCACAACTCCCAAAATGCCACCGACTGCCGCCAGCACGAGCCGAAACGGGCTGAAAATCATCTACTGACCTCCCACGAGCCGACAGTGACGTTCGAAGGCTCAGTTTTCGCCACAGTCTAGACGGGAGCGGAGACTCTGTCAAACCAGAGTACTCGTGCGGTACGCTGGGGACACTAAGCTACCTCCTGTGTCTGGGTCGTCAGCAACTCGCGGACTTTTCCTCATCTTGGATGGTGATATACAATCGTCCAAGGCCAGTCTCGTGGGATTTGGAGAGTATAACATCGCCGTGAACTGCCTCAAGCCCAGGGGGGCGGTGAACACCGAGGGGATGAGCTTTCTGAACCCTGATGCTGACTGGTCATAGTGGGACACCTCCGAGATGATGGTGAAGGCCACGGTTTTCCTGGCGGCTCAGAATGGCAGCGGGGTTGCTGGTCTGATAGCTACAGATGAGCAGATCTGCGCCTGGCATGGACTATAATGGGGGGCGAGTTTTCTGGCCCCGATGGCAAGGCGCTAACATAGCGACTGAAAGGATGGAACCATGAGGACCTCTCAAGAGTATCGAGATAAGCTTTCCAAGATGCGGAACAACGTCTACATTGACGGGGAGCTGGTGGGCAGGGATGACCCCAGGATGGCCCCCGCCATCAATGTCATCAATCAGACCTACGACCTGGCTCAGGACCCCGAATATGATGGCATAATGACAGCCACTTCCCACCTCACTGGGGAGAAGATAAGCCGCTTCTGTCACATCCATCAGAGCGTTGATGACCTGCTGAATAAGCAGAAGATGACCCGGCTTGCCTGCCACAAGACCGGCGGCTGCATCCAGCGCTGTATGGGAATCGACGCCATGAATGCCCTCTCCGTGATCACCTATGCTATGGATCAAGCGCTGGGGACGGAGTATAACCAGCGGTTTCTGAAATACCTGGCCTATTTCCAGGAGAACGACCTCTGCGCCAACTGCGCCCAGACCGATGTCAAGGGAGATAGGAGGAAGCGCCCCCATGAGCAGGTCGACCCTGACCTCTACCTCAGGATCGTGGAGCGGAAGAGCGATGGGATCGTGGTGCGGGGGGCCAAGGCCCACAACACCATCGCCCCCTATGCCGATGAGATCATCGTTGTGCCCACACGCTTCTTGACCCAGGAGGAGAGCGATTGGGCTGTGTCCTTCGCCCTGCCCGCCGACTGGGAGGGGATTCACCTGGTATCTCGCCCATCCTTGCCCAGACCGAGGCGGAAGCTCCATGCCCCCATAGCCACCTTCGGCGATATGGAATCGTTCACCATCTTCGACAACGTCTTCGTGCCCTGGGAGAGGGTATTCATGTGCGGGGAGAGGGACTATGGGGGGATGCTGGCTCTGCTGTTCGCCCTTTATCACCGCCATAGCTACACCGGATGCAAGCCGGCGACGTCAGATGTGCTCATGGGGTTGGCCGCTTTGGTGGCTGAGTATAACGGGATAGAGAAGGCCCAGCATGTGAGGCACAAGCTCGCCGAGATGATCAGTGTTGCCGAGCTGGTGTATGCGGCAGGGATCGCCGCTGCCGTAACCGCAAAGAAGCAAGCTTCAGGGACCTACGTGCCGGATGTGGTTTACTGCAACGTGGGTCGCAGGCATGCCGGGGTGAACATTTATCACGAGTATGAGATCGTAGCCGACCTGGCTGGGGGTCTGCCAGCGACCCTACCCCCTGAGGGGGACTTCTATCACGAGCAGATAGGGCCCCTCCTAGAGAAGTATATGATGAGGAACCCCGAGATATCGGCGGAGAATCAGCATCGCTGCTTCCGAGCCCTGAGCGATGTGATCTGCTCCGGCCAGGGGATGCTGATGCAGGTAGCCGGGCTTCACGGGGGTGGCTCGCCGGTGATGGAGACGATTGCTATCCTCGGCAACTATGACCTGGAGGCAAAGAAGAACATCGCCAAGTACCTGGCGGGAATCCCCCTAGAATAAGCCGCTTTCGCGCTCAAAGCAGAGCCTGTCCCCTTCGGGCCGCAACTTTGTCGCTCTCGCCGTGCCTGGCCAGCACCGGGCGCAGGTACTGACCGGTGAAGCTGCGCTCCACCTGGGCCACCTCCTCCGGCGTGCCCTCGGCCACGATCTCGCCGCCGCGGTCGCCACCCAGGGGCCCCAGGTCGATGATGTGGTCGGCGCTCTTCACCACGTCTAGCTGGTGCTCGATGACCACCACTGTGTTGCCGGCGTCCACCAATCGATGCAGCACCCGCAGGAGGGCGTTGACGTCCTCGAAGGAGAGGCCGGTGGTCGGCTCGTCGAGGATGTAGAGGGTCCTGCCGGTGGCCCGCCGCGAGAGCTCGGTGGAGAGCTTCACCCGCTGGGCCTCGCCGCCGGAGAGGGTGGTGGCCGGCTGCCCCAGCTTGATGTAGCCCAGGCCCACATCGCGCAGGGTCTGGAGCTTGGCGCGAACCCTGGGGAAGGCCTCGAAGAAGTCCAGGGCCTGGTCGACCGTCATGTTCAGCACCTCGGCGATGTTCTTGCCGCGGAAGGCGATCTCCAGGGCCTCGCGGTTGAAGCGCTTGCCCTTGCAGACCTCGCAGGGGACGGTGACATCGGGCAGGAACTGCATCTCGATCCGGATGTAGCCCTGGCCCTGGCAGGCTTCGCAGCGGCCGCCGCGGACGTTGAAGGAGAAGCGGCCCGGCTTGTAGCCCCGCAGGCGCGACTCGGGCACCATGGCGAACAGCTCGCGGATGGGGGTGAAGGTGCCGGTGTAGGTGGCGGGGTTGGAGCGGGGCGTGCGGCCGATGGGCGACTGGTCGATGTTGACCACCTTGTCGACGTTCTCCAGGCCGCTGATGCCGTCGCACTCACCGGGGCGGTCGCGGGCGTCGTAGAGGAGCTGGGCCGTCTTCTTGTGGAGAACCTCGTCGATGAGGGTGCTCTTGCCGGAGCCGGAGACACCGGTGACGCAGATGAACTTGCCCAGGGGGATGCGCACGTCGATGTTCTTCAGGTTGTTCTCGCGGGCGCCGTGGATGACAGCGAAGTGACCGTTGCCGGAGCGCCGCCGTCCGGGAAGGGGGATCTCCTTGGCCCCGCTGAGGTACTGGCCGGTGATGGACTGGGGGCAGGCCACCACGTCCTCCAGGCCGCCGGCGACCACGATGTCGCCCCCCTGCTCGCCGGCGCCGGGGCCTAGGTCGATGATGTGGTCAGCGGCGCGGATGGTGGCCTCGTCGTGCTCCACGACGAGCACCGTGTTGCCCAGGTCGCGCAGCCGCTGGAGGGTGTGGATCAAGCGGGAGCAGTCCACGGCGTGCAGGCCGATGGAAGGCTCGTCGCAGACATAGAGGACGCCCATGAGGCTGGAACCGATCTGGGTGGCCAGACGCAGGCGCTGGGCCTCGCCGGCGGAGAGGGTGGCCGTGGCCCGATCGAGGGTGAGATAGTCCACGCCCACGTCCACCAGGAAGCTCAAGCGGGAGCGGATCTCCTTGAGAACCTGGTGGGCGATGGTCTGCTCCCTGTCGCTGAGGATGGTGTGCGGCCCCTGAAGCTCCTCCACCCAGGCCAAGGCCTCGACGACGCTCATCCTGGTGACGGCGTGGATGTTACCGTCACCGATGGTGACCGCCAGCGATTCGGGCTTGAGGCGAGCACCCTTGCAGGCAGGACAGGGGTTGGCTGCCATGTAGCGCTCGATCTCCATGCGCACGTAGTCGGATTCCGTCTCGCGGTGGCGGCGCTCCAGGTTGGGGACGACCCCCTCGAAGGTGGTGTCGTAGTATTGGGTGCGGCCGAACTGGTTGCTGTACTTGACGGTCACCATGCCACCGGTGCCATAGAGGATGCGGTCGAGGTGCTCGGGCTTCAGGTTCTTGACCGGAACGTGGGTGGAGAAGCCGTAGTTGTCGGCCACCGCCGCGATGAGGCGATAGTACCAGGAGGCGACAGTGCTGGCGCGGGACCAGGGCTGGATGGCGCCTTCGGCCAGGCTCAGCTCCTTGTTGGGGATGACCAGCTCGCGGTCGATCTTCATCTTAACCCCCAGGCCGGTGCAGACGGGGCAGGCGCCATGGGGGCTGTTGAAGCTGAAGTTGCGGGGGGCGATCTCGCCCAGGCTGATGCCGCAGTGGACGCAGGCGAAGTGCTCCGAGTACAGCCGCTCCTCCTCGCCCTCGATGGACACCTGGACGATGCCGCCGCCAAGCCTGAGGGCCGTCTCCACCGAATCGGCGAGGCGAGCGGCCGCGCCGGAGCCGTCGCCTCCCGGCTCCTCGGTGACCACGCGGTCGACGACGATCTCGATGGAGTGACGCTTGTTCTTATCGAGAAGAATGTCCTCGGCCAGGTCGTAGATGCGACCGTCCACGCGTACGCGCACGAATCCCGCCTTGCGGGCGTCCTCGAAGATCTGGAGGTGCTCCCCTTTGCGGTCGCGCACCACCGGAGCCATGATCATCAGGCGGCGGCCAGCGGGCAGGGCGAGGATGGAGTCGACGATCTGCTGCACGGTCTGGCGCTCGATGGGGCGGCCGCACTGGGGGCAGTGGGGACGGCCCACGCGGGCGAAAAGCAGGCGCAGGTAGTCGTAGATCTCGGTCTGGGTGCCCACGGTGGAGCGAGGGTTGCGGCTGGCGCCTCTCTGGTCGATGGAGATGGCCGGGGAGAGGCCCTCGATGTAGTCGACGTCGGGCTTCTCCATCTGGCCCAGGAACTGGCGGGCGTAGGCAGAGAGCGACTCCACGTAGCGGCGCTGGCCCTCGGCGTAGATGGTGTCGAAGGCCAGGGAGCTCTTGCCGGAGCCGGAGACGCCGGTGATGACGACCAGCTTGTCGCGGGGGATGGCGACGTCGATGTTCTTGAGATTGTGCTCGCGGGCACCCCGGACAATGATGGCATCCAGAGGCATGCAACCTCCTCCTCAAGCCTAAGGCTGATCCTTAATTATAGTATGCGGCATGGGCTCGAACAAGGGTGCTAAGGGGTAGCTTAAGTACAGAGAGGGCACGGATGACCTGAAATCGGGGTTCGGGGGTCAGCCCGTTCACGGCGGGGTCATACATGACTGCTCAAGCATTGTGAGGGGTCTTGCTCGATCGTTTGTACTACATGGTCGGGCAAGCATTGACAAGCGCCGTGGGCCGAGTGTATGATGCAAGAAACCGTTGGATTAGGAGTGGCATATGCAGAATCGCAACCGGGTAAGTTCAGCAGCCAAGAGGTTGGCGAAAAGGGGAGCCCCTAAGGGGGGCAAGGCTAGGGCATCGGTGCTAACGGCCGAAGAACGGAGTGAGATTGCCAGCCAAGCCGCCAGAACGCGCTGGGCCAAAGAGAAAGGGCAATCCCCAGTTGAAAGGGATGAGGGACAAGTATCAGAGCCGCTGGAGCAGGTCGACAGTGACGAGGCCGCGGTTCTGCCCTCGGCTCCAGCCATCCCAGTCTCGTTATTCCAGGGAACGCTGACAATTGGGGACGTAAGCTTCGCTTGCCACGTTCTAGGTGATGGCAGACGCGTTATAGCCCAGCGCGAAGTGGTACGCCTACTGACGGGTGTCGCTCAGGGGAACCTAGATCGTTACTTGAGTAGTACCAAGCTGAGCATGTACTTCAATCCAGATCGCATTGCCAAACAGACCGTCCGGTTCGCAATTCCTGGTACCCAGTTCGAAGCCGTGGGGTATGAAGGAACATTGCTGGTCGAAATATGCGATGCCTATCTCAAGGCACGCGAAGACGGAGCATTGACGACTCAGCAAAAGCACCTGGCAAAGAAGGCCGAGATTATCATCCGTGCCTGCGCCAAGGTTGGGATAATCGCCTTGATTGATGAGGCGACCGGCTTTCAGGCTGTCAGGGAGAAGAACGCCCTTCAGCTAAAACTTCAGGCGTTCATCGCCGACGAGATGCAAGAGTGGGCCCGGATGTTCCCTGATGATTTCTGGCACGAGTTGGCGAGGCTTGAACACGTCCGCTACTCTCCTCGCTCGCGCCCGCTACGTTGGGGCCGATACGTCATGGCTTTCGTCTATGACGCAGTTGATAAGGATGTCGGGCGGGAACTCAGGAAGATTAATCCTAACCCTCATTTCCGGCAGAACCATCACCAGTGGTTGAAGACCTTCGGAAGAGATAGGGTCAGGGATCACCTGAACCAAGTGCTGGGTGTTATGAAAACATGCCGTGATATGAATGACTTCAACCGCAAGTTCGGCTATGTGTTCAAGAAGAATCCACTACAACTCACGTTCTTCGACATGGTTGATAGCTTCTCCCCGGACTGAGGGCTATTACTTCTCGCGCCACCGCGCCCGCGTCGCTTTCCGTGCGATCTCTCGCCGCTGTTCCGCAGCTCTTGAGAATGCTGCCTCTCGCCGGGATTCTTCGCTTCGCTTGATTCTTCGCTTCGCTCAGAATGACGGTAGCCGCCGCTGTCACCCTGAGCCCAGCGAAGGGTCTCACTCCAACGAACCCAGTGCCGCTAGAACTCGGGGATAGTGCAGCCTAGCTTGGGGGAAGCTTCCCCTGGAATTCCTCCAGGCGGCGCTCCAGGTTCCGCTGCACCAGGGCTATCGTCAGGTCGCCGCGGGTGCGCTCGAGGAGGCCGCGCATGGCGTCGGTGGTGCGGCGAAGGCCGGCGGTTATCGCCTCGGGGTAGTCCATGGTCACCAGAACGGCGTAGATATCGTCCATGGCAGCGAGAGCGCTCTCGCAGCGGTCGATGTCGCCACGGCGCAGGCTGTCCAGCAGGTAGCGGCGCAGCTCGCCCATAGCTTCGCCCAGGCCGTTGAGGTAGGCAGGGTGGTCGACGCCCAAGTCGGCTGGCGAGGGCAAGGGGCGGCCGGACACCAGGGCCAGGGTGAGGCAGCCCTCGGCAAATTCCTTCTGGGCATTATGGACGAAGCCGGCGTGGAAGATGTCCGGATGGTCGGCGAGGGCCTTGGCCGCTTGCTCGAGCAGGCTCTTGGCCTGGGTCAACAGGTCCTCGGCGGCAGGGAACTCGCCCCGGTGAACGGCGCGGATGGCGTTGGCCGAATGGCGCAGGGCGGTGCGGCACAGAGGCAGGGCCTGTTCGCGAGCGGCGTGCTTGGCGTCCAAGTGGACGCGCACGTCCTCCGCGATGGCGTTCAGGCGCTTCGTCGGCTGCTCCGCTTTCTTTGGCATCGGAAGGTGCTATGCCTCCTTCAAGGGCTCGGGAAACTCCCCCTCGCGGGCGGCGTCGATCATCTTGCGCGTCTCGTCGGGCAGCTCTATTCCCTGCTCGCTGAACTTTCGCTCTACCCGGCGGCCGATCTGACGCGGGTCCTTGTAGTCCTCCAGGCGCTTGGGCTCACTGCCGTGCTCTTCCAAGATGGCTTGCTCCGATTTGTGGTAGGCAAAGCGGGAGACGACCCGCTCCAGGTTCTTGCCGCCGCAGTGCTGGCACTGGGCCCGGTAGGATGAGCCCACGGTCTTGACGAAGACGCTGGTCAAACGACCACAGTCCCGGCACTTGAACTCATAGATGGGCATGCTTAGCTCTGGAACCCCCTAATCGAAATCATCTAGAGGCTCCTGCCCTCCTTCACCGAGGTCCTCGGGCATCTCGCCAGCCTCCATGCGCTCCACCATCTCATCAAACTCCGGACCCAGCTCCTCGCCCATCTCTCGACCCATGCGGCGGGCCCAACGGGCCACGCTACGGGGGTCGCTCTCGTCGAGGTCGGCCAGGCTGGCGTCGGAGGCCAGGTCTTCCAAGTGGCTCTCCTCCGAGCGCAGCACGGCCACCCGCGATATGAGGCGAGTCAGGTCGGTGCTGCCGCAGTGAGCGCAGACGACTGCCGCCGCATCCCGGATGCTGCGCTGGAAGATGCTCGCCCGTCTGTGGCAGCGATTGCAGCGATACTCGTAGATGGGCACGACCGGCTACCAACCCTCCTCCTGACGCAACTGAGCGATCTTGTCACGCTCGGCACAGACCCTCAGATAAGGGCAACCGGCGCAGTGCCTGCCGACGGTGGCCGCGAAATCCTGCTCGGCTGCCATATCCTCCACTGTCGCCAAGGCCTCGCTCAGGCTCTCCTCTAGTTCCTCCCCAGTGGGATGGATACTCCAAACGTCGCCCTCCTCCAGATAGAAATAGGAGGCACGACGCACGGAACGCGACAGCTTCCGCTCCAACATAATAGCATAGAAACGAAGCTGGTCGACATCCACCTCTGGTGGGCGAGCCCCTGTCTTGTAGTCGATGAGATGGAGGCCGCCGTCTAGCTCTTCATCCAGCCGATCGACGCGCCCCACCAGAGTCACCTTGTCGGAGACCGGCACCTCGTAGTAAGCCTCCAGCGCCAGGGGCTGAAGGGACAGATCGTGCTGGTGAGAGAAGCGGCGCATCTGGGCCTCGGCCCGCTCGCGCCAGGCCTCCTTCTCGGCAGGAGACCCCAGGCGGAAGACCAGGGCCTGCCACTTCTCGTTCAGAATGGTGACCAGGCGCTCCACGTCTCGGTCATGGACAGGGACGTAAGCGAAGAAGTCGCGCAGGGTGGCGTGAACGAGAGCGCCCACCACATCCTGAGGGCTGGGCCTTGCCGACAGGCGATCGACGTACTGGTACTTGTAGCGCAGCTTGCAGCGACGAAAGATACGCAGACGCAGGGGTGATAGCTTGAACATGGGCCAACAGCTAGCCGAGTTCTCTGTCGGCGATCGCTCCCTCGATGTGCTGAACGGTCAGCAGGCGGCCCCTCGATAGCTCTATAGCGACCACGTCGATGCGCTGGTTGGGAGGGACATCGTTGTGCTGTTGGAGGTAGGCCCTGGCCACCGTGAGCAGCCTTCGCTCCTTGGCCACCGTCACCGACTCGGCCGGGCTACCGAAGGCGTCGCCTCGGCGGGTGCGCACCTCCACGAACACCAAGCAGTCGCCCTCCTCAGCCACGATATCGATCTCTCCCTCGCGGCAGCGGAAGTTGCGGGCGCGAATGCGATAGCCCTTGGCCTCCAGATGAGCCGCCGCTACCCGCTCGCCGAAGGCGCCAAGGTCGCGCCGGCCAGGGTTCACGAGCACTCCAGGCAAGCCCGTACAGGGGCAAAGGTGCGACGGTGAATGGAGCAGGGGCCCAGGCGCGTCAGGGCATCCAGATGCTCGCGGGTGGCGTATCCCTTATTGCGAGCGAACCCATAGCCGGAAAAGCGCCTATCAGCCTCCAGCATGAGCTGGTCGCGGGCTACCTTGGCGGTGATGGAAGCACAGGCGATGGACAGAGACAAGCCATCGCCATGGATGATCGGCCGGTGCGGCAGCCCGCAACGAGGAAGGGTCAAGGCGTCGATGAGGACGAATTCGGGCGCGGCCGATAGCTCCCTGAGGGCGGCCAGCATGGCACGGCGCGTAGCCTCCACAATGCCGATAGCATCTACCAGATCGTGGGGCATGATGCCCAGGCCGATGGCTACGGCGTCCTTGCGGATGCGGGGAGCGAGCTCCTCTCGCCTGGCCGCCGACAGAACCTTGCTATCGCGGACGCGGGCCAGCCAGGGGAAGCGACAGCGCGGTGGCAAAAGCACCGCTGCCGCCACAACAGGTCCGGCCAGGGGGCCCCGGCCCACCTCATCAACGCCAGCCACCAGATCAGCGCCCTGGGCCCAGAGGTCCTCCTCGTATATGAACGTTGGAGGTTCCCTCATATTGCGCCCCCTATTGCCGCTACACTAACATAAACAGTCGATGAGGGCAATGGTTGACAAGCTATGAAACCACCGCTACTTTGGGCCTAAAGTCGGAAATTCTCACCCAGGAGGTGAATGATGCCCATCGTGCGAGTGGAGATGTGGCCCGGTCGCACCCACGCTCAGAAGCAGGAGCTGGCGCGGGTGATCACCGAGGCTATAGTGAACATAGCCCACACGACGCCCGAGGCCACTATCGTCGTATTCCAAGACGTGGCCAAGGAGAACTGGGCCCGGAGCGGGATATTGGCCTCGGAAGCGAGCGAGTAGAAGCGCTGCGGCAGGAGCATCGCTTGGTGCTGCTGGCCCAGTCTGATATAATGGCTAGGGTGGGTGGTGAAGAGTCGCTTCGCCATTCGCCAGTGGGAATGGCCTGAGGCAAGGATAATGACAAGTCGCTGGCTGCGAAACGGCTTCATATATCTTCTCATCCTGGTGGGTGTGATTGCCATCGTCTTTACCCTGTTCGGCACGGGCGGGGAGAGCAAGGAGGAGGTTACGCCAGCTGACTTCGTGGCGGATGTGCAAGCGCAGGGGAAGGAAGGGGTCGAGAGCGTCAAAGTCGATGGCAACACCGTTACTTACAAGTTGAAGGACAGCGAGAACACCTTCAAGTTCAAACTGGAGAAAAACGACACCGTACGGGGGCTGCTGGACCGCGCGAAAGTCCCGATTGAGGAGCAGCCTGAGCTGGAGATCAAGGGGGGCGGTATCGACTGGTTCGGCATCTTCATAAACTTCCTGCCGCTGATCATCTTCGGTGGGCTGCTCATCTTCCTGATGCGTCAGGCTCAGGGCAGCAATACGCAGGCCATGAGCTTCGGCAAAAGCAAGGCCCGTATGTTTACCGGTACCAGAACGGGCGTCACTTTCACGGACGTGGCGGGGGTGGAGGAGGCAAAGGAAGAGCTCCACGAAATAGTGGAATTCCTCAAGTGGCCCGAGAAGTTCATCGCCCTGGGTGCGCGCATCCCCAGGGGTGTGCTCTTGCTGGGTTCACCTGGTACTGGCAAGACACTTCTGGCCAAGGCGGTGGCCGGCGAGGCGGCTGTGCCCTTCTTCTCCATTAGCGGCTCCGAATTCGTGGAGATGTTCGTGGGAGTGGGCGCGTCACGGGTACGTGACCTGTTCGAACAGGCCAAGCGGAGCAGCCCGTGCATCGTGTTCATCGACGAGATCGACGCCGTGGGCCGCCACCGTGGCGCTGGCTTGGGCGGCAGCCACGACGAGCGCGAGCAGACCCTGAACCAGATCCTGGTGGAAATGGACGGCTTCGACACCCACACCAACATCATCGTTGTGGCCGCCACCAACCGGCCCGACATCCTCGACCCGGCGCTGCTGCGCCCCGGCCGCTTCGACCGCCAGGTTGTGCTGGACAAGCCTGACATCAAGGGTCGCAAGGCTATTCTGGAAGTGCACGCCAAGGGCAAGCCGCTGGACAAGGATGTGAGCCTAGAGGTGATGGCCAAGCAGACGCCAGGCTTCTCAGGCGCTGATCTGGCCAACCTGGTCAATGAGGCGGCCATTCTTACCGCTCGCCGCAACAAGAAGAAGATCACCATGGCCGAATTTGACGAGGCAGTAGACAGGGTGATCGCCGGTCCGGAGCGCAAGAGCAGGGTCATAAGCCCCAGGGAGAAGGAGACCATCGCCTACCACGAGGCGGGGCACGCTCTGGTAGCTCACTCCCTGCCCAACGCCGACCCGGTGTACAAGATCACCATCGTCTCCCGCGGCATGACCGGTGGCTTCACTCGCTTCATGCCCACGGAGGACCGCAACCTGTGGACGCGCTCCCAGTTCCAGGACGCGCTGGCGGCCATCCTGGGTGGCATGGTGTCCGAGGAGCTGGTGTTCGGTGAGATGACTACCGGACCCCAGGACGACCTGGAGCGGGCCACCAAAATCGCCCGCCAGATGGTCACCCAGTGGGGCATGAGCGAACGGCTAGGCCCGCGCACCTTCGGGCGGCGAGAAGAGATGGTGTTCCTGGGCAGGGAGATTTCGGAGCAACGGAACTACAGCGAGAAGGTAGCGGAGGAGATCGACGAAGAGGTACGGCGGATCGTCGACCGGGCCTACCAGAGCGGCCGTAAGGTGCTGGTCGAGAACCGGGCCAAGCTGGAACAGATAGCCAAGCATCTCATAGAGGTGGAAACCATCGAGGGGGAGGCTCTGGCGGCCCTGTTCGCTGCCCCAGTGGATGAAGAGCCGGTCACCGCCGAGAGGCAGCCGGAAGAGGAGCCGAAGAAGGCCAAGAAGAAGGAGGCCCGCCCGGAGCCGATTATCGCTCCCCCTAAGCCAGGTCTTGCCTGGGGCGGCGAAACCAGGGCTCGCCTGGACCCGGGGATGAAGAAGGAGTAGGCGCGGCTGGGGTTCAGGCAGGCTGCCCCCTAGCGGATCCAACGTCCTCGTTCTAGCACGGCGGCCCTGCGGTCGTCGTGTTTCGGTGCGGTTGACCGGACAAAGCCAGGTTTGCTAGAATCGCCAGAGCGTTTGTTCCAGGAGGTACAGAGGAAATTTACGCCGTAGTGCGGACGGGTGGCAAACAGCATAGGGTGGAGCTCAACCAGCTCCTGGACGTGGAGCGACTGCCGGCGGCCGTAGGCGACATGGTGGAGCTGCTCGACGTGCTGCTGGTGGCCGATGGCGAAGAGGTGACTGTAGGGCGGCCGACGGTGGCGGGAGCCAGGGTAGTAGCGGAAGTGGTGGACCACAGTCGCGACAAGAAGATCGTGGTCTTCAAGTACAAGGCCAAGACCCGCTATCGCAAGAAGATCGGCCACCGCCAGGCTTACACCCGTCTGGCTATCCGCCAGATACTCACCGGCCGTGAGCCAGAGGCTGCGGCGGTAGCCGAGGCACCAGCCAAACGCCGTCGGCGAAGGGCTCCCGCCAAGCGAGCGCCCAAGGCCGCTGCTGAAGCGGCGGCTGAGGCTGCTGCCGAGGTCGTGCCTGAGGCGGTCGCTGAGGTTGCGCCTCCGCCGAAGGAGGCGGCCAAGCCACGCAGAAGAAGGGCGACCAAGGCCGAGAAGGCAGCAGAGGCTAAGGCTGTACCGGAGGGAGCCCCCGAGGCCGTCGCTGAGGTTGCACCTCCGCCGAAGGAGGCGGCCAAGCCACGCAGGAAGAGGGCGACCAAGGCCGAGAAGGCAGTAGAGGAGGCACCGCCCAAGCCCAAACGCCGCACAAAGAGAGCGGAGGCTAAGGCTGTACCGGAGGGAGCCCCCGAGGCCGTCGCTGAGGTCGCGCCTCCGCCGAAGGAAGCGGCCAAGCCGCGCAGGAAGAGGGCGACCAAGACCGAGAAAGCAGCAGAGGAGGCACCACCCAAGCCCAAAGGCCGCCCAAGAAGAGGTGAATAGGAATGGCACACAAGAAAGGCGGAGGTAGCACTCGCTACGGCCGCGACAGCAAGGCCAAGCGTCTGGGCGTCAAGCGCTACGACGGTCAGGTAGTGCTGCCGGGGACCATCATCGTACGCCAGCGGGGTACCCGCATCCACCCTGGCAGGAACGTGGGCCTGGGGCGCGACTTCACCATCTACGCCCTCATCGAGGGCCAGGTCAAGTTCGAGCCCTACAATAAGCAGGGACGTAAGAAGGTAAGCGTCTACGCCCCGAGTAGCAACTGAGGACGCCCATGAAGCCCAATATCCATCCAGAATACGTAGAAGCGACCGTCGTCTGCGCCTGTGGCAACACCTTCCAGACCCGCTCCACTAAGCCGCATCTACACGTCGAGGTGTGCAGCAAGTGCCACCCCTTCTTCACCGGCGAGCACCGCATCGTGGACACGGCTGGCCGCGTGGAGCGCTTCCTCAAGCGCTACGGCCTTCAGGAGGAGAGGCAGCCCGAGGCTGAGGCAGAAGGCGAAGGGGAGCCGCACCCCGGAGCGGAACCGGAAGAGGAATCCCAAGCCGAGGGCTAGGGCGCCTTCGCCCGTCCTTTCGTTCATTTGCGCAGGAACTGCCTTTGGCCAACTCTTTTCAGTACGGCGGCCAAGCGGTTATAGAAGGGGTGATGATGCGCGGTCGCCGCCTGGTGGCGGTGGCTGTGCGTCGCCCCCAGGGCGATATCACCCTGCGGCTGGAGAGCCTCGGCGGCCTGTATACCGGCTCTCTGCGCCGTATCCCCTTCCTGCGGGGCATCATCGTCCTCTGGGAGACCCTGACCATGGGTACAAGGGCCCTCCTTTTCTCCTCCAACGTCGCCCTGGGGGAAGAGGAGAAGGAGATCAGCCGACCCGTCCTGTGGGCAACGGTGATGCTGGCCCTGGCTTTCGTCATCGCCATCATCTTCGTGGGGCCGGTGCTGGCGATGGGCCGCCTGGAGGACGCTCTGGACAACGAGCGCTTGGCGGCCTTGGTCGAGGGCATAATCCGCCTGGGGGTGCTCTTGGCCTATCTGTATCTCATCGGTCTCCTGCCCGACATCCGCCGTGTCTTCGCCTACCACGGCGCCGAGCACAAGGCGATCAACGCCCTGGAGGATGGCGCACCCCTGGAAGTGAAAGCGGTGCGACGCTACGGCACCGCTCACCCTCGCTGCGGCACCAGCTTCCTTCTGGTGGTGGTGGTTATATCGGTGCTTCTGTTCGTTCTGGTAGGGACACCGCCCCTGTGGCAGCGCCTCCTGTCGCGGGTGGCGCTGGTGCCGGTCATCGCCGCCGTCAGCTACGAGGTGATTAGACTAATGGGAGCCCTTCAGGGCAACAGGCTGATGCGGGCCCTGTTCAGGCCCAATCTATGGCTTCAGTCGCTCACCACTCGCGAGCCGGACGACGCTCAGGTGGAGGTAGCTATCTGCGCCCTGCGGGAGGTGCTGGCGGCGGACGAAGGCAGGGAGGCGATCGCTGGTGAGCAAGCCTAGGCCTGCCCTGCTATGACGGGCCGTCCTCCTCCAGCGTGCGGTAGAAACAGGAGCGGTTGCCGGTGTGACAGGCGGGGCCTAGCGGCTCTACTTTCACCACCAGGGCATCTTCGTCGCAGTCCTTGAGGATGGCCTTGACGTTCATGAAATTGCCGGAGGTGGCCCCCTTGTGCCACAGCTCCTGGCGACTGCGACTCCAGAACCAGGTCTGACCCGACTCCAGCGTTCGCCGCAGGGACTCGGCGTTCATGTAGGCCAGCATCAGCACCTCGCCGGTGCTGGCGTCCTGGACGATGGCTGGAATAAGACCCTTGTCGTCGAACCGAAGCATGGTGATGCCTTCTTCGTCGCTACAGGCGCACGGGGATGCCGCGGTCGGCCAGGTACTCCTTGACCTGGCGAATGCGGTAGGTGCCGAAGTGGAAGATGCCCGCCGCCAGCACAGCATCGGCCTTGCCCTCCACGACGGCCTCGTACATGTGCTGGGGGTCGCCAGCGCCGCCGGAGGCGATGACCGGTACGGAAACCGCCTCCGAGATGGCACGAGTGAGGCCGAGGTCATACCCTGCCTGGGTACCATCGGCGGCCATACCGGTGATCAGTAGCTCGCCGGCACCGAGCTCCGCCGCTCTCCTGGCCCACTCGACGGCATCGAGGCCCGTGGGCCGACCACCCTCGCGGCCGCCGTAGGTGTACACTTCCCATCGTCCTGACTCCACCGGCTTGCCGTCGATGGCCACCACAATACACTGACTGCCGAAGCGGGTCGCTCCCTCTGTGATCAGATTGGGATTCTCCACGGCGGCGGTATTGATGCCCACCTTGTCGGCGCCAGACTCCAGCACCAGGCGCATGTCCTCGGCGGTGCGGATACCTCCGCCAACGGCGAAGGGGATGGACACCTGCTCAGCCACCTTGGACACCATATTGACCACCGTCTTGCGACGGTCGGGCGAGGCGGTGATGTCCAGGAAGACCAACTCGTCGGCACCCTCGGCCTGGTAGAGGGCGGCCAGCTCCACCGGGTCGCCGGCGTCGCGCAGGTTCAGGAAGCGCACCCCCTTCACCACCCGGCCGTCTTTCACATCGAGGCAGGGGATGATGCGCTTAGTTAGCAAAGCTCCCTCCTTCATCCCAAACTAGACGCCCCTTGCCGATATGATAACCCCTATGCTGGTGAAAACGAGCACAGCCAGCACCACCGTTCGGAACACCTCTTGCTGCACTCGCAAGCGCAGCCAGGCGCCCGCCAGCAGGCCAACGGCCAGCGCAGGCAGGGCCACGCCGCTCATCCCCAGCACCTCCGGCGTCACCCGGCCAACGATGGCCAGCCCTATCACCGTCAGCAGGCTAGAGGGCAGGAAGAAGGCCAGAAGGGTGCTGCGAAACTCCTCCATCTCCCTCTCACGACTCAGCAAGTACAGAACAGCCGGCGGTCCGCCCATGCTGGTGCTGCCCCGCAGCATCCCGCTGAACATGCCTGCCAGCAGCGGCGAGCCGACGCCGCCTCTCTCCAGCCTCATCCGCGGCGCGAAGTAGAGAATGAGGCTGGCGGCAATGACCACCGCAGCCACCAAAATCTTTAGCGCCTCGGGGTCGATGCGGTCAAGGATGATGATGCCGGCGGGGATGCCCAGGAGGCTGCCGAAGATCAGCAGCATCACTTTCCGGAGGCGAATCCTCCGCCGTACCTCCACTGTCAGCGGCAGGATGGCGACGGTGCCCAGAAGGGTACTGGTTACCACCGCCAGCTTCACGTCCCAGATCAGCGAGAGCAACGGCACCATCACCAGGGCGAAGCCGAATCCCGTGAGGGACTGGGTTCCCGCTGCCAGGAAGGCGATGCCGACGGCTCCTGCGATGACGGGTCCGTTCAATCTAGAAGACGGTGTCTCCCCGCAAGAGCGAACGGGCGATAGTCCGCCGCTGCATCTCCGAGGTGCCGTCGGGGATGCGCAGGGTGCGGGCAATGCGGAAGGCCTCTTCCAGTCCCATCTCGCTGGACAGGCCCATGCCACCGTGGATCTGAATCGCCCTGTCGCACACGGCCTGACACATGTCCACGGCGTAGCACTTGGCGATAGATATCTCCTTTATGGGCACCCTACCCGTCTTTGGATACTCGTCAACCAGCTCTGACGTTCGCAAGGTCGCATACTTGGCGTTGAAGATCTCGATGGCACTGTCGGCCAGCATCCACTGGATGGCCTGACGGTCAGCCAGAGGACGGCCGAAGGTCACCCTCTCCTTGGCGTACTGCAAAGACATGTCCAGAGCCCACTCCGCCAGCCCCACCATAGCGCTGGCGATGCCAAGGCGCCCCTCAGAGATACCGGCCAGGGCGGCGATCAGGCCCTGGTCCACGTTCCCCAGGACGTATTCCTCTTTCACCTTCACGTCTTCCATGATGATGCTTCCGCAATCACTGGAGATGTGGCCCATGATCGGGAAGATGATATTGTTATCGACGCCGGGCTGCTGGGTGTCGACGATGAAGGTGGTAACGCCACTGTCGAACATATTGTGCTTAGCGTACTTCTCATCGTTGGTCACGGCGAAGATGATCGCATACTCGCCATAGGGGGAGTTGGTGGCCCACTGCTTGGTGCCGTTGAGCACCCACTCGTCGCCCACCTTGCGGGCCTTGGTCTTCAAGTTCCACAGGTCGGAGCCGGCGTCGGGCTCGGTGGCGCCGAAACAGGTGGTCTTCTCGCCGGCCATCAGGGAGGGCACAACCTCGGTCTTGATGGCCTCACTGGCTTGGGCAAACATGTGGGAGGGGCCATCGACAAAGCTGCCCACGAGGGGAGTAGTAAGGAAGCCGTTAGAGAAGCCGATCATGAGATGGCCGGCCCCGTACTTCCTATACAAGGCCTCGAGGAGATAGACCATCGCACGCATAGGGAGCTCGTCGCCACCGATGGATGCGGGGGCAAACATGGCCCAGTAGCCCGCCTTGGCCGACTTCCTCCTTATCTCGTCCCTGACCTCCCGGATCTCAGGGATCAGCCTGCCATCATCGCCGAACAGCTTTGCCTCGTTCTCGAGGATCTCCTTGTACTTTTGCTCCACAGGAACGCACTCGCTCTCAATGAAGCTAGTGAGACCGTCGATGGTCCCCTTGACGATATCCCGCAACTCTTCAGGAAGCTGCGTCATTGGCGAAAACCTCCTTTCAGGCTCAACGACCTGGCTCAAGACCTCCAGGGTCTCTACCAGATCCAAGTGCTAAGGCTACCATATCACTCGCCTTATGGCGAGCCGTATGGCCGAGCCTAGAAGACAGCATCCCCCCGCAGAAGGCGCCCGGCGATGGTCCGGCGCTGCATCTCCGAGGTGCCGTCGGGGATGCGCCAGGTGCGGGCGATGCGGAAGGCCTCTTCCAGCCCCATCTCGCTGGACAGGCCCATGCCTCCATGAATTTGTATGGCCCGGTCGCAGACCCGCTCGGCCATCTCCATCGTGTAGGCCTTAGCGATCGATATCTCCTTTATCGGCACTTTCCCCGCCGGTTGATACTCCTCCACCAGTTGCGCCGTCCGCAGTGCGGCATACTTCGCCGTATATATGTCGATGGCGCTGTCAGCCAGCATCCACTGGATGGCTTGGCGGTCGGCCAGAGGACGGCCGAAGGTCACCCTCTCCTTGGCATACTCCAGGCAGCGGTCGAGCGCCCACTCAGCCAGCCCCAGACAGCCGGCGGCGTAGCCGAGTCGCCCCTCAGAGATGCCCATCATGCTGATGCGGAAGCCCTGGCCCACCTCCCCCAGGACGTACTCCTCCTTGACCCGCACGTCCTCCAGGATGACCGAGCCGCAATCGCTGGAGACGTGACCCATGATCGGGAAGATGGTCGATGTGTCCACGCCGGGCTGCCTTGTGTCCACCAGGAAGGCAGTGGTGCCGCCTTTGTGCTGGGCCAGCATCTCCTCATTGGTCACGGCAAACACAGCGGCATAGTCGGCGTAGGGAGAGTTGGTGATCCACTGCTTGGTGCCGTTGATCACCCACTCGTCGCCCTCCTTGCGGGCCTTGCACTTCAGATTCCACAGGTCGGAGCCAGCGTCCGGCTCAGTGAGGGCGAAGCACATGCTCTTTTCGCCCGCTATCAGCGAGGGGACAACGTCGGTGCGAATGGCCTCACTGGCCAGGGTGAACATGTGGGAAGGGCCGTCCACAAAGCTAGCGATAAGGGGAGTAGTGATGAAACCGTTGGCCCAGCCCATCAACAGGTGGCCGGGCCCATACTTCCTGTAGAGCGCCTCCTGCACATAGATGCTCACCGGGACGGGGAGCCCACCGCCGCCGACTGATTCGGGGCTGAACATGGCCCAGTAGCCCGCCTTGCCGGACTTGCTCCGGACCTTCTCCCTCGCCTCCCGGATCTCGGGAACCAGCTTGCCATCGGCACCGAATAGCTTTGCCTCGTTCTCGAGGATGTCGCGGTACTCTTGCTCCAGAGGAACGACCTCACTCTCCACGAAGCTAATGACGCCGTCGATGGTCCCCTTGACGATGTCCCGCAGGTCTTGCGGAGGCTGGGTCATGAGGAGAACCCCCTTTCAGGCCGGGCGGCCCGACTGAGCCCCTCGAGGGCCTCTCGAAAATCCACCGCCCTAGTATACAATGCCTGACCAATTATTGCCCCCTCTACCCCCAGAGAGGCCAAGCGCACCAGGTCGGCGATGCTGGAGACCCCCCCGGCATATATGACAGGCACGGCGACCCTGGCCAGCACCGCCTCTAGGGCAGCGAAGTCAGGGCCCCGGAGGGTGCCATCGCGGAGGGCATCGGTGTAGATGAAACGAGGCACGCCCTTGGCCGCTAGCTCACTCATTAGCTCTGCTGCCGCCAGGGGCGTCTCCTCTCGCCAGCCCTCGACGGCCACCATCCCGACCCTGGCGTCTACGGCCACAACGATGCGCTGCCCATGCCCAGCGATGGCTTCAGCCAGCAGGGAGGGGTCCTTGACCGCCGCCGTCCCCAGCACGACCCGATTGGCCCCTGCCTCCAGGTACGAATCGATGGACCGGCGGTCGCGCAGGCCACCCCCCACCTCGACGGGGATAAGAAGGGCCTCGATGAGGTGACCTATCACCCGGGCGTTCACCGGCCGCCCCTCGCGGGCGCCATCGAGGTCGACGACGTGCAGGCGAGTGGCGCCAGCCTCCTGCCAGGAGAGGGCCACGGCCACGGGGTCGTCGCCGAACACGGTCTCCCGCTGGAAGTCGCCCTGATAGAGGCGCACACAGCGGCCGCCACGAATATCGACGGCTGGGATTATCTCCATGCTTGTCGCGAGCTGGCTACTGCCGCCAGGAACCTGTCCCGCTCGGCCTTGAGTTCGGGGCGACAGGCCTGACAACAAAAATAATACGTCCAGGCTGTAAGGACAAGGGCTGGCGAGCGGACGGTGCTCTGGAACTGTAGCAGCGCTAGGGGCCTTGGGCCCGCCGCCTACGGCGACCAGGCGGGGGCCATGTCATCGGCGGGGTTGTCGGTGAGGCGGGTGACATCGGAGCCGTCGGCGTTCATGACGTAGACCTCGTAGTTGCCATCGCGATCGGAGGTAAAGGCGATGCGGGCGCCGTCGGGAGACCAGGCGAAGGCGTCGTCGGCGAAGGGGTTGTCCGTGAGCCTAGTGACGCCGGAGCCGTCGGCGTTCATGACGTAAATCTCGCCGTTGCCGTCGCGGCTGGAGGTGAAGGCGATGCGGGTGCCGTCGGGCGACCAGGCGGGGCTGCTATCGCCTGCGGAGTTATTGCTGAGGTTGGTTTGGCCGGAGCCGTCGGCGTTCATGACGTAGACCTGGTGGTTTCCGTCGCGACCGGACATGAAGGCGATGCGGGTGCCGTCAGGCGACCAAGCGGGCGTGACATCGTCGGCAGAGTTACCGGTCAGATTGATCTGGCCCGAGCCGTCGGCGTTCATGACGTAGACTTCGGTGTTGCCGTCGCGGAAGGAGGCGAATGCGATACGGCTGCCGTCGGGCGACCAGGCGGGGGTGCCGTCGGGAGCGGGGTTATTGGTCACGTTGGTCTGACCGGAGCCGTCGGCATTCATGACGTAGACCTCGTAGTTGCCATCGCGGTCGGAGTGGAAGGTGATGCGGCTGCCGTCGGGCGACCAGGCGGGGTATGCGTCGACGGCAGGGTTATCGGTGAGCCTAGTAACGCCGGAGCCGTCGGCGTTCATGACGTAGACCTCGTAGTTGCCATCGCGATCGGAGTGGAAGGCGATCTTGCTCGCAGCGGAAGTCGGCCCCTCGTCCTCACCCCCGCCGCAGCTAACCAGAGACACCGGCAAGGAGACGATAAGGAGAAGGGCTAGTGCCACCGCCGCTCTCTTCATTGTGCTGCCTCCGTACTCGATGTCCGTCTTAAACTCACGGCGGCCCCATGCTACTCGCAGGCGCAAGCGCTGTCAAGGAGAAATGACCACCGCGGACGGCGGTTTGCTATACTATGGCTGCCGTGAGGAGCGAAATGAACGTCTATCAGGCACGATTGCGGGTGGAGGATCTGCGAGCCCAGATCCGCTACCACGACTATCGCTACTACGTGCTGGACAGCCCGGAGATCAGCGACGCCCAATATGACGAGCTGATGCGCGAGCTGCGGGAGCTGGAAACACAGTTCGCCCAGCTCATCACTCCCGACTCACCCACCCAGCGGGTGAGCGGAGAGCCGGTGGAGGCCTTCGGGGTGGTGGAGCATCGAACGCCCCTCCTATCCCTGGCCAACGCCTTCGACTACGAAGAGCTCAAGGCCTGGTACCGCCGCGCCCTGGGCATACTGGAGATAGAGGGCTTCCCCCTGGTGTGCGAGCCCAAGATCGACGGGCTGGCGGTGGCCCTGGTCTACGAGGACGGCCGCTTCGTCCAGGGGGCAACCCGCGGCGACGGCTTCCGCGGAGAGAACGTGACCGAGAACCTGAGGACGATCCGGAGCATCCCCATGCGCCTTCTGGCCAAGGACGCCCCGCCGCGCTTCGAGGTGCGCGGCGAGGTCTACATGTCCAAGGCCGCCTTCGAGCGGCTGAACGAAGAGCGAACGGACCAGGGTCAGCCCCGCTTCGCCAATCCCCGCAACGCCGCCGCTGGCTCCGTGCGCCAGCTCGACTCGCGGATCACCGCCCAGCGCTCGCTGGACATCTGGGTCTACCAGCTCGGCTGGGCCGATGGCCCCTACCCGCCCACTCACTGGGAGACCCTCCACTGGCTCCAGGACATGGGCTTCCGCGTCAACCCCGAGATAGGCCGCTACGAAGGGCTAGAGGAGGTGGAGGGCCACTACCGCCAGTGGGCGGACCGCCGTCACGACCTGGAGTATGAGATCGATGGCCTGGTAATGAAGGCCGACCCCTTCCAGTACTACGAGCGGCTGGGGGTGGTAGGCCGCGAGCCCCGCTGGGCCATCGCCTACAAGTTCCCGCCCATCCAGGCCACGACCAAGCTTCTGGGCATCGAGATCAACATCGGGCGCACGGGAACCCTCAACCCCTATGCTGTCCTGGAGCCGGTGCAGGTGGGCGGGGTAACGGTCAGCAAGGCCACACTGCACAACGAGGAGGACATCCGCCGCAAGGGCGTTCGCGTCGGCGACACAGTCATCGTTCAGCGGGCGGGCGACGTCATCCCCCAGGTGGTGGGGCCGGTGGTGAGCAAGCGGACGGGTCGGGAGAGGGCCTTCGTCATGCCCGATCGCTGTCCCGTCTGCGGCACGCCGGTGGTGCGGCCGGAGGGCGAGGTGATGCGCTACTGCCCCAACCCGGCCTGTCCCGCCCAGGCCTTCCGTTGGCTGACCCACTTCGTGTCGCGGGGCGCCATGGACATCGAAGGGCTGGGCGAGTCCTGGTGCTACGTTCTCCTGGAGCAGGGCCTAGCCAAAGACCCCGCCGACATCTACTCCCTGACCAAAGAGCAACTGGTGGGGCTGGAGCGGATGGGGGAGAAGAGCGCCGAGAACCTGCTATCGGCCATCGAAGCCAGCAAGGACCGTCCCCTGGGTCGCCTCACCTTCGCCCTGGGCATCCGCCACGTGGGCAGCGAGATAGCGGCGATTCTGGCCAGCCACTTCGGCAGCATTGATGCCCTGGCCGGGGCCGGCGTGGAGGAGCTGGCAGCCATCCCCACCGTCGGGCCGAGGATCGCCGAGAGCGTCCACCAGTACTTCCGCGATAGCAGCAACCTGGGGGTAATCGAGAAGCTGCGGCGGGCAGGCGTGCGCATGGCCGAGGAGGCGGCGCCCGCACCGCCGGAAGGACCGCTGGCCGGCCTCACGTTCGTCATCACCGGCACCCTGGCGTCTATGCCCCGCAGCAAGGCCGAGGAGCTGATCAGACAGCTGGGCGGCAGCGCCAGCGACAGCGTCACCAAGAAGACGGACTACCTAGTGGCAGGCGAATCGCCCGGCTCCAAGCTGCAAAAGGCCCAGCGGTACGGCACCAAGCTGCTGAGCGAGGAGGAGTTTCTGGAGCTCTTGCGGCAGCACGGGGCCATGTGAAGTGACCCCTCTCTCAGCGAGACTTCGATGAAGAGCGGTTGGGCAGCGTTCTTTATTGCGCTATCGCTTCTGGCCGCTTGCGGTAGCGAGGCGCCGCTGTCCACACCCACACCCACGCCCGGGATGACGCCTACCGTCACGCCCACGCCGGGGCTCGGAGCAACGCCTACCGCGACGGCCTCGGCAACAGCCAGCCCGATGCCGTCGACTGCGGCGCCGACAGCCACTCCATCAGCGATGGCCGGCCGCACCCTCGCCCAAGTGGTGCGGGTCATCGACGGGGATACCATAGTCGTCCTCATCAACGGCCTGGAATATCGAGTTCGCTATATTGGCATCAATACGCCGGAAACGGTCGACCCGCGAAAACCGGTGGAGTGCTTCGGCCGGGAGGCCAGCCAGCGCAACCGCGAGTTGGTAGAAGAAAAGACAGTGGAACTGGAAAAGGACGTGTCGGAGACCGACCAATATGGCCGCTTGCTGCGCTACGTCTGGGTGGACGGCGAGATGGTGAACGCCGTCCTGGTGAGCGAAGGGTACGCCATGGTGGTCACCTATCCGCCCGACGTCAAGTACCAGGAACTCTTCCTAGAACTTCAGCGACAGGCGTTGGCGGAGGGACAAGGCCTCTGGTCGGCCTGCCTGACCCCTACGGTATGCCCGCCCGAGGGCCCCATTTGCGACTTCTCAGACACCTGCGAGCCGGTCATCAAGGGCAACATCAGCAAGACCACGGGCGAAAAGATCTATCACGTGCCTGGCGGCGAGTTCTATGATAAGACCGTTATCGACGAGGCGGCGGGCGAGCGCTGGCTCTGCACAGAACAAGAGGCCATAGACGCCGGCTGGCGGCGCTCCAAACGGTGAACCACAAGCCACGAGCAAGGAGGAAAGCATGACCTACAGCGACATCAGGGTGGAGAAGAAGGACGGCGTCGTCCTCCTCACCCTCAACCGGCCCGATAGGCTGAACGCAGTCACCTGGAACTCCTGGCGGGAGATCACCCAGGCCGTGCAGGAGCTGGGAGAAGATGACGAGGCCAGGGTGCTGGTGGTCACCGGCAGCGGGCGCGGCTTCTGCTCCGGCACCGACCTGGCCGCTGCCGCCGCAGCCGGGGGCGAGGGACCGCGGGAGGGCAGTCGCAGCGAGCGGCTTCGCTCACGCTACCTGGCAGGCGCCGACGTCCTCTCCTGCCCCAAGCCGTCGATAGCGGCCGTCAACGGGGTCGCTGCCGGCGGGGGCCTGTCGCTCTGCCTGGCCTGTGATATCCGCATCGCCAGCGAGGAGGCCCGCTTCTCGGCCATTTGGTCGCGACGGGCGCTGGTACCCGACTTCGGCTGCTCTTACATCCTGCCCCGGATCGTCGGGATGAGCAAGGCGCTGGAGCTGATGTACACGGGCCAGATGATCGAGGCCCAGGAGGCTCTGGCCATTGGCTTAGTGAGCCAGGTGGTGGCAGCGGAGGAACTCATACCCACAGCGATGGCCCTGGCCGAGCGTATCGCCAAGGGACCGCCGATGGCCATTGAGCTGGCCAAGCGCCTGGCCTATCGGGGCTGGCGTCAGGAAGTGGAAGCGCAGGTCGAGTACGAGGAGTATCTGCAGCGACTGTGCATCGAGTCCGAGGACGCTCAGGAGGGTGTTCGCAGCTTCCTGGAGAAGCGGGAGCCCGTGTTCAAGGGCCGCTAGAGGCAGAGCAGTCCTTCGGCCACAGCCAGGTTTTACGATTAACCTAGCTCTCCTTGCCCCCCTTTTGCTAAGGATCGGAAATGTTCTATAATGCAGCGAATGGCCGCCCTTGGGGTGGACAGGTGTGGTACGCGCTGAGGAAGGCCATCCACGCTGGGGGTGAGAATGATGAGGGGAAATCTTGTTTAACCCGCTGAACACCCTCTTCGGTCTGTTTTCCCACGACATCGCTGTCGACCTGGGTACAGCCAATACCCTGGTGTTGGTGCGCGGCCGCGGCATCATCATCGATGAGCCCTCGGTGGTGGCCATCGACCGCATCAACAAGAAGATCCTGGCCATCGGCAGCGAGGCCAAGCGGATGGTAGGTCGTACCCCTTCTGACATCGTCGCCGTGCGCCCCCTCAAGGACGGCGTCATCTCCGACTTCGCCGTCACCGAGCGCATGGTCCACTACTTCATCCGGGCCGTGCACGACCACGTCAGCCTGGGCCTTCCCCGACCGCGAGTGGCTGTGGGTATCCCGAACGGCGTGACCGAGGTGGAGAAGAGAGCAGTTCACGATGCCATCCTTAACGCCGGCGCCCGTGCTGCCTTCCTAGTGGAGGAACCCATGGCGGCGGCCATCGGGGCTGGGTTGCCGGTTATGGAGCCCGCTGGCTCGATGATGGTGGACATCGGCGGCGGCACCACCGAGGTGGCTGTCATCTCCCTAGGCGGCATCGTGGTCAGCACCTCGATCCGGGTGGCTGGCGATGAGATGGATCAGGAGATCGTCACCTACGCCCGCCAGGTGCACAACATGCTCATCGGCGAGCGCATGGCCGAAGAGGTGAAGATGGAGGTGGGCTCGGCAGCGCCGCTAGAGCGCGAGACAATGGTCGTGCTCAAAGGTCGCGACCTGGCCACCGGACTACCTAAGGCAGTAGAGGTAAGCAGCGTGGAGATCCGCGACGCCATCTCGGGCTCGGTGAGCGCCATCGTGGAAGCGGTCCGTTCCTCCATCGAGCTCACGCCGCCGGAGTTGGTCGCCGACATCATGACCAGGGGGATCGTCCTGGCTGGCGGGGGTGCCCTTCTACGTGGATTGGACCGCCGTCTGGCCAATGAGACCAAGTTCCCTGTCTACGTCGCCGAGGACCCCCTTAGCTGCGTCGTGAGGGGCACTGCCGAGATGCTCGAGGAGGCGGAGATACTGACTAAGGTTCAGACCCGCCTGATCACTCGCCGAGCACCGCGCTAACACATCGGCTTTGGCTGGACATGCGGACGCTTGTTTGGCTGCTGGTTGTCGGCCTTCTCGCCCTCCTGGGTATTGCCCTCTCCCAGCAGGGCGCCCTCGACCCTCTCAAGAACGGCGCTCTCACTGTGGCCTCTCCTCTGGAGCGAGGCCTGCGTACCGCCGCCTCGCCAGCCGCCGATTTCTTTGACAATGTCACCGATCGCCAGGACCTAGAGGAGGAGAATCGGCTGTTGCGCCAGCAGATCGAAGAGCTGACAGCCGAGATCGCCCGCCTGAAGGAGTCCCAGTTCATGGCCGCCGACCTGGCTGAGCTGGCGGAGGTCGAGGAGAGCCGACCGAATGACCAGTTCCTGGTGGCCCGTGTCATCGCTAGGGACCCCAGCAATCTCAAGGAGCGGCTGGCCATCGACCACGGCAGCAAGGACGGCGTCAGCGAGGGCATGGTGGTAATGAGCGAAGGGGGAAGCCTGGTGGGAGTGATATCGAAGGTTCTGGACGACTTCGCCTGGGTCACCCTCATCACCGACTCCAACAGCAACGTCAACGCCATGGTGCTGGAGTCGCGCGCGCAGGGTGTGGTAAGTGGCAGCCTGCATGACGGGCTGAGCATGGACCTCATTCCCCAGGACGCGGAGGTTGAGCCAGGCAACACCGTGGCTACCTCTGGCCTGGGCGGCAACTTCCCCCAGGCCCTGCTGATCGGGCAGGTGGCATCGGTGCGAGGAGAGGCACAGGATGTCTTTAGAAAGGCGGAGGTCGAGCCCGCGGCCAGCCTTTCTCGCCTGGAGAACGTGCTGGTCCTGACCAGCTTCACAGCGACCCATCTGGAGAGCCCGTGAGGTATCTTCTGTTCGTGCCGCTGGTTCTCTTCGTCGCCCTCGCTCAGGTGGCGGCTGCTCCCTACTTTCCCCTGCTGGGTGTGACAGCCAACCCCCTGCTGGTTCTGCTGATGTGCTGGGCCATGGTACGCGGACCCAGAGAGACGATGGTACTCATCCCCCTGGCCGGCACCTTCAAGGACCTGATCACCACTGACCCCGTGGGCGTCTCCGCTCTCGCCCTTCTGCCCATCGTGCCCCTGGCCGCCATCCGTGAGCGACGGCCGACGGAGAGCGAATTCCTGCCCACGCTTGCGGTAGTGGCTGTGGCATCGCTATCCTATCACCTGCTATACATGATGGCACTGACAGCCGTGGGCGACGGTCCGCCCTGGCTGCAAAGCCCGATGCGGGTCGTCCTGCCAGCGGCCCTGTTCAACGCCCTCGTCACGCCCGTATTCTATTTGCCCGTCCGCTGGGCCACCACGCTGTCGGAGATGGTAAGGCCAAGCATGAGCGTCTCGGGCTAGGGGAGAGGGAGATGGATTTTTTCGGTGGTGACCGGCGCTGGCGCTCGCAGAAGCCTAAGCGCAGGGAAGACGCCTACACGCCCGGGCGCAAGTTCCTCCTTCTCCATGTCCTCATCGTCCTCCTGTTCGGCATTCTGACGATACAATTGGTGCGAATGCAGGTCTTCCAGGGCGATGATTACCAGGCCCAGGCTGAGGACAACCGCCTGCGGGAGCTACAGGTCCTGCCCATGCGCGGCCTCATCTACGACCGCAACCACACGCTCCTGGTGGAAAATGTGGCCAACTATTCAGCGGTCATCGTGCCCGCCGACCTGCCAGCGAAGGAGGAGGCGGCCGTTTTCGCCCGCCTAGAGAGTTTGCTGAGCATACCCGCCCAGGAGCTAGCCCAACGGGTGAGGGAGAGACGAGAGGATGGCAATCCTTACGAGGCGATGGTCATCAAGGACGAGCTAGACCGAGACACAGCCCTGATCCTCAAGGAGCTGACCTCCTACCTGCCTGGGGTCGACCTTCAGGTGGAGGCCCGACGCAATTACCTCAGCGGCGACCTGACGGCCCACATCCTGGGCTATGTGGGCCGCATCTCGGCCGAAGAGTACGCAGCCTCAAAAGACGAGGGCTACATACTTAACGACCAGCTAGGCAAAACGGGGATAGAATTCGTGTACGAGGACATCCTGCGGGGAAAGCCGGGGAAGAAGCTGGTGGAGGTGGACGCCAGCGGTCACCAGCAAGACGTCCTAGACTCGCGACCCAGCCAACCCGGCCAGAACGTGGTGCTGACCATAGACCTGGAACTCCAGCGGAAGACTGCCGACATCCTGCGCCAATTCGTGGGGGCCTCCGATAGCGCGGCGGCAGCGGTGATGGACGTCCACACGGGCGAAGTCCTGGCGATGGTGTCTCTGCCCACCTACGACAACAACCTCTTCTCCAAGACCCTCAGCCAGGAGGAACTGGACACCCTTCTGAGCGAGCCAGGTAAGCCTCTGGTGAGCCACGCCATCGCCGAGATGTACCCGCCGGGCAGCAGCTTTAAGCCGATCACCGGCCTGGCCGCCCTTCAGGAGGGGGTGGCGACCCCCAGCACGACCATCGTCAGCCGCGGCTACATCACCGTCCCCAACCAGTACGACCCCAGCGTCGTCTACGTATTCCGCGACTGGGCCGCCCTGGGCGCGCTAGACTTCTACGGTGGCATTTCCATGTCCTCCGACGTCTATTTCTACTACCTGGCTGGCGGCAAGCAGGACGAGGGCTTCCAGGGCTTGGGCGAGGAGAGGCTGGCCCGCTATGCTCGCTCCTTCGGCCTGGGCGAACCGACAGGGGTGGACCTGCCGGGAGAGTCAGGGGGGCTGGTGCCCGACGCCAAGTGGAAGGAGCGGACCGTCGGCGAGATGTGGTACGTGGGCGACACTTACAACTTCGGCATCGGTCAGGGCTACCTGGCGGTGACACCCCTCCAGCTGCTGGACGCGGTCGTGGCCATCGCCAATGATGGCGAGCTGCTGCGGCCACGGCTGTTGAAGGAGATTCGGGACTCCCACGACAACGTGGTGACCACCTTCGGCAAGGAGGTGCGGAGACGGGTGCCGGTAACCCAGGAGCATCTGGCGGTCGTGCGCGAGGCCATGCTCCAGTCAGTGACTACGGGAGTGGCTAGGACCGCTCAGGTAGCCGGCTTGGCCATAGCTGGCAAGACGGGGACGGCCGAGTTCGGCCCGCCCCGAGGGGACGGAAGCTACGAGACGCATGGCTGGTTCGTAGGCTTCGCCCCCTATGAGAACCCCGAGATAGCAGTGGTGGTTTTCGTGCAGCGAGGAGGCGGTGGCCAAAATGCTGCCCCTGCCGCTGCCCGCATCTTCGACTACTACTTCCACCAGCGCTATGTAGCCCAGCAGGAGGCACCCTAGATGATCCAGTGGCGCGCTGTTCGCCACTTCGACCCGTGGATTGTGCTCGTCGGCTTGGCCTTGGCCGGCTTTGGCTCCCTCCTCATCTATAGCGCCTCGCTTACCAGCTACCCCGAGGGCATTCAGGGGCTATCTCACCCGACAGTGCGTCACCTCACCTTCGCCGCCATGGGCCTGCTGGTCATTGGCCTGGTGGCCTGGCTGGACTATCGCTTCCTGGGGCAGATCACGCCCACTCTGTACGCTGTGGCCCTGGTCCTGCTGGTGGGCGTTCTGGTGGTGGGCACCAGCACCTATGGCGCCCAGCGATGGCTGAACTTCGCGGGGCTATCGATCCAGGCGTCGGAGGTAGCCAAGCTGCTGGTGATCATCGTTCTGGCCAAGTATCTGGCCGACCGCCAGCTGGAGATAGGCCAACTGCGCACCTTTCTGGGCTCTCTGTCCATCGTGGCCCTGCCCACGGCGCTGGTCTTCCTCGAGCCCGACCTGGGTACGGCCATCATCTTTGGTGCCGCCTGGCTGGGCATGGTGGCAGTGGCCGGCGTTCGCCCCCAGCACATTCTGGCCTTCCTGGCCACCCTGACGCTCTCCACCCCCTTCGTGGTGGTGGCCCTGATGGGCGACTACCAGCGAGAGCGCATCGCCACCTTCCTCAATCCAGCGCTCGACCCCCTGGGCGGCGGCTTCAACATGATCCAGGCGGAGATCAGCATCGGCTCGGGCGGCACCTTCGGCAGAGGGCTCACGGAGGGGACGCAGACGCAGCTGGACTACCTGCAAACGCCGACGCGCGACTACATCTTCAGCGTGCTGGGCGAGGAGCTGGGGCTGGTGGGAGCGCTGCTGCTGTTCGCCCTGTTTGCCTTCCTGCTGTTCCGCGGGCTGAGGACGGCAAGCCTGGCCCGCGACCCCTTCGGCCGCCTCATCGCCACCGGCATCGTGATCATGATCTTGTTTCAGGTGTTCATCAACGTAGCGGTGAACATCCGCCTGCTGCCGGTGACCGGCATCCCCCTGCCCTTCATCAGCGAGGGGGGAAGCTCCATCCTGATGTTATTTGTGGCCCTGGGCCTGTTAGAAAGCATCCTCTTACGCCACAAGCAGATCGAGTTCTGAGCGACGCGAGAGCGGCGGAGGCGTTGTGTCCGTGAGCCGCCGATGTAGACTACTCCACCCACCACCGCTGGGGAACAAACGCCGCTGCCCGCCGCCGCAATATCGTGCAGAATGAGTTGCTGTTCCCCCGTCTCGCTGCACGAAGGCCGATCCCTCAGAGGCAGGCTACTCCAGATGAAAGCTGCGAATCACCTCGTCCAGGGTTGCCTCATCCTCTTCAAAAGTGGCAGGCATGCTGAAACCCATGATAAAGAAAGCCTGACTTCCCTGAATTACAATCACATACTTGCCTTTGAGAGTGTAGCCCTCCCCCGTGCCGCTAAACACGATCTCGTAGGCTGGGGTCCCATCGTCCAGCGTTATCTCGCCTTCGGAAGCCAACTCGTAGTCACCCCAGTATTGACCCAGCCCCTGGCTTAGCTGCGGTGCATAGGCGGCAAGGGTGGTTCCCTCGTCCACTGGCTGTACACTAACACTGACAGTGGGGAGTCCCTCCAGAGATGAGAGGCCAACGACTTCTCCTGGAGTACCCATAGGAGCCTCTATCCATCCTGCGGGGTAGCTTATGGAGAAGCCATGCTCAGCGCTCGTGTAGGTGCCTGCCGGGCCAGGAGTTGGGGAAACAAAGGTATAGGTTGGCAGCAACCTGAAGCTATCCACTACGGTACCTACTAGCTCTTCCTGCTGGTCAAAAACGGCAGGCTCTCCCCTTACTCCAGCCCAAAAGACCTGCTTGTCACGCACCAACATGACGTACCTGAATTTCTCGACTTTCCCGGCCCCGATGTCTCCTTCGCCCACCATTTCATAGCCGGGGGTGTCTTCGCCTATGGTAACGTCACCCTCCGAGATCAGCTCGAACTGGGGCATGTCTTCCATATATGCTTTGCTTTCTGATACAGCGTCGGCCAGGGCGATCTCTTCGGTCCTGTATTCCAGGGACACATCCACGGCGAGAAGTCCTTCAGGGTCTCTGAACTCGGCAGAGAAATACGTCCCTGCCCCCCGTGCGCTCTCGATCCACCCCTCAGGATATTCAACGGAAAAGCCGTGCTCCGTGCTCTCATAAAGGGCGATGGGTATGGGCGTAGGTGTTGGAGTTAACTCGCCCTCTCCACCGCCACCGCAGGCGCTCAGCACCGCTAGGGAGAGGGCAAGGAGAAGGGCCATCGCCACGCTCACTATCCTCATTGTGCTGCCTCCATGCTTGGTGTCCGTGTCTGACTCATAACACCCCATACTACTCGCGGGCGCGGGGGTTAGCAAGGAGGACTGCTACCCCCCCATCGCCACCACGAGCCTCACGATCGCGTTGGCCAACCGAGAAACTCAGGCGACCTCAGCTCCCTTCGAATTTGAAGCTCCGTAGATCGGTCCACTGACCCTCCTTCACCGTCACCTTGTGGCCGTGTCCCCCTACTCCCCCTATCACGTACCACGTCATGGGCCCTACCCCTATCAACCAGTAGTCGCCAGGCTCAAGCCCATCGAAGAAGAACAGGTCATTCTCAGAGGCGTCTATGGTGGCAGTCCGTTCTGAGCCCGGGCAGACTACTACTAGCCCTAGTCCCTCGAGCGGGTTCGTCCGAGCCTCCCAGTCTTCGCTGCAAAGGCCGGCCTTGGTGGGATCGCCGTGCATGTGGCCTCTAACGCCCCCCGTGCCAGCAGCGGGGGGCGTCATGTCGGGAAACGGCTCTATCTCCTCCTCGCAACCTACAAGCAGCGCGGCCGCCAGCATCAGAGCGGCGACGACCAGCACATATCGCCATAGAATCTTCATGTGTCACCTCCCACGAATTCGGCTTGGATGGCCCCATCCTACTCGCAGTGCGTGGCATCGCCAGCAGAACGACACCACTACCAGCAGCGGTCAGAAGGATGACCCCGATAGCCAGCCGCTTCATGACAAGGCCCTTCTTCTTGGTCACCGCACTGCTGCACTAGAAACCCTAGCCGCGACACGCCCTTCTCGCAGCAGTCTCTCGACCCAAAAACGAAACTCCCAGCCAATGGGCAACACGCGTAATTGTCCAGGTGCATGCAGGTCTCGTGAAGGTTGCGTGAATCCGTCGCTGCTGTAGCCACGGTCTTCACCAATCCTGCCGCTCTCCAGGTACGCCGGGAAGGAGGGGTGGATACCATGTGCCCTCTCTGTACAAGAGCCAGGGCAGCGGAAAGGCTCTCGGGGGCTCTAGGCGAAGGCCAGGCGGATGGCCTCGCGCAGGCTGGCAGCGGGGATAAGCTGCATGCCGCTGGCCGGGGCGCCTCGGCGCAGGGCAGCCTGGGGGAGCAGGCAGCGGGCGAAGCCCAACCGCTCGGCCTCGGCCAGGCGGCGCTCCATCTGGCTCACCGAGCGCAGTTCGCCCGAGAGACCCACCTCGCCGATGGCCACCAGGTCGCGGGGCAGGGCAGCGTCGCGATAGCTGGAAGCGATGGCCAGGGCCAGGCCCAGATCGGCCGCCGGCTCGTGCACCCGCAGGCCGCCCACGACGTTGGCGATGATGTCCTGGCTGCCCAGGGCCAGGCCCGCTCGCTTGGTGAGGACGGCGCAGACGAGCACCAGGCGATTGAAGTCGAGGCCGTTGGCGGTGCGGCGGGGAGTGGCCAGCATGGTGGGGCTGGTGAGGGCCTGCACCTCCACCAGGAGAGGTCGGCTCCCCTCCAGGGTGGGCACCACCACCGAGCCCACGGCCTCCTCAGCCCGCTCGGCCAGGAAGACCTCCGAGGGGTTCTCCACGCCTATCAGGCCCTCGCCGGTCATCTCGAAGACGCCGACCTCGTTGGTGGAGCCGAAGCGGTTCTTCACCCCGCGCAGCAGGCGATAGCTGCTGAAGCGCTCGCCCTCCAGGTAGAGCACCACGTCCACAATGTGCTCCAGGAGGCGCGGCCCGGCGATGTCGCCCTCCTTGGTGACGTGCCCGACGATGCAGGTGGGCACCCCCGACCTCTTGGCCCACTGCATGAGGCGCATGGTGCACTCCCGTAGCTGGCCGATGCTGCCGGGCGGGGAAGGCGCCGCCGCGGTGTAGACGGTCTGGATGGAATCGACCACCATGAAGGAGAGCTGGAGGGCGTCGGCCTCCTGGAGGGCACCGTCCAGGTTGGTCTCGCTGAGGAGGAAGATGCCCTCGCCGGCCGTGCCCAGCCGACGGGCCCGCATCTTGAGCTGCTGGGCCGATTCCTCCCCCGAAATGTAGAGCACCCGCCGCCGATCCCTTATCGCCGCCAAGACGGCCACCTGCAGCATGAGCGTCGACTTGCCGATGCCGGGGTCGCCGCCCACCAGGATCAGCGAGCCGGGGACGATGCCGCCTCCCAGGACGCGATTGAACTCCGGCAGGTCGATGACCAGGCGGGCCAGCTCATCGTCCGCCAGCTCGCACATCTCGACGGGAGCGACGGCTGCTGCCACCCCCGACCCCTGGCGCTCAGCCCTTTCGACGAAGCTGTTCCAGGTCTGGCAATCGGGGCAGCGGCCCAGCCACTTGGGGCTCTCCCACCCACACTCCTGGCAGACGAAGACCGTCCGCGGCCTACGTACCTCGGGCATAGTACCTACGGCTGATAGAAGAGAACAAAGTCGTTTTCCCCCAGGGTCGGCGCGATCTCCTCGTACTGGGCCTGGCTCACGTTCTTAACTTCGGCCACGTCCGGATAATACATGCGCACCGCCGGCTCTAGAAAGAGCGGTGTGTCACCGAAGAGCATGGGTTTGGGCGTGTCGACGACGTAGAGGGTGCTGCCAGCGGGGAGAGTGGGATAGGTCTCCTCGAGCTGGGTTAGCACGGCTCCCGATTCATGAGCGTAGTCGTTGAAGTTGCCCTCGTGGCGAAGGGCCAGCGCTGTAGCCAGGACAAGCGCCACTACCATGATCCCCGCCAGCCCCACTCGTGCCGCCGGCACGAGCGAGACACGCCAGAACTCGAAGTTCGCCACTCTGGCCACGAACATCCCCAAAAGGATGACGAAGGCGATCATCGGGGTGTACATATAGCGACCGCCCAGCAACCATGTGGTCTGGGTCGAATAGGTGAGGAGGGAAGCGTACCACCAGACAACCAGAAAGCGCTCGACCCTGCCTCCTTTCACCAGCCAGTGCTCGCTGGCCCGCAGCAGGACAATGGCGGCTGCCCCCTGGAGCACCGTGACCCACACGCTGAACTGATTGAAGATAGGCACCATGGCCCATTCGTTGAACTTGAAGATGTTGACAAACATATGCCAGCCAAGGTGTCCTATTCCCCCCTCCTCCTCGCCCGCCGCCACGTTTCCCAGCACCGGCAAGCGCACGAGGGCGTAGGCCAACAGCACTGCGGCATAGGGAACGAGCCGAAGCCAGGCCGCAGGCCGACGCCAGTCCTGAGGGCGGTACACCAAGAAGTAGTAGGCGGGGATGATGATGAAGAGGGACGCCCCGGTCTCTCGGTTGGCCAGGGCCAACACCACCGCCGCCACCGACCCCGCGAGCCAGAGGCCGCCCGCCCTGCCTTTCGTCTCCAACGACTTGGCGAACAGGTAGACAGCCGCCAGAAACAAGAGAGCCTGTAACAGCTCATTGATCAAGGTGATCCAGGCCGGGACGTCCACATATATCGGATGGATGCCGTAGATGACGGCGGCCGTGTAGCTGGCGATGGTGTTGTGAGTGAGGCGCTGGGCGAAGGCCCAGACGCAGACCACGACCAGCAGGTGCAGGCAGAGGTTGAGCACGTGGTAGGGGAAGGGGTCTAGGCCGAAAAGACGGTGATTCACCAGGAAGGTCATATAGAAGACGGGCCGGTAGAGCCTGCCCGTGTCGAACAAGCTCTCGCCGCCGTCAGCAGGGTCGAATATGCGCTCGACGTATTCGCCGGCGGGAGTGGCGGCCGCCGCCCCGATGTGGATGAAATCGTGAAATACGAAGCCGTCGTCTACGGCTGGCATGAACACAAGGGCGATAAAGAGCAGTATCAGGGGGAGGATGAAAACAGGGCCGAGGAATACCTCGATAGAGGGCCGGGCGATGCTGAGGCGGGAAGTGCTCAAATCCCTCGTCTCATCGGCCTGCCTGCCAGCAGGCGCGCTTTGGGCCATTATAGCAGAAGGGGAAGTCGTTCCCAACTTCCCCCTGCCCTTCGTGCTTGGCGGATAGCCCTTAGGTGAGGGCTGGCTCCGACATGTTGATCAGGATGATCTCCTCGTTCTCGATGTCGATGCGGACGGTGTCGCCGGAGTGGAAGCGTCCCTCCAGCAAGGCCTCCGACAGGCGGTCCTCGACCTCGTTCTGGATGATCCGCCGCAGGGGGCGGGCACCGAACAGCGGATCAAAGCCCTTCTCGCCGATCCAGTCCTTGGCCGCATCGGTCATGTCCAGAGTGACGCCCTTGAGAGTAAGCTGGCTCTCGATCTCCCGTATCTCCAGCTCGACGATCTGGCGGATGTGATCGCGGGATAGGGCGTGGAAGACCACGGTGGCGTCCACCCGGTTCAGGAACTCCGGCCGGAAGACGTTCTTCATGGCCGTGAGCACCTTGTCCTTCATTTTCTGATAGTGCTCGTCTGAGGTCTTGGCCTCTTCGGTCTTGGTGGAGAAGCCAAGTGATGTCTCCTTGCGGATAAGGTCAGAGCCCACGTTGCTGGTCATGATGATGACGGTGTTGCGAAAGTCCACCCGTCTCCCCTTGGCATCGGTCAGGTGACCATCGTCGAAGATCTGGAGGAGCATGTTGAAGACCTCGGGGTGGGCTTTCTCGATCTCATCCAGAAGGATGAGACAATAGGATTTGCGACGTACTGTATCGGTAAGCTGGCCAGCGTCGTCGTAGCCCACATAGCCCGGCGGCGCCCCGATGAGACGCGAGATGTTGTGGCGTTCCATGAACTCAGACATGTCCAGCTTAATCATGGCGTCTTCGCTGCCGAACATGAACTCGGAGAGCACTCGGCCCAGGTGGGTCTTGCCGACGCCCGTTGGGCCGAGGAACATGAACACACCGATGGGCCGCTTGGGGTCTTTAAGGCCAGCCCGCGCCCGTCGTACGGCCTTGGACACGATGTGGATGGCCTCGTCCTGGCCAACCACCCGCTCATGGAGGACGTCCTCCATCTGCAACAGCCGTTGCGACTCTTCGCTGGCGATGCGGGTCACGGGGATACCCGTCCACATGCTCACCACTTCGCAGATGTCCTCATCGGTAACCACAGGCTTGGTCTCGGCTCGCTCAGTCCGCCAGCCCCGAGCCAGGCTCTCGATCCTCTCCTGAAGCTTCACCTCCTGCTCGCGGAGTTCAGCAGCGAACTCTAATTGCTGGGAACTGATAGCAGCCTCCTTCTCCTTCCGCAGGCTCTCCAGGCCGCGGAGAGCCTCCTGGAGGGAGGGCGGAGCGTAAGAGCGCTTGATGCGCACCCGCGAGGCCGCCTCGTCTACCAGGTCGATGGCCTTGTCGGGCAGGAATCGATCGGGCACGTAGCGCGCTGCCAGCTCGCCTGCCGCCTTCACCCCCTCATCGCTGATGATGAGGCCGTGGTGTTCCTCATAGCGCTCCTTGATGCCTCGCAGGATGTCGATGGTCTCCTCCACGGTGGGCTCTTCTACCAGAATGGGCTGGAAGCGTCGCTCCAGGGCGGCGTCTTTCTCGATGTGCTTGCGATAATCGTCCAAAGTGGTAGCACCAATGCACTGCAACTCACCGCGGGAAAGGGACGGCTTGAGAATATTGGCGGCATCCACCGCCCCTTCGGCTGCGCCAGCGCCCACCAGCATGTGCATCTCGTCGATGAACAGGATGCAATTGCTGGCGCCCTTCAGCTCTTCGATGACCTTTTTTAAACGCTCCTCGAACTCACCCCGATACTTGGTACCGGCCACCAGGGAGCCTATGTCCAGGGTGACCAGGCGACGATCCTGAAGCATGTCGGGCACCTCGGACTTGACGATGCGCTGAGCCAGGGCCTCCACAATGGCCGTCTTGCCCACACCAGCCTCGCCGATGAGCACCGGATTGTTCTTGGTGCGGCGGGACAGGATCTGGATTACCCGCTCTATCTCCCGCTCACGACCGATAACGGGGTCGAGCTTGCCAGCCCGAGCAGCGGCAGTGAGGTCCATACCCAACTGGTCGACGGTGGGGGTACGAGTGACGCTGCGCCCGCCGGGCGCTGCCTGGGGCATGCTCTGGGAGAGGACGCGGACCACTTCCGCTCGCACTTTCTCCAGGCTTACCCCCAGGCTCTCCAGCACGCCAGCGGCAATGCCTTCGCCCTCACGCACCAGGCCCAACAGCAGGTGCTCGGTGCCGATGTAGTGGTGACCGAGGCGGCGGGCCTCGTCCACCGCCAGCTCAATAACCTTCTTGGCTCGCGGGGTAAGGCCGATCTCACCAGTGACAGGCCGATCGCCGCGGCCGATAATGAACTCCACGGCAGAACGTACTTTGTTCAACTCTACGCCCAGATTGGCCAACACCTTAGCAGCTACGCCCTCGCCCTCTCTGACCAAGCCCAGGAGTAGGTGCTCTGTGCCGATGTAGTTATGGTTGAAGCGCAGAGCCTCCTCTTGGGCCAGAGTTAGAACACGACGCGCCCGCTCGGTGAACTTGTCGAATCTGTCTGCCATGTCTCGGCCCCCTGTCTGCCACGACAGGCTGGCTTGCCTTACTCCTTCTCCTCCGAGGCTTCTTCTGGCATTGCCTCCCCTGGAGGGGCAGCCTGTGCCTCCTCAGGAGCTTCCTTGCTCTCCTCAGCCACCGCCTCCTCAGGAGCTTCCTCGCTCTCCTCAGCCACCGCCTCCTCAGGAGCTTCCTAGCTCTCCTCAGCCACCGCCTCCTCAGGAGCTTCCTCGCTCTCCTCAGCCACCGCCTCCTCAGGAGCTTCCTCGCTCTCCTCAGCCACCGCCTCCTCAGGAGCTTCCTCGCTCTCCTCAGCCACCGCCTCCTCAGGA
>DAOUEZ010000009.1:0-17812 GCA_034429995.1 Dehalococcoidia bacterium
CAACTCGTTGGGCAGATGGGCGCGGGGGCTGTCATCACCGGTGACTGCGGCCCCAACGCCTATCAGGTGCTCTCCGCCGCCGGCATCGGCATATTTGTCGGTGCTTCGGGGAGCGTACGCCAGGCCATCGAGGCCTACAAAAGGGGCGAGCTTCGGGCAACCCCTGGGCCTTCGGCTGAGGCCTATTCGGGTATGGGCCCTGGCATGGGCCCAGGTATGGGCGGCGGTATGGGCCGTGGCATGGGCGGCGGTATGGGCCGTGGCATGGGCGGCGGTCGTGGTGGCGGCATGGGCGGCGGTCGCGGCGGCGGTATGGGCGGCGGTCGCGGCGGCGGTATGGGCGGCGGTCGTGGTGGCGGCATGGGCGGCGGTCGCGGTGGCGGCATGGGCGGCGGTCGTGGTGGCGGCATGGGCGGCGGCATGGGCGGCGGTCGCGGCCAGAGGTGGCAGCCCTAGGCCTGACATCGGTGGCACAAGCTAAGGGAGAGGGCGAATGATCCTGGCTGTCGCCAGCGGCAAGGGCGGCACCGGAAAGACCCTAGTAGCCACCAGCTTGGCCCTGTCCCTGGAGGGACAGGGCTCGGTGCAGTTGCTAGACTGCGATGTGGAAGAGCCCAATGCCCATGTTTTGCTGCGGCCGACGATCACCTCCTCCCGGCCGGTCCTGGTGCCCGTGCCCAAAGTCGACAAAGATAAGTGCACCTACTGTCGAGTCTGCTCTGAAGCCTGCCCCTACAACGCCATCGCCGTGATGGGCGAAAACGTCCTGGTTTTCCCCGAGCTCTGCCACGGCTGCGGCGTCTGCACCTACGTGTGCCCAGAGGAGGCCATTAGCGAGGAAGGGCGGGAAATAGGCGTCGTCGAGGAGGGACGGGCCGGCGAAGTGCGATTCGTCCAGGGGCGACTGGCCATCGGCGAGGCTATGGCCCCGCCGGTGATCCGCGCCGTCAAGCAGCGCACCGACCGGAGCAGCACCGTCATCATCGATGTGCCGCCGGGCAACTCCTGCCCCGTGGTGGAGGCAGTAAGGGGCAGCGACTTCTGCCTCCTAGTCACCGAGCCCACCCCCTTTGGCTTGCACGACCTTGCCCTGGCTGTGGAGCTGGCAACGAAGCTGAATATCCCCTGCGGGGTGGTCATCAATCGCGACGGCTCCGGCGACCAAGAGGTGGAACGCTATTGTGCCCAGCAGAATGTCCCCGTCCTCCTCAAGATCCCTCTTGACAGGCGAATAGCCGAGCTGTACTGCCGCGGCCAAAGCCTGGTCGCTGGCATGCCATCCTGGCGCAAGCCCTTCCGCGACCTTCTGGAGAGCATCCAACGCCTGGCAGTAGCGGCACGGTGAGCAATGAAAGAAATCGTCGTACTTAGCGGCAAGGGAGGAACGGGCAAGACGGCCGTAATCGCCTCGTTTGCGGCGCTGGCAGACAACAAGGTCCTCTGCGACTGCGATGTCGATGCTGCCAACCTCCACCTGCTGCTCCAGCCCAAAGTGAAGGAGACACACGAGTTCTGGGGCCAGAAGGTGGCCGTTATCGATCAGGAGGTGTGTACCGGTTGCGGCCTGTGCCTCGACGCCTGTCGCTTCGACGCCATCGAGGAGTTCCAGGTGGACCCCCTTGCCTGTGAGGGCTGCGGCTTCTGCCTCCACGTTTGCCCGGAGAAAGCGGTGACGATGGTCGATACTCTCGCGGGCCACTGGTACCTGTCGGATACCCGATATGGACGGCTGGTTCACGCTCGCCTGGATGCCGGACAGGAGAACTCGGGCAAGCTGGTAACAGCAGTGAAGCAGAAGGCCAGGGTCATCGCCAAGGACGAGGGCTCGGCCTACATTCTCAGCGACGGGCCGCCGGGGATCGGCTGCCCGGTGATCTCTTCCCTGTCCGGGGCAAGCCTGGCCCTGATCGTCAGCGAGCCCAGCCTGAGCGCCATCCACGACCTGGAGCGGGTGCTGGCCGTATGCCGCCATTTCGGCGTGAAGACGCTGGTGTGCATAAACAAGTATGACCTTGATGAACGAAACTCGCGGCACATCGAGGACTACTGCCGCCGGGCGGACATAGACGTCGCTGCCAAGATTCCCTTCGATACGGTGGTCACCGATGCCATCACCCAGGGGGTGCCGGTGGTGGAGTTCGGCGACGGCCTGGTGTCGCGGCGAATGGAGGAACTCTGGAAAGTGGTAGCCGCTCAGGGGTAAGGCGGCCCGGCGTTAACGGAGGTCTCAAGGATGGCGGATAGGAGCAGCCAACTAAAGATCGCAGTTATATCCGAAGACGAAATCAACATCAGCCAGCACTTCGGCAGAGCACGCTATTATGTGGTGCTCACGGTCGAAGGGAATAAGATCGTCGACAGCGAGACGCGCTCCAAGGCCGGTCATCACACCTTCGCCGCTCAGCGGCACCCCAGGCTGGCCCCCGGCGAGAGGCACGGCTACGACGCTGGCTCCCAGGCCAAGCATCAGAGTATGGCGGACATCATCGCCGATTGCGAGGTGCTTATTGCCGGGGGCATGGGGTATGGAGCCTACGAAAGCTTCAAGGGCTACGGCATCCAGCCCATCATCACTGACGTGAGCGATATCCGCGAGGCCGTCCTCCAATACCTGGACGGCAACCTGCCCAACATCATGGAGCGCCTGGACTGACCAAATAGCAAGAATCAGCACTGGGGCGGGACAGCGTGAAGATCCTGGATGACGTGATAGCTACCCTCAACGAAGACGCCCCGGTGCGCGAGGTGCGGGTCAGCCCCTTCTGGACAGCCGTGCTCAGCCGAGGGTGCGGTTTGGCCTCAACCGTGGGCCCTGGAAACCACGAGCACGGCGCCATCTTCGTGCAGGAGGCTGGGAGCCTCGTCGGCAGAAGCGCCCTCGAGCTGACCAAGCTGGCGCACTCGCAGAGCACGCTGGAGGCAGGCATCGGCCTGGCGGCGATCAACTCCCTCCTCGACGTGGATGAGGGGCGCTGTGTGGACCTCAACGCGGGCGAGCTGCTGTGCGAGCGCGGCCGGGGCAAGAAGGTGGCCCTGGTCGGCCACTTCCCCTTCGTGCCGGCGCTGCGCGAGGCGGCTGGGCGACTGTGGGTAATCGAGCTCCATCCCCGGCCGGGCGACGTGGGCGCCGAGGAGGCCGCGACCATCCTGCCACAGATAGACCTCGCCGCCATCACCGGCAGCGCCTTCATCAACCACACGCTGGAGCAACTGCTAAGCCTATGCCGGCCCGAGACGGTGGTGGTCGTCCTCGGGCCGAGCACGCCCCTGTCGCCGGTTCTGTTCGATTACGGGGTGGACGTGATCTCGGGGACGCGAGTGGTGGACCCTGGTCTGGCCCTGCGCTGCCTGAACGAGGGGGCTACCTTCCGCCAGATAAAGGGCTTACGCCTGCTCACGATGGAACGGAAATAATCCTTAGGGATTTCCGGGAGACTAGCAGAAGCCTGAGTCGGGCTGCCAGCCGGGGATGAACTTGCGCCACTCCATCTGCTCCTCCAGGTAGTGGTAGAAGGGACGATACGGGTTGTAGGGAGGACGGGTGGGGTGACGGATGAGGTGCATGTGCGCCTCGCGAGGAGTACGGCCGGCCTTGCGGTGGTTGCAGGCCTTGCAGGCGGCCACCACGTTCTCCCAGTCGTGCTGACCGCCCCGATTGCGGGGGAGAACATGGTCGAGGGTAAGGTCTCGCGTCCGGCGTCCGCAGTATTGGCAGGTGTAGCGGTCACGCAGGAAGACGTCACGGCGGCAGAGCCGTCCCTGGGGCCGAGGTCGTCGGATTATGTAGACGAGGCGAATAACCGAGGGGATTTCAAAAACGAAGGAGGGGCTACGCAGGTAGCCCCGCCCGTTCTCCAACACCTCAGCCTTGCCTCGGTCCACCAGAACGAAGGCACGTCCGGCGTTGCAGACGTTAAGCGGCTCGTAATTCTGATTAAGAACTAATACGGCGGTGTCTGTCACAGCCGCCATGATAGCAGAAAGGATTCTGTGTTGCAATCGGGCCTCGGCTAAGGATAGCGTCTGGGCGACTGATGCTTTTGATGGGGAGCCCAGGCCCCGTGGGGAGCGAGAGGGAGGCAGGGGCGAGCGCGGAGCAAGAGCTGGTCCACAGCGGCGCTATTTCTGGCAGTGGCGGCAGAAGCTGGTAATGCGCTGGCCAGCGGTGATCTCGGTGATGGGGGAGCCGCAGTTGGGGCAGGGCTGGCCGCCGCGGCGGTGCACTTTCAGGTGGTCTCGGTACTCGTCCAGCGGCAGGCCCTCCTTCTCCATGCGGTCGGTAACGATAGCTGCTGCTTGGCCGAGCACAGAGCGGATGGCTTGATGCAGGCGGCTCTCGTCTTCCGCCGATAGCTCCGTCCGCTTGCGGTAGGGATGGAGGCCGGCGGCGAACAGGATCTCGTCGGCGTAGGCGTTGCCGATGCCGGCCACCAAGGTCTCGTTGAGGATTACGTTCTTGATCTGGCCACGGAAACGCCTGAGCCGCTCTCGAAAGGCCTCCTCGGTAAGTTGCTCCGACAGGGGCTCGGGGCCCAACTCCCCGAAACGAGGCACGGCATCGAAGGCTCCTTCCTTCACCAGGTAGACCTTGCCCATCAGCCTATCGTCAAAGTAGCGCAGCTCGTGGCCGTTGGTCAGAGCCAGCACGAAGCAGGTCTTGGCCCGCCGCTTCTCCTGGGGCCGACAGTACTGAAAGCGGCCGCTGAGCATGGGGTGGATGGCGACGTAGTCCCCGCTCTTCAGAGAGAAGAGGATAAACTTGCCCCGTCGTTCCACCGCGCCGAAAAGGTTGTCGGTGAGCGTGGCAATGAAATCGTCCTTGGGAACGCGCACCACCAGGGGAATGCCCACCGTCACCGCCTCGATGCCGACGTCAGGGATGCGGCGATTGAAGAACGAGCGATAGGCCTCGAGGTCCGGCAGCTCGGGCATGGGGGGCTAGGCACTCTCGACGTAGCGGGGGTAAGAGCCAAAGATGCGGAAGAAGGAGGCCTGGGCCTCGACCGCCTTCAGGGTCTCAGCCACCGTCCCCTCGCTACGATGCCCGGCCAGGTCCAGCAGGAAGATGTACTCGCCCAGACGCTCCTTGGTGGGCCGCGACTCCACCTTGGTGAGATTGATGCCGCGGCTGGAGAACTCCTCCAGCGCTCTCACTAGCAGCCCGGGCCGGTCATCGGCGAAGGAAAAGGCGAGGGAGGTCTTGTCGTTCCCCGTGGGGGGATGGTCGGTTTCGGCCAGCACCACGAAGCGAGTGAGGTTATCGGAGCGGTCCTGGATGTCGCGGGCCAGGATCTCGGCGGCGTAGAGCTCGGCGGCACGGCGGGTGGCGATAGCGGCGGCGTTCTCGCGGGCCATCATCTCCTCCACCGCCGCCGCTGTGGACAGGGCAGCGACTATCTCCGCCTTGGGGAAGCAGCGCTCCACGAAGCGCCGCGACTGGCCCAGGGCCTGGGGGTGAGACAAGAGCACTTTCACATCGGCGGCCTGTATGCCCGGCCGCACCAGGAGGCAGTGGTCGACGGGCAGGACGAGCTCCTGCCTGATGGAGAGGCGCGATTCGTGGATGAGGATGTCCAGGGTATCGGTGACTGAGCCCTCAATGCTATTCTCGATGGCCACCACCCCCTCCTCGGCCATGCCCGAATCGACAGCCGCAGCCACGGCGGCCACGCTGGCGAAGGGCAAAAGTTGGGCCGTGGGGTCGTAGCGTAGGGCGGCCTCTTCGCTGAAGGTGCCCGACGGCCCCAGAAAGGCGATGCGCTTGGTGCTCATTCCGTCTCTTTGGCGGGGGTGGTGAGGACAGCCCTCAAGGCGTCCTCAGTCTCCCGGCGGCAGACCGCGACCACCTCGTCGCCAGCGCGAACGAGGGTGTCGCTGGTGGGGATACGAGGCACCCCCTCCTCATCGATGATAACCGTGATGAGGCACTGCTGGGGTAGAAGCACCTCTCCAATATGCTTGCCCACCATCGCCGAGTACGCTGGCACCTTCGCCTCCACTACCTCCAGGCCGCTTCCCTTGATGGTCAGGAGGGGTATGAGGGGGTGGGAGGGAAGCTCCTGTTCGATGTTGGCCAGGATAAGGGCGGTGGAACTGACGGCGGTGTCGATGCCCAGTTTCTTGAATATGGCCTCGTTCTTAGGGTTGTTGATGAGGGCCACTGTGCGGCGGACGTTGAACTTATTCTTAGCCACCTGACATGCCACCAGGTTGTCCTCGTCGTCGCCGGTGACGGCGATGAACAGGTCGGCGCGGCCGGTCCCCGCTGTCTCCAGGGTGATGCCCTCGCAGCCGTCGCCTCGCACGACGATATCACCCAACTCGTCCGCGATCTTCCGGCACTTGGCGGCTTCTTTCTCGATGACCAGCACCTCGTGGCCGTCCTCCACCAGTTCCTTGGCCAGATAGTAACCTACCTTGCCACCGCCCACGATCATGATGTACATGACTAGCCCTCGCCCCTCGGCGTTTCCACCGGCTCCCTCTCCAGAGCCTCCTTCAACAGTCGGGCCACTTCCCTGGTGGGGCTGATGGTCTCCAGCCCCAGGCTGTGATAGAGCTCCTGTCGGATGGGGTCGAAAATGCGGCAGACAACCCTGGGGACGCCGAAGATGTGCTTGGCTATCTGGCTGGCCATGACATTGCGGTTGTCGCCGGGGCTTGCGGCCACAAAGGCATCGGCCTCGGCGAGCCCTATGCGCCGCAGGACATCCTGGTCGATGCCGTTGCCCACCACGCAGTTCCCTTTGAAGTCGGGGGGAAGCTGACCAAAGGCATCGGGATCGATGTCCAGGATGGTGACTTCTTGGCCTTCGCGGTCGAGGAGGGCAGCCAGTTCGGCACCCACGCGACCGCAGCCCATGATGACAAGCTTCATGTCACTCGGCCATAGGTAGGCGGAGAAGCCATACCTCGCAGGGGGCGTTCTCCAGCACGTACTGAGAGACCCTGCCCAGGCGGAATTCCCCGGGTAGCGGCGCCGGCTTGCCCCCCCGCGGCCAGGCCAAGCCCGCTCCTTCTGCTAGAGATCGCTTGTAGCCCACGCCCAGGATAATGCCGTCCACGCCCCGCTCGATGGCCTCGTCCACGATGGCGTGGGCAGCGTCTCGCGCCTGGAGAAGCTCTCCTTCCACCTGGTAGTCCACCTCCTCGGCGCGCTGCTCAGCGCAGTTCAGAATCTCTTCGCCCTTGACAGCCTCAGGCGTCAGGTCAGCATCGAGGGGTAGAGAGCGATGCACCTCTATGACATAGACGACGTAGACCTTCCCCTTGTTGCGCTTGGCCGTCGTACAAGCCTGGAAGACGGCCTCTATGCTGGCGTCCGAGCCATCGACCGGTACCAGAATGTTGTTGAGCGTCATGCCAAGTTTTTCTACCCCTCCCAGCCACAACCGAATGACCCTTCCCCAAGGGCGAATCAATTATATAAACAGCAAAAGTCAATCGCAACACAACCCAGGCATTCAGACTAACAACAGAGGGCGGCTTGGCCGCCCTCTGTTGTTTGAACGATCATCGTTTGTTGCCTAAGGATCGGGGTCGACGGGCATCTCGCACTGTACGCCGCTGGCGGTGATCATCACCAGCAGGCTGTCGTACTTGTCCACAGTGGTCAACGTACACAGACCGGGCTCCGCACAGCGGTCAGGGACGTACCGCAACCACCCCGTTAGAGGCCCTGTCCACTGATAGGCGATGGCGAACTCGGCCGGTGGGCCGGCGATACAGCTCAAAGCGGTCTCCGCAGGCGTGTCGTTGGCACCCGTCCACACGAAGTTATGCCAGCCCTGCGGGGTCAGGTCGAAGGTGCGAGTGGCAGGCGTGGGGGTGGGGCTGGGCGTAGGGGTGGGGGTGGGCGTAGGGCTAGGAGTGGGGGTAGGGGTGGGGGTCCATGCAGCCGTGGCCCAGGGCTCGAAAACTACCCCGCCCCTCTGCTGGTCGGCGGCGACGGGGCACTCTGTGAAGCTCCTAGCCGGGTCGTCCGCGTCGTTGAAGATGCGGTTCGTGATGTCGGTCCTATCAGTGCTTCCCCACCAGTTATAGGTAGCGTCCACCGTGTTCTCTGCGCCACAGACCAACTCCACGTAGTAATCGTTAGCCACTATGTCATAGGGGCCGCTGAAGTTGTTGACCCTGTCGGGCGAGCCGCTAATCTGAACAAAGCTGTCGCCATGAATGGTATTGATGAAAATGCCGTCGGCACCGGCTTTGGTTCCGATGTCGTTGCGAGCAAACTGGACGTGTACCGGGCCCGACGTCATGAAGCCCAGGTCGGTGACCAAGGCCTGCGTTCCGTCGTTCAGGGAGATCAGGTTACGTTCAACCACGGTCTGGTCCTCGTCCATACCGAGGCTCAGGCCGGCAGTCGTGTTCGCGGTGATCTCGCTGCCGCGCACCACGTTCGGGCCTCCCAGCGACAGGGCGACGCCGAGAGCATTGTCGTGGAGCTTGCTCTCTTCGACGAGGGTGCCCTGGGCGGCGACCACGTTCACCCCCACATCCCAGTCTCTAGCCTCTACCCCGCTGACGGTGCAATCGTCGGCGTCCACCAAGATGCCGTTATTGTCGCCAGGCCCCTCCAGAAACAGGTGCTGGACGGTCGACCCGTCTGCCTGCAGCTTAATGCCATCGGTGCCGGGCGCTGTCACCTCCACGACGATCTTGTCGACGTCAACGGCCTCCTGACCTTCTATGGTGAGCTTCTTGTTGACCACTACGCCCCCGTCGTAGGTCCCCTCGCACAGCACCAGGGTGTCGTCCGCGCTCACCACCCCGATGATGGTATTGAGGTTCGTGTTCGTAAAGTCGGGGGTGCCGCACTCGGCCTCCGGGGGATCGACATCATTGACGACATAGGTGGTGCCGGCGGCCTGGGCCAGCCAGCCCTGCCAGGCACCCAGAGCGATGGTGAGAACGGCCACCACCGCCACCAAGCTTACCACTGCCGTCCTAGAGCGCAGCCATTTCATGGTCAATCTCCTTCCATTGCTTTCGAAATTACTACGTTGCTCCGTTTCTATCACAGGCGCAGGGGTCTGTCAAGCCGCGGGCCTAGCGGGGTACCGGCAGGTCGAGCATCAAGACCTCCAGGGCCAGGCGGGGGTTGACGTTTTCCTCCAGGCGGCGCTTGCTGGCAGCCAACGAGCGCAGGAAGGCGACCACCTGGCTGGCATCGTAGTGCGAGGCCTCCCCCTTCAGGATGTCCCCCAGGTCGAGATTGGTGATGACCTCCTGGCAACCGCTGGACAGCAGCAGAATGTCGCGCCACCACTCGCGCCAGAGGTCGAGGACGGCCAGGACCGTCGGCCGATCGCGAGAGAAGCGGCTGGCCACCTCGGAGGCGTAGGCGAATCGCTCCTGGATGGTGCGCTCAGGGAGGGCGCGAATGTCCATGAGAGCTTCGTGGCGAACGCGCATCATCTCCTCATCCTGGTGGGCAGCGATGGCCCAACCCAGGCGGCCCCGCGACAGCCGAGCCAGGAGGTGGGCCTGGCGGGGAGGGAGGGCCCAGCGCTGGCGCAAGGCCTCCTCCAGTTGGGCCACAGGCAGGGGCGAAAGGTCGAGCCGCTGGCAGCGGGAGCGGATGGTGGCCCGCAAGGCCTGCGGGCGGGAGGTGATAAGGACGAAGACAACGTCGGGGGGCGGTTCCTCCAGGGTCTTGAGGAAGGCGTTCTGGGCCGCCTCGTTCATGGCATCGGCGGGGTCGATGATGATCACGCGGCAGCGCCCCTCGAAGGGCCTCAGGCTCACCACCCGTCCCAGTTCCCGTATCTGGTCGATGCTGATGTCCTTGTGGATGCCACCATCGCTTATCTCTATGCCCACCACCTGCACGTCGGCGTGGATGCCGGCGGCGATGCGGCGGCAGGGGGAGCACTCCTGGCAGGGCGGCTCGGGCCCCTCGCAGTTGAGGGCCTGGGCCAGCTCCAGGGCGAGGGTGCCCTTGCCCACCTGGGGCGGCCCCACGAAGAGGTAAGCGTGGGCGCGCCTGCCCTGGGCCAGGCCGCGCTGAAGGGCAGCCACCGCCCTATCCTGTCCAACCGTCTGCCACACGGGATCGCCTAACTCTCGGGAGGGTGCACGTCGCATCGCATCAGGTCTTCGTAGGTCTCGCGGCGGCGGATCAGGCGGGCGGCGCCGTCCTTGACCATGACGATGGCGGGGCGGAGATAGGCGTTGTAGTTGCTGGCCAGGGGCAGGCAGTAGGCGCCAGCGGCGGCCACCGCCAGGAGGTCGCCCGCTTCCAGGCGGGGGAGGTCGGCATCGCGAACGAGGACATCGCCCGACTCGCAGAACTTGCCAGCGATGGTCACCCGCTGCCGTTCTACCTCGCCTAGCTTGTTGGCCACCAGGGCCGAATAGCGGGCGCCGTAAAGGGCGGGGCGAATGTTGTCGCCCATGCCGCCGTCCACAGCGGCGTATTTTCGCACGCCGGGGATCTCCTTGCTTGCACCGACCCTGTACAGGGCGAGACAAGCCTGACCGACGATGGCCCGCCCCGGCTCGACGACGAGCCTAGGCAGGGGCAGGGAGTAGGCCCGGCAGGCCTCGGCCAGGGCGGAGACGATGGCCGCCGCGTACTCGGCCATCGACGGCACGGGGACATCCTCCAGATATCGTATGGCGAAGCCGCCGCCGGGGCTAAGCTCCGCCAGGCGGAAGCCGTGCCGCTCGGCCATCTGGGCAGCAAAGGCGATCACGATGTCGACGGCCTCCTGGTAGGGCTCGACCTGAGGGATGGGCGAGCCAAGGTGGAAGTGCAGACCCACCAGCTCGACGGCGGGCAGGCTCAGAGCCCGCTTCACCGCCGCCTCCGCCTGGCCGGTGACGATGGGAAGGCCGAACTTGCTGTCCAGGACGCCGGTGGTGGTGTGGCGATGGGTGTGGGGGTCGACGTTGGGCGACAGGCGCAGGAGGATGGGCTGGCGCTTGCCCAGGACCGTCGCCACCTGGTTCAGCAGCTCCAGCTCATACAGGTTGTCCACCACCACGCGACCGATGCCATAGTCCAGGGCCTCACGCAGCTCCTCCTCCGACTTGTTGTTGCCGTGGAAGTAGATACGCTGTGGCGGGAAATCCACCGAGCGGGCGATGGCCAGCTCGCCGCCGGAGACCACCTCCAGGTCCATCTCCTCCTCGGCGAGGAGGGCGGCCAGGGCTCGGCCGAGGTAAGCCTTGGCGGCGTAGCTGACGCCGCTATCGGCGTGGCGGCTGCGGAACTCCGAGCGGAACTGGCGACACTTGTGGCGCAGAGTCTCCTCATCGAAGACGTAGAGGGGCGTGCCGAACTCGCGGGCCAGCTCCAGGGCGTCGCAGCCAGCGATGGTCAGATGGCCCTCGTCGTTCACCGCCGCGGTGAGCGGCAGGATGCCCACCAGGGGCAGCTCGATGGACGATCTCTTCTTGGCCAAGGATAGGCTCCTCCGAATCTGAGGGCATTATACGTTTGACGATGCGGCCCAGTCTAGGCAATATGGTGAGCCTTTGGGGCCGCTCATGGTGAGCCTGTCGAACCATGAGCCGCCGCTCCTCCTTCGACAAGCTCAGGATGAGCGGGAGAGGCGGCCCGACCCTCTGTCCCTCACCTAGAGTGCAACACGATGCGGCCCAGTCTAGGGAAGGACGTAGAGGCTGTCGCCGCCCTCGTCGCGGCGGGCGATCTTTCCTTCGCTCTGAAGCTTGTGGAGATGGGCCAGGAGCTGAGCGCGGGCCATGCCCAGGAGGCGCCTGTCCAGCTCGGGGTAGATCTCGGCCAGCATCGTCTCCAGGCGTCCCCGTCCCTGGCCGACGGCGGTGAGAACCTGCCTTTCGCGCTCCTGGCGGTGATCGATGAGCTCCTGGAGCTTGCGGACGACGTCGCGCACCGGTGGCCCGTGGCCGGGGCAGAGCAACGTGGCGTCGTAGCTCTTGAGCCGCTCGAGCGACTGCATGTAGAGGGCCATGTCGCCGTGGGGCGGCGGGAAGATGGCCACCGTGCCCAGGCCGAGCACGGTGTCGCCGGTGAACAGCACGCCCTCCTCCCGCAGGTAGAGGGAGATGGAGCCCAGGGTGTGACCGGGCGTATCGATGACCTCGATGGTCACGCCGCCCACCTGGAGCGTGTCGCCGCCCTGCATCAGGCAATCGGCGGTGGCGAGGGCGGTGACGTGGCGCCAGGTGCGAAGCCGCTGGGCCATCGTCTGCTGCTCGGTGGGGATATCGACGTCCTGGGGGACGTCCCCCCGCCATTCGCTGAGGAGCCGTGCCTCCGTGGGGTGCATGCAGATGCCAGCGCCGGTGGCCTGGCGGAGGGCGTGGGCGCCGCCGCAGTGGTCGATGTGGTGGTGGGTGACGATGATGTAGGCCAGCTTCAGGGCCTGCCCCTTCGGGCTTGAGCCCTTCAGGGCGAAGCCTGAGCCTGCCGAAGGGCCGGCCATGCCCTGGATATATTCCAGTCGTGGCGTGATGGAAGCCTCGTCGGGGTAGCCGGCATCGATGAGGGCCCCCTGACCACCGTCCACCACCAGGTAGACGTTGGGGGCCAGCGGCCCAGCGTAGAAGGCCTGGGGCGCAGGTATGCTGTGGACGCGAGGGGTTATCTCCATGCTTCTCGGCCCCTGCGCGGCCAATGTTAGCATATCTGCGCGACGTTCGCCTGCGGCGGCCCGCCTTGCCCATTCCTAGCACCAATAGTACAATGAAACTACTATGGCAATAGAGAAAGGTACCTACATCGTCAAGAAGGGGCTGGCCCAGATGCTCAAGGGCGGCGTGATCATGGACGTGGTGACGCCTGAGCAGGCCCGCATCGCCGAGGAGGCCGGCGCCTGTGCAGTGATGGCCCTGGAGCGCGTGCCGGCCGACATCCGCGCCGCCGGGGGGGTGGCCCGCATGGCCGACCCCGCGGTGGTCGCGGCGATCATGGAGATGGTCACCATCCCGGTGATGGCCAAGTGCCGCATCGGCCACTTCGCCGAGGCCCAGGTGCTGCAAGCCCTGGGGGTGGACTTCATCGACGAATCGGAGGTGCTCACCCCCGCCGACGAGGCCCACCACATCGATAAGTGGCCCTTCAAGGTCCCGTTCGTCTGCGGCTGCCGCGACCTGGGCGAGGCCCTGCGCCGCATCGGCGAGGGGGCGGCGATGATTCGCACCAAGGGCGAGGCGGGCACGGGCAACATCGTGGAGGCGGTGCGCCACATGCGGGCGGTGATGGACAGCATCCGCAAGCTGCACTCTATGCCTGAAGACGAACTGATGGCCGAGGCCAAGGCGCTGGGGGCACCGTACGAGCTGGTGAAAGAGGTGCACGAGACGGGCTGCCTGCCGGTGGTCAACTACGCCGCCGGCGGCGTAGCCACCCCCGCCGACGCTGCCCTGATGATGCAGCTAGGCGCTGAGGGTGTGTTCGTGGGCTCCGGGATATTCAAGTCGGACGACCCCGAGCCACGGGCCAGGGCCATCGTCAAGGCGGTCACCAACTACAACGACCCCCAGATCGTCGCCGAGGTATCGCGCGGTCTGGGAGAGCCGATGCGCGGCCTGGACATCCGAAGCCTCAGCGAGGAGGAGTTGCTGGCCAGCCGCGGCTGGTAGAAACGCATGACCTGCATCGGTGTTCTGGCGCTCCAGGGTGACTTCGCTGAGCATATCGACATCTTTCAGCGACTGGGCATCGAGGCGCGCGAGGTGCGCCACCCCCAGGAGCTTGCCAGCCTCGACGGACTGGTGATCCCGGGCGGCGAGAGCACTACGATCGCGCGCCTCATCTCCGAGTTCGACCTCCTGGAGCCACTGCGAGAGCGGGCCCAGAACGGATTCCCCATCTGGGGCACCTGCGCCGGCATGATCGTTCTCGCTCAGCGGGCGAGCGAGCTAGCCTGGCCCACCCTGGACGCCCTGGCCATTGCCGTGCGGCGCAATGCGTTCGGGCGGCAGGTGGACAGCTTCGAGGCCGACCTGACCGTTCCCGCCCTGGGCCAGCAGCCCTTCCATGCCGTCTTCATACGGGCGCCGATTGTGGAGGAGGTGAGCGATGGGGTGGAGGTGCTGGCCAAGCTGGAGAATGGGAAAGCGGTTGCCGTGCGCCAGACCAACGCCCTGGCCACCGCTTTTCATCCCGAGCTGACAGAAGACCACCGTTTTCACCGCTACTTCATCGATATGGTGCGAGCGCACAAAGATGCCCAAGCGTAGCCCTGCCGTCGCCATCAGGCCTCTGCGGCCAGCCGACCTGGTGCCCCTGGCCTCGCTCTGGGCCACGGGCAAGCCTCCCTTCAGCCCCCTATACCGCAATGAGGCCCAGACCTGGGATCGTCTGGGCCTGGAGGAACGGCCGTTCCGCCTGCTGGAGAGCGCCCTGAAGCAATGGCTCCCATTAGCCGACCGCCGTCATACCTGGATAGCCGTTTGCGGGCTGAGGGCCTGCGCTCTGGCGTCGGTGCGGCGGCGCAGTAGTCCCAGCGCCTGGGAGATGGACTACCTTATCGTCAGCCAGGGAGAAGAAGCCCCCTGCTTGACGCTTGTGGAGCGGTTGAGCCAGAGACTGGGACGAGCTGGCGTGGAGAAGGTCTTCCTCAGGTTAAAGGCCGACAGCCCCCTCTTGGAGACGACTCGCCAGGCTGGCTTCTTCCCTTACCTGAAGGAGCGCCTGCTGGCTATCGATAGGGCACCGCAAGGCCTGGAGCCGGCGAAACTGGCCCTGCGAGAGCGTACCTCGGCCGACGCTCTCCCTCTGTTCCATCTCTACAATGCAGCTGTGCCCGCAGCCGTGCGCCGCAACGAGGCCGCCACCCTGCGCGAGTGGGTGGGCGTCCAGGAGAAGGGCCGCTGGCAGCACATGGTGGCGACGGGGGCAGAGGGCCCGGCCGCCTTGTTGCGTGTCTCTAAGAGCAATCGGGCGGGCCGCTTCAGCCTGCTGACTCAGCGAAGGGAGAATGTTCCCCTAGACCACTTGCTGGCTGCCACTCTCGACTATCTGGCCGACAGGCGGCCCATCTTTTGCCTGGTGCCTGAATACCAGAAGGCGGTGGCCCGCCGCCTGGAGGAGCTAGGCTTCAGGGCAGTGGCCGAGTACGTGGTCTTGGTGAACCGCCTGGTTCGACCTGCGGCGGAGGCGCTGCCGGTAGCGGAGGGGGTGCGCCAGCCCTACCCGGCGAGCTAGTGGAATGAACACCCTAAGAATAACCGATGACCTGGACGCCATGCTTGATGTGCTGCCACCACACGTTCGCGACACGTTGCAGGAGCGGCCGGGCAATTTCGAGCTTCTGGAGGTGGTGCTCGACCTTGGCCGCCTGCCGGAGGCCCGCTACCCGGAGCAGGAGTCAATCCTCAGCGAGCGGGAGGTGACCGAAGCCGACCTGGATTACGTCGTCTCCCGCATAGGCGAGTTCACCACCGACAACCGGGCGGGCATCGAGCGCACCCTCCACCGCATATCGGCCATCCGCAACCGGCACGGCCGCGTCGTTGGCCTCACCTGCCGCGTCGGCCGGGCCGTGTTCGGCACCATCCGGATCATCGAGGACCTGGTGAAATCGGGCCAGAGCACCCTCCTTCTGGGGCGGCCCGGCGTGGGCAAGACAACGATGCTGCGGGAGGTGGCCCGCTTCCTGGCCGACGATCTGAACAAGCGGGTGGTGGTGGTGGACACCTCCAACGAGATCGCTGGCGACGGCGATATCTCCCACCCGGGCATCGGTAGCGCCCGCCGCATGCAGGTGCCAACGCCCACCATGCAGCACGCGGTGATGATCGAGGCGGTGGAGAACCATATGCCGGAGGTCATCATCATCGACGAGATCGGCACCGACCTGGAGGCGGCGGCCGCTCGCACCATCGCCGAGCGGGGGGTGCAACTGGTGGGCACGGCCCACGGCAACACGCTGGAGAACCTGATCTTGAACCCCACCCTCTGCGACCTCATCGGGGGCATCCAGTCGGTGACCCTGGGTGACGAGGAGGCGCGGCGTCGGGGCACCCAGAAGTCCATCCTGGAGCGCAAGGCACCGCCTACCTTCGATGTGGTGGTGGAGATCCAGAGCTGGGAGAGGGTGTCCGTGCACGCCAACGTGACCGAGACGGTGGATGCCGTCCTGCGAGGGTACGAAGTGCCCGCCGAGATTCGAGAGCTGGACAAGGAGGGCCAGATGCAGGTGGTGGCCTCCCCCGCTCAGGCGCAGCAGAAGCGGGTGCTGGAGGAGCGCGGCCCAGCCGTCGCCGCCGGTCGCGAGAGGCGCATCTATCCCTTCGGCATCTCGCGGCGGCGACTGGATCAGGCCATTCGCCAGATGGGCATGGCGACCGCCATCGTCGACCACCTGGGCGACGCCGATGCCCTGATCACGCTTCGCAGCTACTACCGGCGCAAGCCGCAGCTCCTGCGGGACGCGGAGGAGCGGGGCGTCCCCATCTACGTGATCAAGAGCAACACGGTGCTCCAGATGGAGCAGTGCATCGTCTCCATGCGCGGCGAGCGAGGCCAGGACCCGGTCCTTTCCGCCCTCCAGGAAGCGGAGGAGGCCATCGGCGATATCATGAAAGGCAGGCGGTCGGCGGAGCTATCGCCACAGAACGCCTACATTCGCCGCCTCCAGCACATGCTGGCTCAGCGCTACAACCTGAGCTCGCGCAGCCTGGGGCAGGAGCCGCAGCGACGGGTGCGCATCCTGCCCGGCAGAGGCGAGTAGCCCTTCTATGACCTCACCAAGGCGGGGCCTGTTCATCACCCTCGAAGGGGGCGAAGGCTCCGGCAAGTCCACCCAGGCCCAGGCGCTCAAGGCCCTTGTCGAAGGCGCAGGGCGCAGGGTCACCGTCACCCGCGAGCCCGCCGGCTGCCCGCTGGGGCAGCGGGTGCGGGAGCTTCTGCGCGAACCCTCGCTGGAACTCGACCCCCGCAGCGAGCTCTTCCTGTTCGTGGCCGTCCGCGCCCAGCACGTGGCGGAGGTGATCCGGCCAGCGCTGGAACACGACGATGTCGTCATCTGCGACCGCTTCGGCGACTCCAGCGTGGCGTACCAGGGCCACGGTCGGGGTCTCAGCATCGACGATGTGCGCGAGGCCAACCGCATGGCCACGCGGGGTCTTGTGCCCGACCTGACGGTGCTTCTGGACGTGCCGGTGGAGATGGGTCTGGGCCGCCAGGAGCTTGCCCTGAGCCCTTCGACAAGCTCAGGGCAGGCTTCTGGGAAGGGGGGCGAGAACGTGCCGGACCGCATCGGCCAAGAGGGGGCGGAGTTCCACGAGCGGGTGCGCCAGGGCTACCTGGCGATGGCCAGCGAGGAGCCACAGCGCTTCCTGGTGGTGGACGGCACGCTGACGGCGGAAGAGATAACCCGCACGATCTGGCGGCGACTGGAGCCGCTGCTTCTCGGATAGGCCCCGCGGCTAGCCTCGCGCGTTTACACGCGACCCCAGCCTGAAGGCTGGGGCATGGGGAGGCGAATCTGATGCCCCCGCCTTTAGGCGGGGGTCGAGAATCAGGCGACCAGCGGCCAACCGGTTCTATACGGTGGTTCTCCTGTTGACACTTCCAGCGACCGCGGTTACCATAACGACACCATCCGGCCTGGCATGCCCGCTCCGGGGGTGGCGGCGATGCGTACGTACGTAAGGCTGGGGCTGCTGTTGGCAGTGATGGCCCTGGCGGTGGTAGCGCGCGATGCGCCGACCGCCTATGCCTGGAGTTACCCCGCCACGCTGAACACCAACGCCGCCACAGACTCGGGGGATGACTGGAACGCCCAGGTGGCGACCGATGGCGGGGGCAACTGGGTGGCAGTCTGGGATTCCAGGGATAGCCTGAGCGGCAGCATCGGCACGGACAGCGACA
>DAOUEZ010000010.1:0-108561 GCA_034429995.1 Dehalococcoidia bacterium
CACTTCAGCCTTCGCCTGGCTTGGGCTGACAGCTCCTGCCCGCGACCTGCCAGGCGTAGAGCCCCGGGCGCTGTCCCACTGATGATCCGCATAGTGACACCATTCTAGGTGTCACCCATGTTTCTGAACGAGCCCAGCCTTCGCCAGACAAGGTTGCCACCCCAGGTGGCGGTTCAGTATGATGAGAGTTCCGGGGTCTTTCCCCAGCGAGGTGGCGAATTTGGCCATTGTCAACCTAGATCGGATTCTTCGGCACGTGAGCAAGCCGGCCCGCTACAGCGGCGGCGAGTGGAACTCCGTGGTCAAGGACTGGAGCCACACGCCCCTGCGGGTCGCCCTGGCCTACCCCGATGTCTACGACATCGGCATGTCCAACCTGGGCCTGGGCGGCCTTACTAGTGCCTTGCTCTCACTGCCCAACGCGAGTTCATCCATATGGTCTATAATGACGAGTAACGTACAAGTCTTTGGCCTCTACCGAGGTAGCTGTTGAGAAACCTAGAGCCATTGCTCAATCCCAAAGCAATTGCCCTCATAGGCGCTACCGACCGGAAGGGTTCAGTCGGTCAATCTCTCATCAAGAACCTGCTTCTGGGAGAGGGTGACAGGAAGGTCTACTTTGTGAACCCCAAGCGGGAGAGCGCCATGGGTGAGAAGTGCTGGCCGAGCATAGCGAGCGTTCCTGAGCAGGTGAACCTGGCGATCGTAGCCACTCCTGCCGAAACGGTTCCCCAGATAGTGGAAGAGTGTGGACAGGCAGGAGTGGGAGCAATGGTGATCATTTCGGCCGGATTCAGGGAGGTGGGGCAGTCGGGGCAGGAGCTCGAGGAGGAGATCAGGGCTATCAGAGACAAGTACGGAATGCGAATCCTTGGCCCCAACTGCCTGGGGATCATCAGACCTCATGCAAACTTGAACGCTACGTTTCTGAGACGGAACCCTGAGTCGGGACGAATAGCCTTCATATCCCAGAGCGGGGCGCTAGGATCAGCAATCCTCGATTGGGCCGTCAGCTCCAACGTCGGATTCAGCACGTTCGTTTTCGTCGGCTCAATGCTCGATGTCGACTTCGGTGACCTGATCGACTTTCTTGGCGAAGACCCATTCACCAAGAGCATAATTGTCTACATGGAGAGCGTAGGGAACGCGCGGAAATTCATGAGAGCGGCCAGGGGATTCGCCAGAACCAAGCCGATAGTCATGATAAAGCCAGGGAAATACCCTGAGAGCGCGAGAGCAGCCCTCTCCCACACCGGAGCGATGGCTGGCAACTACGAAGTATACAATGCTGCCTTTGAGAGAGCAGGGGTAGTCCCGGTGCACGAAATCCTGGACCTCTTCAACTGCGCGAGTGTCTTGGACTCCAAGTTTCTCCCTGCTGGGTCGAGAATCGCGATAGTCACCAACGCTGGGGGGCCCGGAGTAATAGCCGCTGACGCCGTGAAGGAACACGGTGGCGAGCTCGCCCAGCTTTCCGCGCCGACCATTGCAGGTCTTGACTCTTTTCTCCCAAGTTACTGGAGCCACACGAACCCCGTCGATGTGCTGGGAGATGCTGGCATTGACCGATTTGTTGAGGGGGTCAACGCGTGCCTGGCCGATCCCAACGTTGATGGCATAGTTGCAATCTATACGCCGCAAGGGGAGGCGTCACCGACTAAGCTGGCGAAGTCCATAGCCGCTGTGGCGGAAGAGCGAATCAAGCCCATTCTGACCGTTTGGATGGGTGAGGAAGAGGTTAGAGCGGCTCGCGAGCTGTTCTACAGCAAGAACATACCCACCTATGCCTCCCCGGAGGCGGCAATAAAGACCTACATGTACATGTGCAAGTACAAGCGCAACCTTGACCTTCTCTATGAAACGCCTGAAGAACTTCCTGTAGGGCTCTCTCCTCCTTCCAGTCACCTCAAGCTTCTGACAAAGCGCGCTTTGGAGGAGGGGAAGACCTGTCTGACGGAGGACAAAGCCGATAAGTTTCTCGATGCTTATGGGATACCGAGGGCAAGAGGTGTCCTCTGCGCGAACGTTGAGCAGGCGGTATCTGCGGCCACCTCCATCAAGTATCCCGTTGTCCTCAAGATCGTCTCCCCGGACGTAATCCACAAAGTCGATGTCGGAGGAGTTATCACCGGGGTAAGCTCCGAGGGCGAACTGAGAGAGGCTTTCTCCAAGCTTGTCGATGACGTGCGTGAGAGGTCGCCGGAGGCGCGGATTGAGGGCGTCTACGTCCAAAGCATGATAACAGACGTGAGTTACGAACTGATCCTCGGGTCAAAAAAGGATGGAGACTTCGGCTCAGTGATACTGTTCGGATCAGGTGGGATAAGCGTCGAGGTATTCAGGGACTTCTCCATAGGGCTTCCGCCTCTCAACCAAACGCTGGCTAGAAGGCTGATGGAGAATACCAAGATCTGGGAGGTCCTGAAGAGCGGCCTTAGAAACAAGCCTCCAGCCAACCTCAGACTGCTGGAGGAGATAATGGTCAAGTTCGCAAACCTGATTGTTGATTTCCCGGAAATAGCCGAGATAGACATAAACCCGCTGGCAGTCTGCGGGGAAGGAATCTACGCCCTTGACTCAAGGATAGTCTTGGACCCACAAGCCCTGGACTGTAAGGACCCCTATTGCCATCTGGTAATAATGCCCTATCCCGTCAAGTACATGACGCCCTGGAGACTGAAAGATGGTACCGACGTTATCCTGAGGCCCATACGTCCCGAGGACGAGCCCTTGGAGGCGGAGCTAATCCGCGGCTTTTCCGACGAGACAAGCCGCTTCAGGTTCTTCCAAGTCATTAGGGATATCACCCATGAGATGCTGGTCCGCTACTGCAACATAGACTATGACCGGGAGATGGCGATAATAGCTGAATATGCGAAGGGCGGTAAGAAGAGAAACATAGGGGTTGGCAGGCTGATAATGGAGCCCGGAGAGAAGCGGGCCGAGTTTGCCGTGGTGGTGGCTGATGACTTCCAAGGCAAGGGGCTTGGAACCAAGCTGGTGGACATGCTGATAGGCATAGGTCAGGATAAAGGCCTGGACAGCATCTACGGAATAGTCCTGCCTGACAACAGGAAAATGACGGACCTCTGTCGGGCTCTCGGGTTCGACATTAAGTACGGACATGAGGAAGTTGTGGTTGAGCTTCAGCTGCTAGGTCAGGCTCAGGCTTCCTAGCTCTGATTCCAGGCTGCCACACTGTCACGCGCACGGTCCTTGCCTACAGATCGCCAGCGTCTGCTGACACCCTTTGGAGCGGAAGATGGGAGTTCCGGGGTCTTTCCCCAGCGAGGTGGCGAATTTGGCCATTGTCAACCTAGATCGGATTCTTCGGCACGTGAGCAAGCCCGCCCGCTACAGCGGCGGCGAGTGGAACTCCGTGGTCAAGGACTGGAGCCACACGCCCCTGCGGGTCGCCCTGGCCTACCCCGATGTCTACGACATCGGCATGTCCAACCTGGGCCTGGCCATCCTCTATGAGGTTCTCAACCGGGAGGACGGCGTGCTCTGCGAGCGAGTGTACGCCCCCTGGACGGACATGGAACAAGCTATGCGTCAGGAGGGCATCCCCCTCTTCAGCCTAGAGACCCGCCACCCCCTGGGCGAGTTCGATGTCATTGGCTTCTCCCTAAGCTACGAACTGACCTACACCAACCTTCTGAACATGCTCGACCTGGCCGGCCTGCCGTTGCTGGCAGCAGAGCGCCGGCGGGCTCTGCCCCTGGTCATCGCCGGCGGCAGCGGCGCCCTCAACCCTGAGCCCCTGGCCGACTTCATCGATGCCTTCGCCCTGGGCGACGGCGAGGAGCTCGTCCTGAATATCGTCGACTGTGTGCGCCGCTTCAAGGAGAGGGGTGGCCGATCAAAGAGGCAACTTCTGCGGGAGCTGGCCGCCATCGAGGGCATCTACGTGCCCCGCTTTTCCGACGTGCTCTACCATCCTGATGGCACCATCGCTGAGGTAAGGCCCGTGGATGCGGCCGCGTCTCCTCGACCGCGCAAGCGATTCGTGCAGAAGCTTCTGCCATTGCCCAGGCGGCCCATCGTTCCCTTCGTGCAGATAGTGCACGACCGCGCTGGCATCGAGATCCAGCGCGGCTGCACCCAGGGGTGTCGCTTCTGCCAGGCGGGGATGATCTATCGCCCGCGTCTGGAGCGTACAATGAAGGAGACGGTGACCCTCGCCAGGGAAGTGCTGACCAGTACTGGCTATCGCGAGCTCTCCTTGTTGTCCCTCAGCACCACCGACCACTCCCAGATCGTGCCCATGGTGCGTGCCCTTAAAAAAGAATTCGGCGATAGCATTATTATCTCCCTGCCCAGCCTGCGGGTGGACAGCTTCTCGGTGGAGGTGGCTGAGGCGGTGGCGGGGTCAGGCAAGCACACCATCACCTTCGCCCCCGAGGCGGGCAGCCAGCGCCTGCGCCTGGCTATCAACAAGCCGATAACGGAAGAGGATGTCCTGCGGGCGGTGGAGACCGCCTTCTCCCGTGGCTGGACGAGCATCAAGACGTACTTCATGGTGGGCCTGCCCACCGAAACCCTGGAGGACGTGCAGGGGATCGTCGATCTGGCGGCCAGGGTGAAGGAGATCGGCCGCCGCTATCATCGCGGTCGCGCTCGTGTGCGGGTGAGCACCTCCATTTTCGTCCCCAAGCCGCACTCGCCTTTCCAGTGGGTCCGCCAGAACAGCGCCGAGGAGTTGGGCCCTAAGCACGACCTTCTGCGCAGGGGTTGTCGGCGGGCCGGTGTAGAGTTCTCCTGGGAGGATCCCGAGCACAGCCTGCTGGAGGCAGTCATCTCCCGCGGCGACCGGCGTCTGGGGCGGGTGATCCAGCGCGCCTGGCAACTGGGCTGCAAGTTCGACGCCTGGCACGAGCAGCAGGACTGGAGCCGCTGGCAGCAGGCCTTCCAGGAATGCGGCCTCGATCCCAGCTTCTACGCTCACCGTGAACGGGGACTCTTCGAGAAGTTCCCCTGGTCCCACATCGATGTCGGCGTCAGCGAAGCCTACCTGCGGGGGGAGTGGCTGAAGACGGCGAAAGGGGAAGCCACCGCTGACTGCCACAAGGAGCTCTGCAGCGTCTGCGGCGTGCAGCGGCTGGAGGCGGAGGCCTGCCTGGCCAAGGTCGATGAGCTGGTCCGCAGGCGCCGAGGCCAGGGAACCCACCACCTAGAGGAGCCCATGCAGGTCTCCTAGGGCATCGAAAGAGGGTGGCCGTGCTGCCGAGCAGGGATGAGGGGTGGGGGCGTTCCCCCCGGCACTGAGTCGTTACGTTGACACCAAAGGAGCGCGCTGCTATCTTCGTGGCCAGAGGCGTTGTGCATGGGCAGAAGGGCTCGAAAGCGTCGGGAGAAGCGAAAGACGACCAGGGTACCTGTAGAGGCCGAGGTCGAGGTTTCGGAAGGATTACGCCCAGCCCGACAACGTCGGGAGAAGAAAAGGCCCACCAGACCCAGGAGGCGCCCCCGCTATCTGCGGATTCTGACAGGTACGGCGGCCGCCGCGGTCGTCGCTACCATTCTGATCGTGGTGAGCCTGGCCCCCTGGGAGAGCGAGGGCGAGGGGACGCCCTCCGAATTCATTATCCCCACCCCGAGGCCAGCCGACATGCCCCGCCAGGGGACCACGCTCGGGAGCCCCGACGCCCCCCTGACCATCGTTGAGTATTCCGACTTTCAGTGCCCCTTCTGCCGCAAAGCTAGCCTAGAGATAGTGCCTCAGATCGAGGCAGACTATATCGCCACCGGCAAGGCCAAGCTAACATTCAAGCATTTCCCCATCGAAGGACAAGAGTCGCCAGGGGCGGCCGAGGCGACCGAATGCGCGGCCGAGCAGAACGCCTTCTGGGAGTATCATGACACGCTGTACCTCAACCGCAGGGGCGTCGATGTGGGTACCTTCGTGCCAGACAACCTCAAGATCTTTGCCAGGGAGCTGGGTCTGGACACGGAGAAATTCAATGCCTGCCTGGATGAGGGCAAGTACAGGGACAAGATCGTGGATGACTACAACGAGGCTCGTCGTCGCGAGGTCCCTGGCACCCCCACCTTCTTCGTGGGGCAGACCATGGTTGTAGGGGCCAAGCCTTACAGTGCGTTCAAGGCGGCCATCGACGACGAGTTGGCTAAGCTGGGTGAGACGAGTGAGGCAGAGTAAACCCCAGGTTCTGGCAAGAGGAGCCCCCCTGACAATCGGCGACCTTCTGAGATGGGGAACTCTGGCCGCGCTGGCTATGGCCGGTATGGGCGTAGCGGCCTATCTCACCTACAGCCATTATGCCGACCAACCCATAATGTGTGCTGGCCTAAGTGGCTGCGACGCTGTGGAAAATAGCGAGTACTCCACCCTTCTCGACATTCCGGTGGGCCTGCTGGGCACGCTGTTCTGCGCTGGTATTCTGGCGCTGGTGCTGGCGCGGGCAGTCCGTCTGCCCCTGGCGCAGGAGTGGGCTCCCCTGGCAGCCTTCAGCATGACCCTGGCCGGCGTTGCCTTCGCCGCCTACCTCACCTACATAGAGCTATTCGTGGTGGAGGACATCTGTATCTGGTGCACTACCTTTGCCGGCATCGTCGCCGTTGCCTGGTTGATCACCCTCGTCGATGCCTTAGCCCCAACCAATGAATAGGCCTTGAGCGGCTGATTCCGCTCAAGGCCTGCTAGACTTAAGTCTGCCAGCTAGAGGCGCCTGACTACTCGCTATCCGGTTTCTCGACCGGCTCTCCTACCGGCTCTCCTACCGGCTCTCCTACCGGCTCCTCAACCGGCTCTCCTACCGGCTCCTCGACCGGCTCTCCTACCGGCTCCTCGACCGGGCCTTCTTCCCCGGGGGGAACCTGAAAAGCGATGGCCAGAGCGGATAGCTCCTTGGCCAACCCTTGAGCTGCCTCGCCGACTAGCTCGCCCTCCGCCGGCTCCCCTTCTCCGCCGGCCAGCAAGCCGGACGGCGCCATGAGCTCGGCCACTGTTCGCCGCTCGGGCACGGTGACGCGAGCACGAGCCGGAATGAGCTTGCCGATAATAACGTTCTCCTTGAGGCCCAGGAGGTGATCGACAGCCCCGTTGACAGCCGCCTCGGTGAGGATGCGCGTGGTCTCCTGGAAGGAGGCTGCGGCCAGGAAGCTATCGGTATTGAGGGAGGCCTTGGTCACCCCCAGGAGAACGGGCTGAGCGGTGGCGGGCTCGCCACCCTCGGCCAGCACCTTGGCGTTCACTTCCTCGAAGCGAAAGCGATCCACCAGCTCGCCCGGCAGGAGGGCGGTGTCGCCGGGAGAGTCCACCTGCACCCGGTGGAGCATCTGGCGAACGATGACCTCGATATGCTTATCGTTGATATTCACACCCTGGGAACGGTAGACCTTCTGTATCTCTTCCACCAGGTAGAGCTGCACCGCCTCCGGCCCCTGAACGCGCAAGATGTCCTGAGGGTTGACTGCTCCGTCGGTGAGCTGCTGGCCGGCGTGAACATAAAGGCCGGTCTCCACCCGGATGCGGGCAGTGGGCGGCACTATGTATTCCCGCTCCTCCCGCTCCTCATAGAGGATGGAGAGACGGTCTTCCCGGCCCAGCATGACGCGACCGGCCATGCGAGCGGTGACGTCGGTGTCGGCGGCGACGGGGAGGATCGCTTCTTGGCCCTCCGCGGCCTCCTCCGACTGGGGTAGGCGAGCCAGCAGCGCCCCTCGCTCCACCCACTCCTGGTCCTTGACCACAACCTCGACCCCCTCGGACAGGGCGTATTCATCGCGGTACAGTTCGCTGCTTACCACCTTGATGTGCCGACTGTCGCCCTCGCGTACGATCTCAGCTGTGCCGTCGATCTCGGAGATGAGGGCCCCACCCTTAGGCACCCTTGCCTCGAACAACTCCTCCACTCGCGGCAGGCCGGATGTGATGTCCACGCCGGCCACACCGCCGGTGTGAAAGGTGCGCATGGTGAGCTGGGTGCCGGGCTCGCCGATACTCTGGGCGGCCACGATGCCCACGGCCTCGCCCACCTCCACCAGCTCGCCACGGGCCAAGTCGCGACCGTAGCAGAGAGCGCAGAGGCCTCGCTTGGCCTGACAGGTCAAAGGCGAACGCACGTGCACCCGCTGGATGCCTAGCGCCTCGATACGCTCAGCCACTTCTTCGGTGATCACCTCATTGCGGCGCACAATGAGTTCGCCCGTCTGGGGGTCGATCAGGTCGGAGGCTGCCCGGCGGCCGATGATCCGCTCCCGTAGGGACTCAAGCACGCCCTTCTCTGCTGGCTCCGACAGCCAGCTGCCAGCGGTAGTGCCACAGTCATCCTCCAAGATGATGACCTCCTGGGACACGTCGATCAGGCGGCGGGTCAGATAGCCGCTGTCGGCCGTACGGAGAGCGGTGTCGGCCAGCCCCTTGCGGGCGCCGTGAGTAGAGATGAAATACTCCAACACTGTCAGCCCCTCGCGAAAGCTGGAGCGGATGGGCAAGTCGATGATGCGGCCAGAGGGGTCGGTCATGAGGCCGCGCATGCCGCACATCTGGCTGATCTGACTGATGTTACCCTTGGCGCCGCTGACGGCCATCAGGTAGACGTCACCATAGCGGTCCATCTCATTCTGAATAGCCGCCTGCACTTCCTCGGTGGTCTGCCGCCAGATGGCCACCGCCTGGTCGTAGCGCTCCTCCTCGGTGATCAAGCCTATCTGGTACTGCTGCTCTACCTCGCCGATGCGAGCATCGGCCTCTTCCAGCAGCTTGGCCTTGTTTACGGGCACCTTCAGGTCGTTGATGGCGATAGTCATGCCGGACTGGGTGGCATAGTGGAAACCAACGTTCTTGATAGCATCAACCATCTCGCCGGTGCGCTCCATACCCAACTTGTGATAGCATTCCGCTACCAGATCCTTGAGGTCCTTCTTGTCCAGAACCTCATTACGGAGACCGAGTTCCTCGGGCAGCACCTCGTTGAAGATGATGCGTCCCACCGTTGTATCGATGAGCTCGCCGCCGGTCCTTGGGTCGCGCACCTTGATCTTAGCCTGCAGTTCCACCAGGCCCAGGTCATGGGCCAGCTTGGCCTCCTGGAAGCTGCCGTAGACCCCCTGCGGGAGGATGCCTGAGCGGTACTCGCCCTTAGCCCCCCGCTTGACCAGGGTGAGGTAGTAGCAGCCCATGACAATGTCCAGGGTGGGGGCTACCGTGGGCTCACCGTTGCTGGGCAGAAGCAGGTTCTTGGCCGATAGCATAATCTGGCGCGCCTCGGCCACGGCAGCTCGCGACAGAGGTATGTGTACCGCCATCTGGTCGCCGTCGAAGTCGGCATTGAAGGCGGCGCAGACCAGGGGATGGATCCGGATGGCGCTACCATCGACAAGGACGGGCTCGAAGGCCTGGATACCCAGGCGGTGGAGGGTAGGCGCTCGGTTCAGGAGGATCGGCCGCTCTTGGACGATCTCATCGAGGATGTCCCAAACCTCTGGCTGAGCCCGCTCCACGACCCGCTTGGCTGACTTGATGTTGTGAGCCAGGCCGCGGTCCACCAGGGCCCGCATCACAAATGGCTTGAACAGCTCCAGGGCCATCCGCCTGGGTAAGCCGCACTGATGCAGCTTCAGCTCTGGCCCGACGACGATGACTGAGCGGCCGGAGTAGTCTACCCGCTTGCCCAGGAGGTTCTGGCGGAAGCGGCCCTGCTTTCCCTTGAGCATGTCTGACAGGGACTTCAGCTTGTGATTGCCGGCGGTGGATACAGCGCGGCCGCGGCGGCCGTTATCGATGAGGGAGTCCACCGCCTCCTGAAGCATTCGCTTCTCGTTGCGAATGATGATCTCCGGCGCTCCCAGCTCCAGCAGGCGCTTCAGGCGGTTGTTGCGGTTGATCACCCGCCGATAAAGGTCATTGAGGTCACTGGTGGCGAAGCGGCCGCCGTCTAGCTGCACCATCGGCCGCAGGTCGGGCGGCAACACCGGCAAGACGGTAACAATCATCCACTCTGGTCGGTTGTTGCTCTTGCGGAAGGCCTCTGCCACCTTCAGGCGCTTGGTGGCCTTCTTGCGTCGCTGGCCACTGAAGCTCTGGATCTCCTGGCGTAGCTTGACGACCAGCCTGTCGAGGTCGAGGCGCTGAAGAATGTCCAGGATGGGCTCGGCGCCCATGCCCGCCGAGAAGACGTCCGAGTAGGCCAACGCCAACTCGTGGTATTTGGGCTCCATGAGGAGGGTGACGGCGTCGTCGCGGATGGGGTCCTTAAGGTCTTCCAGTTCCTCGATCTTCAGGCGGTACTCCTCGCCGACGGCCTGCCGCTCGTCGTGCATCTTCTGGCGCAGGGGCTCTATCTCCACCCGGGCGGCATCCCGCAGCTGCTGAATGTGGGCATCGACCACGAGCTCGCTCTCGCTGCGCCGCTGCGCGAAGAGATCCTCCAGTTCGGCCACCTGCTTGTCGGCCTCAGCCTGAAGCCGCTCTGCTGCCTGATTAGTGACCTTCCCGCCCTTGGCAACGATAACTGTTTCCGCCAGGGCCAAGTCCTTCGAAGCCGACTTGCCCTGGCCCTTGGTTATGGCCCTCTTCAGAGCGGCAACCCTCTTCTTAAGGGCCTCCAGATTGCGGCTCAGCTCTTCGTCCAGGCGCGCCAACTGCTCGTCTCGCTGGGACTGCACCTGAGCAATGGCCTCTTCGCAGGCGGCCTCCCTGGCCGCTATCTTCTCGGCGTACTCCCTCTCGCGTTCGGCTGCCTGTGTCTCCATCTCTTGGCGCAGGGCCTCGATGGCCTGGTCGCGGGCGGCTTCGTTCACCTCGGTGACGATGAACTGGGCGAAATAGAGCACCCGTTCCAGGCTGCGGGGCGAGATGTCCAGAAGGAGGCCAACACGGCTGGGCATGCCCTTGACGAACCAGATGTGGGCCACCGGCGAGGCCAGCTCGATGTGGCCCATGCGCTCGCGGCGCACCTTGCTGCGGGCTACCTCAACGCCGCACTTGTCACAGATGATACCCTTGTAGCGAACCCGCTTGTACTTGCCGCAGTAGCACTCGAAATCCTTGGTGGGCCCGAATATCTTCTCGCAGAACAGGCCGTCCTTCTCCGGCTTCAGGGTGCGGTAGTTGATGGTCTCCGGCTTGGTTACCTCCCCGTAGGACCAGGAGCGGATCTGCTCCGGCGAAGCCAACGATATGCGAATGGCGTTAAAGTCGTTCACCTCAAGAACCAAGTAGATCCTCCCCCTCTAAGCCTGTCAAGTTAATACCCAACTGCGGAACCTCGGTTGCCGACGTATCCGCCAAGGTCACTCGTTCCTCTTCCTCGTTCAGCACCTCCACCGCCAGGCAGAGGCTCTGCAATTCCTTCACTAGCACCTTGAAGGACTCCGGCACCCCCGGCACGGGGATGTCCTCGCCCTTGACGATGGATTCATACGTCTTGACTCGCCCCACCACATCGTCCGACTTAACGGTAAGGATCTCCTGGAGGACGTGGGCGGCGCCGTAGGCCTCTAGAGCCCACACCTCCATCTCGCCGAAGCGCTGGCCGCCAAACTGGGCCTTGCCGCCCAGAGGCTGCTGGGTGATGAGCGAGTAGGGACCGGTGGAACGAGCATGGATCTTGTCCTCCACCAGGTGGATCAGCTTCATCATGTAGATGTAGCCCACCGTAACCCGCTGGTCGAAGGGCTCGCCGGTGCGTCCGTCGTAGAGGACCTGTTTGCCGAAAATGGGGGCACCGGGACCACCCTTTAGTACAATCTTCTCGGCCAGAGCCTCCAGCTCATGCTCTGGCCGGCCCCGCACCTTCCTCTTACCCTGCTCCTCCAGCCACAGCTCCAGGCAGGCGCGCTTGGCCTGGCCCGGCTGCCAGTCATCGAACACCGCCTGGCCGTCGTAGCCCCGCTGGGCTAGCCACTGCAAGGCCTTTGCCATGTCTACGTTCTCTCCCGCCTCATTCTTTTCGCCGTTGGGCTGAGGCAACACAGCATCGGCCTGCTCGGCAATCCAGGTGCGAGCGAGGGCATCCTCAATGGTGAGCGGGTTGCCGCCGTCGAACACGGGGGATAGGGCGCGGAAACCAAGGACCTTGGCCGCCCAGCCCAGGTGGGTCTCCAGCACCTGACCAACGTTCATGCGGCTGGGCACGCCGATGGGGTTGAGGATAATATCCACCGGGGTGCCATCAGCCAGATAGGGCATGTCCTCCGCCGGCAGGATGCGGGCGATGACGCCCTTATTGCCGTGACGCCCAGCCATCTTGTCCCCTTCGGTCACCTTGCGCCGCTGGCCGACGCAGACGCGCACCATCCTGTTGACCCCCGGCGGTAACTCGTCGTGGCTGTCGCGAGAGAAGACCTTCACCTCGATGACCTTGCCCCACTCGCCGTGGGGTACCCGCAGGGAGGTGTCCTTCACCTCACGGGCCTTCTCGCCGAAGATGGCCCGCAGGAGCTTCTCCTCGGCGGTCAGCTCCGTCTCCCCCTTGGGAGTGATCTTACCCACCAGGATGTCACCTGCTTGCACCTCGGCGCCGATGCGGATGATCCCCTCTTCGTCCAGGTTGCGCAGGCTCTCCTCGCCTACGTTGGGTATGTCGCGGGTGATCTCCTCCGGACCCAGCTTGGTGTCGCGAGCCTCGACTTCGTGCTTCTCGACGTGGATGGAGGTGAACTTATCATCGCGGACCACCGCCTCCGAGATGACGATGGCGTCCTCGAAGTTGTAGCCTTCCCAGCTCATAAAGACGCAGAGGAGGGTCTGGCCCAGGGCCAGTTCCCCCTGGACAGTAGAGGAGCTGTCGACCAGGGGCTGGCCCTTCTCCACACGCTGGCCCTTGTGTACGATGGACCTCTGGTTAACGCACGTCCCTTGGTTGGAACGCACGAACTTGGTCAGCTCATAGGTCTTCTCCTCGCCGCTGTCGTACTGGACGCGGATATGGCGGGCAGTGCAGTTCAGCACCAGGCCGTCATCCTCGGCGAAGAAGACCTGGCCGGAATCAATGGCCGCCTGGCGCTCCATGCCGGTGCCTACCAGTGGCACCTCCGGCCGCACCAGGGGCACGGCCTGGCGCTGCATGTTGGAGCCCATAAGGGCCCGGTTGGCATCGTCGTGCTCCAGGAAGGGGATAAGGGAGGTGGCCACCGACACGATCTGCTTGGGCGAGAGGTCCATGAAGTCCACCTGCTCCGGCGTAGCGGTAATGAAGTGGCTGCCAAAACGGGCCTCTAGCTTGCTACCCAGAAAGTGGTTGCTTTCGTCCACGGGCTCGTTGGCCTGGGCCACCACGTAGCGCTCTTCGTCGTCTGCCAGTAGGTAAACGACCTGGTCGGACACGAAGGGCCGGATGGGGATGGTGGTGGGCGGCAGCTTGGCCAGCTTGGCTGCCAGCTCAGCGATCACCTCGGTGCCCGCCGCGCCCACTATCTTGTCCTTATCGTCACTGACATCCTGGCGTAGGAAGCGCCCCACCAGATCAGGCGAGTCGTTGGCCAGCTCCCGCACTACCTTGCGATAGGGCGTCTCGATGAAGCCGTACTCATTGACACGAGCGTAGGTGGCCAGACTGCCGATGAGACCGATGTTGGGGCCCTCCGGTGTCTCAATGGGGCAGATGCGGCCATAGTGGGTGTGATGGACATCGCGCACATCGAAGCCGGCGCGGTCGCGTGACAGGCCGCCCGGGCCCAGGGCAGAGAGACGACGCTTGTGGGTCAACTCGGCCAGGGGATTGGTCTGATCCATGAACTGGGAGAGTTGAGAGCCGCCGAAGAATTCCTTGACGGCAGCCACCACCGGCCGGATGTTGATCAGGGCGCTGGGGGTAGCACTCTCAGGGTCGGTGATAGTCATGCGCTCCCGTACCACCCGCTCCATGCGCAACAGGCCAATGCGGAACTGGTTCTGGATCAGCTCGCCCACGGTGCGCACACGGCGATTGCCCAGATGGTCGATGTCGTCGGGCTGCCCCTGACCGTTGTTCAGGCGGATGATCTCGCGGACGATGGCTATAAGATCCTGCGGCACCAAGATGTGGGTGCCCGGCGCCTTCTTATAGCCCAGGCGCTTGTTGAGCTTGTACCGCCCTACCTTGCCTAAGTCATAACGGCGAGGGTTAAAGAATAGGGTGGTGATCAGGCTACGGGCATTGTCTAGAGTGGGCGGGTCACCCGGACGCAGACGGCGATAAAACTCCAGGAGGGCTTCCTCCTTGTTCTGAGAGGGTTCCCGCTCCAGAGTGGCCTGGATATAGCGGTGGTCGGCGTTGGTATCCACCGTCTTGAATACGGCCAGAACGCGTTCGTTAGTGCCCAGCTGCTCGTCCTTAATCTCGGCATCCTCGTCGATGGCGCGCAAGAGGGTAGTGATGGGGATCTTGCGCTTGCGGTCCACCTTGACGGAGATAACATCCTTGTTGCTGGTCTCGAACTCCAGCCAGGCGCCTCGGTTGGGAATGAGCTTGGCGTAGCAGAGGTCGCGGCCACTGGTGGCATCGCGCTCCAGGGTGAAGTAAACCCCTGGCGAGCGCACCAACTGGGAGACCACCACCCGCTCGGCGCCGTTGACGATGAAGGTGCCCTTATCCGTCATCAGGGGGAAGTCCCCCATGAAGATCTCCTGCTCTTTGACCTCGCCGCTCTCCTTGACGATGAGCTGAACGTTGGCCCGCAGGGGAGCAGCATAGGTCATATCTCGCTCGCGGCACTCAGCTTCGCAGTACTTGGGCTGGCCGAACTGGTGCTCGCCGAAGCGCATCTCCAGGCGGCTGCCGGTGAAGTCCTGAATAGGCGAGAGCTCGTCGAATAGCTCCCGGAGACCCTCCTCCTGCAACCAGCGGTAGGAGTCGAGCTGAACGCTTATAAGGTTGGGTACCTGAATGACCTCAGGTATGCGTGAGTAGGACTTGAGCAATCGGGGCGCACTATCCCTTTCCCGGGCAAAGTCCCTGGCTGTCGTCATAGACAAAAAACCCCCTGAAGGGTCGCTAATGTCCGCGGCCCCTCTCGTGGCTAGAAATGCACAAACAGCTATGGTGGATAGCTAACAGGGGAATAGAAACTTGGGGAATACCGTCCCGCCATCAACAAAACAGTATAACCCAGCTTTGCCCCATTTGTCAACTCCAAATCGGGTGATAAATAGAACAGCCCTCTTCCCTCTGCTCCCCACTCGTGCTATATTTCGATCGTCTACCAGACAAATGCTCATCCAGCAGCGCCGGCCGGAAGCAACTGGCTTTCGGCTTTCTTCTTTTTGTATAGCCCTTGGAATGAGCAAAGAGCCCACCCGAGGGTTCCATACCGTTCCCTTCGTCCTTTGTGCTATATTGATATTAGCTGACAGAGCGAAGCAAGGAGAGATGATCGGTGTATCAGGAGTTGCGTGTATTCAGCGGCAACGCCCACCCCGAGCTTGCCCAGGCCATCTGCGACTACCTGGAGATGCCCCTGGGACAGTGCGAGATCTTCAAGTTCAGCAACGAGAACATTTTTGTGCGCTTCTACGAAAACATCCGCGCCCGCGATGTTTTCCTCGTCCAGCCCATCGTCTCCCCGGTCAACGACCGCCTGATGGAGCTATTCGTGATGATCGACGCCGCCAAGCGGGCCTCGGCGGGGCGGATCACGGCTGTCGTCCCTTACTACGCTTATGGGCGCAGCGATAAGAAGGACCAACCGCGGGTGCCCATCACTGCCCGTCTGGTGGCCAACTTTCTGGAGACGGCCGGGGCCGACCGCCTGCTCACCGTAGACCTCCACGCTGGCCAGATTCAGGGCTTCTTCAACATCCCGGTGGACGAGTTGACCGCCCTGTACATCCTCAGCCGCTACTTCAAGGACAAGGGAATCCTCAATCTGACAGTGGTGTCCACCGATGTGGGCGACGCCAAGCGCGCTCGCAATGTGGCCGACCGTCTGGACGCTCCCCTGGCCCTCGTGGAGAAGCGCCGAATCGGTAACGAACAGCGGGCGGAGGCTGTCAATATAATTGGCGAAGTCAAGGGTAGGAACGCTCTCATTGTGGACGATGAGGTGGATACTGGCAGCACCCTAGTAGCAACCATCGATTTGCTGCAGCAGCACGGAACAGCCGACATCTACGCCTGCTGCACCCACCCCGTGCTCTCGGGGCCAGCCGTCGAGAGGATCGAGCAGGCACCCGTCAGGGAGCTGGTGGTGACCGACACCATCCCCCTGCCGATAGAGAAGCGTTTGCCCAAGATCACCGTTTTGTCTTTGGCACCCCTGCTGGGAGAAGCCATACAACGCATCCATACTGGCCATTCGGTGGGGGAGTTGTTCCAGTAAGGGTTCATCATGCTCAAGTGGCTTAAGGGCATTATCAGCGACAGCGCTGAGAGAAAGCTGGAGAAGCTTCAGCCGCTGGTCAACGAGATCAATGCTCTCGAGGACGACATCGCTCCCCTCAGCGACGCCGAGCTGCGGGCCAGAACCGACCAGTTTCGCCAGCGCCTGGCCGACGGCGAGACCCCAGATGACATCCTGCCCGATGCCTTCGCCGTGGTGCGGGAGATGGCCAGGCGGCGTCTGGGCGAGCGCCACTTCGATGCTCAGCTCCTGGGAGGCATTGTTCTTCATCAGGGCAAGAGCGCCGAGATGAAGACCGGTGAGGGCAAGACGCTGGTGGCCACCCTTCCCATCTATCTCAATGGCCTGGAGGGCAAGGGCGCCCACCTGGTGACGGTGAACGACTACCTGGCCAAGCGCGACACAACCTGGATGGGCCCTATCTATCACAACCTGGGGCTGTCGGTCGCCTGCCTCCAGCACGACGCCGCCTACATCTACGACCCCGGTTTCAATGCCGACAACCCCAGCCTGCGCCACCTGCGGCCAGTGCCTCGTCGCGAGGCTTACCTGACCGACATCACCTACGGCACCAACAACGAGTTCGGCTTCGACTACCTGCGCGACAATATGGTAGTGGACCTCTCCCAGGTTGTCCAGCGGCCAGAGCACCCCCACCATTACGCCATCGTGGACGAGGTAGACAACATCCTCATCGACGAAGCTCGCACCCCCCTCATTATCAGCGGCCCTGCCGAGGAGACAGAGGAGGTCTACCGAATGTTCGCTCGGCTGGTGCCCCGCCTCCAGCCGGAAGTGGACTATACCATAGATCACAAGACACGCTCGGTGTCTCTCAGCGAGGAAGGGGTGGCCAAGCTAGAGAAATGGCTGAACATTAAGAACATCTACGACTCTCAGAACTATCGCTTGACTCGCTTCCTGGAGGCCGCCCTCAAGGCTCGCGCCCTCTATCAGCGCGATCACCATTACGTGGTGAAGGATGGCGAGGTCGTCATCGTCGACGAGTTTACCGGCCGCCTGATGTTCGGCCGCCGCTGGTCGGATGGTCTTCACCAGGCGGTCGAAGCCAAGGAGGGCGTGCGGGTGCAGCGGGAGAGCGTGACCTACGCTACCATCACCCTTCAGAACTACTTCCGCCTCTACGAGAAGCTGGCCGGCATGACCGGTACCGCCTACACCGAAAGGGAGGAGTTTCAGACCATCTACGGGTTGGACGTAATTCCCATTCTCACCCACATGCCGATGATCCGCCAGGACAATCCCGACTTCATCTACCGCACACCGGAGGCCAAGTTCCGGGCGGTGGCGAGGGAGATCGAGGAGATGCACGCCCTGGGCCGGCCGGTGCTGGTGGGCACCGTGTCCATCGAGATCTCCGAACACCTGGCTGACGTCCTCAAGCGGCGCAGCCAATGCCGCAACCCAGAGTGCGGCCAGTACCACCCTGTGTGTCCCCTCAAGGAGCCCCAAGTGCTCAACGCCAAGCACCACGAGCGGGAGGCCCAGATCATTGCCCAGGCCGGGCAGTTTGGCGCCGTCACCATCGCCACCAACATGGCCGGCCGTGGCGTTGACATCATCCTGGGCGGCAGCCCCAGCCGCCTGGCCGAGGAGCTCTGCCGCAAGAAAGGCATCGACCCCGATACAGCTCCCCCGGAGGAAATGGAGCGCATACGGCGAGAGGCTCGCCAGATATGGCAGGCGGATCACGATAAGGTGGTGGAGGCTGGCGGCCTGCACATCGTCGGCACGGAGCGCCATGAAGCCCGCCGCATCGATAATCAGCTTCGCGGTCGTTCGGGCCGCCAGGGCGACCCCGGCAGCTCCCGCTTCTTTGTCTCCTTTGGCGATGACGTGATGCGCCGCTTCGCCCCCGAATGGGTAGGGGGCATGATGGGCCGCCTAGGCATGGATGAGGACATGCCTCTGGAGAGCGGCATGGCCAGCAAGGCCATCGAGTCGGCCCAGACCAAGGTGGAGGGTCACAACTACGACATCCGTAAGCACGTGGTCGAATACGACGATGTGATGAACACCCAGCGCGACCTCATCTACACCGAGCGGAACAAGATCCTAGAGGGGGCTGACCTCAAGGCTAACATCCAGGAAATGATCGCGGAGGAGGTCAACGAGCTGGTGGGCGCCTACGTGGCCGACCACCAGAAGGAAGAGCGTGACCTCAAGGGGCTGCTCAATGAAATGAAGGCTATCATGCCGCTGCCGCCTCACTTCACCCAGGCTCACTTCGCCGACCTGCCCCTCGAGGATGTATTTGAGGAGCTTCTGGCCCACGCCCAGAAGGAGTACGAGGCAAAAGAGCAAAAAATCGGTGCCGCGAACATGCGCACCCTGGAACGCCTGGTGATGCTGGGCACTATCGATAGGCTGTGGGTGGGACACCTGACAGCCCTAGACGAGATGCGCCAGGGCGTCGGCCTGGCTGGCTATGGTGGTCAGGATCCCTTGGTAGCCTTCAAGCGGGAAGCCCATGATATGTGGGACCAGCTCATGGCGCACATACAGCGCAACATAGCCCGCAGGATATATCACGTGACCTTGGCTCCTCAGGCTGCCCCTGCGCCGCGGCGGCCGGCGGCAGTGGCAGCGCGGCCAGGCGGGCGGCGGGGGGCGGGCGCCGGCCGGCCCAAAGGGGAACCGCCAGCAGCGCCCCGCAAGGTGGGCAGGAACGACCCCTGCCCCTGCGGCAGCGGCCTTAAGTACAAGAAGTGCTGCGGGAGGGCAGCCTAGGCCGCCGCAAGCGGGATGAGGGAAGCGACAGTAGCCATGAGCGCAAGGGCTGTGGCCAGGGAGAGACCCATTGAGGCCGAGCAACTGCTGGCCGACCTGTGTCAGGAGATAGCGGACGGCAAGCCCTGGTTCATCGCCCTCATGCAGACCATCGCCCGCTGGCCTCTGCCCGAAGAGAAAGTGGGCAAGCGGCACTACCGCTACCTCATCGCTGGCGAGGCCTTCGACTGGCTTCTATTGGCGGAGCGCCTGTGCGAGGCGGTGGGCGACCTCATCCCTCGGGAAGAGCATGAAGCGCTGCTGTTCTTCGGGCAGTTGCCCGTGGACCTCAGCGAGGAGGAGTTTCGACGCCTCATCGGCCATGCCAAGTATCGGGCTCACCTCAACTACCTCTACGGTGTAACCCTGGAGGAGACCCTCCATCTGGTAGTTGAAGAGGATGCTTACAAGGAGCAGCGCTCGCGTGTGTGGGAGAACCACCTGTCGGTGGATGAAGAGGCTTTCCAGCGCCTCTACGGGCACGCCCGCCAAGATCTACTACGCCAGTTCCGGCAGGAGCAAGGCATAGCCGACGACACCACCATCTCCCTGACAGAGGCTAAGGAGTTCACCTACTGGTTGTTCAAGTATCGTCTGCGCTATTGCGACCCGGCCAGGGTAGCTAGCGACACCCGTCGCGCCCTGAGCATGCTCCGCCGCCTGGAGCCCTGCCGGGCGCGCTGCCTCAGCAACACCCTTCGGGAACCCCCCAGCGTCATCGAGGTCCCCTAGCGGCGGAGCGAACAGACGTGGCGACCTGAGCAGCGTCCGTCCGCCCCCCGCGGTTGCTCTCTACTCCTCCGCGAACGAGATTACGTCGCCGAAGTACTCGTACTCGCCCTTGCCTGTCTCGTCGACCGTAGCCCTCAGCATTCTCATTTGTTCGATCGACAAGTGGTCCGTGGGGCTGAGAGTCGTGGTGATACCGGGCAAGCTGAGAGGGCCCTGGTAGTCCTTGAAGACGGTGTTGACGGCATCCCTCAGGCCCTCTCGCGTCAGGTTGTCACAGGTCGCCCGGAGGGCGATGACGGTATTTTCCGCCGCCTGTTGGCCGACTACGGTGAAGTTACCGGGGGGTAAGTCACCATACTCTTCCATGATCCGGTGGTGCTCGGCTATCGCCGCGTCATCGGTCCAGTCCGAGAGCTTGTTGGCCTGAAGAGTGATGACCCCCTCCATGGCCTCCGGCGAGGCATACATGAACATCATAGGGTCCGAATTGACATAGCCGATGAAGATCTGGACATCCCAGCCCATCTGGTGGGCCGCCTTGACAACCTGAGCACAGTGGCCTGGGATGCAGGCGCCGTGTACCACTTCTACGCCAGCATTCTTCAGGTTAGTGACCTGAGAGCGGATGTCGACGGCGGTAGACTCATAGCTCTGCTCGGACACCAGCTCGTTCTTATCGGGATCGAGACCGTTCTTCAGACCGGCCAGCTCGTCCTTGCCATAGTCGTCGTTCTGGTAGAAGATGCCGACCTTCTTGCCGGGCATATTCTCCGAGATGTACTTGCCGACGATCGTCCCCTCAACATAGTAGTCGGGCAGGATGGCAACCGACCAGGGGTGCGCGACGGGGTCCGCGGCCCACTTGTGGGCCCCGGACATGATCCACAGGTCGGGTATCCCCTCCTCGTTCAGGTACTCCCAGACGGCCGAGTGGGCGGCCGTCCCCAGGTTAGCGACCATAGCCAACACCTCGTCCTGCTCCACCAGCTTGCGGGTGGCCTCGACGGCATGGGCCGGGTCGTACTGATCATCCTCTATCTTGAAAACGATCTGGCGGCCGCAGACGCCCCCTTCCTCCGCATTGACGTACTTGAAGTAGGCTTTGGTGCCCGCGATGACGGGAGCATACGCTGCCCCATAGGTGCCGCTAAGGGCGAAGTGGCTGCCCAGGATTATCTCTGTGTCGGTGACGCCGGGGCCCTCGCTCACGGCGGTAGGGGTGCCGGTGACCGCAGCGGTAGGTGTGCCAGCGGGGGTTCCCTCCTCTTCCTCCTCCTCGCAGGCTACTGCCAGCACCAGCAACAGCCCTGCTAGGGCGAGGAACATCAGCCAGAATTTTCCTAGCTTCCACACGGCTCCTTAGCCTCCTTTCCTAGATTGTCACACTTGCCCTCCCTGTCCCAGGGAGAATGATATCTTAGTCTACCAAAATACGCTTGCGCTAGGGGCTGCCAGCGGCCGTTGGTGGCCCAATTCATCGGGAGCCTGCCTTGCCAAAGCAAGCACGACCCCAAACCCTCCTTTCGCTGGACGCCGCAGGCCTGCCTGTCGACAGGCTTGCCCGTGCTCTGAGGAGGTCTCCTTGCACCTCCTAGCTGCCATCACCCCACTTTCATCTTTCAGCGTCCGGATGGTTCTGCGGGAATCGATCCGCTGGCCCGGCCCCTGTCTGTCCTGACGATGGCGAGCGAACCACGAGCGCCTCGAGCCGGCGCCCGTAGGCCCTGCTAAGCCTGACCAACCGATGGAAAAGGCCCGCCAGACCATAGGGGGCAAAGATCATCACCAAGATGAGAGCGCCGCCGTAGAAAGCCCAGGAAAGCTCCGCGGGCAGACCAGCGCCGGGGATGAAGCCAACAAAGCCCGGCAGCTCGGGCACCAGAATGAGGCCCGTGGCGCCCAGAATGGAACCCAATATGGAGGCCAGGCCCCCTACCACGATGGTGGTCAGGAAGTTTATAGACAGCAGGAAGTTGAAACTCTCGGGGCTGACGTATCCCACCAGTTGAGCATAGGTTCCGCCAGCGATGCCGGCGTAGAAGGCGCTAATGGCGAAGGCCATGGTCTTGTAGCGGGGCACGCTGATGCCCATCGCTTGGGCCGCTATCTCGCTGTCGCGAATGGCCACGAAGGCCCTGCCGATGCGGCTGCGGACAATGTTTATGGCAAGGATGGTCATGATCAAGGCAATGAACAGAGCCAGGAAATATATCCATACATCGTTGCTCAGACTGATACCGAACCAGTCCTCTATGAACCCGGGCGCAGCTGGCACCTCTGGCCTAACATTGATGCCCTGGGTGCCGTGGGTGAGTCCGTCATATTTTTTTAGAATCTGAGGGGTGGCCAGGGCCAGGCCCAGAGTGGCGATGGCTAGATAGGGGCCTGTGAGTCGCAAGGCTGGAATGCCGATGAGAAAGCCCACGGTGCCGGCAATGGCGCCCCCCAGAATTATGGTGCTCCAGAAAGGCCAGCCGTAATCGACCATGAGGATGGCAGCTGTGTAGCCGCCTATGGCTACGAAGGCGCTGTGGCCCAGGGAGATCTGGCCGTTGTAGCCGGTGAGAATGTTGAGGCCTAGGGCCACGATGGCCCACATCGCGATCATGCTGGCCTGGAAGGTGCGATAGGTGCCGAAGCGCAGGGGAAACCCATCGGGCAGGACGTGGCTGAAGGGCACCCACCAGAGCAGGAAGAACGCCAGAATGGCGAAGGCGATGAGCTTTGCTGTCGGCGGTGGGCCTAGTCGTCTCATACCCGCCTCAGCGCTCGTCTACCAAAGATGCCGGTCGGCCTGATCAGCAGCACCACAACGATGATGAGCAGAGTCACCGTCAGCTTCATATCGGGCCCCAGCCACTCCTTTGGGGTATAGGTTCCCACTAGGTTCTCGCTTACGCCGATAATGAGGCCACCAACTATCGCCCCCACTGGGCTGTCCAGGCCGCCCAGGACGGCGGCGGCGAAGGCATACAGGAGAACGCCCATCATCATGGGGGGCTGGAGCAGAATTAGGGGGGCGATGAGCAGCCCGGCCACCGCCCCGACGGTGGCTGAGAGGGCCCAGCCCACGGCTAGCATGCGCCCCACCCGAATGCCCATCAGGCGGCTGGCGATGGGGTTCTGAGCGGTGGCCCGCATGGCCAGGCCCAGGGGGGTATACTGGAAGAACAAGTAGAGGGCGGCCATGATAGCCACTGCAAACACTAGAATGGTCAGGTCATGGTAGCTGACTACCGTGGGCCCGATATCCAGGGCCCCTTCGCCGAAGAACTTGACCCCCGTCACCTGGATCTCGGGGGGCGCGGGAAAGCCCTTGGGTATGCCACCCCAGCGCCAGGTGGCTACGTTGTTGAGGATGGCGAACAGTCCCAGGGTGACGATGATGATGTTCAGGACGGGCGCCCCCTCCACCCGCCGTATGATCACCAGCTCGATGAAACCACCCATGGCAGCTGCCATGAGCAAGACGAGGGGGAACATGAGCCAGTATTCCCCCCGTTGCAGGACCGTCCAGGCTACGAAGGTGGTGAACATAGCCATCTCGCCCTGGGCGAAGTTGAGGACGTTGGTGGTGCGATAGATGAGGACGATGGCCAGGGCCAGTAGTCCATAGACGCTGCCTGTGGCTAGGCCCGTCACCACCTGCTGCAGAAACTCATCCACTTCGGTCCTCCCGAGTTCCTACTGACCCAGATAGGAGCGCTGCACCGCTTCGCTCTTTCGCAGGTTCTCGCTGGTATCTGCCAGAGCGATGCGGCCCGTCTCCAGCACGTAGCCGTAATGGGCGATTTCCAGGGCGAGATTGGCGTTCTGCTCTACCAGGAGGATGGTTACCCCCTGCGTTCGGTTGATGGTGTGGATAATCTCGAAGATCTCCCGCGTGACCATGGGGGCCAGGCCCATAGACGGCTCATCGAGCAGGAGAAGGCGAGGGCGGGCCATCAGGCCGCGGCCCATGGCCAGCATCTGCTGCTCGCCGCCGCTGAGGGTACCCGCCACCTGGTTCTTTCGTTCGGCCAGGATGGGGAAGTACTCAAGTACCTGCTTGAGGGCCGCCTCGAAGTCACGTCTTCGCTGCCGATATTCTCTGATGCCGGATGCCATTCCGGCGAACCTGGAATACGCCCCCAACCTCAGGTTCTCTAACACCGTAAGCTCGCTGAAAAGCTGTCGCCCCTCGGGGATGTGGGACATGCCCAGGGAGACAATCTGTTCCGCCGAGAGGCGGTCGATCCGCTGTCCCTCGAACTCGATGCTACCCTCCCTGGGTCGCAGCAGGCCCGATATGGCCCGCAGGGTGGTGCTCTTGCCGGCGCCGTTGGCCCCCAGCACCGTTACGATGCTTCCCTCTGGCACCTCCAGGGACACACCATGAAGGGCAACGATGGGCCCGTAAGCGGCAACGACCTCGCGGAGCTTCAACATCGTTTCTACCCGCCCAGGTAAGCCTCAATGACAGCGGGGGCCTTTTGCACCTCGGCCGGTGTCCCCTCAGCGATCTTGCGGCCGAAGTTCAGCACGCAAATGCGATCGCAAATGGGCATGACAAGCTCCATGTGGTGCTCCACCACCAGGATGGTCAGCTGGAATTCGTCGCGCACACTCTTAATAACCTCGCCTAGCCGGCCCAGTTCCTGATGGCTGAGGCCGCTGGCTGGCTCGTCCAGAAGGATCAGCCGTGGCCTGGAGACGAGGGCTCGTGCCAGCTCCACCCTCTTCTGAATGCCGAAGGAGAGGTCGCCAGTCGGCATGTCCTTCACCTCTCCCAGACCGAGGAATTGGATGACTTCTTCCGCCGTGTGCCGCGCCAACCGCTCCTCCCTCCATGCCACCGGCAAGCGGACGGCGCAGGCGATCACCTCAAGAAATGTGTGGATGGCGGCGTTGGCATATCGCTCGAACACGCCTTCCCTGAGGGGTGGGCTGAAGCGGCTGTGCTGGCCCACCAGCAGGTTCTCTATGACGGGCATGGTCTTGAACAACTCCACGTTCTGGAAGGTGCGAGCGATGCCCACGTTCACAATCTCGTCGGGGGCTAGCTTCAGTAGGTCATGGCCGTCGAAGAAAATATCCCCCCGGTCGGGATCGTAGAGGCGGCTTAAACAGTTGAAGAGGGTGGTCTTGCCGGCACCATTGGGCCCAATAAGGCCTGCGATCTCGCCCGGCCGCACCTCAAATGATACGTCGTCCAGGGCGATGATCCCGCCGAAGGATTTAGTGAGGCCGCTTATCTGTAGTCCAGTCACAACCCTAGGGAAAAGCCGCTGTCAGCATGACTTGCAAGACGCCTAGCTATGGTAACGAATATATTAACGGTTTTCTCTTTAGACGCAAGTGGTGCCGCTGATAACTAAGGGGTAAACTCGCCTAGGAAGCCATCTTCCAGAGGGGCCAGCGCCCAAACTGGTTTGACGCAGACAGACAACGATATTAAAATGCTAGCACTTAGGGCGGCGAGCCTATCCCCACTGTCCGGGGCAAGCATCTGCCGCCCTTATGTCGTGCCTGCCTGATGGTAGGCAGGGAGCCGCTGACAATGACCGGCCAGACTAAGAAAAGCGGCCATAGCCCTCGTACCGAGATGGCCAAGGCTTACGACGCCAGCCAGGCAGAGGAGAGGCTCTATCGCCTCTGGCTGGAAGGCGGTTACTTCACCGCCCGCATCGATCCCGCCAAGCAGCCCTTCACCATCATCATGCCGCCCCCTAACGTCACGGGCGAGCTGCACCTGGGCCACGCCCTCACTGCCACCATCGAGGACCTTGTCATCCGCTGGCATCGCATGAAGGGCGACCCCACCCTCTGGCTACCGGGGGTGGATCACGCCGGCATCGCCACCCAGAACGTGGTGGAAAAGGAGCTCCTCGGGGAAGGCCTCACCCGCCACGACCTGGGGCGCGATGGCTTCCTGGAGCGGGTGTGGGAGTGGGTGAAGAGGTATCGTCACATCATCAGCCGCCAGCATCAGCGGCTGGGCGCTTCCTGCGACTGGACTCGCGAGCGCTTCACCATGGACGAAGGGCCCCAGAAGGCGGTGCGCACTACGTTCGTCAACCTCTATCGCGATGGTCTCATCTATCGGGGCGAGCGGATTATCAATTGGTGCCCCCGCTGCCAGACCGCCCTGTCCGACCTGGAGGTAGAACACAAGGAGCACGCCGACCACCTCTGGTACGTCCGCTACCCCCTGCTGGACGAGAGAGGAGAGCCCAGCGAGCAGTACATCACTATCGCCACCACCCGCCCGGAGACCATCGTTGCCGATGTGGCGGTGGCGGTGAATCCGAGCGACCCACGCAATCAGGGCATGATCGGCCGCATGGCGCTCTTGCCCATCATGGATCGCCGCATCCCGGTGATCGGTGACGCAGCGGTCGATCCCGCCTTTGGCACAGGCGCCCTGAAGATAACGCCCGGCCACGACCAGGTGGACTTCGAGGTGGGCGAGCGCCACGGCCTCTCCGCCATCGTGTCGGTGGGGCCGGACGGCGTGATGAACGAAGAAGCGGGCCCCTACGCTGGCCAGGACCGCTTCGTTTGCCGCGATGCCATCGTGGGCGACCTGAAGGCCCTGGGCCTGATGGAAAAGATCGAACCCTATGGCCATGCCATCGGCCACTGCCAGCGCTGCGACACCGTCATCGAGCCCATCGTCAGCCAGCAGTGGTTCGTGAGCATGAAGCCCCTGGCCGAGCCGGCCATGGCAGCGGTGAAGGACGGGCGGATCAAGATCGCGCCGCGGCGGTTCACGCGGGTCTACCTCCACTGGATGGAGAACATCCGCGATTGGTGCATCTCCCGCCAGCTCTGGTGGGGACACCGCATCCCCGTCTGGTACTGCGACAATTGCGGCCAGATCACAGTGGCCCTGGAGGACCCCAGCCAGTGCGAGCACTGCGGGTCGCCCGGCATTCACCAGGACCCGGACGTGCTCGACACCTGGTTCTCATCGGCCCTCTGGCCCCACTCCACCCTGGGCTGGCCCGACGAGACGGAAGACCTGCGCTATTTCTACCCCACCACGGTCATGGAGACAGGCTACGACATTCTCTTCTTCTGGGTGGCCCGAATGATCATGATGGGGCTGTACAACACGGGCGACGTTCCCTTCCGCCATGTGTACCTGCACGGCCTCCTGCGCGACCGCGACGGCCGCAAGATGACTAAGAGCCTGGGCAATGTGGTCGATCCCCTGGAGGCCGCTGCCAAGTATGGCACCGATGCCCTCCGCTTCGTGCTGGCCACCGGCGGTGCCCCCGGCAACGATATGCGTATCTCCGACGAGAGGCTGGAGGGCGGTCGCAACTTCGCCAACAAGGTCTGGAACGCTGCTCGCTTCGTCATCACCAGCCTGGCGGACGAGGCGGTGGAGCCGCCGCAGCCAGGCCAGCAGGACGACATGACCCTGGAGGACCGCTGGATCATGTCGCGGCTGCAGAGACTGATCGGCGATGTCGAAAAGCTGCTCTCTGCTTTTCAGGTGGGCGAGGCCGGCCGCCAGGTCCACGATTTCTTCTGGGGCGAGTTCTGCGACTGGTACATCGAGATGGCCAAGGTGCGCCTAAAGGCCGGCGACCCTGCGCCGCTGCCGATACTGGCCCACGTGCTGGACGTGAGCCTGCGCCTGCTCCATCCCTTCATGCCCTTCGTGACGGAGGCCATCTGGCAGAACCTGAGGGCGCACCTGCGCCTGCCGGAGGGCGAGGCCCTGATCGTTGCGCCCTGGCCAAGGGCGGACAAGCGCTGGCTGGATAAGCAGCTTGAGGAAGACGTGTGCGGGCTGCAGGAGATCGTTAGGAGCATCAGGTTCTGGCGTGACCATCTGGACGTCGGACCATCCAAGTGGATTGAGGTCTGGGTGGCTCCGCCGTACGAGACGCGGGAGAGCCTCGAGAAAGCAAGGAAACACGCGGAAAGCCTTAAGGATGATGTAAAGCGAAGGCTAGCAAGTGCGCTGGTGCGCGACAGGTTGCAGACGCTGGACCGGCGCCATGATCTTCTGCTCAAGGCGGCCGGCGCCATATCGGTTCTGGGCCGGGCCCGCCCTGTCAACGTGGTGAAATTCAAGGAAGACGTCCCGGCCGAAGTAAGAGATGATTGCATCGACGCGTCTATTGACTTCCAGTTGTTCATTCCTCGATCAGGGTTAATGGACTTGCAGGCGGAGCGGCAGCGCACGCGCCGTCGTGTAGAGGAGGCAGAGGCGGAGGTCGCCCGCCTGGAGGCTAAGCTGGCCAACGAGCAGTTCCGCACGCGCGCTCCGGCGGCGGTGGTGGGCAAGGAGGAGGAGAAGCTGGCCGCCGCCCGTGCTCGCCTGGAGGGCCTACAGGGCCGGCTGGAGGAACTGACGTAGCTTTTCTACAGGACGGCGGCGCAGGCCCCTAGCAGCGCCAATGAGGAAGTAAGGGAAGTGCAAAACCCCCAGATCAAAAACTGCAACGATGAAGAAATGCGGCATCTAAGCGAATAACATGTGAACAAGACCGTGAGAGAAAGCTCGGTAGCCTATGAGGAAATTCTGCGTTCTCAACTTGCTTGTTCAGGCGTAGGACCTCGGCAACAACGGGGGCGAAGTCACCATCTTGGCTTACTAGAATAGCTGTGTCGTACTGGTTGTCGAAGGCAAACGTAAGCATATGAGAGGCTATTTGGACATCAATGCCCTTTTCTGTCTGATACTTCACCGTGTACTTCGCTGAGCAGTCAGGGCAACTCTCTTCCCTTTCCCTATCCACAAGCCTGCCAAGATGAATGGTAAAATACGGAATCTTACGAAGCTGACCCAAGAACTTCTGTTGTGCTGCATATCGCACCGGGTCATCCGCCTGCCTCAACGGAACGTTGTAATAATGTGCATGTACGAGCCTTCGGCTTGAACCACAAAGTAGGGAGCAGAAGCGTTGGAAGTCAACTCGTGCATGTCCCAAGGCCTCTTTCAGTCCGTGATAGAGATTGCTGCCGTCGATGAAGACCATTACCCGATCCATCGAAACGGGCCCCTTCTGAACGAGTGCTGATTGCGGGATCGATGGTAGGGCATTTTTTTGCTTAACCCCCTTGACAATTACCCAGGGGGCTGTAAGATCTTAATGGATGAGCTCCCCGGTATCAACGAGTTGATGCCGGGCTTATTACTTCCCCACCTTCGCTTAGGCGACGGTGGGTTTTCTTTTTGGCCCGGTATTGTACCAACTTGCGGACGTTCGCAGTACCACGGGAGAGCCTAAGCCACCTCTCGCGTGCAGCGTCTCATCTGGGCCTCTACAGAACGGGCAGGTAGCGCTTGATCTCGTAGTCGGTGACGTGGCGGCGGTAATCGCTCCACTCGATGAGCTTGTTCTTGATAAGGATCTCGTACAGGTGGTCGCCCAGGCAGCGCCGCATTAGCTCACTCTGCTCGGCAAGCTCGATGGCCTCGAACAGGCTGCCCGGCAGGTGGGCGATACCCCGTCGCTCCCGCTCCTCAGCTGTCATCTGAAAGACGTTCTCCTCCACGGGCTCGGGGCAAGGGTACTCCTTCTCGATGCCCTCCAGGCCGGCTGCTAGCATCACGGCGAAGACCAGGTAGGGGTTGCAGGCTGGATCGGGGGAGCGGTACTCGATGCGCACGTCATTCTCCTTACCCGGCTTGTACTCGGGCACGCGGATGAGGTCGGAGCGATTGCGCATGGCCCAGGAGAGATAGACCGGTGCCTCATAGCCCGGCACCAGTCGCTTGTAGGAGTTCACCCACTGGTTGGTAACGATGGTTATCTCGCGGCCGTGGCGGAGCAGACCGGCGATGTAGCTCTTGGCGATAGCCGACAGCTGATGTTTATCGTTGGCGTCGAAGAAGGCGTTGCGCTCGCCCCGGAACAGGGACTGATGGACGTGCATGCCGCTGCCGTTCTGGTCGGCCAGGGGCTTGGGCATGAAGGTGGCGTAGACGCCGTGCCTGAGGGCCACCTCCTTGACTATCAGGCGATAGGTCATGGTGTTGTCGGCCATAGTGAGAGCGTCCGTGTAGCGCAGGTCGATCTCGTGCTGGCTGGGGGCCACCTCGTGGTGACTGGCCTCCACACCGATGCCCACCTCCTCCAGGGCCAGGACGGTCTCCCGCCGCAGGTCGGTAGCGGCATCCAGGGGGGTGAGGTCGAAGTAGCCGCCCCTATCCAGAACGGTGGTGCCCTCGGCGTTGGCGAAGTAGAAGTACTCTAGCTCGGGGGCGACGTAGAAAGTGTAGCCGAGGTCAGCGGCCCGCTTGAGGTTGCGCTTGAGGATATAGCGGGGGTCCCCCTCGAAGGGCTGGCCGCCGGGGTGAAGGATGTCACAGAAGACGCGGGCCACCCGGTTCTCGGCGGGGCGCCAGGGGAGGATGACGAAGGTATTGGGGTCGGGCATGGCCACCATGTCGCTCTCGTCGATGCGGGCGAAGCCCTCGATGGAGGAACCGTCAAAGCCGATACCTTCCTCCAGAGCCCCTTCCAGTTCCTCCACAGTGATGGCCACGCTCTTGAGGTTGCCCAGGATGTCGGAGAACCACAAACGGATGAACTTGACATCCTGCTCCTTGGCCATCCGGAGGACGTATTCCTTGCTTTCGTCGGTGCTCATAGCGTCAACCTCCCCCTGTGGTGGCATCATCTTAGCGCAAGAGGGCCTTGGGAGGCTAGGCCCCAGGGCTCTAAGCTTTCCGCCCCCGCTCGCGGAGGCTAGCCGATGGTCAGGAGACAGTCGCCGCTGGCATGGAGCCAGTAGCCCTGGCCGGGGCCCATCTCCTTCAGTGTGCCGTGGGCGAGGCCCGGAGCGTAGGACAGCCATGAGCCGCTCGAGGGGTTCCAGCCGTAGACGACGTCATAGTTGCCATCGATAGAGGCCAGAGCCTCCTGGGGGGGTAGCGGCGTGCGCCAGGGGTAGCCGATGAGGTTCCATCCTTCCACCAGTGGGATATGTACCGAGCCGGGAACTTCCCCTATCACCGATAGGGTCGCCTCGTCCTTCATGCGGATCCAGAAGCCCATAGTTTCGTCCAGGCGGTCGAGGTTGCCGCCGGCTCCGAAAGAGGATTGGAAGCTGCCGGCGCTTGCGTCCCAGCCGTAGACGGCATCGTAGCCGCCCTCCACACTCGATAGCACGGAATGGGTGGCTGCTGGCTGCGGCCGTAGGGGGAGCGAGACGAGGTTCCAGCCAGGGGTGAGGTGAACAGTCTCCACATCCAGGCTAAAGATGGGGTTGTGGCGTAGCGCATCTGTCTCCGGGTGCTCCGGCACATCGAGAAGCCCGACATGAGGGTACTTGGGGTAGGCCCACATTACGGTCTGATCGCAATACTCGTCGCAAGGGTCGGCACCGCCGGAGTACACGTCCTCATGGGGATGGGGGAGATTGAAGGCGTGGCCCAGCTCGTGGGCCAAGATGCCCAAGGCCCTGTTCCTGGCGTAGCAGTCGTCGTGGCAGTCGACGGCTATGTCTTGCAACTCCCGATGGCCAATGGTAGCCACACCCCCGCCGTCACTTGAGAACCAGGCTCCGCCGGGGTCGCCCAGGCTCGAGCTGATCTCGTAGGTTTGCACTCCGACGAGATAGACCGAATGGGGATCCTCTCGGTTCACGTAGCCCCGCTCCTCCAGCTCACCCACCACCGCATGAAAGGCGGCGACCCACTCGCTGGCGGGCTGGCAAGTCAGGTCGCTGCAGTATTCAGCGATGGTCTTCTGGCCGACCACCTCGACGCGGGTGTCGCGATGGAAGGTCTTGCCCACTTGCTGCCCATACCAGCGGCGGACATCTTCGAGACCTTGTTCGAATGCCGCGACCAGGGTCTGGTCGAGCGGATCGTCCTTGGCTCTGAAGTAGAGGACGTGGACTGTGGGGCTGGTGGTATCTGCGGCGCTTCCCGCCGGGGTTGGCGATACAACAACCGCCAGGGCCGAAACCACCACCGCCGCCAGCGCCGCGCACCGAATAATCATGTCGACCTCCTCGGATGACCATGCCGGCCTCCAAGGGAGGGCCCGCGCGGTTGGACAGTGGGTGCCGCTTTGGGTGAGCCGACGAAGCCTGCCAAATAGCGGCCTTCTTCCGCCCACTTCGCGCGGGTTCCCCCGGCTAGGGATACTTCCGAGGGCTCGTCGCGGTTGGACGGCGGGGTCGCTTTAGGCGGGCTGACAAAGGCCACCGAACAGCGCCGTTCTTCCACCCACTTCGCGGCGGCTCACCCTCAGCGTCACATGCCCAGGTCAACATAACGGTTAATACGGTGGGACAAACAGTGGAACGACGGTGTATAAATGGTTAAGTTCTTGCCCTGAGCCGTGGGGATTGTTAACAGATCCTGGGGGTTGTGCGTCGTGCCGGGGCTATCTCTTCCTGAGGGCGCTGAAAGGACTCGATGGTGCTATTATTGTGGCCACCAATGGCTAGCGAACGATCAACGAGCGAGCAGCGGCCGCGCAAACCAGCGTGGCTAAAGGTGCCCTTCCCTGGCGGTCCGCGCTACCTGCGCCTGAAGGCCCTATTGCGAGCCTCGGGCCTGCACACCGTCTGCGAGGAGGCCCGCTGCCCCAACATCGGCGAGTGCTTCCAGACCGGCACCGCCACCTTCATGATCCTAGGCGACGTATGCAGCCGCGCCTGCCGCTTCTGCGCCGTCAGGAGTGGGCGGCCGGTCGGCCTGGACAGCGAGGAGCCCCTGCGAGTGGCCGAGGTGGTGCATCGTCTGGGTCTGAGACACGCCGTCATCACCTCTGTCACCCGCGACGACCTACCCGACGGCGGTGCGGCCGTCTTCGCCGACGTTGTCCACCAGATTCGCCGCCTGTCGCCAACTACCAGCGTGGAGGTGCTCGTGCCCGATTTCCAGGGCTGGCAACAGGCCCTGGCGGCGCTCATAGCGGCGCGGCCGGATATCCTCAACCATAACCTGGAGACGGTGCGCCGCCTCTATCCGCGTGTGCGCCCCAACGCCGTATACGAGCGCTCGCTGGAGCTTCTGGCCTGGGCCAAGGCCCTCGATCCCACCACCCCCACCAAGAGCGGCCTGATGGTGGGCCTGGGCGAGACCCGCGAGGAACTGTTGCAGGCTATGGCTGACCTGGTAGCGGTCGGCTGCGACATACTGACCATCGGCCAGTACTTACAGCCCACGCCAAAGCAACTGCCGGTGGCTCGCTACTACTGGCCCCAGGAATTTCGGGAGCTGGCCGCGGAGGGCCAGCGCCTGGGATTGCGCCACGTGGAGGCGGGACCGCTGGTGCGTAGCTCGTATCATGCCGAAAGTCAAATCCAGAATATTTCTGGCCTTGTTCGAAAGCGGCCCCTAGGATAGACTGTGGCAGGATTCACTTTCGATGAGGAACGTCGACAAGCCCCGCAGAGCGAAGGCAAAGAAGGCGAGAGCGCCCCGAGCACGGGCCAAGGCGCGCCAGATCGGGAGCGAGGAGGCTGCCAAGAGCGACGATCGCCAGGATGAGCGGGGTTTTCTGTTTGAGGACCCTTATTGGGACGATGCCTTCTGCTCTTACTACGACCCTACGCTGGGTACCTGTTGTCACACGTAGCCAAAATGCGGTATCACCGTACCGGTTGTGAGACGAGGAGGACCGAATGGTAGCGATAGCATCCTACGGAGCTTACATACCCACATTTCGGTTGAGCCGCCAGGAGATGAGCCAGGCTTGGGGTATTCCCGGCGTGCCCGGCGAGCGCTCGGTGGCCAACGGTGATGAGGACAGCATCACCATGGCGGTCGCCGCCGGCTTCGAGTGCTTGGCAGGCATCGACCCGGCCAGTATCGACGGTGTCTACTTCGCCAGCACCACTCCGCCCTACACCGAGAAGCAGTGCGCTTCCGTGGTCGCTGGCGCCCTGGATTTGCGCAAGGACATCTTCACGGCCGATTTCACTGATTCCATCCGCTCGGCCACCGTGGCCATAAGGGCGGCCTACGACGCCATCGAGAGCGGCTCGGCCAAGAGCGTGCTGGTGGTGGCGGCGGACAATCGTCCGGCCGAGCCGGAGACGATGTGGGAGCAACTCCTGGGCGACGGGGCCGCTGCCTTCCTTCTATCCAAGGAAGGCCCGGCGACTGTTCGTGGCTTCCAATCCGTCACCAGCGACGTTATCGGCCCCTGGCGGCGGTCCGTCGACCACTACGTTCGTGCCTTTGAGCCCAAATTGGAGACCCAGTACGGCTACATGGCTAGCATGGTGGCCGCGGCGAAGGCGCTAGCGGAGAAGGAGAGCCTTGGCCCTAAGGACATAAGCAAGGGAGTCTTCTCGGCTGGCGACCCCCGCGCCCATGCCGTCCTCGGCCGCCAGCTCGGCCTGGAGATGCCTCAACTCCAAGACACCGGTTTCCTCTTGCTGGGCAACACGGGCACGCCCCAGGTGTTGATGATGCTGGCGGCAGCCCTGGACGCGGCCAAGGCCGGCGACAAGATCCTGGTGGCCAACTACGGTGACGGCGCTGATGCCTTGCTGGTGGAGGTCAACGACGCCTTCCCTGCTGTTCCCGGCAAGAGGCCGCTTCAGACCTACCTCATGACCAAGCGGATGCTTCCCAACTACAACGCCTACGCGTCCTTCCGCAAGCTCATGGACAGGGACAGGTTTGTCCCCAAGTCGTCGCCCGTTACCTACTGGCGGGACAGCAAGATGGAGCTGGCCCTCTATGGCGCCCGCTGCCGCAAGTGCGGCACGGTGCAGTACCCGCTGCCGCGAGTGTGCGTGGAGTGTGGGACAAAGGATGAACTGGACGAGATCAAGCTGCCCCGCAAGGGGACAGTGTTCACCTTCACCCTCGACCATTTGGTGGGTGGCGAGTACCTGAGCACCCCCGTCCCCAGGATTGTGATTGAATTGGAGGGAGGGGGACGCATCTTCATGCAAATGACCGACTGCGACCCCAAGGAGGTGAGCATAGGCATGCCGGTGGAGTTCACCTTGCGCCGCCTCCACGAGGGGGCAGAATTCCACAACTACTACTGGAAGTGCCAACCTGTGAGGGGGGGCTAAGCCTCTTCGCTGACGCTGCAGCGGAAAGGAGGAGACATGCCAGGGATAAAGGATCGAGTGGCTATCGCCGGCGTTGGTTGCACCAAATTCGGCGAGATCTGGGAGAAGGACCAGGAGGACCTGCTGGTAGAGGCAGTCTACGAGGCCCTGGACGACGCCGGCATCACCCCCCAGGACATCGAGGCGGCCTGGGTGGGGGTGATGTACAGCTTCACCGGGATGTCGGGGGGTACATTCGTCGAGCCCATGAAGCTGTTCGGCAAGCCCGTTACCCGGGTAGAGAACTTCTGCGCCTCCGGCATGGATGCCTTCCGTAATGCCTCCTACGCTGTGGCCGCCGGCGTCTACGACATCGTGGTCGCTTGCGGGGTGGAAAAGCTTATGGACGAGGGCTCCAGCGGCTTGCCCATGGAGGGGGGCCACCCAGTGATGAGCGGAACTAGCGCCCCGGCCATGTTCGCTCTGGCTGCCTCCCGCGCCTTCCACGAGTGGGGCTGGACCAAGGAGGACCTGGCGCACGTGGCCGTCAAGAACCACAAGAATGGCGTTGCCCACCCTAAGGCCCACTTCCGTCGGGCAATCACCGTTGACGACGTCCTGAAGGCCCCGATGATCGCCGAGCCCCTGGGCCGCTTTGACTGCTGCGCCATGTCCGATGGCGCCGCCGCCGTGGTGGTCACCCGGCCGGAGATCGCCAAGACAATGAAGCATAAGGACGACTATGTGGTGGCCAAGGCCAACGCCCTGGCCGTTGACACCCTCTTCCCTATGTGGAGGCCGGGCTTCAACTGGCTGGGCTTCCCAGCCACCAAGAAGGCGGCTGCCATGGCCTACGAGGAGGCAGGCATTAAGGACCCCCGCAAGGAGATCAGTTTCGCCGAGATACACGACTGCTTCACCATCACCGAACTGCTCAACATGGGCGACCTGGGCTTCGTCGACCCGCCCAAGGCTGCCGAGGCCGTCCGCGACGGCATGACGGAGGTGGAGGGGGACATCCCCCTTAACCCCAGCGGCGGCCTCAAGTGCTTCGGCCACCCCATCGGCGCCACCGGCTGTCGCATGCTGTACGAGGTGACCAAGCAGCTCCAGGGGCGGGCCGACGGCATGCAGGTGAAGAACCCTCGCCTGGGACTGGCCCACAACCTTGGCGGGCCAGCATCCGTCTGTTCGGTGACTATCCTGGGCCGGCCCGACTAGCGACCAAGAAAGCGCTCTACCCTAGCTATCCGTTCAGGGTTCCCGGCACCAGCCGGGGACCCTGTTCCTTTGCGTCTGGCCGCCGACCGTCGGCTTGACGCTCTCGCTGGGGGCCAATAGAATCGGGGCGCTGCAGCTGCTCGGCATAAGAGGGCCGTAATCCCTTCTGCACTGTTAGCTACGGGGGAAAGAATCGATGAAGGTGGAAACTGCTCTGCCGATAGGGGGCCTGGACCAGGTGGCAGCCGCCGCCAGGGAGGCCGAGGAGATGGGCTACGATGGCGTCCTCTCCTTCGAGGTTGGCCACGATCCCTTCCTGCCCCTGGCCATCGCCGCCGAGCACACCCAGCGGGTCACCCTTGGCTCGGCGGTGGCCATCGCCTTCCCGCGCAGCCCTCTGGCGGTGGCTCAGATAGCCTGGGACATCCAGGCCCTGTCGCGGGGGCGTCTCCTCCTAGGCCTGGGCACCCAAGTGAAGGGCCACAACGAGCGCCGCTACAGCACCCCCTGGCCCTCGCCGGCCGGGCCGCGCCTGCGGGAGTACATCCTGGTGCTGAGGGCGATCTGGGACTCCTGGCAGAACAAGACCCGACCCAACTTCCGCGGTAAGCACTACACCTACACCCTCATGACCCCCTTCTTCGACCCCGGGCCCATCGACCATCCCCACGTCCCCATCCATATCTCGGCGGTCAATCCCTACATGTGCCGCCTGGCGGGCGAGCTGTGCGAAGGCGCCCGCCTGCACGGCTTCTGCACGCCCAAGTACCTGCGCGAGGTCATCCTGCCCAACATGGAGGCAGCAGCCAGGAAGGCCGGCCGCTCTCTGAAGGACATCGACATTTCCGGCGGCGGCTTCATCATCACCGGCGAGAGGGAGGAGGACATCGAGAGGCAGAAGCAGGCCATCCGCGCTCAGATCGCCTTCTACGGCTCCACCCGCACCTACAAGGGCGTGCTGGACATCCACGGCTGGGGCGAGACATGCCTCAAGCTGCATCGGCTGGCCGCGGAGGGCAGGTGGATCGAGATGAGCCGACAGATCAGCGACGAGATGCTTGACCAGTTCGCCGTCACTGGCACCTACGACGAGATCGCGGCCAAGATCAGGGAGCGCTGGAGCGGCATAGTCAACCGCATCGCCTTCGCCATCCCCATCCGTAACCAGGGCAATAAGGAGCGGCTGAAGGCGCTGATCCGCGAGCTTCAGGCGATCTAGGTGAGAGGAAATGAGGGCGGCGTTCCTGCCCCACGCATCTCAGGGCTGTCTGGGTGACCTTCGGCGGGTGTTGATCCCGAATACCGTGTACAGCGGACAGTACCCGCCCAGTCCAGTGAGCAGGGGAATGGCACCAACCGCCGCCATAGCGATTCCGCGGGGCCCCCGCACCACCCCCAGGCCGACGCCTATGAGCACTGCGGCGATCACCAACCGGATAGCCCGATCGATAGTACCCTCGTTGGGCTTCATGGCCGACCTCCTTGCTCTTGATGCGCAGAATGCTTTCTGAACATTCAGTTGCTGAATAACACCCCTCTCATCCTATATCAAGGCATTTCCCAACCGCCAGCGAGGGCAGAACTGAGTGACTTACTCATCGCACTTGCAGACCAGCCACAGCAGGCCCGTGTAAAATAGAAACGACGCTTTTTCCCCTGGCAACTGATTCTGCCATTCGCCTGAGACGGCAACCTCGAACGGAGGTTGAGATGATCCTGGTAGCAGGTGGCACCGGATTCGTAGGCGGTGGCATCGTGCGCGAGCTGGCCCGCCGCGGCAAGCCGGTCGCCGTCCTGACGCGCTACGCGGCCAAGGCGGCGACTCGCTTCCCCTACATCGAGGTTGAGTACCGCGAGGGGGATGTGAGAGACCCAGCCAGCTTGGCCGCCGCCGTTCAGGGGGCGGAGGTGGTCATCGGCTGCGTCCAGTTCCCCAACTCGCCCATCGAGAATCGACGCCGAGGCTATACCTTCGAGGAGATCGATGCCGCCGGCACCGAGCGTCTGGTGGAGGCGGCCAAGGCGGCGGGCGCCCAGCGCTACATCTACCTGAGCGGTGCCGGTGCCGCCCCCGACGCCAAATACCACTGGTTTCGGGCCAAGTGGCGGGCGGAGACGGGGGTCAGGGACAGCAACATCACCTACGTTATCTTTCGGCCGTCCTGGGTCTACGGGCCGGAGGACCGCAGTCTCAACCGTTTCCTAGCGATGAGCCGCTTTCTCCCCTTTGTGCCCATGATCGGCGATGGCAGCAGGCAGCGCCTTCAGCCGGTGTTCATCGACGACCTGGGCTGGGCTGTGGCAGAGGCGGTGGACAACCGGGCAGCAGACAACAAGGTATTCGAGATAGGCGGCCCGGAGGTGCTGACCATGAAGGAAATCATCCGCACGGCCCTGGAGGTAATGGGCAAGCGGCGCTTCCTCCTGCCCGTCCCCAAGGTGTTGATGAAGGCCCAGTCCACTCTGTTGCAGTTCCTGCCAGGGCCTCCCCTCACACCCGGTGCTATCGACTTCATAACCATGGATGGCCTGGCCGACAGCTCGGAGTTGGTGGAGACCCTCGGCCTGCGGCTCACGCCCTTCAGAGAAGGATTAGCCACCTACCTGGTGCTCTAGAGAGAGCCGCATTGGGCAACATTTTGGGGGATTTGCGCCCAGCGCCCCTGGTGGTAAGATTGTGCTCGGCGGAACAATTGAATCACCGCCGAAGCGTCGTGGTCGGCGACGCCAGGCGGCGATCTGCCCAAGGTGAGGAATTGCTATAGTCAGTCTCAGAGAGGAGGCGAACATGGCTGATGTTCGATTCGACGGAAGGGTGGCCATCGTCACCGGTGCCGGCGGCGGGCTAGGGCGCTCGCACGCCCTTCTGCTGGCGTCCCGCGGCGCTAAGGTGGTGGTCAACGACCTGGGAGGCGCCTTCGATGGCACCGGCTCCGGAACCGCAATGGCGGCCAAAGTGGCGGAGGAGATCCGCTCTGCTGGGGGCGAGGCGGTGCCGAACTACGACGGTGTGGACACCTGGGCGGGTGGCCAGGCCATCGTGAAGACTGCCCTGGACGCCTTTGGAAAGGTGGACATCCTTATCAACAACGCCGGTATCCTCCGCGATAAGTCCTTCATGAAGCTGGACGAGGAGGACATCGATAAGGTGCTGGCGGTGCACCTGAAGGGTGCCTTCAATGTGACCAAGGCCGCTTTCCCCGTCATGAGGGAGAACAGCTACGGTCGCATCGTCATGACCACCTCGTCTACCGGGCTGTACGGGAACTTCGGCCAGGCCAACTACGGCGCGGCCAAGTTGGGCCTGGTGGGGTTCATGAACACCCTCAAGCTGGAAGGCGCCCGATACAACATCCTGTGCAACACCATCTGCCCCATAGCCGGTACGCGGATGACGGCCACGGTCATGCCGCCGGACATGGTGGAGAAGCTGAAGCCGGACTACGTATCACCAATGGTGGCCTACATGTGCTCCGAGGACTGCACCGACAGCGGCATCGTCTTCGTGGCGGGCGCCGGCTACTTCTCGCGAGCCGTCATGGTAGAGGGGCCGGGTATCTCCCTGAAAGCCACTGAGGGCATCACCATCGAGGACATCAGGGACCGGCTGGCGGACATCAAGAAGCTGGAGGGGGCGCAGCCCTTCAACCAGTCCAACGAAGAGATCGCCCGCCTCAGTGCCGCCCTGGCCTAGCGAACCGCTGGCAATGGGGTCTGCCGGCACTCAGGGAGCCCGGCCTTTAGCCGTTGGGCTTCACAGAGCTGTGGTAATGCTGGAGGCGCCAGAGCCTTGCGGGCCTGATTTCGATGCGCTGACGGGGCCAGCATAGCTCAAAGGGCGAGCAGCGGTCTCATGACTGGAGACCGCTGCTCGCCCTTTGGCTGGCCGTAACGTCGCAAAGGAGGGTGTATGCCATGGATCTGGAGCTAGCAGGCAAGACCGTCATCGTCACCGGCGGCGCATCCCACATTGGCCGAGCTATCGCCTTAACCTTCGCCGGCGAGGGGGCCAATGTGGTCATCGCTGACATCGACGAGGGCCATGCCCAGAAGGTGGCGTCTCAGGCCAACACACTGGGGGGTGGAGGCAGGACTATCGTTATCAGAACCGATGTGACTGACTACCAGGAGGTCGAGGCCATGGTGGGCCGGGCCAGCGATGAGTTCGGCCGCATCCACGTCCTGGTCAACAACGTGGGCTGGGTCCTCGACCGTCTCTTCCTGGACCAGCCCCGCGAGGACTGGGAAAAAGCAGTCAACCTCAACCTGTGGAGCGTCATCTACTGCATGCGGGCTGTCCTGCCCCAAATGGTGGAGAACGGCTACGGCCGCATCGTCAGCATAAGCTCCGAGGCTGGGCGCGTGGGGGAGTACCGCGAGGCGGTGTATGCGGCCTGCAAGGCGGGGATCATAGGCCTCACGAAGTCGTTGGCCCGCGAGGTGGGCCGCTACGGGATCACTCTCAATGCGGTCTGTCCCGCTGTCACCGTACCCCGCAGTGAGGAGGAGATAGGCGAGCACAGCCTGTGGAAGGTTGGGCTCCAGCTGTTTACACCCGAGGTGCAGGAGAAGGCCAAGCGGCTCTATCCCCTACGGCGCCTGGGAACGGCGGAGGACACGGCGAACGCTGTCCTCTTTCTGGCCTCCGACGTCGCCAGCTTCATCACCGGCCAGAGCCTCAGTGTTGGCGGCGGCTTCACGATGATATAGCTGGCGCGCCCTGCTGGCGGCAACAGTCTGCGGGATTTTCTCCCGCCGACTGCAAGGTGTTAAGATAAGGATCGACGGGGCCGGGGTAGCTCAGGGGTAGAGCAGCGCTTTCGTAAAGCGCGGGTCGGGGGTTCGAATCCCTTCCCCGGCTCCAAGCTTGTATCCGCGAGCTTCCTACAAGCGCGGTAGCACCAGGGTCGGCAGTCTTTCCCGCAAATACTCGCCTAGCGCTCGCATGTACTTTACGCCGCTCTCCTTGACCAGCGGGTGTCCACTGCTCGCGTGCCAGAACTCGGTCTTGACCCCCGTCTCACCAAGGATTTCGTAGATCCTGTGGCTAGAGAAATTGTTGGTCTCACGACAGAGTTGTACCACGTCTGGAAAAGTCATGTGGAGAGCATGAACACCGGCTGCCTTTTGGATTTTGTAGTCGCGCGGCTCCAGAAATGCCGTCGGCCAACGCTCCCGAATAGCGTACCAGTAGTTCAGCAGTATCTTGCCGACGTCTTCGTCGCTTAGCCGTTTAACAAACGCGTCCTTGAGGGCGGGCTCCAGTGAAGCCACCATCGTGTGCTGGCCGATGAGTTGGTTGGGCAAACGATCATGACCTGCAACCTTCACCTTTTGAAACCAGGGGCTGTCAGAGGTGTTGCGGAGAAGGTCGCACAGCTTCGCTGCCCTGGCCCGCAGGTAGCTTCGTTCCCCTTCCTTCCCTGCAATCGCCGCCCCCTCCAGTTCCCACATCCTGAGGAGGTGACGATCGACCATGTCCGTGGGCACCCCTTTGTGTCGGGTATTTATGATATGAAAGTGCCTCATCTCCTCATAGCTGTCGATTCCTTCCACGATGGTTACCGGTAGAAAGTAGTCCTTGGCTCGTTCCACAGAATCCTTGGTGAAGGCATACTCAAGACCGTAGAGTCGATGCTGGCCATCTACCACCCACAGAGTGACAGATTGGGGAATCGACAGCACACCCGGTTGCGGCACCCCATCGTTGACTTTGTCGACATACGTTTCCGGGTGGAACTCCGCCCGGTGCGGCTGACGAATACAGAGGAGGATCGAGATGGGCAGTACGCCCTCCTCATGCTGAATGAAGGCTGAGATTTGCTTGAGTCTAACCTTCGCTAGAGGTCGCTGATAGCCTCTGGGATTGTCCTCCCGAAAGTAGTCCACCCGGCACTGCTGTAGCAGCTGGCTGACAGGGAGGACGGTTAGGTAGAGGTTCACCCGCCCTTCCTTCTGCTGGAAGCGAAGAGCCTGCACCCTGAAGGCTACTGGGTTGCGGTTGAAAGCTTCCCTGAAGGCGCTCACAACCCGCGAAACGATGCGGCCGCCGTTGTTCGCCATGGCGTTCTCCTTGAAGCCGAGACAATCTCATGGCGCCGACGGCCTAGGCGACGGTATGGGAGATGCTCTGTCCCATCCGCTAGGCCCTAGGGTGCTCGCCAGGCGTTAAGAGGAACAGTTGATAGGCAGCAACCGAGGCTTACTTAAATATTAAAGAGCCCCCGTCCATTGTCAATACTTCGCCCACAATTTCTCCTCATTGCGCTGATCTTTTGCCGAGCGAGCTAGCGAGCGAGCGCAGGCTACGGCCACTTCTCGGCTGGATTACAAAAGGCCCCGGCTATGTTGCCCGAGGCCTTTTCGTCTCTCGACAGCCGCTCTTCAGTCCATGGCTAGCGCTCATCCGCTGGGAACAATTTGCGGCGCGACGCCGCCCTTGGCTTCTGCTGCTAGCGAGTCCCTGTCATCACGATGACCCTTGTGATCCCCCCTGCCTCCGTGGCCGCCATCCAGGCAGCGGATTTCCGGTCGTCCTTGCTCCAGACCCCCACGCGGACCTTCATCCCCGCTTCATCCACATCAAAGGTCAGCTCCGTCATCCAACCTTCAAATTCCCCGTTGTAGAAGTCGAAGACAACATCGGCCGAATCATCAGTCTCGAAGGCCCTGTAGCGCATATTGCCCTTGAACTTGTGCGGTTCGAGGGGCTCCTCACCGAGCAGCGCTATGGGGAAGGTACCACGGTTGCCGGTCTTGACGTCCTCAGCTTGCGGGTACTTGGCGATCTCCGGCGCTTCCTCCTCGCAGCCGACGGCGAGCAGGAGGAAGGCGGCAGCGATTAGCGTTACCAGTACCAGGACCAAAGTTCGGAGTCTCATGTGACACCTCCTGAAGATTACACCGGGGCCATCGTGGAGCAGTAGCGGGCTAGGGCCATTCTCCCGGCTGGAGGACGAAAAGGCCCCGGCCGTGTTCTCCCGGGCCTTTCCGTCTCTGGACGTCCGCTCCTCACTCTACCGCTGGCGCTTATCCGCCAGCGGCGGTTTGTGGCGCCAGTTGCTCTTGCCTTCTACTACTGCAGAGCTCCCATGGCAACGATCACGCTGGTCGTTCCCTCCTCTTCGACGGCTCCCAGCCAAGCGGCGATATTCCCGTCGTCCTTGCTCCACACCACTACCCCACCCTTCTCGCCGAACTGCTCCATGCTGAACGTCCATTCCTCTTTCCAGCCCTTGAACTCCTCCTTGTAGAAGTCGATGACCTTCTCAGGGGAGTCACTGGTCTCGTAGACGGTGAACTGGACAGTGCCGTACTCCTCGGGCGCGGGGCCTTCACCGCCCATCATGGGAATGGGAAAAGCCCCTGCTCCGGTCCACGTAGCGGTCTCAATCTCCTCGGCGCCAGGGTAGGTGGGAATGGCTGGCAGCTCGCCTTCTTCCCCCGTGGGCGGCTTCTCCGGCGTCTCCTCCCCAGACGGCCCCTCCGGGGTCTCCTCGGCGGCGACCGTAGGCGAGGCCGCTGGTGCCTCCTCCTCCTCCTCATCCCCTCCACAGGCGACGGCGAGCACGAGGAAGGCAGCGGCGATGAGAGCCGTGAGGATAAGAACAAACCTTAGCGACAACTTCATTGTGCACCTCCTAAAAGCGGCAGCCTATCAAGTCGCAGGGATCATACCCCTCGGGGAGCCGATTGGCAATGGCTGTTTTCGCTTGCGGGCGCGAAGCTTCGGGGAAGAGGGTGTGAAGGGCAAAGCTTAGCCTCTCCTGGCCATCGCCTTGTTTTGCACATAGGAGCAAACGAGGGCGATCAGCTTGCCCTCGCGGATGAGGCTGATGACGTGGGCTTCTCCAAAGCTGCTGCTAGAGCTGTGGGTGCTCGTGCATGGCCTTGAGGCGCTGCCAACGCCTCTCGATCTCCGCCTCCAGGGCTTCCAGTTGGGGGGCATAGTGGGGCTGGAGCAGGTGTCTGGTCTTGCCCATCAGGCCCAGCCAGTCGCGGACATCAACGCGATGACGCGCCCTGTCGGAGTCGTGGGTGAGCTTGGTGATGCCCTGCTCCACCTCATACAGAGGGAAGAAACGGCAGTTGACAGCGGCCTCCAGGATCTTCGTACCGATGCGATCCTCGCTGCGCCAGTTGAGAGGGCAGGCGATGAGGACCTTGCCGTAGACCAGCCCTTCGTTCTTGGCGTACCACTGGGCCTTGGCCGCCTTCTTTACCAGATCATCGGGGAAGGCCTCCGTGCCGGTGAACACGTAGGGGATATAGCAGGCGGCCAGGATCTGGGGGGTGTCGCGGTGGTGAAAGGCCTTGCCCGCCTGAGCCGGGCCGACGTGGCTGGTGCTGGTCATGTGGCCCAGGGGCGTGGAGTAGCTGAGCTGGCTGCCGGTGTTCATGTAGCCCTGGTTGTCGTATTCCAGGATGATCATCTTGTGGTTGCGGATGGCAGCGCCCAGGGCAGCGCCTATGCCGATGTCCATGCCGCCGTCGCCGCTGATCATGACGAAGGTGATGTCTTCACCGGCGGGCAACTCACCGCGGCGCTGGCGCTCCTGGAACATCTCCACCAGGCCGGACAGGGTAGCCGCTCCATTCTGGAAGAGGTTGTGGATATAGGTCACGCGATGGTTGCTGAAGGGGTAGCCGCTGGTGACGATCTCAGCGCAACCGGTGTGGTTGACGATGACGACATCGCCCTCAATGCCCTTGAAGAACAGGTTGAGGGCGGGTAATATGCCGCAGCCGGGGCAGGCGCCGTGGCCGGGGGTGATACGCTTGGCCCGCGCGGCTAGCTGCCAGCGCGCGATGGGCTTTACCTTGAGCTCTCCTGTCTCTTCGTTGCGGGTCACCTGCACCAGGCCGGGCGAGGTCTCCTCCTTGGTGAGGGGCGGTAGCACCTGCATTGGCGGCTTGTGGGGATCGCCGGGGGTGACGCCGTGGTAGGCGAAGCGTGTCTCGACCTGCCCTGTTTCCGCCGCCTTCAGGGCCAGGTTGAAGAACTCCTCGGCGTCCTCGGCATAGAAGTCCTTGCCCCCCAAGCCGTAGATGCGGGTGAGGCAGAGGGTGCGATTCTCGGCGTCCTCCTGGAGGGCTGCCTTCACCTCGTGGGACAGAGGGCCGCCTTGAGCACCATAGGAGTCGCCCCGCTCGCCGATAACCAGGGCCTTAGTGCCCCTCAGGGCCTGCCTCAGTTCCTCTGCGGGGAAGGGGCGCAGCACATTGAAGCTGATGACGCCCACCCGCCGGCCCCGCTGGCGCAAGCGGTCGGCCGTGTCCTTGGCCGTTTCGGCAGCCGAGTTGAGAAGGAGGATAGCGACCTCGGCGTCGTCCATTCTGTACAGGTCGAGGAAGGAGTAGGGCCGTCCACTGATCCGGGCATACTCCTCGAAGACCTGGGGGATGACTTCGCGGGCAGCGTCCATGGCCAGCTTCAGTTGGTATTTGTTGTTGATCAGGTCGGGGTCGTTCATGTAGGCGCCCATGGTGATGGGGTGACGAGGGTCCAGGGCGTGGGGAAACTCGGGCGGCCGTCCGATGAAATCCGCCACCGCCTCATCGTTCTCGAAGTACTGCACCCGTCGCTTCTGGTGGCTGGTGAAGAACCCATCGTAGGCTACGATGACCGGCAGGCGAACCGTGGGATGCTCGCCGATACGCATGGCCGTGATGTTCATATCGTAGACGGCCTGGGGTTCGCGAGCCAGAAGGATAATCCAGCCGGTGGTCAGGGCGTAGTAGAGGTCGGAGTGGTCGCAGCGGATGTCCAGGGGGCCGCTGACCGAGCGATTGACGAGCTGCAGGAGCATGGGGAAGCGGCTGCCCGACTGAACGGGGAGCTGCTCCAGAGAGTAGAGGAGGCCCTGGGAGGCGGTGCAATTGAAGACGCGCCCGCCGCCGCTGGTGGCGCCGTAGCAGATGCCAGCGGCGCTATGCTCGCCGTCAGCGGGGACCATGCGGATCTCATGCTCCCCCTCCGCCTTCATCTCGTCCAGGAACTCGGCAACCTCGGTGGAGGGCGTGATGGGGTAGTAGCCCATCAGGTGAAAGTTGATCTGCTTGGCGGCCCGGGCGGCCATCTCGTTGCCGGTGCGGAAGTCCACCTTTTGGACGAGCTTCGCCTTCTCTTCCCCGACTAACTGAGCCATGATCTCCCTCCTTGCCCGATCAGCCTAGAGTCGCCTGGGGTGCCTACTTGGCCTGTTCCAGGTCGGGAAACACGGCTACCCTATGAGCCTCGGCATAGCCCTCCGTCTCCCGCATCTCCACTAGGGCATCTGTGGGGCAGGCCTCGATGCACTTCAGGCAACCCTTGCAGTAACGGTAGTCAATGCCAACCAAGCGCACCCCAGGCTTGCCATCCTCCTTAGTGTAGCTCTCCCAGACAAAGCAGCAGTCTGGGCAGACGATGTCGCAAAGGCCGCAGTGGACGCACTTCTCCAGATCCAGGGCGGGCAGAAAGCCCTGGCGGGAGGCCGACAGATCCTTAATGGCGCTGTTGCCCGGGTTGGTGACCATGCCGCCCCAGGGAGCGTTGAGATAGCCATAAGCCGGTTGGGGACGAGCAACCCCCGTCGCCCACTCCCCCTCCAGCGGGAATGTCTCCAAGCGGAGTTCATCGTAGCCCCGCTGGAAGGCCTGCATGTTAGCTTCCAGCAGGTGGGGGTAGTGATGCTCGAAGGTCTGGCGGATGCTGGCTTTCACCGCCTCGGGGTCGATGAAGTCAGCGACACGGGTCACCGCCCCCAGCATCGCCATGTTTGGACGGCTGTTCTCAGCCACGGCGATACCCAGAGCATCCACCACGCCGACGGTGCCGCCCGGCAGTCCCAGGCGCTCCTTGATCTCCCCGGGCGAGGCGACGCTGTTCACGATGATGATCCCATCCTGTCGCAGGCCCAGGGCGACCTTCTCCCGACCGATGAGGGCCTCGTGGAAGACCGCTATGAGATGGGGCCTCTCGACGGGGCTGTTGGTGCGCACTGCCTGGTCGGGGCTGCAGAAGCGGATGTAGGACTTCAGGGGCGTGCCCTTTTTCTCGGAGCCGTAGGACGAGAAGTGGGAGCCATTCAGACCCAGGCGTAAGACCCCAGCCTCGGCCAGGATCTGACCGGCCACGTGGGCACCCAGCCCGCCGATGGACTCCAGACGAATGCCGTAGAACCCGTCCTCATCCAGGTTTTTCGGCAGGACAGCGACCATGTCCAGACCTCCTCGTAGAGCGCAGGTAAACGCCAGCCTTGTCAAGATTGAAGGAAATTACCTTCAGGCACCCATAATAGCGTAAGAATACGTTACAGGACAAATGGACCTTCACGATGATCTGGATAGGCCATATCTGTTTGCCCTTGGAGTCGATAGCCCGCGCTAATGATGCTACGAATAGCCCCCCCTCGCGTACCCCACCCCTCGGCCTTCCTCGAACAACTCGATACGTCACATTACTCGAAGGGAGGAAGTGGGGGGAAGTAGCGGCCGAGTGGGGAGCATTGACAAGCGATCAAGGCTTGTGCTAGGGTGAGTGGGAATCGGGAGTCGTCGTGAAAGGCGGGTGAGCATATGATATCCACCGTGACGACGACAACCGTGTCTACTATAACCACCGCCGTAGGGATAGCGGCGTCTCTAGGGCTCATGGCTGTGTTGACGCTTATCGCGTTTCTCGTGGTCAAGGAGCTGGCAGGCGCCGACGGTCGCCCTCGGTTACGGGCATTGGGTCGTGCCCTCAATGTAGGGATCATCCCTCTGCTTCTCGTCTTCGGCGCCATCGCGGCGGCGAAGGTCGTAGAAGTTTTGTAGCACGTTTGGCGTACCCGATTGTGAACTGGCTCCCCTGAGGGGAGCCAGTTCCTTCTTGCCCACCGCCAAGCCATCAGGACGCGGTACCCTGCTAGACTCTCGCCAGGGTGCTGAAGGGCCGTCTCTACGGTGCTTGGGGCACGACCAGGGACGTACCTACAGGAACGACATCGGGGTCGGGGAGATCATTCAGCTCCAGCAAGACCTCGACGGTTGTGCCGTACCTCTCAGCGATTAGACCAAGCGTTTCCCCCAGCTCCACTATGTGCACGGTCGTAGTGGCAGCCGGTTCGGACCTGCGGGGGACGACGATGGCCTGCCCGGCATAGAGGAGATCCGGCTGCGATAGCTCGTTCAGGCGTAGCAGTTCGTCGACGGTCGTCTCGTACATAGCGGCGATATCGGACAAGCTATCGTCGGGCTGGACAATGTAGGTTTCCGTCGGGCTTGGCTCCTCTGGCGGTTGGGAAGGCGGCACTTCTACCGGTTCGGGCGTGACAGCAGGCGTGGCGGTGGGAGAGGGTGTGGGGACAGGAGTAGCGGCGGGGGTGGGAGTGGCACTGGGCGAAAGGATTGCCTCTATCTGAGGAGGCGTGGCAAAGGCCTGCATCCTCTGCACCTCTTGTGAAAACTCATGTGCAGAAACCTGCACATTCTGCACACCGATACTGGGCGCGGTGGTGGCAGCGATGCCCAGGAAGGGCACTACGAGATATAGTGCGATGTTAGTTATGCCGTGGGAAAGGCTGACGCCCAGGAGACAGCGCGTCTTGGCCACTACCAAGCCGAACATCAACCCTACAGCGAATACGAAGGCCACGTCGACCGCCGATTTGTAGCCCAAGTGGAGGACGGCGAAAACGACCGTTACATACAGGATGGCAGACTTTCCCAGGGCATCGCTGGACGCCGACTGCATAACGCCTCGGAACACCAGCTCCTCATTGAAGCCGGTGCCGATCAGAAGGATGAGAGCGGGCAGCCAGAAGGCGCCCCAACTGAATTCGTCGATGAGGGGCTCAGGCTTGAGGATGAAGTACTCGGCGACGCCGAAGGCGAGGCCGGCGATGATTACCAGCGCCTGAATGCGAAGGGAACGCAGGGTGAAGCCAAGATTGCGCCAGCTCAGGCCCAGGGTACGGGCCACCAGCAGGGCCGTGACCATCATGGGCGCGCCGACGATGGCGTACCAGTACATGAGATCGAGATCCTGCAAGGGCATGGACAGGCTGAGAATGCGGATGAGAGGGGCAAGTGCCAGGGCCAGAAACAGCTTGTGGTAGGGCTGGTCTAGCACGAGAGAGGCCTGCACGAGAAGGGCTGTAAGAATGCCGATGTGCATGGCGAGGCCCCAGCGGGCATCGGTCAGTACGGTGAGAAGCTCGGCAACAGCAATGAGGATAACGTAGAGGACAGCCAGGATGGGCATTATGGGCACGGCCCTAGCGCGAATAGCCAGGGCACCGAAGATGGGAGGCGGACGGCTGATAACAGTTGCCTCGGCCTGGTGGCCACCACTGCGCATGTGGTTCAGCCTTCCGACCCCAAGGGTCAATATCGAAAATCCTCGAGGAGTAACCCTTCTCAGCGGCACCGACTGCCTCACCAAGCGGGCCGGTCTTCCCCCTGGAAACCGCATCCCTCTGCGCGGCTCCCGCTTGTGGAAAGAGCTATCCCCGAGGATGCATGGAATATTAACGGCAAATTATAGACCAAGTCGGCTGGGAATGCACTACCCCCTGAACAGCGTCCAGGAGCGGAAGGGCTGATGTTCACCAGGAACATCGACCTTGTCATTGCAACGGCCTGCGCCCTGGCGACCGTTGCGGTCGTGCTCCTCGTTCCCTCCCTGGGGCCGATCCGTATCGTTCTCGGCCTGCCCTTCGTTCTCCTTCTCCCCGGCTATGTGTTGGTGGCCGCCCTGTATCCCCGCAAGGAGGACCTCGATTCCATCGAGAGAGCGGCTCTGAGCTTCGGCCTGAGCATCGCCATCGTCCCCCTCATTGGTCTAGCCCTCAACTATTCGCCGTGGGGCATACGGCTCAATCCAATTCTGTCTTTCGTAAGCCTGTTCATCGTGATGGGCGCAGGTGCTGCCATGTACAGAAGGCGGGCCCTCCCGCCGGAGGAAGCCTTCGCCATCAATGTCCCCTTGCCAAAGCAGTCTCAAGTTCGCCTGGCTAGGGTGGCCCCGGCCGTAATCGTGGTACTCTGTCTGATAGGATTTGGCGCGGCGGTGGCCTTCCTGGCGACATCGCGAGGCAGCTCGGAGAGCTTCACCGAGTTCTACGTCCTGGGACCGGACGGCAGAGCCGAGGGCTACCCACGAACGCTTGCGCTAGGGGACAGTCTGACGGTCATCCTTGGCGTAGTGAATCACGAGGGAGACGACGCAAATTACGAAATAGAAGCAACGGTAGACGGACAAGTGGCCGGCCTCATCGACAGCGCGAGGCTCAAGGACGGGGAGCGGTGGGAGAGACCGGTAACTCTGCTCCCCAACCAGGCGGGGAACAGCCAAAAGGCAGAGTTTGTGCTCTATAAGGAAGGGATGGACGGGGTGGACGAGGTCTACAGGGCCGTCCATCTGTGGGTTGACGTGGAAGGTCCCCCCGCGGGGGCGCTCGTTGCGGAAGCCGCGTCGCAACCCGAGCCCACGGCTACTGCCAGCCCCACGCCGCTGCCCGCACCACCCCCTCCTGTCCTGACGGCGGGCCCTGGTGGGCTCGTCTATCTGATCGAACCCGGCGATACACTGACCACGGTCGGGGAGCGCTTCGGTGTCAGCCCAGAGGCGATAGCCGCCGCTAACGGCATGCCTGAGCCCGGCCCTATTCTAGCTGGCCAAGAGTTGATAATTCCGGGTACCACCTACATAGTGCAGGCAGGCGACACCCTGACCTCCATCGCCGCCGCCTTCGGCGTTACGCCGGCGGCCATAATGGAGGCCAACGGGATCGCAGATGCAAGTACGATCTATGCCGGGCGGGAGGTGGCAATTCCCGGTGCAGCCCCATAGACAACCCGAGTCGGTACGGGATATATTCAGTCGGGGTCGGCGCTGTCAGATGTGACCCGGAGGCTCCCACCCGCCGGCGCACGATGCAAGCACAAGGCGAGGGGGTCAGGCATGCAGCAATGCTATGACGCTGTAGTAGTGGGAGCTGGCCCTGCCGGGTCAGCGGTGGCCAGGGATATCGCTAGCCGTGGCTTCAACGTCCTGCTCTTAGAGGAGCACAGCGTCATTGGGCAGCCCCTGCACTGCTCCGGCCTGGTAACACCCCGCACTCTCGCTCTGGCCAAGGTGGGGGAGCAGGTCGTCCAGAACGAGATCCGGGGGGCCCTCATACAGTCCCCGCTGGGCAACCAGCTTTCGATCGGCGGCGACAGGGTCTATGCCCTCGCCATCGACCGCGTGCGCCTAGACCAGGCGATGGCTAGCCAAGCGCAGGAGAAGGGAGCAGAGCTTCTCTTGGATGCCAAATTCCTGGGGTTGGAGCAGGCCAACGGCCTGGTGACAGCCTGGGTGGAGAGGCACGGTCGGCGCACGAGGGTTCTGACCAAGCTGCTCATTGGCGCCGATGGTGCCCAGTCGAAGGTGGCTAAGCAGCTAGGCGTGCACAAGCTCCACGGGACAGTTCTCGGTTTGGCGGCGGAAGTAAGAGCCCAAGAGGCGGCCAGAGACCAGGTGACGGTCCTGGTGGACAAGGACGTGGCCCCCGGCTGGTTTGCCTGGGTCATTCCCCTGGGCGACGGGCGTGTCCGGGTGGGAACCGGGACCACTAACGGTCTAAGGCCCAGGGATTCGCTTCGTCGTCTCTCCGCCAGGTTCCCTCAATACTTCCGCGGCGATGTCCTCCTGGGACTTGCGGGCGGCCGCATACCCTTGTGGAGCCCCATGAGGCTCTACAACGAAAACGTCCTGCTGGTGGGCGATGCTGCCCGCCAGGTAAAGCCCACAACCGGGGGAGGAGTCTATATGGGGCTGGTGGGCGCCAGACATGCCGCCAGAGTGTCTGTGGACGCCTTGCAACGAGAAGATTTCTCGGCGGCCTTCCTTTCCCGCTATCAGAAGGCATTCATGGCCGATGCAGGCGACGAACTGAAGCGAGGGGCAGACCTGCAGCGGCTATTTGCCGCCCTCAGCAACGCCCACCTGGAGCGACTGCTGGCAACGCTCAGGAGTAAAAGGCTGGCAGGGCTGATCAACAACTATGGAGATATCGACTTCCCTTCCCGGCTATTGTCCGAGCTTTTCAAGGCTGCTCCCAGCCTGGCCGCCTTTGTTCGTACCCCTCTCAGATTTCCCGGGGCCTGGCTGAAGCGGCGAGCCCGTCAGGACGATAGTTCTTCCTGACCCCTGCCGCCAACTACTCGATTGCACCAGCCAGCGCTACGGTGGCGATGACGGCGTTGGTAGCGCCATCAATCACCAGCACATCAGCGGTCACCGAACGGGCGACGTAGATGCGGTTGGTCACGGCATTGACCGCCAGGCCTCGAGGGGCACTGCCGACAGCCACGGTTGCTATCACAGCGTTGCTCGCGCCGTCCAGGACGGAAATAACGTCGGCCCCCGCCACGTAGACACGTTCAGTGACTGGGTTCAGGGCCAAGCTGCTCGGCATTCCACCGAGCTTGACGCTGGCGACCAGAGTGTTCGTTGAGCCGTCGATGACAGCGACATTGCCGGCCGCCCCGTCGGCTACATAGATACGGTTCGTCTCTGGGCTTAGCGCCACGGCGATTGGCAGCTCGCCCACACTCACCTTAGCGCTGATGGTGTTACTCTCGCCGTCGATCACCGAGATTTCGGAGCTGCCATAGGTAGCCACGTAGATGCGACCGGTGCTGGGATTGACCGCCATCGCCACCGGGTTCTGGCCGACGGGCAGGGTGGCGACCACGGAGTTGCTCCCGGCGTCGATGACCGAGAGCGTGCCCTCGAAGTCAGCTACGTAGACGCGTCCGGCGTCAGGGTTGACGGTCAGGGCCATGGGAGTGCTATCGCCTAGAGTGATGGAGGCGCTAATGGCGTTGGTGGTGCCGTCGATCACCCAGAGCTCCGAGCGGCGACTGGCCACATAGATTCGATTGCTGCTCTGGTCGACGGCGATGGCCTGGGGAAAAAGGCCGGCGGGCAGCGCAGCGACGACGGCGTTGCTGGCGCCATCGATGACGGATATGTTGTCAGCTGACCCACTGGCTACGTATATGCGATTGCTGCTGGCATTAACGGCCAGGGGTGCTGGCACCGCAAGAGCAGACGAGGCCACCGGAGTGACCGCGCCGTCCGATCGCGATACCCCCTCTTCGCCAACGCAGGCGGACAGAAGGGGCGCCACAACCAGAAACAATACAAGCGCAGTGAGCCGAGCATGCCGGCCGCGCCTTCTGGCGATTCGTCTTTGTGCCATAAGTAAGCCTTCCGTCAGGTGGCACAAGCGATTATACCATTCACCTAGCAGACCGCCGGAGCCCGATTCTCAGGGCCTCAGCGTGCTCGCAGATGTCGCGATAAGTGAAGCCCGAGCAGGTGCAGCGCTAGGCGCCGGTAACCGTCTCCTTCGCCCACGGGGAGAGCCGAATCAAGCAAGCATCTCGGCGCAAGCGCTCTTGGGATAGCACATGTCGGCAACTTTGGAGGCATGCTGCAGAGGGATTAGTTCTCGAGGGAGCCCAGCTAGAAGTTGCTTGTTCTAGCTCACGTTGGATATACAACAGCAGGGGTCAAGATATCGCAGAAGTTCGCCCTTCGGCGGCCCCTCGACTATCGGTTCGTCATCCTCATGGCCATCCTGCCCGATGTCATAGACCGAGCGCTGTATGTCTTCGTCATACCCGGCGCCGAGTCAGGCAGGCTCTTCGCCCACACGCTGCTATTCAACCTGGGGCTCCTGGTCGTGTTGGTGGCTATCCGTAGGGACCTGTGGATATACGGCGTGCTGCCCCTTGTTCATCTCCTGCTCGACCTGGAGGGCCTGTCGGCTGACCAGCTCTTCTGGCCGTTCTTGGACGCCGACTTGAGCAACGTCCAAATACCCAGCGGCTTAGGAGAGACAGCAGGACAACCATATGCAGACCGAGTTGGAGACCGGGTCGAAGACATCTTCGGCACCTACGGCGGAGCGAGCCTCTTGTCCCTTCTCATCGACGCCGGCGGCCTGGCGGCCCTGATGGTCTTGGCCGTCAAGGCGAAGCTCTACCAATGGCCGCGCCTCCGACGGCTGATAGCGGCTGGAAGCGTCTAGATCTGCCGACGTCCTCGCGACCTTGGCGGTCGTCGCTACAGCGGCGGACTCACGCAATCTTCACGAGACCTTCATGTACTGCTGGGGCACATCGGCTTTCCTTCGGGGATTACGCACGTTACCAATTGGCTAAGGGTTTTGCTTGTGGGCCGAAAGGCCATATCAGCTTGACCTGGGCGGAATGGACGAGAGGCAAGCGGCAGGGGTCGCTCTGCGGGTGAGTTTTCCCGGCCGTGGGGGAATGGTGCCGTTCGTTAGATCGCGGCTCCAGACGGAGCCGAACGGGAATTCGGCGGCGTAACTTGTCAGAGCGTCCATTGCCCGCTGCTAGGTGAGCCAGATTTGAGGAGGTTGGGAGGGGCAGCAGGAGCTTTGTCTGGCTCACGAGGCAAGTCTTCTTGGCTCCCCCCGGGCTCTCAACACACACTGAAGGAAGGCCGTGGAGGGACTCAGCGTAGGGGAACGTAGCATCAGCCCAGCGGACGCACTCACGCAGGGCCGCAGGGCTGTCCACCTTCTTCGGACACCGCTTTTCACCAACGCTTTCTACCTCTGGGCAAACACAGCAGGGGCAGTAGTCGCCGGCTTCGCCTTCTGGGCACTGGTAGCCCGCCTGTACGACGCTGACGATGTCGGGCTCGGCTCAGCAGCTCTTTCAATCGTTGTCCTCCTGGCCACGTTCTCCCACTTGGGCCTAGGGATGGGACTTATCCGCTTCCTGCCGGGGGCCGGCGAGGGAGGGCCGCGCCTAGCGAACGCCGTATTCACGACGAGCGCTGCCGCTGCCGTGGTCTTGTCCGCCGTGTTTCTCGTCGGCGTGCCCTTGTGGGCACCCCGCCTCGACTTCCTGCGCGAGCAGCCATTGTACACGGTGGCTTTCATCGCGTTTGTGGTTGCCGCCACCTTCCACATTGTACAGACGCACGCCTTCATGGCGATACGAAAGGCGAAGTACATCCTAGTTCAGGTGATATTCCTGCAACTCGCTCGCCTCGCCCTGCCAGCGCTCATGACAGTCTTCTTCGGTGCCTTCGGCATACTCGCGTCGGGGGGCATGGCGGCTGCACTGGGAGTGGCGGTTGGGTTTGCCCTGTTGGCACGGGGGTTCATAGGTTATCAGCCAGGAGGAGTGATCGACCCAGCCTCTGTACTCAAGGTTTTCCCGTTTTCCGTGGCGAATTACGTTGCTGATTCGCTGCTTCTGACGCCTGGCCTGGTTCTACCGCTCATAGTGGTAGGTCTATTGGGCTCCACGGAAGGAGCCTACTTCTATATGGCGTGGCTGTTGGGATACCTTCTTACATCGGCCTCAGCGTATCTGGCCCTCTCTCTATTTGCGGAGGGTTCTCACGGCCCAGGGGCACTGCGCGTTCTTTCACGCAACGCTGTGCTGGGCGGACTGGCGGTTGCCGCGGTGGGGGCTCTGTTCTTGCTCTTACTGAGCGACAAGGTGCTTCTGATCTTCGGACGCGACTACGCTACTGAAGGTGCGACACTTCTCCGCATTATGGCCCTGGCGGCTCTTCCCGCCGCAGTGGTGAATGTCTACCTTGGGGCTTTGAGGGTCATGAAGCGGACCGGCGAGCTGATAATTACCGCTGGGGTAGTCGCAGTGACGACGGTGGCTCTGAGTTGTGCCCTTCTGCCGGTGATGGGCCTGGCGGGAGCAGGCGTTGGCCTCGGCATCGGGCAAGGGCTTGGCTTGGCCATCATACTGGGCAGGCTGCTAAGCACTTCAGAAGGGACAACAACGGAAAGGGTACGCTGGCTTCTGACGAGTCTCGCCGGGCGATCGCAGGTGGAAGTGCATCAGTACGCACGAGGTAGCGGCGATGCGAAGGCAACGTAACAGGCCCACAGAACCTGGAGGCAACATGGCGGATGCTGTCTTGAAGGCAAAGGCAGAGAAAGGGCTGAGCATTACAGCTCTAATCTGCACACTCAACGAGGAGGAGAGCCTGCCTCACATGTTGCCCCGGATTCCGGACTGGGTCGATGAGGTGCTGTTGGTGGATGGTCATTCCACGGATAACACCGTTACGGTTGCCAATAGGCTGCGCCCTGACGTGAGGATTGTGCATCAGCCAGGACGGGGCAAAGGCGATGCCTTAAGGTGCGGAATCGAGCAGGCGAACAGTGACATCATTGTAACGCTCGATGCTGATGGCACCACCGATCCCGAAGATATACCAAGGTTCGTCCAGCCGCTCCTGAGAGGCTATGATTTCGTCAAGGGCTCTCGGTTTGCCCTGTCCCGGCCGGCGGCCAAACCCCGGCACCGCATCTTCGGCAACTGGGTCATCGTCACCACCTACAACATCCTCTACCGAACGGACTATACCGATCTCTGCTCCGGGTACAACGCTTTCTGGAAACAAGCGATAACACGCGTTGACCTTTCGGGCTGGACTAACCAGGAGGAGCCACTGCTGAACGCGAGAGTGCGGAAAGCGGGCCTCAAGATGGTAGAGGTAGGGCATCACGACAAAGGGAGGACTGGTGGCGAGACCAAACAGCCCAGCTGGCGGCAGGGGTCTGGCGCGATCAGGACAGTGATCAGGGAACGATTCCGTGGCTGAGGCGAACTCTCGACTGTCGATCGTAGTGACTTCATACACTACCGAGCGGCTGGAAGACATCTTCGAGCTGTTGGATAGCATCCAGGGTCAAAGCTATCCGGACCTGGAAGTAGTGTTCGTCGCCGAGCGCTCAGCGGAGCTTCGGGAACGGGTCGAATCCTACGCAGAGCAGCGGCCCATAGCGAATACGAAGGTGGTCTTCAACGACGGTCCCGGCGGGCTCTCGGCCTCGAGGAACCTCGGGGTGAGAGAAGCGAGCGGCGACATCATTGCCTTTGTCGATGATGACGTCGTGCTCTTCCCTGACTGGGCTGAAGAAATGGTAAGAACCTACGCCAGGGGAAACCCGACGATAGGCGTCACAGGGCCGGGGTTCCCGCGATGGAAGGACGAATCGCAAAGCTGGCTGCCGGAGGAACTGCACTGGATCATTAGCTGCACGGCCTTCACTGGCTGGAGCGGCACGCGAGAGGTGCGGAGTGCCTGGGGGATGAACATGTCCTTCCGGCGGGAAGCTTTCGACTACTGCTCATTTTCGGAGGACTTCGGACAGACGAAAGGGGGTCAGGCTGCTTGGAAGGCAGGGCCCGTCGATGACGCCGAGTTCTCCATAAACCTCAGGTTGAGGACGGGGAAGGTCATAATCTACAACCCGAACGTGCGAGTCTGGCACAAGGTCTATCCCTACCGGCTGGGGTTTACTTTCGTTCGTGGACAGGCCTACTGGCAGGGGTATACCAAGGGGCTGCTGCGGAGGATGTATCCGGAGGATGGGGACACACGGGCTCTCGTCCGCGAGCACGATCTGCTGCGGCGCATTCTGCTGCGGCTGCTGCCTCGAACCTTTGGAGAGCTCTTCCGCTCCCCCGCCGTCGCACGGAAGAAGCTGGCGATCACGGCAAACACCCTGTTTCACGTGGCTCTGGGATATGCTGCCGCCTCCTGGCCCCGGCTGGCAGGCTTCACCCGGAGGTACTACAGCTAGGCGAATGTAGGTGACGATGGGAACGACTGTAGGCGTGACCCGAACAAGCATCATCGACGAGGGAGGCATCAGGGACGCCGTCTTCCGGGCGCTAGATCTGGTCGGTTTTGAGCCATCCGAGGCAGTGGAGACCGTCGTCATTAAGCCCAATCTGCGCTTCTACTGGGACTACTCGACAGGCGAGACCACTGACCCGCGGGTGGTAGCGTCTGTGATCGACTACGTGCGCGAGCGGTGGAACGCGAGGGCCAGGATCGCCGTGGTCGAAGCTGATGCATCGGCGATGCGGACGAGGCATGCCTTTCCCATGCTCCACTACGACCGGCTTGCCAGCGAGAAAGGAGTGGAGCTGGTCAACCTGAGCGACGGGGAAGTGTGCGAGAAAGAGGTGACTGTTGGAAGGCACAAGTTCACGTTTCCGCTGCCCCGAATGCTATTCGATGCGAACCTTTTCATCAACTGCCCAAAGTTCAAGGTGGGCCCCTACGCCAGCGGCAATGCCCTCCACATCACCTGTTCTCTCAAGAACCTCTTCGGATGCATCTCCAAGCCCAGGAAGATCGGCTGGCATCCTCAGATCAACCAGGTCATCGTCGGCCTGAACAAGCTCATTCGGCCCCACCTGAACGTCGTCGACGGCATCGTGGCTTTGGGACAGCGTCCTGTGAGGCTGGGGCTCGTCGTGGCGGGCTGCGATCCGGTGGCTGTCGATTCCGTCGTCGCCCGCATGATGCGCTACAGGCCGTCAAGCGTCCAGCAAATCCGCCTGGCGGAAAAGGAGGGCGTGGGAAGCGCTCACAACATCAGCGTCGTTGGCGAAAACGTGAAGGCCATATCGAAGCTCTTCCCCTCCAGGAGTCCGCTGGCTTTCAAGCTAGCATGGACCGGCCAGCTATGGATGCTGCGGCTCTACGCTAAGCTGTCGGGGGACGCGGTGCCGCCGCTGCTGGACTAGAGAGGAGCCCGGACACAGGTGAGCATCAAGGTTGGCATCATCGGCTTTGGCAAGATGGGCAAGCTGCACCTAAGGGTGTCCCGCTACATGAAGGATGCGAAGGCCGTGGCCGTCGCTGATCCCTCTCGGAGAGCGCTGCGGGCCGCCAAGAAAGAGGGAATCGGGGACCTTTACGACGACTACCGCGAGTTGCTTCACCGCGCGGATGTCGACGCGGTCATTATCACCTTGCCGAACTTCATGCACCTGGAGGGCACCCTGGCAGCAGTCGAGGCTGGCAAGCACGTGTTCGTGGAAAAGCCTCTGGCGATGACCAGCGCAGACTGTGAGCGGATCGATGACGCGACGAGGCGGCAGGGTGTCAAGCTGATGGTGGGTCACAACTATCGTTTCTTCGACGCAACCCGAAAGCTGAAGGCCACTTACGACTCCGGCGCTATCGGTGACGTTGTGCTGTCAACGCTCGAACTGGTGCACGGCCCTCTGGCACCGTCGCTGGAGTCCCAGCCGGTGCCTGAATGGTACTTCGACAGGGAGAAGATGGGGATGTGGCTGCTGGATCTCGGTTACCATGTGGTCGACCTGTTCCGCTGGCTCTTTGGAGAGGCCGAGGTGGTCTATGCTCGCCTGGACAACCACTATGGCTTTCCCTATGAGGACAATGCGATAGTTGTTCTCCAGTCCAGGGCGGGCCCCAAGGGGGTTTTGCACGCTGGCTACTTCGCCAAGCTGGTGTTCCCCGCATTCGACTTCCGGGTCATCCTGCACGGCACGGCCGGATGTCTTTCGACCGACCAGCTTGTGCCTCGGAATCTGCGCCTCCACGCGGCCAAGGAAGGCATCGCGAACATGCTGCGCAGGATAACGGGGCGGCGGATCAAACCGTTCAGCTATACTTACTTCTACTCATCATATGTAGAGGAGCAGCGCCACTTCTTCGACTGTTTGAGGAATGGCGGGGAGCCTGCGGTGGGGGCTGAGGACGCCTTCGGGACTATTCGTTTGATCGAGGATGTCTACCGCTATTGCGATAGGGTGCCGTCCACCGCGGTGAGGGTCTCCTGAGCAACCGGCCTGGAATCGTAGGAGGAGCAACAGATGCCGAGCAATTCCGAGTTCCAAAGATGCTTCCTGACAGGGGGCGCTGGCTTTATCGGAAGCCACCTAGTCGATCAGCTCCTGGCCGAGGGGAAAACCGTGACGGTGTACGACAACCTATCATCCGGACGTAGAGAGTGGATCGAGCACAATATCGGCCAGCCGAAGTTCACGTTCATTGAGGCCGATCTCCTGGATGCGCCGAAATTGAAGGAGGCTATGGCTGGGCACGACCTGGTCATTCATCTGGGTGCCAACACGGACATCCCCGGCGGTAATCAGGACGTGCGCCTGGACCTAGAGAACTGCACCATCGCCACCCACAACGTCCTCGAGGCCATGAGGTCTACTGGCATCAGGAGATTGCTTTTTGCGTCCACTTCCGCTGTCTATGGGGAAGCGCCGGTGATTCCCACCCCGGAGCACGCCGGCCCTCTTCTGCCTATCTCCCTCTACGGTGCCGCTAAGCTAGCCTGCGAGACCCTTATCAGCGCCTACTGCCACATCTTCAACATGCAGGCCTGGATGTTTCGCTTCGCCAACGTGGTTGGCGACAGGATGGGACACGGCGTAATCCACGACTTCATCCAGAAGCTGAAGCGCAACTCAGAGGAGCTGGAGATTCTCGGTGATGGACAACAGGAGAAGCCCTTTTTCCTGGTCGAGGACTGCATTGACGGCATGTTCTGCGCCTTCCACAGGTCCAACGCCTGGTGCGACGTCTTCAACTTGGGCTGCTCTTCTAGCACCAAGATAAGCCGGGTCGCAGAGATAGTCGCGGAGGAGATGGGCCTTAGCGGTGCCCGTTTCAGGTACACGGGTGGACGAAGAGGGTGGGTGGGGGACGTGCCGCAGGTGGGCCTGGACGTGAGCAAGATGAAGAAGCTTGGCTGGCAGGCCAGGCACACGTCGGACGAGGCCATACGCATAGCAGCGAGACATCTTCTTGGGGTGCCGGTCGCAACCAGTTGATCTGGCGGGAGATGAGAGCTTGAGCAGCGGGCATGGGTAGCGAGAGAGTCTGCGTCATTGGCCTCTGGCATCTCGGACTGGTGACCTCGGCCTGTCTCACCGATTGGCAAGAGGCGTGAAGCTGGCAGGCAAGGCGGCCATCATCACAGGCGCCGGCAGGGGTATCGGCAAAGCCATCGCTTTCGCCTTCGCGCGGGAGGGCGCGGACGTGCTGGTTGCATCACGCACGCTGCCCGAGGTAGCGAAGACGGCGCAACAGGTGCGAGACCTGGGCCAGCGAGCCCTTCCCCTTACGGTTGACGTATCGGACAGAGACGGCGTAGAGAGGATGATCGCGGCAGCCCTCGACAAGTTTGGCAAAGTCGACATCCTGGTCAACAACGCTGGGACGTGCGGCCCCATAGGCCCTCTCGTCGACAACGATCCGGAGAGGTGGTTGCAGACCATTCGGATCAACCTGTTTGGTGTCTTGTTCTGCAGCAGAGGGGTTCTACCGTTTATGATCCGGCAGCGACGCGGCAAGATCATCAACCTTTCCGGGGGAGGAGCCACATCGCCTCGGCCGAACTTCTCCGCCTATGCCGCGTCGAAAGCGGCCACCGTCCGCCTCACCGAGACCCTGGCCGAGGAGGTCAGGGGGTTCAACATTCAGGTCAACGCCATCGCCCCGGGTGCAGTCAACACGAGACTGACGGACGAAATCCTGGCCGCGGGGGCTGCCGCCGGCGAAGAGATGCTGGCGCGCACCCGTCAGCAGAAGGAGACCGGCGGGGTGCCGCCTGAGCGCGCTGCTGCCCTGGCAGTCTTCCTCGCCTCGGAGGACTCCGACGGCCTGAGTGGGCGGCTGATCAGCGCCGTCTGGGACGATTGGGAGAGCATGAACGGTCGCATCGATCAGATCATGGCCTCTGACCTTTACACGTTGCGCCGGGTGACAGGGAGCAAACGATGAAGGTGGGCATCGTCGGCGCGGGCCTTCAGGGCAGGCGTCGCGCCCAGGCGCTGAAGGCAGTGGATGGTTCGGAGCTGGTGATAGTGGCTGATGTTCGTCAGGATGCGGCCGCTGCGTTGGCGGCGGATGCAGGCTGTCTGGCGACGTTCCAGTGGCAAGACGTCGTGGCCCGCGATGATGTGGAAGCGGTAATCGTCTGCACGCCGCCAAACCTCCACGCCGAGATCGCCATCGCTGCCATGAGGACGGGCAAGGACATCCTGTGTGAGAAGCCTCTGGCCCGAAACCTGGATGCGGGTCGGGAGATGCTGCGGGTGGCCCGGGAGTCTGGAGTGAGGCTCAAATGCGGCTTCAACCTGCGCTATCATCCCGCCATGCGCCAGGTGCGTCGGTGGTATGAAGACGGCAACATCGGCGAGATCGATTGGATACGCTGTCGCTACGGGATCGGCGGTCGGCCAGGCTACGACCGAGAATGGCGGGCACAGACGGAGATAAGCGGCGGCGGCCAGCTCATGGATCAGGGCATCCACCTTCTGGATTTGTGCCGCTGGTTTCTCGGTGATTTCGCCGAGGTGTTTGGCTTTCTCGCCACCCGCTTCTGGGAAATCGCCCCGTTGGAGGACAACGCGTTCGCGCTGCTGCGCACTGCCGGGGGCCAGGTCGCCTCTCTTCACGCCAGTTGGACCCAGTGGAAGCCTCTGTTCTCGTTCGAGGTCTTCGGCCACGATGGCTATGTCACCGTCGAGGGGCTTGGGGGTGCTTACGGCATTGAGCGAGCCATCCTCGGGCGCCGGAATTTCGCCGCGCCCCTCAGTGAGGAGGTCGTCGAGTTCCGCGGGGAGGACCGCTCCTGGGAGGAGGAGTGGCGGGAGTTTGCCTCAGCAATATCGGAGCGCCGGGAGCCATCGGCCAGCGGCACGGATGGTCTGGCAGCCATCGAGCTAGCCCAGGGCATCTACGAAAGCGCTCGGTTAGGGAAGGCCGTAGCACCAACGATGCTCGCTTCCACGCCCCGGCCTTCATCGCCGTGTCGCAAGCCAGACGTGGCCGATATAAGATGAAGTGGGGCATACTGTTGGTTGCGCTTCTATTCGCTCTGCTTGCGGCCTGCGGTAGCGGGGGAAAGGACCTGCTGGCCTGGGCGATGGTCTAGGGCGCACTCTCGGGTGCGCGGAGGCGAAGCTCAAGGGTTAGGAGTAAGGTTGGGAAATGTGGCCCTCCTGGGGGGACATTAGCCAAACTGTACGCCCATGGATTCCCTTCACAGCGTTGAACACTGTGTGGCAGTGCCTGGACAAAGATGCGAGGAGCATTCTCGACGTGGCTTGTGGGAAGGGGCAGCCCCTGGCATTTCTCAACCGGCACCAGCGCTATCTAGCCGTGGGAATTGACATATTCCGTCCCTGTCTTCTCGAGGCGAGAAGCCTAGCCGCTTACGATGCCCTCGTCCAAGGGGATGTACGCCATCTTCCCTTTCGTGCCAGATCCTATGACACGGTGCTCTTGATAGAGGTCCTAGAGCATCTGGACGGGGGAGAGGGGCTGGCCTTGATCAAAGCGGTGGAGGAGATCGCGCGCCGGCAGGTCTTGATCAGCACGCCGGTGGGTCATCACGAACAACATGAATATGACGGCAACCCATGGCAGGAGCACCGGCACATTTGGGAGCCGCAGCAGCTGCGGGCCTTGGGCTACCGAGTCTATGGCCACGGGATTCGGAATCTAGGAGGGCTCTCCGGTGTTCAGTCTCCCCTGCCCCGGCCTCTTCGGCCGGTGGCGGACTTCCTTTGGGTGGCAGCAGGCCCCCTTTCACGCCTGAGGCCTGAGTGGGCGGGCAACATGGTGGCTGTCAAGAAGATCGGCCGCTAGTGAATAACGTACCATCTGTCCGTTGCTCTCACCAGGTACGCGGCGGACGGGTTCAGGGATGTGGTGGGAGTTCGTCTCCGGCATCCACGAGGCCCGAGGAGCCCTCGACCAGTAGCGAAGAGGGTCTGGAGACCGGTGAGTTGGCCCAGAGGATCCACGGTAGCGCCCAGTCAGGTTATGGCCTGGGACTCCCTTCGGTCAGTTCCACAACTAGACATTGATCCCCATCCGCTCGAAAGCGGAGGCGAACACTCTGTCCGCGCAGTAATGCTGTGCAAGGGTTATGGCTTTCTCCCGGCATCGCCTGTAGAACTCGTCGTCGGACAGGAGCTTGAGAATGGCGTCCGCTAGCTGCTGCTTGTCGTAGTCAATGACGATGCCGGCGCCTTCCCTCTCGATCTCCGCCGCTATCGGAGCGACGCGAGTGACGATGACGGCCAGGCCTCGCGCCAGATAGGGCTTGGCCCGGGAGTCGCTGTACCTCTTATGAGTGCCGGCCCTCGGCTCGTAGAGGGCCAGCCCCACGCGGTGCCGTTGTACGACTCGGCTGTATTCGTTTTCGTCAGCAATGTAGCCAAGCAGGTCGAAGTGCGGTTCCAGACCCAGTTCTCGTATCCGCCTAAGAAGCGACTGAGGAAACTCCTGATAAGTCGTGACTGTGACCCGAATCTTCGGTTGCTTTTCTATGACTTGGGGAAGAGCTTCCAGCAGGAGGTCAAAGCCATAGCCTTCCTCAACTAACCCCGAATTGATGATAGAGGCGGGCGGCACCTCCTCAACCGGAAGCCAGCCAATCTGCTCAGCGAGCACGGGATCTCCGACGATCAGCACGTTGTGTGGAGATGCTCTCATCCCTCGCTGGCGCCTGTGCTCCGCTATCTGGGGCACCACGTTCCAGGTGTAGTCGGAGCGAGTTGCGCAGATCTCGTCCAGCTTCAAGTACAGACCGTTCAGGACTTTGTTTCTGAACCGCTTGGGGTGATAGTCGTGCGTCCAAAAGACTGTGCGTTCCACGATACTCAGGGAGCGCAGGAACAGGCCAAGAAGAACCAGATGAAGGGTACCCGATAGGTACAGATCATATCTCCGCCTGAGGAACAGCAGCCAGAAGAGCGTGATGAAGATGTCGACAAGATATGATATGAGACCGTGGTGGGAACCGCGTTTGATCACCCATTCGCGCACGCGACCGCCCCTGGCAGTAGTTGTCAGGTTGGAGCGTCGCGCCAAGACCTGGGTAAAGGGATGTCCGACAAAGCTGACATCTCGTACTCTAGAGCCGTCGGCCAGGAACTGGAACAGGTCAGGCAGTGCACAGGCACCAATGTTGTTGCCGACGATCAACACTCGCATATCGGCGAGCCGTTTCTTGGCGGGTGGCGGGTCCTTTCGCCTCTTCTCCAACGCCTCACATCTTCCGCGTCTTCTCGTGTCCAATCAGCCGAGGCCTACTTGGCACGAGACAAGGTAACTGGTTCCCCTCTCGCATTCTTCAGAACCTGCCTATCCGGGTTCTTGATGCACACCATGCTGCCCCCTATTTGCGGAAAGTAGTAGGAGAAGGGGCTCGCCAGCATCCACACGGCATTAGCAAGGATCCGTAGCCACTCGCCTAAGGGTGAAGTCTCCCGGGCTACCAGACCTCCCATGCCTCGCAGACCGGAGCCGCGCACTGCGTAGCCTAGCTGGCGGAAATCCTCGGGCGTCCAGGCGCTGCGGTGGGCCTGATAGGGGTTGCCATCGTACTCGTGTTGATGGCACCGGCCCACCAGGGTCGAGATGATCACCTGGCGACGGGCTATCAGCTCGATCTCGTTGATGAGCCTCTCCGCCTCGTACCGCTGCAAGTGTTCCAGGACCTCACTGCAGAGAACGATATCGAACCTGTCCGGGCCGAAGGGTAGGAGCCGCACATCGCAGCGAACGAGCTCGTCGTAGAACCCCGCTGCCCGGCAGTGGAGCAGATAGGGCTGAAAGATGTCTACGCCCACCGAGAACAGCTTCCGCTTTCGGTTGATGCGCTCGATGGACCCCCCGCGGCCGCAGCCGACGTCTAGGAGGCTCTTGCCCCTCTTGTCCAGATGCTTCGAGATCGTCCACCAAGATGGGAGGGGGAGGCGCGAACGAAGGGCTCTAGCGACGCGTGCTAGCATGCCTTCCTTGCCCATACGCTATCTATGGCGGCTGTGAATACATCTGGACCAGCCCATTGTCGTAGAACACGTTAGTGGTCTCCAGGCGTGTCGATATTTCGAGCCATCTCGGATCCTCCGGCAGGATGCCGAACAGGTGTTGGTAAGTCGCCGGAAAGGCCTCAGAGAAGATGAAGACCTTCTTCGGTGGCGGCCCGGGGCCGGGGCGGAACATGAAGTCCGTGACCAAGAGGTCTGCATCCTCCCAGATCATTTCTTTGTCACTGCGTTTCAGTGAGCCAAAAATGGAGGTATGCAACTGGCTGGTGGGGAAATAGTACAGGTAGTGGTGCATGTCCCGTATGCTAGTGAACAGCTGCAGATCATCACTGGCGTCCTCATGCTGCGCCCACAGGAACTCGCCAGCCCGGCGCTCTTCTGGGTAGTAGGAGGAAATGCCAATCTGGCCATGGAAGGCGAGAAACGTGGGCAGGGATAGCAAGAAGAAGGGAATAACCACCAGGGCGACACTCAACCGCGGTGAGAGGGCGCGAGATATGAAGGCCAGCACGACAGGAACGGCGAAGAAAGAACCGTATTCGACATATCTTGCCAACTGGTCGCCGGTGCCGTTCACTGCCGTCAGGATGACGGACATCATGCCGATGCCCAGCAAGGCTCCAGTGCAGTACCGCTCGCCGCTTCCCATTCGTCCCAGGCGCGTCAGGTTCACGACCGCCAACAATGCCGCCAGGACATAGATGGATACCAGCCAGAAGAGACGTACCGCGGTCGCCCACAAGGGAACGTGCCCACCAGCGTTGGCTGCTCCCAGCGTGAAGGCATAAAAGAATATGTCACCCTCTTGCACGAGGTGTGCGGTGGCAGGAACCATGCCTGCCACATCTCCGAAGGTTCTGACGGCGTAGTACGATAGCCAGGCACCTGTTATCACCAGGAACAACGTAATGATAGTCGCTGTAGCCATGCGCTGCCCACTGGCCGCCCGCACCAGATAGAGGCCGCCAAGGACGCCGACAATCATCAGAGATGTGATGAAATGGGTCACTGTCAGTGCTGTGAAGACGACGATGGCCATCAAGCTGCCTTGCCAGCGGCCGAAGAAGGTCCTCTCATCCCGGTTCGCCGCCAGAAGAACGAGGAGAACCATCACAAACAACAAGCCAATAGCGTTTTCAGGGCGGAGAAAGTACCCGACGGAGAGCATCATGTTGCTCTGGATGACCAGGGGTATCGCTAGCAAGTACAGTGTGATGAGTCTGGCCGAGGAATCGGCAAACCTTTTGTAGACGTAATAGAGGAACAAGGCCGTCAGGACAGCATTGGCTAACATGATGAGAGTTCGAGCATCGAGATGGGCCAACCCCATTACGTTGGAAATGCTGTGGGTGAAGAGGCCCAAGCCCGGGTAGTCGAAATAGCCCAAGTTCTCAGAGCTTAGGGTGATGCGTCCAGTATTGTCCAAGTACCTGACATACGCCAGGAATGCTGGCTCTTCTGACTGCCCTTCGGGGGTGATGGTTGTCCAGAAACCCCAGAAGACGATGGCGAAAAGAGCGACCAGGGCTATCTTCTCGCGATGGTCGACCGTTGGCCCGGCCTTCGAAAAAAGGAGCACCAAGATCGTCAGAAGCCAGAGGTAGTAGAGGCCAGCGAAGAGGGGGAGGTTGTCGATGATGGCCGTGGATTGTATCGGGACATTCACCAGCCTTAGGTCAACCGGATAGAGCAGAATGACAGCAGTTAAGCCCAGAGCCACGCCCCAAACGAAAACCCGCAGGATGCCGCCCATGGAGAACAACAGCGCCCCATCGGATTCGCGGTGAACTGCCCGCGCCGTCTCCGGCGAAGCGGAGGCCAGGACGGGTGGCCGGGCTTGAAACACCCTCCGTATTATGTTCATAGCGAAAGCAGTCTACTCATCTCCCCGATAAGCGCTATTGTTGGCGTGCCTCGGGGCTGTGGTGGCCTCGCGGGCTCGCTGCTTTCGCATTGCGACCGCGACCCCGGCGCTGAGGCTAGGCAGGCGGGAAAACAGGGCGTCCACAGGTCCGATAGCTCTCACCGCCAGCGGGGGCGCTGGCCAGTGCACGGCGTCTTGGATCCCAACCCCTGTCGTCTCAAGCACGAGAAAGCCGTGAAGCTTAAGCAACTCCACCAGTGCTCGGTAGGTAAAGACCCTGACGTGCTCTGTTGTCCCACCCGTACCCAGGAACCTGGGGTGGCCCACTCTGTGCCTGAAGCTCACCCCTGTGGCGAATGGCTGGAAGCCCAGGAGCAGGGCGATTCGGTTGTGCCAGGCGGACAGATTTGGCGTGGTCAGGACACAGCATCCGCCGGGGGAGAGCGCGCGGAAGATCTCATCGAGCAGATGATCGGTGTCTGTGAGGTGCTCTATTAGCTCGCCGCAGAAGATGGCATCAAAGTAGGCGTCGTCATACGGCAAGTCGTCACTCTGGATATCGAGAGCGGTCGCATCCACCCCGTTCGCGCGGGCCTGCTCCACCCATCGCGGGTTGGCATCAATGCCATACGTCTTTTCGGCACCCAAGACGCCGGCCAGGTACTGGCTGATGGTGCCCGTGCCGCAGCCTATGTCCAGCAGTGTCCGCGTCTGGCCCTGGTGAGTGCTGAAGAGCTTGGCTACCTTGTGGATCCTGCGGGTGATGTACTCCCCGTCCTGGAATTCGTGGGGATGCTCTGACGGAGCGGCTATTGGGGCCTGCCGCCGCTTCTCTGATCCGATCTCCGGGACGGTCATGTGGCGCTGTACTCCTTCGCCTCTGTAGAGCTGATAGCTTCGTCCAGCACGCGCTTTAGCGTAGAGTTCCTCCGTCGCATGGAGAACCTGCCCTGTTCCACTGCCTCTCTGCCCGCCCTGCCCAGCCTTCTCCTGAGTTCGGCGTTTTCGATGAGGAGGCTGAGCTTCTCCACCAGCTCCTGGACAATCTGAGGACTTGTGGACGCTACTATGTCGTGATGCACCGAGGAGCCCGGGGGAGGGACAAAGTAGCGAGGCAACATCTTCTCGTAATGAAACGCCACCCGCGAGTCGTGCACGAGAAGGCCGGTCGTACCGTCCTCCACTATCTCGGGATTACCCCAAGCATCGGTGGTGACCACTGGCAACTGGTAGCTCATAGCGTCCAAGAACGCCATCATAGGGGTATGGTGAGCGGGCAACAGGAAGATATCTGCGGTCATGAACTCCCGCTCCAACTCCTGCCATGGCACCACTTCATCAATTATTCTCAGGCCCTCTATCTGCTCACAACGCCTCCTCATCACGCTGGGAACATCGGAGCGTACCACCATCTCCACGTAGGGATAGCGCTTGCGCAGGAAGGAAAAAGCCTCAAGGGCCTCCTTTCCTCCTTTGGAGTGAAACTGGCCAGGAATGTTGGCCGAGTTCACAAAGAGCAGTTTGACCTTATTCTCGTTGAAGCTCTTGGCAAACTCTTTCTTCGGGACGGCCCAGTAAACTACATTCGTCTTTTCCGCCAGGTCAGAGCCCAGGGTGGCTTCCAGAGCTTCCCTGCCAACATCGATGCTGACGATGATCTTCCGGCAGTTGTCTGCAGCCACGACTCTCTTGGCCAATCCTTTGAACCTCCTGAAGTGCCGGAAGCCGCCGAGGACATTAGTCACGTGCTCACAGGGAAGGTCCAGCACCCAGGGCTCATCCCTGAGGACCAAGTGCATGGTGCTGTAGGTCAACTTCGTTCCCGCAGGGGGCCGCTTCAGCGTATTCCAGTAAGATCTGAGGAGATGAACGGGTACTACCCGGTCCAGGGCGTACAGCAGAGAATACGTGAGCGCGAATCGGCTTGCGGCCTTGATCGCTGTGTTCTCGCGCCCGCGCTCCGCCTCGAAGCGATATCCCTCTGGGGGATACCGTATCAGACTCTCATAGGCTGAGTGCAACCCCCACATGGGTTCTAGGTAGATCAGATGGTCTGCGTTCATCGGCTCATCGATTGGTTGGCGGTCAACATACCGCCTATCAGGCAATGTCTTGGACAACCTTGGAGTGGTTCCCCCAGACATGTGGCCCACGTCTCCCTAGGCCCGCACGACCGCCGCGGCCTTGTCGGAGACGTACCAGTCGATAGTCTTGCGCAACCCGTCTCGAAGGCTGGTCCTGGCTTTGAAGCCAAATTCTCTCTCCGCTCTAGTAGTGTCCAGACAGCGGCGGGGCTGGCCGTCAGGCTTCATAGAATCCCAGACTACCTCTCCTCTGAATCCGACTAGCCTGGCGATAGCCGTGACCAGATCGCGGATAGTGACCTCCGTTCCCGCGCCAATATTCACGGGCTCAGGTCTGTCATATCTCTCGGTGGCCAGGACGATAGCCTCTGCTGCATCTTCCACGTAGAGAAACTCGCGTGAAGCGCTGCCTGTGCCCCAGACCACGATCTCTCGTTCGCCTGTTTGCACAGCATCGACGCATTTCTTAATGAGAGCGGGAATAACGTGCGACGCCTCGGGATCGAAGTTGTCGCGTGGACCGTACAGATTCACCGGGAGGAGCTGGATGGCGTTGAACCCGTACTGCTGGCGATAGGCTTGCGCCTGAACAAGGAGCATCTTCTTGGCAAGGCCGTACGGAGCGTTGGTCTCCTCCGGGTACCCTGCCCAGAGATCTTCTTCCTTGAATGGAACGGGCGTGAACTTGGGATAGGCGCAGACGGTGCCTATAGCGATGAACTTCTCCACTCCGTGGAGCCGCGCCTGTTCCATGACCTGCACACCCATGAGGATGTTGTCATAGAATAGCTCCCCTGGCTTCTCCCTGTTCAGTCCAATTCCTCCAGCCTTGGCGGCCAAGTGAATGACGATTTCCGGCCGAGCATCGTCGTACATCCTGACGACGTCCGCCATCCGGGTGAGGTCGTATCGGGCGCTACGAGGCACGAAGATGCTTCGGCAGCCAGCCGCTGTGAGCTTCTCTATGACGTGAGACCCGAGAAACCCCCCACCGCCAGTGACAACGATGCGCTTATCGGCTAGCCAACTCATCCCTCACTCCCAGCGGAACAGGCCCGAGTTTGGCACTCTCCGTCAATCCGTGGTGCATTAAGGCTTCGCGGCCTTTCCCTGGAGAGCGCAGCCCTTGGGCTTCCATGTCGGCATCTACCATGATCCAGACTAGTTCTTTGAAGGTGACCTTCGGGTTCCAGCCCAAGTCACTACAAGCTCTCGATGGGTCGGCCAGTAGCAAGTCCACATCGGTGGGTCGGAAATAGCGAGAGTCAATGCGGACGTATTGCTCCCAGTCGAGTCCTACGTAGTCAAAAGCCTCTTCCAGAAACTCTCTAACCGAATGGCATTCGCCAGTGCCGATGACGTAGTCCCGGGGGTCATCCATTTGGAGTATGCGCCATATGGCTTCAACGTATTCAGGCGCGTAGCCCCAATCCCTCCTGGCATTCAAGTTCCCTAAGAAGAGAAGTTGTTGCCTGCCCGCGATAATATGGGCAATCGCCCGAGAGATCTTGCGGGTCACAAAGGTCTCGCCTCGCCGCGGCGATTCGTGGTTGAACAAAATACCGTTGCAGGCAAACAGGTTGTAGCCTTCTCGATAATTCCTCGTCATTGAATAAGCGTAGACCTTCGCCGCCGCATAAGGACTGCGCGGGCGGAAGGGGGAATCTTCGTTTTGGGGCGGAGGAGTGCCGCCGAACATCTCGCTGCTGGCCGCCTGATAGAACTTGGTCTTGACGCCGCTCCTCCTTATAGCCTCCAAGATCCTCGTGGTGCCCAAGCCTGTTATGTTAGCCGTGTACTCCGGTATGTCGAAACTGACCCTGACGTGGCTCTGAGCTCCGAGGTGGTATATCTCGTCGGGTTCGACTTCATAAACCAGGTGGGTCAGCTGATTACCATCCGACAGATCGCCATAGCGCAGAAACATTCTTGCCCCTCGCTCGTGGGGATCCGCATACAGATGCTCAATGCGATAGGTGTTAAAAGTGCTCGCCTTCCTGATAAGGCCATGAACTTCATAGCCCTTGCCGAGCAAGAACTCAGCCAGGTAAGAGCCGTCTTGGCCCGTAATTCCGGTAATGAGGGCTTTCTTAGCCATTTCGGTTCCTCACCTCAGTTGGACTCTCACTCTGGCTTTGACCCAGCGTACGGTACGCCGCTTCAGGGCACCAAGGGCTTGGTCCCCTCAGACCCGCATGTCCGCCGTGGCCTTGTTGGCGACGTACCAGTCGATGGTCTTCCGCAGCCCTCCGCGAAGAGAGGTGGGAGGCGACCACCGAAGCACTTGCTTCATCTTGGTGACATCCAGTATCTTCACCATCTGGCCGTCGGGTCTGTCCGTGTTCCAGAACAGCTGACCCTCGAACCCGGCTAGTTCCTTGACGATGCCGACCAGCTCTCGGATGGAAGTCCCCTGGCCGCAGCCGATGTTCAGCGGGGAGATGTCGTCGTAAACCTCGGCCGCTCGCACGATGGCCTCGGCGCAATCCTTGACGTACAGGAACTCCCGGATGGGTTTGCCGGTTCCCCACACTTCGACCTCTGGCTCGCCGGCCTGCTTGGCCTCGACGAACTTCCGAATGAGCGCCGAAACTACGTGGGAGCGATCTGGGTTGAAGGTATCCCCCGGGCCGTACAGGTTAGTCAAGATGAGGTGGACGGCATTCAGGCCGTACTGCCGCTTGTAGGCCCACCCTTGGATGGCCATCATCTTCTTGGTGAGCCCGTAGTTCACCACAGTCTCATGGGGGATGCCGTCCCAGAGGTTGTCTTCCTTAAGGTGCCCCTCGAGGTAGCCTGGGTAGGAACAGGCCGTCCCGATCCCCACGAACTTCTCCACCCCGACAAGGCGTGCCGCCTCCATCACGTGGGCGCCCATCACCAGATTCTCGTAGAATATGCGACCGGGATAGAGTTGGTTGATCCAGATGCCTCCGTAGAAGGCTGCCCCGTGAATGACGACGTGGGGACGAAAGGTCTCCATGCATTGCTGAGCTTGATCGAAGGAGACCAGATTGTACTCTTTGCTGCGGGGCACGAGCACTTCGCAGTCTTCCTGAGAAAGCACCTCGACGATGTGCCGCCCGAGGAACCCCGAGCCGCCAGTAACCATTACTCGCTTCCCTTGCCAGAATCCCATGAGCCACCTCCGACTTCGTAGAGCTACTCCTCGACGTTCGAGAAGGGGTTGCGCAGCGAGACCATGCGGCAGCCCTCGATCAGCTCGTGGATGCCCTGCTCCAGGCCAACCGTGATTTCGAACCCCTTGGAGCGGATCTTCTGGTAGGACACGTCGTAGTCCCGCTTGTCCGGGTCGGAACCCACGTCGGCGAAGTGCAGCCAGAAGTCGACCCGATCTCTTATCTTCAGGGCGACCTGTTCCTTCGTGTAGTTCATTGCTTCGTTGCCCACGTTGAACACATCGCCCATCTCGCCAACCAGCCTACCGTAGTTCTCCACTGCGAAAGCGAAGGCGCGCACCATGTCCCGCACGTGGATGAAAGTCCGCCGGAATCCCTTCTCGTAGACAATCAGGCTGCCATTCTTGACGGCCTGGAAAACGAAGTCGTTTATCATCAGATCCAGGCGCAGGCGGGGCGAGAGGCCAAAGCCGGTGGCAAAGCGGTAGACGACGGCATTGCCGGAACGCAAGACGTCTGTCTCCGCCTCCGTCTTGGTGATGCCGTATGCGGAGAGAGGATTGAGGGAAGTTTCCTCTGTGCAGACGCCGTCCACTGCGCCGTAGTTGCTGCCCGTGGAGGCGAGGATGAGCCCCTGCGAGGGCGTCCGACACTCGTCAACGTTGATCGTCCCTTGGACATTAACCTCCCAGGCCAGGCGCTCGTCTTTGCGGCAGGCTGGCTCCCCGACGATCGCGGCTAGGTGGACGATGTGGTCCACTCCCTCGACAGCTTTCCTGACGGCATCCTTGTTGCGGACGTCTCCCCGGATGAACTCGAACTTGCCGTCAATGAAACAGTGGAGCAGGCTAAGCTGGCCGTACATCAAGTTGTCCAGGACGCGGACTTCGTGACCTCGCTGCATCAGCTCCGGTACTAGAAGGGACCCCACATAGCCCGCGCCGCCGGTGATGAGCACCTTCATCTCTTGTCTGCCTCCTGTCCTCGCGTCGGGCGGGCTCTACACCCGTGCTCCTGACCGCACCTGCTCGCGCACTTCGGCTATTTTCGCCAGAGCCTTCTGCGCATCCTGGTTGAACTGGCGCACGGTTTCCCGCGTGTACCTGTGGTCTATCAGCTTGGCCATGAACTGGGGAGGCACGGTGATGACGTTGGCCCCCGCCAGGGCCGCATCCTGGATGTTGATGACCTCGCGGATGCTGCCGACGATGATCTTGCTGTGGTACTCCCAGCCCGCCAGCCATTCCACGGCATCCCGGATGAGCTTGGTGGCGTCGTGACCCTCGTCGGCCACCCGGCCAGCGAAAATGCTGATGTAGGTAGCGCCAGCCTTAGCGCCCAAGACTACCTGACCGAAGGACATGCAGACGGTCATGTTGACCCTTATTCCCTCCCCCTCCAGACGCTTGACAACACCCAGACAGGGCTCGCCGTACTCGTTTATCACCGGGATCTTCACCACGACGTTGGGAGCCCAACTGGCGAGTCCCCTCGCCTCATCGATCATTTGCTCGTGGTGATTAGTGGTCACTTCGACGCTTATGGGGCGAGAGTAGATGAGCTCGGCGATCTCCTTGGCCCTCGCCTCCATGTCGTAGCCTCCATCCTTGAGCAGGATGGAGGGGTTGGTTGTCACGCCGTCTACCACCCCGTATTCCAACCAGCGGCGGATCTCGTCCGGGTTCGCGGAGTCTATGAAGATCTCCATGGCCCTCCCCCTTGCATACAACGGACTATCTCCACGGCTGCTGGTAGATTCCGCGCCGTCCAGTGCGGTCGCATGCGGGCCGCTTCTCCCAGGCGGAAATAGGACCGGTGGCCATCCACAAGGATGGTCTGGCAGCCAGCGGCCAGGCCAGCCTCGATGTCCCTAGGGCTGTCCCCCAACATGAAGGAGCCGGCCAGGTCGATGTCCAGCTCCCGGGCCGCTTGCAGCAGCAGCCCAGGCTTGGGCTTACGACAATCGCAGTCTACACGGAGGCTTTCGTCAATAGCGTCGGGGTGATGGAGGCAGTAGTAGATGGCATCCAGGTGCGCCCCCTGCCTGGCTAAGCGGGCAGTGAGTTCAGCGTCCACCGCCTCCAGAAAGGCGTAGTCACACTTGCCCTTGGCCACCCCCGGCTGGTTGGACACCACGACTGCCAGAAAGCCCATCTCGTTAATGGCCCGCACCGCCTGGACAACGCCGGACAGCAGCCTGAAGTCCTCCAGCCTGTAGGGCGTATCCAGTCTGTCCTCCAGCGGGTTGTGGAGTGCGGCGTTGATGACTCCGTCCCTGTCCAGAAATACCGCCCTATTCATCGCCGCTCTCCGCGATGCGCAACCTGAGCGCGGTGCAGATCAGGTGATGAAGCAGCACATGATAGGACTCCACCAGGGGAGTCCCCAGAGGCTCCTCGTCGATGGGGATCACAAGGCACAGATCGGCCACCTCCCTGAGAGCGCCGCCATCGAACCCGCTGAACCCGATGACCGTGGCCCCCCGCTCCCTGGCGAGCCTGACGGCCCTCAGCAGGTTCTGGGACCAGGGGCCAGCGTCGCCGGCGCCGGAGCCACCATGGACGGAGAGGCCAATGATGACATCCCCCTCGTTGAGCCAGGGCTCGAGCTGCTCGGCGAAGATGCTGCCGAAGCCGGAGTCGTTAGTCCAAGCGCTCACCAGGGGTACGTTGTCCACCAGGGCCATCACCTTCAGGCGCTGGCAGCCGGGCACTACGGTGCACTTGGCGAGGTCGCAGGCCAGGTGGGTGGCGGTGGACGCCGAGCCGCCGTTGCCCATGGTGAACACGGCCTTACCCTGCCGCCAGGCTTCGTACAGTACGTCTACCACGCGCTGGATGTCCTCCCGCGGCAGCGCCCGTCCTATGTCTTGGACGGCGTCCAGATAAACGTCGATGATGTCCAAACTACTCACAGCCCTGAGCGTTTCCGCGGGCACCATCAGAAGTTCACCAGCACCTTCGAGCCCTCGAAGTCGATAGCGAAGCGCATCTCTCGCAAGCCCTCGGCGGCCATGGCCTCCCTCAAACGGGCCTTGTCGTGGTTGTCGCAGTAGAACATGAAGAAGCCGCCGCCGCCGGCTCCCATGATCTTGCCCCCCAGAGCTCCGTTCCTCGTGGCCAACTCATAGAGGCGGTCGATGCCGTCAGAGCTGACTTTTGTGGACAGCCTCTTCTTGGACTGCCAGTGATGGTCGAGAAGCTCGCCAAAGCGGCGCAAGTTTCCTGCCTCTAGGGCCTCCTTGACTTGCCAACCTATCTCCTTCACCATGTGGAGCGCTGCGGTCACCCCGTCGTGACGCTGAGAAATCGCCCGGCTCTCGTCGCCCAGCACCTCTGAGGCGCTCCTCTTCAGGCCGGTGTAGAACACCAGAAGGCTGGCCTCTAGTTCCTCGACGCTGCCATCAGACGTCGCCAGTCGGCTGGCCAGGACCGTGCCGTCTCGGTCAATGGCCAGGCAGGTCATGCCGCCCAGAGCGGCAAGGTACTGGTCATGCACGCCGATGGGCTCGGCCAGAATGTCCATCAGGATGGTGGATGCCTCTTCAGCCAAGATTTCGGCAGGGACGTTCTCTCGTTTGAACGTGTGGAGGGCGTTCAGCAGGCCGACGGTGAAAGCGCCAGAGCTGCCCAAGCCGGTGTTCGCTGGGATGTCCGCTATGGAGACGATCTCCAGGCCGCCCTCCAACCCCAGAAGGCGAAGCGCCTCTCTGACGATGGGGTGCTCTATGTCGTCCACGCTGTCGGCTATCTCCGTCTTGGAGTAGCTGACGCGGATGCTGTCCTCGAAGCGCTTATTGACGGTGATGTACACGTACCTGTTGATGGCGGCGCTGACAAGGAAGCCGCCGTAGCGGGAGGCGTAGGAGCGAATATCCGTGCCACCGCCTCCCAGGGGGATGCGAGTGGGCGTGCGAGTGACGATCATCAGGCAACACCTCCCGATGCTACCAGCATTCCGAACTCCTCCAGGCCCTTAGGGGACCCTATTTCGTAGAAGCGTTGTTCCACCTCGAAGGCCAGCAGTTCCCCCTGGTCGATAAGGACCTGGTAGAACTCCTCCTGGGAGAAGGGCCTTCCCGCCGGTATGAACACGAGGGCGTCTTTCCTGAGAACAGAGAGGCCGTAGTTGATATGGACCATGTCGGGGCTCTTGTGGTTCTTGTTGTAGGCGGTGACTTGATTTCCCTCGACCACAACGTTGCTGTGCTCGAAACGGTCGACGTTCTTCCAGACCACCATGAGGCCCAGCCTGTCGAAGCGACGGAAGTAGCGCATGACCTCTCGGTAGTCGATCATCAGGTAGGAGTCACCATACATCAGGAAGAAGTCATCGCCGAGAAGTGGCTCGGCCTTCTTGATGGCGCCGGCCGTGCCCAGTAGAGGGCCTTCCTCCTCGCTGTACCTGATGCGTACGCCTAGCCAGCGACCGTCGCCGAAGTAGTCCCGCACTTGCTCTCCCAGGTGGCCGACGCAGAGGACAATGTCGCGTATGCCCCGCCGCTTGAGGAGGTCGATCTGGTGGTGGAGAAAGGGCTTGCCGTGGATGGGGATCAGGGTCTTGGGCACCTGGCTGGTGAGAGGGCGCAGCCGTGTGCCCAGTCCGCCCGCCAGAATCACCATCTGCACGCTGCCTCTCTCCTACTGCTCGCTCTGGCGGGGAATGTCGCTCCGCTGAGGAACAACGGTGACCGCCAGCGTACGGTCGACCCGCAGGTCAGTGTTCACCTCCAGGGAACTGGATTCCACCAATGCTCCGTCTAGCTTCAGCGATGTCGCTTTCGCCCAATTGGGTGACTCAACCCTTATCTTGAGGGGGATGGCCGCCGTGCCCGGCTGCTTCTGGGCGAGCAGACGGTAGGTGAAAGGATTTTGGCTGGTGTCCAGCGCCGAGGGGACGAGGTAGGTGAAGGACAGTGTCTTTGTGGCGTCCTGGGGCAGGGCGAAGTAGCGTCCCAGGACAGTCTTCCCGTGCTCCTGCCACACTGCTTCGGCGCCCACCGGAGTGCCCTGTTCGCGAACGTCCTGAATCGCGCTTCCCTCTGGAACCAGGAGGCGCAGATAGTTGCCGTACACCGTAAGGGTGCCAGCTCCCACCACCAGGCTGGCCAGATGGGAATCCACACCCTGTGCCCAACTGGTGTAGTCGTTGTCGTAGGTGATGGTGACGGTGTTGTGGGCATTGCCCAGGTCGTCAAGGGAGATATCCACCTGAATGCTTGGCTCCACCACCAGATTGAGCTTGGTGCTGTTGAGGCTGGAGTCGACCACCATTAGGTAGTCGCCGCTTGTGGGCATCACCCTGCCGTCCCAGCCCTGCTCGGCGATGACCTCCTGTACCTCCTCGTGGCGGGAATACAGGAGCAGGTTCTTCTCCTGGCCCAGCGTGTGCAGGGCAGTGAGCATGGGAGCCCAGCGGGGAGAGTCGACGGCCAATGCCCGGTCAATGACGTCCTGCGCCAAGTAGCCTACAAAGTCATAGCGATCTGACTCCCACGGCCGCAGGGCCTCAGGGTGGGTGATGATCAGCGTCTGTTCGGTGACGTTCTGGCTATCGACTGTAACCCCGTACTCCTCCACCGACACCGGGCCGGTGACCTCCAGCAGCTTCTCCAGGGTGAGGAAGTTGATGCCGATCACACCGTCTATGGGCTCGCTGCTGCCTGCCTCTCGCCGATAGAGCTCGATGGCCTCCTCGGCAACGGTGGGAAAGTCGGGCCACCAGCTTGCCTCTCCCAACCCCATAGACCAGTCGCGCAGGAGATAGGCCTTGAGGGGGCGCGGCGGCTCGATGTACTCGCCGGTTCTTTCTCGCCAGTCGAAGTAGATGCCGCCTACATCGTCGAAGAAGAGCCGTTCTAGTCTGCCCTGGTCGAAGGTGAGGAAGCCGTAGACCAGGATGAATCCGCCGGAGCCCAGCATCTCGGTGTTGTCGTGAGCCAGGACGAGGTACGTCTGGGGACCGTCATGGCCTAATAGTTCGGGAGCCAGGCGGGCACCGCGCCGGTAATCCTCTAACCTGGCCCGCAACTCTTCGATGTGGTAGTCCAGATCGCCCAGGGCCGAATCGAGGGGGCCCAAGAGGCCGTCGTCAGGCATCGACTGGCGTCGCCTATCGACGGCCGCCAACTCCTCCTCGATGACCTCCACATGCGGCTCAACCGCATCCAGAACGAGGGTCACCTTCTCGGATAGAGCACCACCTTGGCTGTCCCGCACATTGTGGTACGAGCGCATCGCCCTGACAGCCTCCAGCCCTATATCTGAGCCGTCCGCTCCGATCTCCACTAGGTCACGGCTCGCCTCTACCTGGCCGCCCAGCCAGGGCAAATGGCGGGCAACAAAAAGCACCGGATCAGAGTCCAGAGTGTTGGCGGCACTTTCCAGCTTGTCTTGGGCCCGCTGGAAAGACACCTCCACATCGTCCAGTTCGTCGCTCTCGATACTCAGGCCTCCGTCCTCCATCAGTGCGGCCGCTCCTAGCAAGAGGTCCTTCCCATCGGTTAGGTCATCGTACAGACGCGTGTACCGCACAGCGCCTAGAGTGACAAGCACCACGATAATTGCGACTGCCACGCCAACAACTAGCGGGCGCCGCCGCAGTGAGAGCCACTTCCTGAGCATCTACAACCATCTCACATCGACTGCGCGACTAAGCTCGCTGGCACCACTCTCCTCGCTCTCCTGGCAGTGCTGGCGCCGCCACTGGGTCAGCTAGCGACTCCTCGGTCGCCCAGCGGCTGACCGCAGGACGACAAGAAGGGAGGCCAAGCCGAGAGCGACCGCGGAGCCAATGGCGATGGTCCAGAGTGCAACCGGCATGCCGCCGTCACCCTGCCCGGCACCGGTTGGAGGAGCTAGACCGGGCACAGCGGGAGTTGCGGGTACCACTGGCGTTGCCGCCTCAGCGGTGACGGTTGCCTGGGACTGAATGCCCCTGGCCTCTGAGCCCACGACGATCGAGCCCAGGGTGCTGCCCGTGAATAGGGTGACGGTGGCAATGCCCTGGGCATTGGTGACCGCGGTGACCGAGCTCAGAGAGGCGTCGGTCCCCGGCTGGGAAACGATGGTAAAGGTGCACACCTCACCAGCCACGGGATTTCCTACCGTGTCCAGCACCTCACATGTGCAGGTAACAGAAGCTCCCGTCGCCGGGGTCGGGTCGCTGACGCTGGTGTCGACGCTCCCCACAGGAGGGGGGTATTGGGCCGATGCTGTCCCTGCGGCAATGGCCAGGGCGACGAGAAGTCCAATGGTGGCCAAGGCAATCGCCGGTAGGACCTTCCGCGGCAGCTCGCTCATTTGTGAACCCTCCTTTCGTCAGGCCTGTGGAGAAAACCCCTACCGCATTCATCTGCGGCCTCCCAGACCCAACTTACGAGCTGGCCCCTCTAAGCCAGCCCGCATATGGTGCGGGGGCCTGCCTGAGGCGCCAGACAAACCCCCGTCCTCCGTCGGTCTTTCCGAATCTGGCTCACCTCGGAACAGGCGACGGCTGCTTCTCTAACTGGCGTCGCCTGGCGACTAGTGGCTGTGCTCAGAGCTCGACTCCCGAAGTTCCGGCCAAGGCTTGCCTTAACACCAGGCCCGGATCACCTTCGCGGCCCAAGGCCCAGTGAGCACTTGCCCCGCTGCACCCTTGTCTGCTAGCTTGCCAGCCCTCGGAGCAGATTACCTGTCAAAGATAACGCGGACATGCCAAGGCGAGAAAACAGATATTCGGGCTTCATGCGTCAACGTTGCGTGAAGGAAGTGTGAATCAAGCGAGCGCCTGACGTGCTAGACTGATCTAGATTGTCGGCCCTTAGAAGAGCCACCGGGCGGATCAGCCGCCGACCCGGTCAATGTCCTTGTCGCTCGACAGCAGGCGAGGCATAATGTCTTGGGTAGGTAGCTGTTTGCAGGCCAGAAGATGAGCAAGCTCGGCGACAAGATCCGCAAGGCGAGGCGTCTGGAGTCGGGAGCTATCGGCTTTGGAGCGATGGCTGCTCGGCCCAGCGCTCCCTCCATGCTTCTGATGGTGCAAGGGCCGGCCTCGGGCATGCGGCCCCCCGACGACCTGGCAGGCCGGGGTGTGGACGCTGTCCTCCTGTCCCTCTCCAATCCCCAAGCGGACATGAGCCAGCTGTCCAGATGGGCCAAGGCGGCGGGCGATGTGCCCTGCGGCGCCCAGGTGATGGCTGCCAGCGGCGGAACCGTGGCCGCTCTCAAGGAGGCAGGGGCCGACTTCCTGGTCTTCGATGCCGAGGCCACCAGCGCCGAAGCCCTCCTGGACACGGAGATGGGCTACGTCCTCGCCCTCTCCGGCGAACCGACCGATTCATTCCTTAGAACGTTGGACTCCTTTCCCCTGGACGGCCTCTGGGTCCATGATTGGCGGGGGGCTCTGACGGTACATCGGCAGTTGGAGCTCCGTCGTGTGCATCTTCTTTCCCGCACCCCCTTATTTATTCCCGTTCGGCCGGACATCGGCTCCGCGGAGCTGGAGTGTCTGCGGAACGCTGGCGTGGTGGCCGTTGCCGTGAATGGGGCGGAGGCCGGCACCTGGCAGCAGTTGGGCGACCTGCGCCAGGCGATCGATGGGCTACCGGCCAGGGCGCGGCGGCGCGAGGAGAGGCCGGAGGTGGTGCTGCCCCTCGGAGGGGGGCTGGCCCCTGAAGCCGAGGAGGAAGAGGAGGAGGAGGAATTCCCGCCCGAGTGATTGCATGGCCTCGATATAGAGATTGAAGCCCAAGACCCACCATGGCCGGATGGTGCAACTGGAGCGCCTGAAATACAAGGCAGCCATGCTGCGGTAGACGCGAACAGGAAGAATACGAGAGGCTCTGGCTGAAGGTCAGGGCTTTTGTTGTTTGCTGGCGAAGCCCCCTGCTATAATGCGGTAGCAAATCGTGGCAAACCTTCAGGTTAGACATGGCTAAGGCCCAGAAACCGTTGATGGAAGCACAGGCAGTGGGCGCCCCGATGCCATCGGGACGCTATCGGCGTGTCGTGGCCAAGATCGGCACCAACGTTCTCACGGCAGGGACGGACCGCCTGAACCTGGAGGTGATGTCGTCCCTGGTGGGGCAGGTGGCCCGTCTTCACCGCCAGGGGAAGGACGTGCTCATCGTCAGCTCAGGGGCCATCGCCTGCGGGCGACATCGTCTGGGCATGGCCAAGGAGCGCAAAGATATACCGTTCCGTCAGGTGCTAGCGTCGGTGGGCCAGACCTACCTCATGCAGGCCTACGACGAGCTCTTCGCCTGGCACGACATCGTGGTGGCCCAAACGCTCCTCACCAAGCGCGACCTGGCCGACCGCCAAGGCTACCTGAACGCCCGCAACACCCTCCTGGCCCTTCTCGACGTGAGGGCGGTGCCTATCGTCAACGAGAACGATGTGGTGGCGGTGGAGGAGATCGAGGGGATCAAGATCGGCGACAACGACAACCTCTCGGCCCTGGTGGCCAACCTGGTGGATGCCGACCTGCTGGTGCTGCTCACCGACCAGGCCGGCTTCTTCAGCGCCGATCCCCACCTCCACCCCGACGCTCGCCTCATACAACGGGTGGAACGAATTGACGAGGAGATCGAGCAGCTTGCCGGCGAGAGGGGCGAACGGGGTGTTGGCGGCATGACCACCAAAATTCAGGCCGCCAGACTGGCCACCGCCGGCGGAACCCACGTGGTCATCGCCGACGGCCGCGAGAAGGACATCCTGGTGCGCCTGGCCGAGGGCGAGGGCTTGGGCACCCTCTTCCCAGCGACGGTGGATCGCCTGGAGAGTCGCAAGCGCTGGATGCTGACCGGCCTCTCCCTGAAGGGGAGCATCGTGGTGGACGCAGGAGCGGCCAGGGCCCTACGCCAGGAGAAGCGGAGCCTTCTGCCAGCGGGGATACGGCGGGTAGAGGGCCCCTTCGAGCGAGGCGATGCCATAGCCATTTTCGACAGCGAGGGGCAGCAGATCGCCTGTGGCATCGCCAGCTACGGCTCCAGCGACATCGAAACCATTCATGGCCTCCGCTCCGACCGCATCGAGGAGATGCTAGGTTACCAGTACGGGGCGGATGTAGTCCACCGCGACAATCTGGTACTTCTGTAAGAGGACCTGTTGGAAAGGGGGCAAGCCATCGCCAGGAGTAGGTATGGGAAACGTCGTTAAGAAGCGGCGCAAGAAGATTCGCAAGCACAAGCATCGCAAGATGCTCAAAAAGTCCCGCTGGCAGCGCAGGCACGGTTAGTCGCCTGCCTACCGGCAGGCAGGCTAGGGGGCTGCCTCAGGGAGGGGAAGGTGGCGACACAGCGTTTTCGGGGGATGGTGGATATCTTGAATACCGAAGGCGTGGTTGAGGCCAAGGCCCACTGTGAGCTGGTAATCGACGCCCTTGACCTCGGCTTCGACGAGTGGGAGGGCGTCCTGCGGGAGGTGAGTCCGGCGGGCGGCCTCGTCGAGAGCGGCCGCTATCGCCTGCGACTGCCCACCGCCAGCGAGGGGGAGGTCGTTATCAACCAGGTCTTTGTCCGTGAAGAGGGCGGCCTGGGGTCGCCGGTCGTCTACCAGTTTCTGGGGACAGGCCCACCGCCGCAGGTTCCGCCAGGGGCAGGACGGTGACTCATGCTGGACAGGATTCGGCGAACCGTCTCGTCCTTGCGACGGCGCCGTCCGGCTGAGGACCCGCTGGTGAAGGTGGCCGGCACTATCCACGAGGTGGAGGTAGACGTGTGGCGAATGGCTCTGGAGCGCCAGGGGATAGAGGCCACCATTCGAGAGCTCCCGCCGGAGGTGGCGCCGCCGGTCGGTCGGCCGAGCTGGGAGGTGTGGGTGCGGCTGAGCGACGAGACGCGGGCGCGCCTGATCCTCGGCCTTTCGGGACGCAGCGTGATCCGCCTGCCGCGGCAAAAGGCGGAGAAGTGAGCGCTGGGTGGTGATGGAACTGAAGAAGATAGCTCGCAGGGAAGGCGAGCAGGCGGAGATGGGCCTACCATAGGGGCAAGTGTCTTGACTGTCATCGCCATCGTCATTACAGCCGTCATCACGTTCGTAATCGGCGTGGTTGTTAACCCGGTTTGGGAATGGATGAAGAGGCCTTGTCTCAAGATTAAGCTTTACTGCAATCCCCACCCTCGCGAGGGGGTTCCGCAGTGGAAGCAGCTTGGAATAGAAGTAGAGGTACTTCCGAGATTCCGGCGGGCACCGTGGACCCCTAACCCCGCCTACGGTTGCTGGGGAGAGTATCGAGTGACTGGCAGCACCAGCGCGTCCCCGAAGACGCTCGAAGTCTTGTGGAATTCTGAGATATGCCAATTCGATGGGAAGGCTGGCCGACAGCTACTGAAACGTTACCAGCTTAATTGCTATCCAGGCATGAATCCCAAGCTCGCCAGAGCTGTAATCGCCTCGAAGACAGAGGGAGAAGAGCACTTGTCACTCCACTCTGACTTCCAGACAACAGTCCCTGACAAGGCGGTCGATGTCACCATAACTTTGCGCCACGGTTCATCTGGGAAAGTGGTAAAGTGTGCGACGGTCAAGAATCCTGATTGTCATTGCGCTTCCTTTACTTGGGCTGAATGCGAGTCGGCAGCTTGAGTTCCGCGTGTGGCCGACGTAACGCGAAACCCGACTCCTATCCCCTGAGGGAACGCACACCATGAAGGCGACAGTTCGGAGCCGGGCCAATTCCACGGTCTATTATGGGGTAAGAGGGGCGTTTTGTCAATATGATGGGTGACATTTCATGACCACCATCGGATCCGAAGTGCAAACCAAGGGCCAAGCCGCGCGCCAGGCGGCTCGCCGGTTGCCGCGCCTGTCGGCGGAGGTGAAGAACCGCGCCCTGCACAGCATCGCCGCGGCCCTTCTCTCCCGCCAGGAGGAGATCCTGGCTGCCAACGCCGAGGATCACGAGGCGGCAAAGGCATCCGGCCTCTCGGCCAGCGTCCTCGACCGCCTGCTCCTGAACCCCGATCGCCTGGCGGCCGTCGCCGACGGCGTGCGCACGGTGGCTGCCCTGCCCGACCCCGTGGGCGAGGTCATCGACATGCGCACCCTGCCCAACGGTCTGGTCGTCGGCCGCCGCCGCGTGCCCCTGGGGGTCATCGCCGCCATCTACGAGAGCCGACCCAACGTCACGGTGGACATCGCCTCCCTCTGCCTGAAGAGCGGCAACGCCTGCATCCTGCGCGGCGGCAAGGAGGTCATCCGCTCCAACACCGTGCTGGCGCGGGTGCTGCGAGAGGCGGTGGCGGCCGCCGGCGTGCCCGAGGGGGCGATCCAGCTCATCGAGAACACCGACCGCGCCCTGGTGGGCGAGATGCTCAAGATGGGCGATGTCATCGACCTGGTGGTTCCCCGCGGCAGCTCCGAGCTGATCCGCTTCGTGGCCGAGAACGCCCGCATGCCCGTCCTGGTGGGCGGCATTGGCGTCTGCCACACCTATGTGGACCGCGCCGCCGACATCGACATGGGCGTGCAGGTGGCGTACAACGCCAAGTGTCGCAGGTACAGCATCTGCAACGCCCTGGATACCCTTCTGGTGCACGCCGACATCGCCGCGGCCTTTCTCCCCGCTATTGCCCAGCGGTGGGCAGAAGCTGGCGTCGAGATGCGCTGCGACCAGCGTTCGCTGGGCATCCTTCAGGCATCGGAGATCGCCGGCCTTTCGCTCAAGCCGGCGCAGGCCGATGACTTCGACAAGGAGTTCCTGGCTCCAATCGCCTCCGTCAGGGTGGTCGACTCCCTGGATGAGGCCCTCGACCACATCTACGAGCACAGCACTGGCCACTCGGACGCCATCATAACCGAGGACTACTCGGCGGCCATGCGCTTCCTGGACGAGGTGGATACCGCTGTCGCCTACGTGAACGCCAGCACCCAGTTCACCGACGGCGCCCAGTTCGGCCTGGGGGCGGAGATCATCGATTCCACTCAGAAGACCATCGCTCGCGGCCCGGTGGCCCTGCGGGAGATCACGACCTACAAGTGGATCGTTCTGGGCAGCGGCCAGACTCGCCCTTAGGATAGGAGGAGGAGATGAGGGACTACTACTTCGAGAGGGAGTGCCGCACCCCCTATTCCGAATGCTACGCCATCGAGGCGGACGGCAACGAAATCGGGCGGGTCGACATTCACTTCACTGCCAGCGTGGCCTATGCCACCCTCTGCGTGGGCGAAGGCCTGTCCGAGGAGGAAACGCGAGACCTCATCGGCGAGATCGACGAGAAGCTGGTGCTAACCACCGACCCCTTCCGCGAGGACTTCGTGGTCACCATCTGGGCTGGCCGGGAGGCGGCCGTCTACTCCGACGAGGACTTCGCCGAGGAGGAGGAGGAAGAGGAGGAGCCCGAGGAGGGGAACGGCCATCGGACCTAGCGCTCGATGCGCTCCATAGGACCCCGATAGCGGCCGTCGTCGGGCTCGGGGTGGATGGTGACAATAGCGCCAGGCAGTCGCTTCTTGATATCAGCCTCGATCTGGTCGCACAAGTCGTGCACCTCCTGGATGGTACGAGCAGGGTCCACCAGGAGGTGCAGCTCTATGTAGCGTAGGCGTCCGGAGCGGCGGGTGCGCAGGTGGTGGAAGCCCCGCACCTCGGGGTGGTGCGCGAGGATGCTCTGGTGGATCTGCCTTTCATCCTCCTCGGGCAGGCGGACGTCCATGATCTCGCCCAGGGCACCCCTGATCAGCCCGAAAGCCATCCACCACATGTAGCCAGCCAGGGCCAGGGCCACCAAGGGATCGAAGATCTCAGCGCCCGTGAAGCGCACCAGCAGCAGGCCGGTGATGACCGCTGCTGCCTGAACGACGTTGGTCTGCAAATGGCGGGCCTCGGCGGATAGCGCCAGGGAGTCAGTGCGGCGAGCGGCTCTTCGCATATAGGCGGAGACACCGACGTTGAGGACAGCGCTGGTAATCATCGCCGCCAGGCCCAGGTTTACGTCGATGGTCTCGCTGCCCTCTACGATTCGTCGCAGGGCCTGATAGACGATGAAACCGCCGCCCAGGCCGACTACGCCCGCCGACACCGTCGCCGAGAGGCTCTCCGCTTTGCCGTGGCCGTAGGGGTGCTCCCAGTCGGCCGGGCGAGCGGCGATGCGTACGCTGAACAGGGCAGCAGCGCCAGCCAAGAGGTCCTCGCCGCTGTCCAGGGCGTCGGACAGGACGGCAATGCTGCCGCTGATGAGACCCAGGGCGAGCTTGAGGATCAGCAGCGCCAGGGTGACTGTCAGGGAGAGAGCAGCGGCCCGAACGGCGATATTACTCATGTCGCTCCAGCGGCCGCGAGTAGAAGGCTTGAGCTAGCCTTTCTTGCGGGCGACGACACTGCGGGCCGCCTCGGCAATCCTCTCGGCGGTGAGGCCGTAGTGCTCCAGCAACTGGTCCCAGCGGCCGGAAACGGCGTACTGGTCCTGCATGCCGATGAAGGCCATGGGGGTCGGCTGGTGCAGGGCCAGCGTCTGGGCGACGAGGCTAGCCAGGCCGCCGTGCACCAGGTGATCCTCGGCGGTGACAATGGCGCCGGTCTCCCTGGCCGCTGCCAACACCGCCTCCACATCCAGGGGCTTGAGGGAGGACATGTTGAGAACGCGGCAATCGACGCCCTCCGCGGCGAGAAGCTCGGCTGCCTCCAGGGCCTTCCAGACCATCACCCCGCTGGCCATCACCGTTACGTCCTTGCCGGGATGCGCGACGTGGGCCTTGCCCAACTGGAACTTGTAGCCCTGGTCGTAGATGACGGGGATCTTAGGGCGCACGCAGCGGACATAGAAGGGGCCAAAAGTGCGGGCGGCTACCTCGATGACCTGCTCCGCCTCCACCACGTCGGCGGGCACGATAACCCGAAAGCCGGGAAGGGAAAGCATCAGGGAGAGGTCGTCGATGGCGTGAGCGGAAGCGCCGTCCTCGCCGGTGATGATGCCAGCATGACTGCCCACCAGCTTAACGTTCAGGCCAGGCTGGGCGATCCCCACGCGCAGCTGGTCGAAGGAGCGGCCGGGAGCGAACACAGCGAAGGTGCTGATGAACACGGTCTTGCCCGCTGCCGCCAGGCCAGCGGCCACGTTCACCATGTTCTGCTCGGCCACGCCCACCGCGAAAAAGCGCTCAGGGAAGGCCTTGCCGAACTGGCGGGCAGTGGTGGAGCTGCCCAGGTCGGCATCCACCACCACAATATCCAACCCCTCGCGGCACAGCCGAATGAGGGTTGGCCCCACGGCCTCGCGGGTGGCCGCTGCCTTGGCGGTCATCCTAAGCCAACTCCGCCAGGGCCTTCTCAGCCTGCTCCGGCGTGGGCGCTTTGCCGTGGAAGGCAGGGTTGTTCTCCATGAAGCTCACGCCCTTGCCCTTGACGGTATGAGCGATGATTACCGTGGGTCGTCCCTTGATGCCCTTCGCCTTGTCCAGCGTCTCGATCAGGGACGACAGGTCGTGACCGTCGGCCTCCAGCACCTGCCAACCGAAGGCCCGCCACTTCTCGTCCAAAGGGTAGACGCCCATGATGTTCACCGTATGGCCTTCCTCGTTTACCCAGCCGCCTATGTGCCGGGGTCGGCTTTTGTCTTCGTAGCGGCTGTAATCGGAGAAGCCATCGTTCTGGATGCGATTGTAATCGATGATGGCGGTGAGGTTGTCTACCTGGTGGTGGGCGGAGGCCATGGCCGCCTCCCAGGTCTGGCCCTCGTTCATGTCGCCATCGCCCAGAAGACAGTAGACGCGATAGTCCTTTCCGTCCAGGCGAGCGGCCAGGGCCTGACCAAGGCTGAAGGATAAGCCCATGCCCAGAGAGCCCGATGTCATCTCCACCCCCGGCGGGCTGCCAGCGACTGCGTGCCCCTCAAGGCGACTACCCAGCTTGCGTAGGGTGATCAACTCCTCTACCGGCAGATAGCCGCACTCGGCCAGGACAGCGTAGAGAGCGGGCACCGCGTGCCCCTTGCTCAGGATGAAGCGGTCGCGGTCTGCCCACTGCGGGTTTTGGGGGTCGTGGCGGAGGGTGTGGCCGTACAGGGCCACCAGGATCTCTACACAAGACAGCGAACCGCCAGGGTGACCACACCCGGCGGCGGCAGTCATCTCGACGATGTGGCGTCGAACCCGCTTGGCTAAAGCTTCCAGTTCCTTCAGGGAAGCGCTACTCACGAGGGTCAAGAGCTCTTACCCCACCTCCAGTCTATCCGCCCACAGGCACTGTCATTATAAGAATCGCCCTTCCTAATGTCTACGGCCCGATGCTATTATGGCTCCATGGTGGTCGACTTCCACACCCACATCTTCCCACCGCAGGTGCGCGAGCGACGGGAGGACTATTTGCGCCGCGATTCTGCCTTCGCCCAGATGTACGCCCACCCCAAGGCCCAAATCGCCACCGCCGAGGAGCTTCTAGCCAGTATGGAGGAAGCGGAGGTGGACACGAGCGTGGTCCTGGGCTTTGCCTGGTGGGAGCAAGAGCTGTGCCGGGAGCACAACGAATACCTGCTGGAGACGGCAGCCCGCAGCGGCGGGAGGCTCATTCCTTTCTGCGTCATCCAGCCGCGGGCCGGGGATGATGCCCTGGCGGAGATCGAGCGCTGCGTCCGCGGCGGCGCCCGCGGCCTGGGCGAGCTTCGGCCCGAGAGCCAGGGCTACTCGCTGGACGAAGGTGCTGGCAACATCCTGGCCGGGGCGGCCCTCCGCCACGACCTCGTCCTCCTTTTCCACGTGAGCGAACCGGTGGGCCACGCCTATCCGGGCAAGAGCGGCCTGGGCCTGGATGCCTTCTATCGATTCGTGAGCTGCCATCAGGGGCTCACGGCGGTGGGTGCTCACTGGGCGGGCGGCCTTCCCTTCTATGCTCTCATGCCCGAGGTTAGGGAGGCGCTGGCCAATGTCTATGCCGATACGGCGGCCACCCCTTTCCTCTACGGCACGGAGATCTATCGGCGGGTTGCCGAACTGGTGGGGGCAGAACATATTCTGTTCGGCAGCGACTACCCACTCATATCGCAGCGGCGCCAACGACAAGCCATCGAGGACGGTCTTAGGGATGATGAGAACGGCAAGCGGCTCGTCCTGGGGGAGAACGCCTGCCGGCTGTTGAGGCTGGATCATGAGGGGAAGAGATAGCGAGCCAACGCTGCGCCTGTTCGTGGCCTGCGAGCTGCCGCCGGAGATGAGGGCGGCACTGGCCAGCCTACAGGAGGCGCTACGCGAGAAGGGGGCGCCACGCCTGCGCTGGGTGCGGCCGGAGGGCATCCACCTGACCCTGAAATTCCTGGGGGCGGTGCCCCAAGAGAAAGTGGCCGCCATCCGCGAGGCACTGGCCCCTACCGTACAGGGAATACCGCCGCTGGCGCTGTCGCTGGCTGAAGTGGGCACCTTCGGTGACCGCCGTGGCCCTCGCGTTGTTTGGGTGGGCATGGAAGGCGACCTGGAGCCTCTGGCCCGCCTTCAGCAGCGGGTGGACAAAGCCCTGGAGCCTCTCTTTCCGCCCGAACGCAGGGCCTTCTCACCCCACCTCACCCTGGCCCGCGTGCCGGACAGCATGGGCAGCGGCGAAAGGCAGACCCTGAGAGAACTGGCCAAGACCATCGAGGTGCCGCCCGCTCCGGCTGTGACCATCGGCGAGCTCAGTCTGATCCGCAGCATCCTCGGCCCTGGCGGCGCTGTCTACGAACGGCTCGCCGCTTTCCCTCTGGGCTAGGCCCGAGGCCGATGCTACTCGTAGCCTTGGGGGTGCTCGCGGTGCCAGCGCCAGGCGCTGTCGATGATCTCTTCGAGAGTGGGGACCTGCGGCCGCCAGCCCAGCTCGCGGCGGGCCTTCTCTGCTGAGGCCACCAAGGCCGGCGGGTCGCCCGGCCGCCGCGGCTCCTCTCGCACGGGGATGGCCTGGCCGCTGACCTTGCGGGCGGTCTCGATCACCTGGCGGTTGGAGAAGCCCTGGCCGTTGCCCAGGTTGTATACGGCACTCCCCTCGTCCAGGCGCTCGAGCGCTAGCACGTGAGCGCGAGCCAGGTCCAGCACGTGGATGTAGTCGCGGATGCAAGTGCCGTCGGGCGTGGGGTAATCGGTGCCATATATGGGGACAACCTCTCGCTGACCCAGGGCCGCCTGAAGGACGATGGGGATGAGGTGAGTTTCCGGTCGATGGTCCTCGCCCAGGGTAGCGGTGGCACCAGCGGCGTTGAAGTAGCGCAGAGATATGTAGCGCAGGCCGCACTGACTATCGTACCAGCGCAGCAGCCGCTCGACCACCGCCTTCGACTCGCCGTAGGGATTGATGGGGTTGATGAGCGCATCCTCGGGGATGGGAACGGTCTGCGGCTGTCCATAGACGGCAGCGCTGGAGCTGAAGACAAAGCGTCTCACGTCGTACTCCAGCATGGTGTTCAGAAGGCAGATGATGCCGCCGATGTTGTTGGCGAAATAGCGGCCGGGCTCACTCATCGACTCACCGGCGACGATGAAGCCGCCGTAGTAGACGACGGCATCGATGCGGTGGTCAGCGAAGACGCGGGCCAGCCTCTCCTGGTCGCGGACATCGCCCACTATCAGTTCGGCCCCGTCAGAGACGGCGGCGGCGTGGCCACTGATGAGGCTATCGCAGACTATCACCCGATGGCCGCCGGCCAGCAACTCGGCCACCGTCACGCTGCCGATATAGCCGGCTCCTCCCACTACCAGCACGCGCATGGCCTACTCCCCTTGCCCGCCAGGAGCCGCGTCGAAGATGGCTGCCCTCTCGCTCCTCATGGAACCATCCCGTCGCTCTAGCTGGCCGTCACCGACAGGCCCAGCACCTGCTCTCGCGCCTCGGCCACCACAAACAGCGAGCCCACAACACAGATGAGGTCGTCAGGTTCAGCCAGGGTCCGGGCTCGATCCAGAGCCGTCGCCACCGTGGGGCAGGTCTCGCTGGCCACGCCCTGGGCGGCGAAGGCGGCCGCCACCGCTTCGGGCTCGGCTGCCCGCGGGTGCTGCGAGCGGGTGGCGATCAGCAGGTGAGTCAAAGGCGCTAGCTCTTCAGCCATGGCTCCTATTGTCTTGTCCCCCGATACGCCCATCACCAGAATGGCGCGGCCGAAAGAGAAGTGATCTTGCAGCGCCTGCCGCAGGCAGCGGGCCGAGTGGCCATTGTGGGCGCCATCGACTACTATCAGGGGATTGTCCCTCAGCACCTCCAGGCGGCCCGGCCAGGACAGCCCGCTAAGGCCCTCGGTTATCGATTCTTCGGATACGACGACGCCTCCCTTTCTCAGAGCATCGATGGTGGCCACCGCCGCAGCGGCATTCTCTAGCTGATGGGCGCCCAGAAGGGGCAGCCACAACTGCCGCGAGCAGCCAGCGCCGGTGAGTCGAAAGCTCTGGCCTGTCAGCTCCCAACCCAGGCGCTGCACAGAGTAGGTTTCGCCTACGTCCAGCAGGGGAGCGCCCAGTTCCGCTGCCCTCCCGCGTATGACGGCGGCTGCCTCTGGATAGGGCTGGGGCGCCATCACCACCGTCGTCCCTGGTCGAAGGATGGCCGCCTTCTCCGCCGCTATTTTCCCCACAGTATCGCCCAAGACGGTCGTATGCTCCAGGCTAATGGCAGTGATGACGCACACTGCTTTCTCATCCACCACGTTGGTGGCGTCCAGGCGACCGCCCATGCCCACCTCCAGCACCTGCCATTGGGCATCCCTGTCCCGAAAATAGCGAAAGGCCAGAGCGGTCAGCAGCTCGAAGGTGGTGAGCTGGCCGAAGCGGCCGTCTTCGTTCTCGGCGGCCACCTGGGGGGCGAGGACCTCGGTCAGGCGGGCGAATTCGTCCTCGCCGATCGGCTGACCGCCCACAACTATGCGCTCGCGGACGTTGTGGAGGTGGGGGCTGGTATACAGGCCGCTGCGATATCCCGCCGCTTGCAGGACAGAGGCGATCATGATGGCCACGCTACCCTTTCCCTTGCTGCCAGCGATATGGATGGTCTGGCGGCCCAGGTGGGGATCGCCCAGGCGGGCCAGCAGGGACTGGACGCGACGCAGGTCGAAGTTGGCAGCGGCGAAGGCCTGGGCGGGCGCTCTCTCCCAGTCAACGAAGCTGAAGACGTACTCGATGGCTTGGGAATAATCCATAGGTCTTCTGGCCAGCTAAGGCTGCTTAGCCGCAAGGTATGCTGGATTATAGCACCGCCCTTTCCGCTGGCTCAACGAGGCACAGGCGTAGAGCAGGCCACCGGGCAGGCTTGACGGCTTGGACGGCCGTCAGTAATATAGCCTTGCTCGTGCGGAAAGGAATCAGCCGGCTCGATGCCTGACGATCGTTCCCGCCCTTTCCCCAGGGGCAGCCGTTTCGGTTCTGAGTTGCAGCGCGAGGGAGGTAGGCTGTGATCACCATTAGTGCCATTAAGGCCGACGTCGGCGGCTATGTGGGCCATTCGGCCATGCACCCCGAGGTGCTGGAAAAGGGCCGTGAGGAGGTGGAAAAGGCGCGCAAGCAGGGTCTCCTGATCGATCACCACGTGAGCTACTGCGGCGATGACCTTTTCCTGATCATGACCCATGAGCACGGGGAGAACTATGAGCCGGTGCATCGCCTGGCCTGGGACACCTTCATAGAATGCACCGAGGTGGCCAAGAAGCTGAAGTTGTACGGTGCCGGCCAGGACCTCCTGACCGACGCCTTCTCGGGGAACATCCGCGGCGCCGGCCCCGGCTCGGCGGAGATGGAGATCGAGGAGCGTCCCTCCGAGCCGCTCATCGTCTTCATGGCTGACAAGACATCGGCAGGCTCCTTCAACATGCCCCTCTACAAGATGTTCGCCGACCCCTTCACCACCGCTGGCCTGGTGATCGCCGACAGCCTCCACCAGGGCTTCAGCTTCGAGGTGCAGGACATCGTCGAGCACAAGAAGATCACCCTCAATGCCCCCGAGGAGATATACGACCTGCTCATCTTCCTGGGAGCACCCTCCCGCTACGCCGTGAAGAGGGTCTTCTCGCGGGCTACCAGCGAGATAGCGGCCGTCTCCAGCACCGACCGGCTCTCCTTCATTGCTGGCCGCTACGTGGGCAAGGACGACCCGGTGTGCCTGGTCCGCTCTCAGGGGAACTTCCCCGCCGTGGGGGAGGTTCTGGACCCCTTCAGCGTGCCCTTCCTCGTCGAGGGCTGGATGCGGGGCTCCCACCACGGCCCCTGGATGCCAGTGGGCCTCAAGGACGCCCACCCCGCCCGCTTCGATGGGCCGCCCCGGATCGCCTCCCTGGGCTTCCAGTTGGCCGACGGCAAGCTGGTGGGCCCCAGGGACATGTTCGATGACCCCAGCTACGATCACACCCGCCAGAAGGCCAACGAGATAGCCGACTACATGCGCGCGCACGGCCCCTTCGAGCCGCATCGCCTGCCGCTGGAGGAGATGGAGTACACCACCATGCCAGCTATCGCCAAGAAGCTAGCCGAACGCTGGCAGCCGCTGGACTAGCGTGCCCAAGCTCCTTCTGGCGACCAACAACGCCGGTAAGGTCGCCGAGTACCGCCAGCTTCTGACCGGCTGTGGCTGGGAGCTGGTGGCACCAAGCGAGCTGGGCTTGAGCTTGCCCGCCGAGGAGACTGGCGATACCTACGAAGAGAATGCTAAAATGAAGGCGCTGAAGGCCGCTCAGGTGGGCGGCCTTCATTCCCTGGCCGATGACTCGGGCCTGGAGGTGGACGCCCTGGCAGGCGAGCCCGGGCCACGGGCGGCCCGCTTCGGCGGCGAGGGGACGACCTACCAGGAGAAGATGTCCCTCCTCCTGGAGCGCCTCAAGGGGGTGCCGCCTCCGGAGCGGGGCTGCCGCTTCGTCTGCGTCATCGCCATAGCCGATCCCCAAGGCGGGATGCGGCTGTGTCGGGGGGAGTGCACGGGCTTGGTGGCCGAGGCCCCCCAAGGGGAAGGCGGGTTCGGCTATGACCCCATCTTCTACCTGCGGGAGCGAGGCCTGACCATGGCCCAGCTATCGGCGGAGGAGAAGAACGCCATTAGCCATCGCGGGCGGGCAGCCCAGATAGCCCGCCAGATACTGAAAGAGCTGCTGTATGAGCACCAGCAACGGCCTCGTACCGCCCAGGCCACTGATTGACCCCTTCCAGCGTTCTATCAACTACCTGCGGGTGTCCGTGACTGACCGCTGCAATCTGCGCTGTGTCTACTGCATGCCCGAGGAGGGTGTCCCTTTCGTGCCCCATCAGGAGATCCTCACCCTGGAGGAGATCGCCCGCATCATCCGGGTGGCGGCGAGCATGGGCCTGCGCAGGGTGCGCCTCACTGGCGGCGAACCCCTGGTGCGCAAAAGCATCGTCAACCTGGTGCGCTGGGTCGGCCAGACGCCCGGCATCGAGGACATCTCTCTCACCACTAACGCTATACTTCTCGCCTCCTGCGCCCACGAGCTGGCCACCGCCGGCCTGAAGCGGGTCAACGTGAGCCTGGATACCCTCCGCCCCCAACGCTTTCGCCAGATCACCCGCCGCGGCGACCTCTCGGACGTTATGGCGGGCATCGCCGCCGCCCGCGACTCCGGCCTGTTGCCTATAAAGCTGAACGTGGTCGTCATGCGGGAGATCAACGACGACGAGGTCGCGGAGATCGCCCGCACAACCCTGGAGGAGGACTGGCAGGTTCGTTTCATCGAGCTCATGCCCTTCATGGACGAGCAGGAGACCTGCATCAAGGACACCTCCCTGACGCTAGGCTTCGTGCCCACTCAGGAGGTGAAACGGCAGATCGAGGAGGCGCTAGGCCCTCTGGAGGCGGCGGAGACGAACGCAGGCGGCGGCCCCGCCAAGTACTATCGCCTGCCTGGGGCCAGGGGCCTCATCGGCTTCATCAGCCCTCTCAGCGAGGATCAGTTCTGCACCACCTGCAACCGCATGCGCCTCACCGCCGACGGCAAGATCCGCCCCTGCCTGCTCACCGACCAGGAGGTGGACGTGAAGGAGACGCTGCGCCAGGGCGGCAGCGACGATGCGCTACGCCAGCGCATCCTTGCGGCGCTGGACAGGAAACCCGATGCCCACCACCTGGGGGACGGCAATCGCCCAAGGTGGCGGAAGATGGCCCAGATCGGGGGTTAGAGACCTGCCGGCGGCCTTCCTGGATGACCCTAGCCCATTAGCGAGGAGAAAGCGGTGGTCAAACTAAGCCAGGAAATGAAGGACCTTTAGAGATGACCCGCCGGCTCAGCCACCTGGACGAATCGGGCCGCCCCCGCATGGTGAACATAACCGCCAAGGCGGACACCGCCCGCCAGGCGATAGCCAAGGGCAGCATCTATATGAAGGCCGAGACCCTGGCCCTCATCTGGGCCGGACAGGTGGCCAAGGGCGACGTCCTCTCGGTGGCCCAGGTGGCGGGCGTCATGGCCGCTAAGAAAACCCACGAGCTCATCCCCTTGTGCCATCCCCTTCTCCTCACCGACATCGACGTCCAGCTCGAGCCCGACGAGAAGGAGAGCGCCCTTCACATCACCGCCAGCGTGCGCACCACCGGCAAGACGGGGGTGGAGATGGAGGCTCTGACAGCGGTGGCGGTGGCCGCCCTCACCGTCTACGACATGTGCAAGGCCGTCGACAGGGGGATGCGCATCGAGGGGGTGCGCCTGGCGCGCAAGTCGGGCGGCAAGAGCGGGGAGATCGTGCTGGAGTAGGCGGCGGTTTACCTTTTTTGACAAATATGATAGAATCTTTTTTGCAAACAGTCTAAACTAGGTGAACCGGCCTGGATTCAATATAGCATTTCACCTGCCCCGAGCAACGCCTAGGCGTCATGCAGACGACACGCCAGCAGATCCTGGAGCACTTGCAGCGGCACGGGCGGGCCACCGTCAAGGAGCTGGGGCAGCTTCTGCGCCTCACCCCCACCGGTATCCGCCAACATCTCACCGCCCTGGAGCGCGACGGCCTGGTGCTGGCAGGCGAGGAGCGCGGCCGGGTGGGACGCCCCACCCTGGTCTATACCCTCACCGAGAAGGCCGAGTCCCTCTTCCCCAAGAGCTACGATGAACTGGCCACCGCCCTCCTGGAGGAGATTCGGGCCAGCGAGGGGAGCGAGCGCCTCTATCAACTCCTCCACCGGGTAGCCCAGCGGATGGCCGAGTCCTTCTGGGAACGAGTGCAGGGCAAGAGCCTGGCCGAGCGAGTGGAGGAGACGGCGCTCATCCTGCAAGAGCAGGGCTGCCTAGTGGATTGGGAGCAGCGAGACAGCGAGTTCTTGCTGCACGAGTTCACCTGTCCCTTCTCTAAGGTGGCTAAGCAGGACAGCTCGGTCTGCACCCTTCACCTCGACCTCGTCCGTCTCCTCACCGGCGCCGATACCCGCCTGGTGCGAAGCCTGCTGCGCGGCGAGGGGGCCTGCACCTATCGCATTCGCCCTTTGGCTGATGAAGGCGCCCCCTAGCTCTGAGGCGGCCAGTCCCTAGAACCGCTGTCCGGACCCATGTTTGTCCCCACCCGACACCATCTGGCGGCCGAGAACAACCGCCAGATGTTCTCCCGCATCGCCCATCGATATGACCTGCTGAATACGGTGATGACCTTCGGCCTTGATGCCGCCTGGCGTCAGGCCGCGGTCGCCCTGGCTGCTCCCCAGGGCTGTCGCCTAGCTCTAGACATGGCCACCGGCACCGGTGAGCTAGCCTTCCTCTTGGCAGGGCGCGCTGAGCAGGTAGTAGCTGTAGACATCTGTCCCCAGATGTTGTCCATCGCCCGGGACAAAGCGAGAGGGCGACCGAGGGCGGATCGCATCCGATTTCTCCTGGCCGACGGCTTGCGACTGCCCTTCCCCACGGACACCTTCGACTGCGTCGCTACGGGCTTCGCCTTGCGCAATGTGACTGACTTGGGGCTGGCCCTGGCCGAAATGCACCGGGTGGTGCGCCCCGGCGGGCGAGTGGTCTGTTTGGAATTGACTCGCTCTCCCTTTCGGCCGCTGGCCGCCCTTCACGCCTTGTACCTCGCCGGGCTCATCCCCGCCTTGGGCCACTGGCTGGCCGGGCAGGCCGGGGCGTACAGATTCTTGTCCATATCTTTGAGCCAGTTTCCTGATGCCCGGCAGCTGGCCGAGGCGATGCGAAACAGGGGCTTTCGCCGCGTGGGCCATCGTCTCTACCGTCTGTGGCCTATCGCCCTGCATGTGGGGATCAAGTAGGCCCACGAACTGAGGCTCCTCCTGTCCAGACATGCAGCGTGCAACGGGCCCAAAGTAGTCCTAGGTCTTGTGATCAGCCTCTGGCGAGAAGCGGGGTGCTTATGATCGACCCCCAGGTGCTATAATCCTTGGGCGGGAAAATGGTTGCTGAGGTCTGGGTCGGTCAGTTCTGCATAGTTGGTGGCGAGGCCCGCGAGCAGGGCCCCTGGCTGGGTGTGTTCCCCGCTCGCGGTGGCGCCCTCCCCGCTGACCTCTACGTCCTGGTGGAGCCCTCCCTCCCGGGCAGCGAGGACTTCTGTCAGCCCCTGGTGGCGGTCATTGGCCGCCTCTTCCGCCAGCAGAGGCTATCGGTCACCGGCGCTCTCCTAGCCTCTCTGCGAGCGGCCCACAATCACCTGCGGGACTGGAACGACAGGAGCCTGCGGGAACACCGGGTGGGCGCTGGCGCCACCTGTTTGGCCCTGCGAGGGGCGGACGCCTACCTGGCCCAGGCCGGACCGGCCCTGGCCTACTGCCGCCATCAAGGCCAGCTACGGTTGCTATCCCCTCAGGAGGCGACGGCCGTCGAGCCCATCGGCATCGCCGAGGAGTTCTACCCCACCTTCAGCCGCTGTCAGGTGGCCGCGGGGGATGCCCTTCTCTTGACAACCACCTCCCTGGCCTCCATCGCCGACGACCAGGTCATGAGCGGCCTCCTCGCCCTCCAGGCGCAGGATATCCTCCCCGAGCTCTACTCCCTGGTGCGCCATCTGCCCGACTTCGCTGCCCTCCTGATTGCCCTTCTGCCCGTCGAACCATGAAGATTCTAGCCATCGAGACCTCCTGCGATGAGACGGCCGCCGCCGTGGTCGAGGATGGCCGACGCATCCTGGCCAACATCGTCGCCTCCCAGGCGGACCTCCACGCCCGCTACGGCGGCATAGTGCCCGAGGTGGCCTCCCGCAAGCACTTGGAGAACATCGTCCCCGTGGTCGAGGCGGCCCTGGAGGCCAGCCGCTGCCGCCTGAGCGACCTGGACGCGGTGGCCGTGACCCACGGCCCCGGCCTGGCAGGCTCCCTCCTGGTGGGCCTGAACGTAGCCAAGGCCATGGCCATGGTCCAATCCCTTCCCCTGATCGGCATCAACCACCTAGAGGGTCACATCTACGCCAACTGGCTGGTCGAAGGCCCGGAGCCGTCTTTCCCCCTCCTCTGCCTGGTGGTCTCCGGCGGCCATACCGACATGGTGGTCATGGAGGGGCACGGCGGCTACCGTCGCCTGGGCCACACCCTGGACGACGCCGCCGGCGAGGCCTTCGACAAGGTGGCTCGTCTGCTGGGCCTGGGCTTCCCCGGCGGCCCGGCGATCGAAAGGGCGGCTCTACCTACCGGCAGGCAGACCGCCAGGGCCAGGCCAGCCCTCAGGCTGCCCCGCGCTCGCGTCGCCGGCCCCTACGACTTCAGCTTTAGCGGCCTCAAGACCGCCGTCCTGCGCCTCGTGCGGGGGGAAATGGGCGATACGCCCTCAGTCCCCGAGACGGCAGCCGCCTTCCAGGAGGCAGTAGTGGACGCCCTGGCGACCAAGACCGTGCGCGCTGCCCAGGAGAACCGAGCGACGGAGATCCTTCTGGCCGGAGGCGTGGCGGCCAACAGCCTCCTCCGCCAGGTGCTAGCCCAGCGCTCATCCCTGCCGCTGCGGGTGCCGCCCTCCTCCCTGTGCACCGATAACGCAGCGATGGTAGCGTCCTGCGCCTACTATCGCCTGCGCCAGGGCCATCGCGACGGCCTCGACCTAGACGTCCAGCCGGGCCTGCGCCTAGGCTGACATTCTTCGCTTCGCTCGATTCTTCGCTTCGCTCAGAATGACGCTAGCGGTGGCTGTCACCCTGAGCGTAGCGAAGGGTCTCACCTCCAGCGGTCTGGCGTCGCCGTTACCTGGGGACAGCACATGCTAGTGCACTAGGGGAGGCGGCACGCAGCCCTCGCATTGCTACCACTCTGGATGGCCAATGGGCATCACATAAAGGGGCCTGTAACTGGAGGGAAGGTCCAATGCTTGAGAGATCTCCTCGTCTTGGAAGGCCCCAACGGTCACCGTGCCCAGGCCCAGAGCCTCCGCTTGAAGGTAAACGTTCTGTCCCACATGTCCCGCCTCCATGTGGACATAGCGCACCCCCCGCTCCCCATATTTCTTAGTAGTCCGCTCATACTCTGCAGTAATCAGCAAACTCAGCGGGGCCTCAGCAATAAACATCTGCTCTACACTGAGTCGGGCTAGGGTCTGGCGAACGTCACCTGCCAGGGTAAGCTGTAAGGAGTGGCTCTGGGGAAGATAATGGTATACCCCCTCCTCTAACTCCTCCACCCCCCGCTCGCCCACCACCAAATAGAGATCCAGGGGGTAGAGTGCTCCTGCTGAAGGGGCGGCTCTCAGCCCTGTCTCATCGGTGATGCCCTGGGCAGCCCAAAGGATCTGGGAGACCTCCGCCAGAGCCAGGGCAGAATCCCCGAAATCCCTCCTGGACCGCCTGTTCAGGATTGCCTCCTCCAGGCTCATCTCCCCCTTGAGGCGAGGGTCGGGCAGGGAAATGGGGGGCGTCCCCAACGTTGGTAGCGACGGGCTGGGGGCGGGTGTGATCGGTTCTTCCTCCTCGCCGCCGCCACAACCAGCCACCAGCGCACCCAAGCCAGCCAAGACTAGCAGAAAAGCCGTTTTCCGTCTCATGGCTCATCCTCCAGACTTCGCCCTCGCATCCTGACCGCCGCCGGTCAGGGCGACGCTCACCCTGCCTTCACTCGCAGACGATGGCAAGGACCGCCGGATACTCGCCCCCTGACCCCTGAGCCCTGACCCTCGACCCTCCCGGCCAGCGGACAGCGGCTGCAGCCGCCCTGGCGACAGTAGCGGTGGAAGAGGTAAAGCATCCCCTGCTGGCGGCGGGCCCCCGCAATCAGCTCCCGGCCGAGGGCGGCGGTCAGCCTTCTCAAGATGCCGTAGGAGGAGAGCTTTGGATAGCGCTGGTAAAGGGTCAGGGCCGCCTGGGCCAGGGGCTTGTCTTGCCTGGCCTGGGCCCAAGCCAGGGTGAAGGGCAGCACCACATTCACCGCTATCTCGTCAGCCCGGCCGGGCCCAATAAGGCCATCGCCCACCCGCAGAGCCGTCGTCAGCGCCTGGGGCCGCTCCACCGATGCCTCTGCTACCTTCTCCAGAAGGCCAGCCAACAACCCCTTTCCCAGATAGCGGGCCAAGAGGCGGGCAGCACCCGCCAGACGTCGGGTCGGATAGTTCTCTGGCCTGATCCCCACCAGACGCCAGGGAAGGGCGAGCGATTCCATCCCGTTCCTGTGGGCCGACCAGAAGGGGAGCGCGCTCAGGTCTCCTGCCAAGGGGCCAAGAAAGCCGGCCCTGCCCAGGAGGATGGCCTCAGCCACCAGCACCCGCTCCTGCGGTCGATGAGCTCGGATGTAGGAGCGGAGTTGACGCCAGGGCAGGGCCTGCGCCAGGAGGCGGAAGGGCTCGCGGTTCTGGCTGTAGCCCAGGGCCTCCAGGATGCCTCGATAGAGGATCTCCTCGCCGTCCTCCTGTGCCAGGGCGGCGGCGAAGGCAGTTGCCTTCTCCTGGAAGCGGCAGTCGCCCGCGTCATCCAAAATGGCGGCCACCGCCCCCGCCCCCAGCCGTTTCCTGGCGCTGGTACAGGGCTCCTGCCAGAGAGCAGGACGGCAGAGCCAAGCCTGCAACTCCTCCGCCCGCCGGGCCACCCAGGGGCCCAGGGCCACCACCGGTACCCGCCGGCCCGAGGCCAGACAGGTGTTTTCCCCATCGTCGTCCCAGAAGACCACGTGGAGAATGACGTTGTCATAGGCGTGGTCGCGATGGTGGCCATGGCGGTGAAAGCCGCTGGCCACTACGTGTAGCTCCACATCCCCCCGCACCTGGCGGCCGCCAAGCTCGATGACGGCATCGCGAAAGTCGGGGCCGGCGCCGCCGGTGCAAGGACGGCCGCGAAAGACCACGCGCAGGGGCGAACTATCGCCGCTCACCAGGGCCTGAGTGGGAAAGCGCTGTCCCTCCCACAGACGCACCAGCTCGGCCTCGCTAGGGGCAGGGGACAGGGAGCAGGCATCAGGCGGCTGGGCCCCTTCGCCGACCGCATCCGCTCGCTCATTATTGAGGTCTCGCTGCCCCAAAAGCGTTGTATTCAATCCCTGTCTTGCTCCTGGTTCTCGACCCTTGAACCCTGACCCTCGGCCCGATAGGGGAAGCCCCCTCGCTCGGCGACGAGGGTCAGGAGGCGGTGCGAGGTGCCCCGCGGCTGGTACTGGCCCGTCTCCCACTCGCTGATGGTTTGCTGACGGGTGCCCATCTCCGCGGCCATCCGCTCCTGAGTTAGGCCCAGGTGCTGGCGCAGAGCCCTTACCTGCTGGGCATTCCACACAGGCCCTCGTCTCCGCTTCCCCTTGGACACCATTGCCCAGAAATTTTACACGCTTTCGTGTAAGAAATCAAACGGTAGGTCCGGGGGCTGAGCTGATGCAAGGCCGTGCTAGGCAGATCACGGGAGCCTGAGCGAGGTCATAGAAGAAAAATGGTCCCATATAGAAGCTGAGGTGAGATTTCTTGCTATCTTTGCCGCTATTTGCCCTTGCTCGCAGGGAGACGATGGGCTAATATGCGATTAGCAATTTAGCACTCTTCCGAGGAGAGTGCTAAATTCTCTGTCCTGAATAAGTGACTCTGCAAAGGAGGGATGGTTGTGCCAGCCAAGAGGCGTCCGTCAGCCAAGATGATTCCCTATGGCGATCGCGTCGTGGTGAAGCAGATCCTGCAGGAGGAGGTACGGGCCAGCGGCATCGTCATCCCCGACACTGCCAAGGAGAAGCCTCAGTTGGGCGAGGTCATCGCCGTGGGGCCCGGCCGCCTAGATGAGAACGGCAAGCGCGTTCCCATCGAGGTGAAGGTGGGGGAGCGCGTTCTCTTCGCTAAGTACTCCGGCCAGGAGGTGCCGCGGGGCATCCTGCCCGGCGATCGGGAAGAGTACCTGGTCCTTAAGGAGAGCGATATCCTGGCCCGCCTGCAAAGCTAGAAAGCGGTTGTTGTTCCCATAATCTCTTCGTCAGGGATAGGTTAAGGAGGGGAGAGGTATGCCTGCCAAGATGCTCGTTTTCGATGAGGAGGCCAGGCGCAAGCTCAAGGACGGGGTGGATGCCCTGGCCAATGCCCTGCGGGTGACCCTGGGGCCCCGCGGCCGCAACGTGGTGCTGGAGAAGAAGTTCGGTCCGCCGGCAGTGGTGGACGACGGCGTCAGCGTGGCCAAGGAGATCGAGCTCAAGGACCCCTTCGAGAATCTGGGCGCTCAGCTCGCCCGCGAGGTGGCTACCAAGACCAATGACGTGGCCGGCGATGGCACTACCACGGCCACTGTCCTGGCTCAGGCCATCGTCCGCGAGGGGATGAAGAACGTGGCTGCCGGCGCCAACCCTATGGCCCTCAAGCATGGCCTAGAGCGGGGCGTGCAGGCCGTTGTGGACGCCCTGCGCGCTGGGGCTCGGCCGGTGGCTGGCAAGGAGCAGATCGCTCAGGTGGCCACCCTTTCTGGCCACGACAGCGAGATCGGCGAGATCATTGCCGACGTCATGGAGAAGGTTGGCAAGGACGGGGTGATCACTGTCGAGGAGGGTAAGGGCATTCGCTTGGAGACGGAGTTCGTGGAGGGCATGCAGATCGACCGCGGCTACGTTTCCCCCTACTTCGTTACCAACCCCGAACGGATGGAGACTATCATCGACGAGCCCTACATCCTGATCACCGACAAGAAGATATCGGCCATAGCCGACATCCTTCCCGTTCTGGAGCGAGTCCTCCAGGTGACCAAGTCCCTGGTCCTCATCTCTGAGGATTGCGACGGGGAGGCCCTGGCCACCCTGGTGGTGAACAAGCTACGCGGTACTTTCAACGCCCTAGTGGTAAAGGCCCCTGCCTTCGGGGACCGGCGCAAGGCCGTCCTGGAGGACATCGCCATCCTCACCGGCGGCACCTACATCACCGAGGAGATGGGACGCAAGCTGGACGCTGCCCAGGTGTCTGACCTCGGCCGCGCCCGGCGGGTGGTGGCCACCAAGGAGGAGACGGTCATCATCGAGGGGCACGGCAGCGACGAGGCCATCCAGGGCCGGATTAAGCAGATCAGGGCGCAGATAGAGGACACCACGTCCGAGTTCGACCGGGAGAAGCTGCAGGAGCGCCTGGCCAAGCTGGCCGGCGGGGTGGCCGTGGTGAAGGTGGGCGCCCCCACCGAGGTGGAGCTGAAGGAGAAGAAGCTGAGGGTGGAGGATGCCCTTTCGGCGACGCGCGCGGCGGTGGAGGAGGGCATCGTCGTTGGCGGCGGTGTCGCGCCTCTGCGGGCGGTATCGGCGCTGGACAAGCTGGAGAAGAAGCTGAGCGGCGACGAACTGACCGGCGTTCGCATCCTGAGGAGGGCGCTGGAGGAGCCTCTGCGAATCATCGCCGAGAACGCAGGACAGGAGGGCTCGGTGGTGGTCGACGCTGTGCGCAGGAGCAAGGACTCCGAGTATGGCTACGACGCCGAGAAAGGTGAGTTCGGCAACCTGTTCGAGCGGGGGATCATCGACCCGGTGAAGGTGACCCGCAGCGGCCTGGAGAATGCGGCCTCGATTGCGACGCTGCTGCTTACCACTGAGTCGCTGGTGGCGGAGATACCTGAGCCGCCGAAGGCGGCGGCGCCGCAGATGCCACCGATGGAGTACTAGAGCCTCGACGATCGAGGCCGGTGGGCCGCTCCCCGACGTGTCGGGGGGCGGCCCTTGTATTTGGGGGGAGAGGCCAGGGGACACCCTTCGACAGGCCCTTCGACAGGCTCAGGACAAGCTCAGGGCAGGCCCCTAGGACCCCGGCAGGGGGCGCGGGCCGGTCGCTGAGCGTCCTGCGGCGTGACCGCCTTAGAAAGAGGGAATAGGCGGCTTTACCAGACGCGTGCGGTAGACGCGGATGCCAGCCACCGGCACCCCCTGCTCGAGGAGCGTCTTTACGTACCGCTTCGCCTCAGAAGCCTCGGGCCAGGTCGTTCTGCTGATGTCGTCCGTGCCGTAGACGACGACAACAACGAATGCCGAGTGTTGATGCCAGCCGCGCATCGTATCCTCCGCGCTACCTCGGCTCTAAGATAGCACGGCCAGGTTGCAGCCTTCAGTAAACGTCGGGGGACGTAAGGTATAGATTCGGTTGGATTCACCGCAGGGGTGCAGCTAGAGCTTGAGGAGGGGGGCGAAGCGCCTATCGCTGCGGAAAGGGCCAACGAGGGCCATGTGCAACTGGTCGTTCACTAGAAGTGCCCGCGCCACGCGCTGCACATCCTGCACCGTCACCGCCTCCAGAAGCGCGATGACCTGGTCAGGGGTGCGCACTTCGCCCAGCAGCAGCTCCTGACCCCCCATCCAACCGGCGACGCTGCGGGTGTCCTCCAGGCGGAGAAGGAGGCGGCCCTTGGCGAGCTCCTTAGCCTTGACCAGCTCGTCCTCTCCAACGTCGTCGCGCAGGCGCACCAGCTCGCTGAGGATGACCTTCAGGGCATCGACCGTCCTGGCGGGGTCGACGCCGGCGTAGACGGTGAAGGCGCCGCTGTCCAGGAAGTGACTAACGTAGCTGTGGACATCGTAGACCAAGCCCTGCCTCTCGCGCAGCTCCAGGAAGAGGCGACTGCTCATCCCCTCGCCCAGGATCACCGACAGAAGGGCAAGAGCGTAGCGATCTGGGTGCTGTATGGATAGACCTCGTACCGCCAGGCAGAGGTGGGCCTGCTCGCTCTTCTTGTAGCGCAGGGCGCAGCGGGGGCCCTGGCCGTCGGTCGCCGGGTGCCAGGAGGAGGGGGAGCCAGGCGGGCAGTCGCGCCAGAAGGCGACCACCTGTTCCTCCGCCTGGCGGCGGTCGATGTTTCCGGCTACGCTAACCACTAGGTTGTTGGGGACGTACTGCCGAGAAAGGTAGTCGAGGGCCATCTGGCGATCGATGGCCTTGACCGACTCCTCAGTGCCAGCCACGTCCCAGCCCAGGGGTTGGTCGGCCCAGAGGGCCTGGTCCATGACCAGGTCCACGAGCTGGCTAGGGGTGTCGGCGATCATCGCCAGCTCCTCCAGGATCACCCGGCGCTCTTTCTCCATCTCCTGGACCTCGAAGCGAGGGTTGCGTACCATATCCACCAGCACGTCGAGGGCCAGGGGGAAGTGAGGCGCAGCCACCTTACAGTAGTAGACGGTCAGCTCGCGGTCGGTGCTGCCATTGAGGATGCCGCCCACCCTGTCGATCGCCTCGGCGATGTCCCCGGGCGCGGGGCGCTTCTGACTTCCCCCGAAGCAGAGGTGCTCGACGAAGTGGGACAGGCCGGCCTGCTCCTTGCCCTCATAGCGGGAGCCCGCCCCTACGTAGATGGCGATGGCCACCGAATAGGTGTGAGGCATAGGGGCAGTGAGGATACGCAAGCCGTTGGCCAGAGTGGTTTTTTCGTACAAGGGGTCACCTTTCAGAGCAAAAAGCGCAACGGCGGGACAAGCCAGCAGTTGCTAGAACGTCTCCCACTGCAATTGTAAAGACGGGTGCGCCTTACGATCAACGACTGCCTTTACCCTCTTGACTAGCGACGGCATGTGCGCTAGGATTGTTGTGGACATATGTCCGTAACTCCCATGGAGTTCTGACGGTATGCCAAGACCGATCAAGTGGCGACGGGTGGCTTTCATGCCGCAGGTGACCTACTTCAAGCCAGCGGGGGTGCCTTCCCACCTTCTGCAAGGGGTGGCTCTGAGCGTTGAGGAACTGGAGGCCATTCGCCTCAAAGACGTGGAAGGATTGCAGCAGGAGGATTGCGCCCAAAAGATGCGCATCTCCCGCCCCACCTTCCACCGCGTGCTCGAATCGGCCCGCCAGAAGGTCGCCGATGCCCTCACCAATGGCAAGGCCGTTCGCATCAAAGGCGGCAACTTCGCTCTGCCCAGCCAACGCTTCCGCTGCCGCCGCGACGGCCACGAGTGGTACGTGCCTTTCGAGGTGATGGCGTCCGGCCTTCCTCTGGCCTGTCCACGCTGCGATAGCCCAAGCGTGCTCCCCGTCCGGTCCGCTGGCCCCGCCTTGCGAGGGCCGGGCGGTAGACGCGGTCGCGGCGGAGGCCGCTGGCAAGGAGACAGCCCATGATCTTCATCGATGAGGACAAGTGCACGGGCTGCGGCGATTGCCTGGAAGTGTGCCCCGAGGAGGGGGCCATCGTCCTCCAGGAGGATAAGGCTGTTATCAACCAGGACATCTGCACTGGCTGCGCTGACTGCCTGACGGCCTGCCCCGAGGGCGCCATCTACGAGGTGGAGGCTGCGCCGATGGTGGCAGAGCAGACACAACCGGCGCAGGTTACAAGGCAGTCTGCTCTGAGCCGGGCTCGGCCAGCGATAGTTTCCACCTTGGCAGCGGCAGCTCCCCTAGCCGTGGATGCGGTCACCGGGCTGGTGAGGAGGTGGCTGGAGGGGCGAAACGTCGCTAGAAGGACTGGTGGCCAGGCAGAGCCAGGCGCTGGCGGCCGACCAGAGCCAGGCCCCGGCGGCCGTCGCCGCAGGCAACGAGGCAAAGGCCGTCGCTAGCGATTCGAGGAGGTATGAAGATGTCTATCCTGAGAGGTACAAGGGGCGCTCCCGTGGGCCGCGGCCTCGGCGGGTCGATGATCTGCCGCTGCAAAGGGTGCGGATATTCGCAGCCGCACAGGAGAGGCGTACCCTGCAGCTCGTTCACCTGCCCTAAGTGCGGCAAGCGCTTGCACGGCGAGCACTGCGGCTAAAAAGCGGCTTCCGGTGTTGTGCTGGAAAAGGCAATAGGATGTGACCGCGATGTTTGGAAGAGGGCGATTCGGATGGGGCCGAGGCGGTTGGGGTAGAGGCAATCCCTATCCCTTCTGCCGATGGTACCCGTGGCGGCCCCGCTGGTGGTGGGCCTACGGCGCGGGCTCCTATGGCGCAGGTGGCGGATACCCGGCCTCCTATGGGGCAGGTGCCGGATACGTGGGCACATATCCTGCGGGGGCAAGGCCGCCCTACTACTGGCCTGCCAGGCGCTATCCCTGGTGATAGGGCAGGGCGTGGCTAGAGAACTGACGAATCTTGGGAAGAGGAGGTAGCGAAGATGGGTAGAGGATATGTCGGGCTGTACGGCCCTCCCGGCGGTGGCTGGGGTCCCGGCTGGGGTCGCGGCGGTGGCTGGGGTCCCGGCGGTGGCTGGGGATACGGTGGTGGCTGGTACGGCGCGGACCCCTGGTACGGCGCTGGCCCCTACGGGGCTGGCACCTGGGGAGCCGCACCACCTGTTGAGGACGAGGCCGCTTTCCTCAAGGAGGAGGCGGAGTCCGTCAGGACCTATCTGGAAGGGATCGAGCGCCGGATCAGCGAACTGGAGAAGCCGAGCAAGTAGAAGAAACCACCCGTGGCAGCGCAAGACCTTGATTTGCCGCTAGGGGCAGTGTACTGTTTTCGTGAATAGACGAAGCAGATCGGGAGGTACTTTATGAAGGTCGCTGTCTCCGCTGCGGGGCCAAACCTTGATTCTCCGATTGACCCCCGCTTCGGAAGGTGCCAGTACTTGCTCATCGTGGACAGCGAGAGTCTAGATTTCGAGGCTGTGGAGAACCCGGCGATGACGGCGCCTGGCGGCGCCGGCATCCAGGCCGCGCAACTC
>DAOUEZ010000011.1:0-12302 GCA_034429995.1 Dehalococcoidia bacterium
TCATATCGTGGAGCATCGCCGCCTGCTCAAGGTGGCTCAGCTCCTCATCAGAGAAGCCAAGCTCCTGTCCCACAGCCAAGGCCAGCCGAGCTAGGCGCAGGGAATGGCCTTTGGTCGCCTGATCCCGCAGGTCGAGGGCGGCGGACAGCACCTGCAGGAGTGAATCGTGGCTGCGCTTCAGCTCCTGGCCACGCAACATCAGCTGGCCCCTTTGCCTGCTCATGACGGCGGAGCCCCGCCCGACGATGGCCAAAAGAACCGCATACAAGAAGCCCAAGGCGCCAGCGACCGCTATGTAGACGACAGTCTGAGATCTGTCGATACGGTCGGCGATGGGGGCATAAGCCTCGTGTACCTCCAAGGCAACCGCCACATCGGCCTCACCTTCAGAGGCCAGGGGAGTGTAGACCGCCAGCACCGACCGGGAGTCGACGCCGGCAGGGCCCGCCAGATCATCAGGGCTGTCCGCCACCTGGGAGGCAGTGCTGCCGCTGAAGGCAGCCGCTAGCCTCTGGTCAAGGGGAAAGTTCTGTCCAATCTGCCCTGGGCCGTCCGACGAATACACCAGGGTGCCGTCCTGGCCCCAGAGCCTCACCCGAATCGTGTCAGCCGAGATGATTTCACTCTGGACGAAGCTATCGAACTCGGCGTACTGCTCTCCCGTCAGGGGTGTCATAGCCTGCCCCGGCGATAGATGGGTCATGACGAGTCGAGAGACATTCTCCTCGGCCTGCTCGACCGCATCACCGATCTCGCCGTCCTTGATAGAGTGGGCCAGGTATTGACTAAGGCCAAGGCCGGTAAGGCCCACCAGCACCAGGCTGAGCAGGGCGAACACCAGGGTGAACTGCAGGGTGAACTGCCATATGAAGGCGTAGCCTGTCAGCCACCGCCAAATACTCTTGAGCCCTGCTCCTAAGCCGAAGCTCTCCTTTCCTAGCACCCATGCCTTAATCGATTCTGGCTTCATTACCCCACCCCCATGCTGGGCGGATGGGGCCTTTTCCGCACCTAGACCTTTTTCCGCGAGCGTTCGCGGACGTTGGACAAGGGTTCAGCATTGTTTTTGCGGGAAGTCTTGGCGGCATACATGTGCGTATCTGCCCACTGAACCACCTCATCCACAGTTTCGCCGCCCCAGGGAAAGCCCGACACCCCCAAGGATACGCTCATCCTCAGGGAATCCCCGTCCTGTTCGTAGACAGGGGTAACCTCCAAGGCCCGCTGGAGCCGCTTGGCCACGGCAAAAGCCCCGTCCTTATCCGTCTCTGGCATGATCACGCCGAACTCATCGCCACCGAGGCGGGCAGGGATGTCGCTGGTGCGAGTGCACTTCACCAACAGTTTGGCCAGGTTGACCAGCACCACGTCGCCCGCTTTGTGACCGTAGGTGTCGTTGACACCCTTGAGCCGGTCGACGTCCAGCACCAGGATGGCCAAGGGGCTTTGCAAACCGCGGGCCCGGTCCAGCTCCCGCCGTAGGCGCTCGAAGAAGTAACGCCGGTTGAAGAGCTGGGTCAGGTCGTCCCGCATGGCCATGTCTTGCAGCTCGAGATTGCGAATGAAAAGGCGCGCTCGGTAGCGCCGCTCCAACCCCACGTGGGTCTTGCGCGAGTGGTCAGCAATGGCGAAAAGGCCCAAGAGGCTGTTCAGGGAGACGATACCCGTTATCAGGTAGAATTCGCCGTCGCCAACAGCGGTGTGGGCGACGCAAACAACGGCCGCGGAGACGACGGCCATGAGTGCCCCCACGCCGCGCATCAGCCAGCGATAGCGCCCCAGATCGGCGACCGGCGCATGATCACGCTCGGTCCGCCTAGCAATGCTATAGGCACTCGGCACGCTGGCAGTTCCCTGTTGCGTGTCCTGCATAAGAAAAAGTCCTGGCCTTGCCTTTCCTACCTTCAGAAGATAAGACGCCTAAGTCTGCCATCGGTTACAATTCATGGGTGCCATCCTCAGGGTCTGAGCGAGTAGCCCGCCCGCTAGCGCTTGCTGCTGCGGTGGGTCGTGGGGGGAGAAGCGCTGGCGCCCCCGCGGACAGTCTTGGCAGCGTACATATAGGTGTCCGCCCACTGCACGATGGCGTCCACATCGTCGCCGCCCCAAGGATAGCCCGACACCCCCAGCGATATCTTTAGCTTGAGCCGCTTGCCGTTCTCCTCGAATACCGACGCCGATTCCAGAGACCGTTGCAGACGGCTGGCCACAGCGAAGGCCGCCGACTTATTCGTCTCGGGCATGACGATACCGAACTCGTCACCACCGATGCGGGCAGGCAGGTCGCAGGTGCGAGTATGCTGCACCAGTAATCCGCCTAAGGTGGCCAGGAGCAAGTCGCCGGCCTTGTGGCCGTAGGTGTCGTTGACCACTTTCAGGCGATCAACGTCCAGCACCACCACCGCCAGCGGCCGCTGGAAGTTGCGCGCTTGTTCCAGCTCTCGCTCCAGGCGATTGTAGAAATAGCGGCGGTTGAAGAGCTGGGTCAGGTCGTCCCGCATGGCCATATCCTGCAGCTCCAGGTTGCGAATGAACAGCCGCGCTTGATATCGCCGCTGCGATTCTTCAAGCCTTCTTCGGGACACGTAGGCAGAGGCAAACCCCAATATCTCCAGGGCGGCAAAGGCCGAAACGGCGGTGAGGAACTCTACGGTGTACTCCCGATGGAGGTGGGCGATGAATACCGCAACTATGACCACCACGCCTAGAATGGCGTTGGCCAGGAGTAAGAGGGATGGCCGGGGGGGATAGGCGAGTATTCGCTCCCCTGCTGAGCCCTCCTCCGACTGTACCCGTGCCGCCTCTTGCATTGGGCTGCCGGTTGCCATTTCCGTGTTATCTCCTCTGCCAAGAAAGACGCACGGCAGCCGCCGTCATTACAGTGGCGCTTGCGAGAGCGACCGAACAGGCGCGGGGAAGTCAGGGAAACGCCGCTTAGGGGGCTAAGCCTTTGGGCCGGCGGAAGGCCAATTCCCCGCCTACGAAGGTCATGGCCGACTCCAGGCCCTCATCCAGGGCCACCAGCTTTATGATCTGGGCCCCCGCGGACAGCGGCAAGCCCTCGCCCAGGGCGACGATGCGGCCCTCCTCGAGGATAACGGTGGCACGGGAGATCTCCTCGTCGGGGGTGAGAAGGCGGGCGTTGACAAGAGCGATGACCATGGCTAGCCAACGGGTGCCTTCCATTTTGTCTGTGCTACTATAGATGCCAAATAGGAGCTAAGAATGGCCCCTGCTCAAATGCGGCAGCTGATGCTGGTCCCCCACACTCACTGGGACCGCGAGTGGTATCTCCCCTTCGAGGGCTTCCGCAGTCGCCTGGTGGTCATGCTGGACCGCCTGCTTCACCTCCTGGAGACCAACCCCGACTACAGGCACTTCATGCTGGACGGCCAGAGCATCATTCTGGAGGACTACCTGGAGATACGCCCCGACCGCCGCCAGGACATCGCCCGCCAGGTGCAGGCCGGCCGCCTGCTGGTGGGCCCCTGGTATGTCCTTGCGGACGAATTCCTGGTTGGCGGCGAGTCCCTGATCCGCAACCTTCAGATAGGCATCGCCATCGCTCGCCAGTTCGGGCCGCCGATGATGGTGGGCTATCTGCCGGACATGTTTGGCCAGATCGTCCACATGCCCTCCATCCTGGCCGGCTTCGGCATCTCGGCAGCCGTCATCTGGCGGGGGGTCGATAGGTCGATGGCCACCTCCGAGTTCTTCTGGCGGGCGCCGGACGGCTCGCAGGTGCTGACCATCCACCTGCCCGAGGGCTACAGCCTGGGCCGAGCCCTGCCCCTGGAGCGAGAGCCCTTGATGAATCGCCTGCACAGCATTCGGCAGGTCCTGGAGCCCTGGGCCAGCACCACCCATTTGCTGGTGATGAACGGTGACGATCACCTCGAGCCGCAGCCGGAGCTTCCAGCCGTCATCGCCCTGGCCAACGAAAGCCTGGACGACGCCAAGCTGGTGCAGGCCACGCTGCCCACGTTCATCGAGGCGGTTCGCCAGGAGATGGGCGCAAGGAGCCATTCCTGGCCACGCGTCGAGGGAGAGTTACGCTCGAGCCAGCGAGCTTTGATCCTGTCCGGGGTCACATCAGCCCGCATGTGGATCAAGCAGCGCAATCAGGAGTGCGAGGATCTGCTCCTGCGCTGGGCCGAGCCCTTCTCGGTCTGGGCCAACCTGCCCCGCCCTCGCAACGAAGGCGCTGACAGAGCCGCCTCTGATGCCGGCCTCCTGAGCACAGCCTGGAGGCTCCTGCTTCAGAACCAGGCCCACGACTCCATCTGCGGATGCAGCATCGACGAGGTGCACGACGAAATGGCCGTTCGCTTCCGGCGCTGCCAGAGACTGGCCCAAGCCGTCAGCCGCCATGCCCTGCGCTGCATTGCCGACATGGCCGCCCCGGAGGGTGGGACGCATGTGGTGGTCTTCAACCCTCTCAATGGCCCCCGCAGCGATTTCTGCACCGCCCGCCTTCCCCTTCACGATGGCCGCCAGCCGCTGGCGCTGGAGGACGAGGATGGCAGGCGGCTTCCGTTGCAGCCTGTTCGCCGCGCTCTACCCTCGCCTGGCGCTATCCAAGAGCGAGGCGAGGTGGGCTTCCTGGCAGGCGACGTGCCCCCCTACGGATACAAGACCTTCGGCATCATCTATGGCAAGCCGACCCGCCCCAGGCGGCCACGGCGAGCTCAGGCCATTGCGAACGACTACTTCCGCGTGGAGGCAAGCCCTCTGGATGGCACAATCTCCCTGACGGACAAGGCGTCCGGCGTGACCCTTGACGGCATCAACCGCTTCGTCGACGGCGGCGACTGCGGCGACGAGTACAACTACTGTCCTCCCGCCCACGACGAGCTGGTGGACAGGCCGCGCCGCCCGCCTCGCATTCGCCTGGTGGAGGACGGCGCCGCTCGCTCCACCCTGGAGATCGCCCTGGACTACAGCCTTCCCCAGGGACTGACCGCCGACGGCCATGGACGCTCACGTCGGCGGCGCACCTATCGCATCGTCAGTCGGGCCAGCATCTATGCGGGCGTGCCGCGCCTGGACTTCGAGACGGAGGTGGATAACCAAGCGGAGGACCATCGCCTGCGGGTGCACTTCCCCACCGGCCTGCATGCCCAGTTCTGCCATGCCGAGCAGCACTTCGGCGTGCTGGCCCGGCCGCTGGCCGTGCCTGAGGACGACGGCACCTGGGCAGAGGCGCCGATCGGCACCCACCCCCAGAAGTCCTTCGTGGATGTGAACGACGGTCAACGCGGCCTGCTTCTGGCCAATCGCGGCCTGCCGGAGTACGAGGCCATCGATGGCCCCGATGGAGCCATTATCGCCCTAACCCTGCTGCGCTGCGTCGGCTGGCTGGCCCGACCACGGCTGCCCAATCGGCGGGAACTAGCTGGCCCGCCCATCGCTACGCCGGGTGCCCAGTGTTTGGGCAAGCACGTCTTCCACTACTCGCTCATTCCCCACAGCGGCGGCTGGGAGTCGGCCTTCGTCCAGGCTCATCGCTTCGCCCACCCCCTGCGCGGCGTGACCACCACAGCGGGCAAGGGCCAGCTTGCGCCCAGGGCCAGCCTCCTGTCCATCGGACCCAGCGCCCTCGTCCTCTCGGCTCTGAGGGCGGCCGAGGACGGGCAAGGCATCATCGTCCGCCTGTACAACATCGCTTCTCAGCCAACCTGGGGCGAGGTGCGCCTGGAGGAGCCCTACGCGGCCGTGGAGGTGGTCAACCTGAAGGAGGAGCCCTTGGGCCAGGCCGAGGTCGAGGATGGCAGGGTGCGGCTATCGCTCAAACCCAACGAGATCATCACCTTGTGCTTTCGGACGAACCGCTAGCGACTGCCCGCGACGCAAGCTCGGGATAGAGATGGCTGCTCGCTGCCCCAAGGCAGGCGGGTGGGCCAGGTCAAACGCTCACCGCCAGTTTACGACTGCGTCGCGACGCGCGCCGGCATCTAGCCGTGCGACTCGATGCCGGCGGCAGCCAGGGCAAAGTCCCGATAATCCTTAAAAGGCGACTCGGCGTAGATCATCATCCGCTGCGCCTCCATGGAGCCTTCGCCGTGGACCGTAACCACTTCCATGTAAGCGCTCTCGGCGGAGGCTACCATGCGGTGCGTGAGGGCGACCATCCTAAGGCGTTCCTCCGTAGTGTACCTGGGAGAGCCGCCCAGGTAGTGCTCCAGCCGCTTGTGGAGTTCCTCGTTCTGCCAGTCCAGGTAGGAGGGCATGGTGGTGATGATGCCGCCGGCGATATCCTGAACCAGCCCGATGATCTCGTGGTAGTGGCTGGCGAAGTGCAGCTTGGCCATGTTGGTGATGAGGGGGTTGGGTACGGCCAGGTCGTCGTACATGACGGGCGACTTGATGGCGGCGGTGGCCAGCGCCTTCAGCGTCTCCACGTAGGCGGCGATGTCCACCAGCTTGGCACGAATGTGCCCGGCCCGCTCGATGCCGTTCATCTCGGCCATGGCGACGGCGCAGCCGGCCAGAATCTCCACGGCGGGGATCTTGTAGCTCACGGCTGTGAAACGATGGTAGGTGGCGAAGGTGTAGGCCAGGAGCATGGAGTACGGCCATTCCCCGCACATGAAAACTCGTTCCCAGGGCACAAGGACATCGTCGAAGATGATCATCGCGTCCACCAGGCCGCGCACGGGGAGGGCAGCGGGGTACTCCGAGGGGCCGCGCTCGCCGCGGCTGGGCCGGCAGACCATCGTGATGCCCTTGGTGTTGGCGGGGATGGCGAAGGCCAGCGAGTACTCACCTTCGTTCTCCCGCATCTGGCGGGTCGGCAGTACCAGGATGTCATTGGCCACCGGGGCGCCGGTGATGTGAATCTTGGCGCCCCTGACGACAATACCGTCCTTATTCTGGTCGACGACGTGCACATAGTAGTCGGGGTGCGCCTGCTGGGCCGGCGGCTTGCCTCGGTCGCCCTTGACGTCGGTGATGGCACCGCAGAGGTTGAGGTCGTTTTTGCGCAGGTGCTCCAGGTAGTTCTGGGCCCTCTCCAGGTATTCCGGCTTCCCCATCTGCTGCGCCGTGGTCATTATGGCGTACATGGCGTCGGTACCGACGTCCTTGCCGAAGGGGAGCCCGCCGGTCAGGCGGATGGACTGCCCGATCATCTCCAATCGCTTCTCCAGATCCTCCGAAGTATGCGGAGGCAGGAAGTAGCGGCTTATGGGCTCGCCTGTCTCGGGGTGGGGTGCCACGAAGAGGTCACGCACGGCCGGATCCTCCGAGTGCGTTAGGACGAAGTCCCCGGCCGCCGTCTCGGTGCTGATCTTGAGAGTGGGATGGGTAGTCACGTCCTCAACCAGCTCGCCCTGGGTAAAGACGCGACGACCGTCCCTCAGGCTCTCTCTGAATTCCTCAGGTGATCGAACTGCCATGTTACACCTCTATCACTCTAGGCCCAGCCGGGCCTCGATCTTCTCCCGGTCGAGTCATGGCTGTTCACCGACGGCCGCCGCTCGCTCCCTAGAGCACAATGCAGGCCCGGGTGACAGCGGTCTGCTTGTTGGCCCATTCCGCCTCCTGGAAGGCCTCGTTTATCTGCTCCAGAGGGAACTTGTGGGAGACCACCTTGTGCACAGGGTACTTGTCCCGCGTCCGCCGCAGGAAATCCAGGGCCACGGGCAGGATCCAGGGGTCATACATATTCACGGCCACGATGCGCTTATTGGACCAGACCCACTGTGAGGGGTCGAGCGTGGCTACCTTGCCCATGGTTATATTGCCCATCTCCAGGTAGCTTCCGCCCACCCGCGCCATGCCTAGCCCTTCCGCAATGGCCTCCGGCACGCCCACCACCTCCACCACCACATCAGCGCCCCGTCCATCGGTGAATTCCTTCACCCTGTTGATGCGCTCGAAGGACGAGGCGGCCTCGTTGATGTCGATAACGTGGTCGGCTCCGCAGGCCTTGGCCAGCTCCAGTCGTTCTGGGATGCCATCGATAACGATGATCTGGCTGGCCCCCATTTCCCTAGCCACCATTGTGGCATTGATGCCCAGGCCACCCGCCCCCTGAATGACGATGCTGTCGCCGAAGGTTATGCCCACCTTGTGCAGGCCGAACGTCACCTGGGAGAGGGCGCAGTTGATGGGTGCCAGCATCTCATCGGGCAGGTCCTCGCCCGCCTTGAACACGAAGTGACCCGGCGGCAGATAGAAGTACTCGGCGTAGGCGCCGGTGAAGTGGGGGAAGTTATCGACGATAGGCGGGGGCGGATAGCGGTCGGGGCAGGAGTGAAATTCGCCCCGCAGGCACTGGTAGCAGCGACGGCAGGGGAAGAAGTAAGGATAGATGACCCGATCCCCCTCTTTTAAGGGCTGGCCCAGGGAATCGGTGCTGATGTTGGCCCCCAGCCTGTACACTCGCCCAACCATCTCGTGACCCATGATGCGAGCGCCGGGGCCAGCCATTGCCACACGAATGTCGCCCCGCCAGACATGAAGGTCGGAGCCACAGATGCCGGCGGTGATGACTTTGACCAGGATGGCATCGGGCTCCACCTCGGGCAGAGGTATCTCCCGAATCTCGTAGGGCTGGCCGGTGTCGGTGAATAGGGCAGCTCTGCCAGTCTCCGCCATGATCCCCTCCTTCTCAACATGACGCCATTGATTTTCCCCAGTATACGGTTCGCCCCTGCCCTATTCAATCCCCACCCAGCGCTCCCCCTGGGGTGCCAGCTAGCTCTTGCAACTGCCGCTGCCAACCAGGCATTATCGGGTGGGAAGCGCACCTATGTTCGACGGCAAGTGGGTCTGGATCTGGAACTGGCGTCGCTGCGACGACGGCGAGGCGACGAGGGTGGCCCAGCGACTGAAGACGGCAGGCTGTTGTGGCGCCCTGGTCAAGGCCCACGACGGCCCCAACTGGTTCGACCAGGGCCAGCCCTGGCGGGAGATATGCCGCGCCCTCAAGTCGCTCGGCCTGAAGGTAGCTGGCTGGGCCTATCTCTATGGTCATGACTGGCAGGGCGAGGCGCAGCGGGCCATCGAGACAATCCATTATGGAGAGGCTGATGCCTACGTGATGGATGTGGAGAGCGAGTTCAAGGGCCGTCCGGACGTAGCTGAGGCCTTCTGCCAGCGCCTTCGCCAGGGCGTGGGCCAGGCCTTCCCCCTCTTCTACTCCACCTTCGCCATCGCCCGCTATCATCAGCAGTTCCCCTATGCCGCCTTCGAACGCCACTGCTCGGGGACGCTGCCCCAGGTCTACTGGAACGCCTTTCGCTGGCCGGTGGAACAGGCGCTGGACTGGACGTACGAGGATTATGCTTCCCTGGGGATAGCAGCAGACAGGATCTTCCCCGTGGCGGGAGCCTACGCCCAGGGCTCCATCGCCTACCCCAGCGCCGAGGAGCTACAGCGCTTCGGCCAGATCGCCAGCGAGCGTGGCAGCAAGGGCGTGAGCTTCTGGTCCTACGAGCACATGGACGACATCAGGTGGCAAGCTCTGGAGGCCAACCCCTGGCCGGTGGAGGGCATGCCCTGGACGGGTTGGACAGATGAGACGGAGGAGCTCCGCCAGGAGATAGCCAGGCTTCGCCGCCAGAACCAGGAGCTCTGCCGCCAGAACGTCGAGTTTGCCGGGCGCATCGGCCGAGGGATGGAACTGGCCCGCGAGATGCTCGAGGTGCTCCAGGGAGAAGCATAGCCACCGAGTGACCGCTGGGGGTCTGCCTGTTGATCGCCTCCATGTACCGATAGGACCTGCCTGGCTGCTGGCAGGCGTGCTATAATCGCCGCTGAACCTGCCTATCAGCGGGTGGGCTTCGTCGATGATCGAACAGAGAGTGGCCAACGTTTCCAGCCAGGTGGGTCTGCGCTACGCCAGCTTCGAGACGCGGCTGGTGGCCTTCGTGCTCGACCTGATAGTGCTGTTTTCCGTTTTCCTGCTGTTCATCGCCATCGCTGGCCTGCAGCTTCTGCTGCGCAGCGACTTCGGCGACATCGACCCGCCCGACTCGGCCTTCTACCTGGCTGCCATCATCCTCCTGATCTACTTCTTCCCCTTTTTCCCCCTCTACTTCCTGGCTCTCTGGGTTTGGCGAGGCCAAACGGTGGGCAAGATGGCCATGGCCATTAAGGTGCTGCGCCGGGATGGGCGTCCTCTGGGAGTGGGGACAGCGCTGCTGCGCCTGGTAGGCTACCTGTTTTCGACCCTGATCCTGTTCGGAGGGTTCTTGATGATCGCCTTCGACCAGCAGCGGCGAGCGCTCCACGATAGGCTGGCCGATACTCTGGTGGTGGAGCCGAGATGACAGGCCCGGGACCTATCTCCGCTGTGCCCCTTCTGCGCGGCGCCTTCCAGTGGCTGTTCGGCATCCTCTTCGCCCTCTCCCTCATCGCCCTCTTCCTGGTAGTCAACGGGATGCAGCTTACCTCCTCCGGCACGGCCCAGCGCATCCTCTCGCGAGCGACGGCCGACCTCACGGAGATCGATGCCATGCTGCCCACCATCCAGGTCAATCTGGCGGAGGCGGCCCAGGACAGCGAGGAGGCCACTGTCACCGTCCCCCACTTTCCGCTGGCGGTGGAGATACCGCGGAAGGACGCAGCCACCATCTCGACGGCGGAACTGCGGTCGCGCCTGCTGAGCGAGACCGCCGAGGCCATCTACAAGGAGGGCATGTCGGTGTGGGCCCTGGCCGACCCCGAGGCCGAGCAAGACATCGACGTCTTCTCGCCGGAGGGGGGAGTGCACCGCGGCCTGGGGTTCCTCAGCGACGATAATCATCAGGCGCTGCGCATCGCCGCCATCGTTCTGGGCCTCTTGTCGCTCGCTCTGGGGGGATTGGTTCTCCTGTCGACCCAGGGGATGGGCCGGGTGGTGGCGCTGGGGGCCGCTCTGCTGGGAGCAGCGGTGCCGTCACTGCTGGGGGCGGTGGCCGTCCGCTTCGCCTTTCGCACCGCCATTGAGGACCAGGACGACTATCTGATGACCCGCCTCCTCGATCTGGGCAACGACGCGACCTGGCTTGCCCTGCGTAACTATACCGTCCTCACCCTTCTGGGGCTGGGGCTGGTACTGGTGGGCCTGGGGCTGGTGTTGCTGGAGATGCGCCAACGGGCAGCCCGGGCTGCGCCCGCCATTGACAACGGCTCGGCGCAAGCCTAGGATCGTATCTGCGGGGCGGGTGTAACTCAGTTGGCAGAGTGCCTGCTTCCCAAGCAGGTTGTCGTGGGTTCGAGTCCCATCACCCGCTCCAAGCGCAGTAACGCGATACCTCGGTCGAAAGGCCGGGCTTCCGCTCTTCGGGCCGACGCGTTTGATCTGGTCCGGATTCTCCAGATACGGATGGCTTCTTGGACCTCATATCTACCAGGATCGCCCCTCAGGTGAACCTAGCATATAATGTGCCGGGATAGGCACGTAGCGGGGAGAGATAGACTGACCCGATAGGAAATGGGCTCAACATGATGGAGCACTGGGTGAATCAATGAGAACGTTCCTAGAGTGCGTCCCTTGTTTTGTCCGCCAGGCCCTTGATTCGGCGCGACTCGTTACCGACGATGAGACAGTCCACGAGCAGGTGCTACGAGAGGTTCTTCGAGAAGTCGGCGAGCTGGATTTCCACAATTCCCCTCCGGTCATGGGACAGCACATGCACCGCCTCATCCGGCGGTTGGTCGCCGATGACGATCCCTATCGCAATATCAAGGATCACTTCAACCGGCTCGCGCTGGCGCTCTATCCGGAGCTCGAGAAAAGGATCGAGGGGTCCCGCGATCCGTTGGAGACAGCGGTTCGTGTGGCGATCGCCGGCAACATAATCGATTTCGCGAGCAATTATGGTCTGGAGGATTCGCGTGTTGAGGAAACGATTGAGAGTTCCCTCGTCGCGCCTTTGAGCAAGTCTGCTGTCGAGGACCTGCGCGAGTCAGCAGACCGAGCAACAAGCATCCTTTATCTAGGCGATAACGCGGGAGAGATTGTCTTTGACCGGCTACTGATCGAGCAACTGCCCCGCCAGAAGGTAACATACGTGGTAAGGGGAAGCCCGGTGATCAACGATGCAACGATGTCCGATGCTCTCGCCACCGGTATGACGGACCTAGTGGAAGTCATCGATAACGGCTCCGACGCGCCTGGCACGATCCTGGAAACATGCTCGGTAGCGTTCCGACGCCGCTTCCAGTCCGCCGACCTGGTCATCGCCAAGGGGCAGGGCAACTACGAGACGCTCAGCGAAGCCGACAAGAGTATCTTCTACTTGCTGAAGGTCAAGTGCCCGGTGATCGCAAGGCATATCGGCTGCGATGTCGATAGTCTCGTGGTGTTAAGA
>DAOUEZ010000012.1:0-136532 GCA_034429995.1 Dehalococcoidia bacterium
CTTATTAGAAAGATCGGGCTACAGATTCCCGCCAGAACCCTGTCGGCAACACTGCCGTAGGCCCAGCGGCTAATCCCAGAGCGGCCGTGGGTTGACATCACAACCAGGTTAACGGGATTGCTCCTACAATATTCTGTAATCTCATCAGCGGGCTTGCCCTGCAGCACCACTGACCGAGCTCTAAGCCCTGCACCTTCAAGCCGCTTCTGTACTCCAGCCAGGTATTCCTCACATTCGGTCTTGGGCCTCGCCATTTCGCGCTCCTCATGTTCCTCCCACGTCAGCCCCGCCGTAGGAGGGTAGTCTGACGGGACGACTATACGTTCGCAAACCCGGAGCAGAACCACATCGACGTGTTCGGGACCCCATTGCTTCGCCAGCGCTTCAAGATGGGGAATCACCGATTCGGCTAATTCTGAACCATCTAGGGGGACTAGCATTGTTGTGCGTGGCCATTCGTCATGAATAATCTCTTCGCGAACCCCCGCTCGAACAAGGCAGACAGGGATCTTCGACACACGGAGAACCTTGTCAGCAATGCTCCCGAGGGCCCAGTGCTTGATACCAGAGCGCCCGTGGGTTGCCATAATGATCAGATCGATATCGTGTGTCAGAGCGCAATTGAGGATTTCCTCACCAGGGTGGCCCACCGCGAGTTCACCTCGCGCTGTCACTCCTTCACCTTTTGGTTCAGTGCCTGCTTTCTTCTGAAGCTCTTCTGATTGACGCCTCAAGACTTCAGCTGCCCGCTCGACATAGGCTCGATGCAAAGGGACCAAGTCGCGTTCGTGTGGGCTAGTAACGTGCAGCAAGACCAAATCGAAGCCTAGTTTTGCAGCAAGTTCTGTTGCATAAGAGAAAACCACTTCGGCTAGCTCGGAGCCGTCCAACGGCAGGAGCACCCTCTTGTACATTCTCACACCCTCCATAGCGTATTTGACAGCAGACTAGCTACAATTCCTCATGCCAAGCTGCCCACGCCATAAGGAAGACACCAGCCCTGGCGAGAGTCAGACTAGCCGCATCCGCGAGCGCCGTCAAGCAGCTTGCGACGGCAACACGACGATGACCGCGGCCACGTGATAGCCCTCCGTCGCCCGGAGAGGAGGCACCCCCTCGTCCCTGGGGGGTACCCGCCCGTGGGGGCCACGCTCGGCCACGCTGAACTGGGAGCGACCCGGGTGGGTGCGAATGGCGCAGTATATGGCGGCTGACACGGTGACGAAATTCAAGTCCCCGACAACGGCCAGGGGCCAAGCTTCTGCCGCACAGTCTGCAGCAACTCCTGCCTCAGTTGCCCGGATGGTCGGAGCCCCTGCTTCAGCTATAGTTTCGCTTTGCCGCGAGGAGGCCGGCTCGGCCGAGGGTCTAACTCGCCTAGTCCTTTGGCTGAAAAGAAGGGGATAGGTTCTAGTACCGAAGTTGGCTTCCACGAGGGGCGGATCGCGGCTATGATGTGGATAGGGTGCCCCCTATTAGACAGGAGGAATCCACGATGAGTCTATCCGCGGAAGACCTCCGCCAACGACTGGAGGAGGTGCAGCGGGAACTAGACCAGCTCAAGAGCAGCGCCAGCATCGAGGTCAGGGAGAGACTGGCTAACCCTGCTCCCCTCGGCCTGGCTGGCTTCGGCCTAACCACCCTCATCCTCAACATCGTCAACGCTGACCTCATCGCCAAGGAGAGCATCGGCATGGTCCTGCCGGTGGGCCTCTTCTACGGAGGGCTGGCCCAGTTCCTGGCCGGCATGTGGGAGATGAAGAAGAATAACACCTTCGGCTTCACGGCCTTCTCCTCCTTCGGCGCCTTCTGGATGGCGCTGGCCGTCATGGTGATCCTGGAGGACACGGAGGTGGTAGAGCCGGTGCCCAAGAACGGCCTGAGCGTCTTCCTCGGCGCCTGGGGCCTGTTCACCGGCTACATGACCATCGGCACGCTGAAGATATCGCGCGCCCTCCAGATGGTGTTCGGGACCCTGACCATCCTTTTCTTCCTGCTGGCCTGGGGCGAGCACAACGAGACGGTGATGAAGGTCGCCGGTTGGGAAGGCATCCTCTGTGCCGCCTCAGCGCTCTACGCCTCGGCGGCGCAGATAATCAACGAGAGCTGGGGCCGTTATGTGGCGCCCCTGGGCTTGGTCAAGGCTTAGAATGTCCACTAAGAACTGCTTGTGCAGATTCCGAAAGATGCTGACGACCCACGGTATGATACAGTGAAGCAGGAGAGGTAATATGAAGGGTCTCTCCCTACAGGGCGCGGAGCCGGCCGTCCTGGAGCGCGACCATCTCCAGTTGCTGCTTGATATCCTCGGCAAGAGGGGCTATCGGGTTGTGGGGCCAACGGTTCGTGACCGTGCCATTGTGTATGACGATCTAACCTCTCTTGCAGATCTGCCCGTCGGATGGACGGACGAGCAGGATGGCGGCACCTATCGTCTCAAGAGACGCAACGACGGGGCACTCTTTGGTTACGCCCTCGGCCCCGACTCCTGGAAGAAGTTCCTCCACCCGCCGGTTGTGCGCTTATGGCAAGCCAAGACCGGCGGTAACGGCTTCCAGATCATGGAAGAGGACGACGAGGTACCCAAGTTTGCGTTTGTTGGCGTCCGGCCGTGTGAGATCCACGCCATCGCCATTCAGGACAAGGTCTTCTTGAAGGGAGAATACAAGGACCCTTTCTATGAAGCACGGCGCCGAGATCTCTTTATAGTTGCAGTCAATTGCGGGCAGGCTGGCGGCACCTGTTTTTGCGTCTCCATGAACACCGGGCCGAAAGCCACGTTCGGGTTTGACCTTGCACTGACGGAAGTGCTGGAGGCTGACCGTCATTACTTCGTGGTGGAGGTCGGCACGGAACTGGGCGCAGAGATCCTCCGTGAGGTTCCCCATAAGGCGGCAAGTGAAGAGGAAAAGGCGGCGGCTGAACGTATTGTGGCGAGAACTGCCGGCCAAATGGGGCGGACCATGCACACGACGGGCATTAAAGACTTGCTCTACCGCAACTATGAAAGCCCGCGCTGGGACGATGTCGCTAAGCGCTGCCTGACATGCGGCAACTGCACGATGGTCTGCCCGACCTGCTTCTGCACCACCGTGGAAGATGTCACTGACTTGGCGGGCGAGCACGCCGAACGCTGGCGCAAGTGGGACTCTTGCTTCACCATGGACTTCTCGTACATCCACGGCGGCAGCGTCCGAGCCTCAGCGATGGCCCGCTATCGTCAGTGGATGACGCACAAACTGGCAACTTGGATTGACCAGTTTGGCACATCGGGCTGTGTGGGTTGCGGGCGCTGCATCACCTGGTGCCCGGTTGGGATCGACATCACGGAGGAAGTGAACGCAATCCGGCGGAGTGAACGTAGAAGCTAACAGAAAGGAGAAGGACCGATGGCCATGGAGATCCTTGAACGTGTCCTGGCAGAGCACTCCTTCTTTAAGGGACTGGAAAGGCCTTACCTTCAACTGCTCGCCGAATGTGCATCCAGGGTGCGTTTCGATGTCGGAGAGGTCATCTTCCGAGAGGGTGAAGAGTCCAACCTGTTCTATCTTATTCGCCACGGCAAGGTGGCAGTGGAGACGTTCGTCCCCAACCGCGGCCCTGTCATCATTCAGACCCTTGGAGAGGCTGAAGTTCTCGGGTGGTCGTGGCTCATTCCGCCGTACCGACGGCGTTTCGAGGCTCGGGCGATCGAATTGACACGGGCCATCGCCGTCAATGGGGAATGCATTCGTGACAGGTGCGAAGAAGATCACGATTTCGGCTACGAACTCATGAAGCGCGTGTCCCACATCATGGACCAGCGGCTTCAGGCAACGCGGTTGCAACTTCTGGATGTCTATGACCGCGTTGGCTGTTGAAAGGCAGATGATGGCAAGACCTTCCGATCCGATGGTGCCAAGCCCCTTTCGCGTTCAGCGGGTAGGGCGGGAAACACACGATACATTCACTCTTGAACTTGAACCGGCAAACGGTGCTAACGGATTCTCATTTGTCGGCGGTCAGTTCAATATGCTCTATGTGTTTGGAGTAGGCGAGGTTCCCGTTTCCATCAGTGGCGACCCCACCAAACCTCAGACGCTCGTGCACACGGTGCGCTCGGTGGGGGCAGTGACGCAGGCACTACATAGGTTGAAGCGTGGGGATGTGCTGGGAGTGCGCGGTCCTTTCGGAAGTCACTGGCCTGTGGAGGAGGCGGCCGGAAGCGACGTAGTGATCGTGGCCGGCGGAATCGGGCTGGCACCGCTGCGCCCTGTGCTCTACCATCTCCTGTCAAACCGGGACAAGTACGGCAGGGTCGTCCTTGTCTATGGTGCCCGGACGCCCCAAGACATGCTCTACAGACTTGAGCTTGAGAAATGGCGCGGGCATTTCGACCTCGAAGTGGAAGTCACTGTGGATACTGCGACAGCCACTTGGCGCGGCAATGTGGGGGTTGTGACAACGCTCATACCCAGAGTCCAGTTCGACCCTTTGCACACAGTGGCCATGGTCTGTGGTCCCGAGGTGATGATGCGCTTCACATTGCGCGAACTGGAGGCGCGGGACGTAGGACCGGAAAGCATCTTCATCTCCATGGAGCGCAACATGAAATGCGGCGCCGGTCTTTGTGGGCACTGTCAGTTTGGCCCCACCTTTGTCTGTAAAGACGGTCCTGTGTTTCGCTACGACCAGATTCAGGCATTTTTCGCAAAGCGGGAGGTCTGATGTTGCCCCGAGCACGCAAACCGAAACTTGCTGTCTGGAAATTCGCCTCCTGCGACGGCTGTCAGTTGGGCCTCCTTAACTGCGAAGACGAACTGCTCGCCGTGGCTGGTCAGGTCGAGATCGCATATTTTCCCGAGGCGTCGAGGGCCGTGGTAAAGGGCCCGTACGACCTTTCGCTGGTTGAAGGTTCCATTACGACGCCCCACGATGTTGAATTGATTCAGCGGGTACGCCAGCGCTCGAAGTATCTAGTCACCATCGGCGCCTGTGCCACCGCTGGAGGCATCCAAGCGCTGCGCAACTTCAAGGATGTGCAGGAGTTCGTATCCGTCGTGTACGCCACGCCGCAATACATCGAGACGCTGGCCACATCGACGCCCATTGCCGACCATGTCCACGTCGATTTCGAGCTACGCGGCTGCCCCATCAACAAAGAGCAGCTCCTTGAGGTGATCAGCGCTTTTCTGCATGGACGCAAGCCGAATGTGCCACCGTATAGCGTCTGCATCGAATGCAAAAGACGCGGGAACGTCTGCGTTATGGTTGCGCACGGCACGCCTTGCCTTGGACCCGTAACCCAAGCCGGCTGTGGCGCCATCTGTCCCGCGTATCATCGCGGCTGCTACGGGTGCTTCGGGCCGATGGAGACGCCGAATACGGATTCGTTGAGCAGGCAGTGGAGCCACCTCGGGGTGGGGGAACAAGACTTGGTGCGAGCGTTTCGTACATTCAATGCCTGGGCTGAAGCGTTTCGTGAGGAGAGCGTAGCTCATGAAAAGTAGGACAATTAAGGTGGACTACCTCGCCCGCGTCGAAGGCGAGGGCGCCCTGTATGTGAAGATCAGGAACAACACGGTGACGGACGTCAAGTTCAAGATCTGGGAGCCGCCGCGTTTCTTTGAGGCCTTCTTGCGTGGCCGCAACTACAGCGAAGCCCCCGACATCACATCTCGCATCTGCGGTATATGCCATACCGCCTACCTGATGAGCGCGGCACAGGCGATGGAGAGCGCCTTTGGAGTCAGTGTGGATAGGCAGGTCCGTGCCCTCCGCCGGCTGATGTATTGCGGTCAATGGATCGAGAGCCATGCCCTGCATGTGTATTTGCTTCATGCCCCCGACTTTCTCGGCTACGAGGATGCCATCCAGATGGCGAAAGACCATCCCGAGGTCGTCCAGAAGGGGCTGCAGTTGAAGAAGGTGGGCAATGAACTGATGGCATTCCTTGGCGGTAGGGAGGTCCATCCCATCAACGTGCGCGTGGGGGGCTTCTATAAGGTGCCGACCAAGCGGGAGCTTGCCCCCTTGATAGAGAAACTTAAATGGGCGCGGGACGCCGCTCTTGAAGCTGTGCGCTGGACGGCGACGTTGCCCTTTCCGGACTTCGAGCAGGACTACGAGTTCGTCGCCCTGCGCCACCCTGACGAATACGCCATCACCGAAGGCCGCCTCGTTTCCAACAAGGGGCTGGACATTGCCCTTAGCGAATATGATGACCACTTCGTCGAAGAGCAGGTGCCCTACACTAATGCGTTGCACTCTACGCTGAAGGAGCGCGGGGCCTATTTTGTCGGCCCCCTGGCCCGCTACAACCTGAACTTCGACAAGCTTTCTCCGCTGGCGCAACAGGCCGCACGCGATGCTGGGCTCGGGCCCGTCTGTCGCAATCCGTTCAAGAGCATCATTGTGCGCAACGTGGAGATTCTTTACGCCTATGACGAGGCACTACGCATCATTGATGAATACGAGATGCCGGAGAAACCGGCTGTGGAAGTCCAGCCGCGCGCTGCCACGGCCTACGGCTGCACCGAAGCGCCGCGTGGCATTTTGTACCATCGCTACCGTGTTGATGATCAGGGAGTGATTCTCGACGCGAAGATCGTTGCCCCGACCTCCCAGAATCAGAAGAGCGTCGAAAGCGACCTCTGGCAGTTCGTTCCAAAGTATATCGATCTGCCGCGCGAGAAGCTCACCTGGCAGTGCGAGCAGGTGATACGCAACTACGACCCGTGCATCTCTTGCTCCGCGCACTTCCTGAAACTCCATATTGAACGGGAGTGAGAGAATCGCGATGCCGCCCAGCAAATCGGCCCCGCTTATCATCGGCTTGGGCAATCAGTACCGGCGCGATGATGCAGCGGGGCTCGTCGTTGCTCGACGCCTGAAGGAAGCAGCACCCGAGCATGTTAGGGTTCTGGAAGAAGGCGGCGATGGCGCGGCATTGATGGAGTCGTGGAAGGATGCTGACACGGTCATCCTGATCGATGCGGTCCGTTCCGGGACAAAACCGGGGACCCTTCACCGGCTCGATGCCCACAGGCAGCCCATTCCGGCAAGGTTTTTCCATTACTCCACCCACGCGTTCGGCGTTGCTGAGGCCATCGAGCTGGCGCGGGCGCTTGGCCAACTTCCACCATGTGTGATCGTCTACGGTATTGAAGGGAAAACCTTTGAGGCAGGCCTAGGACTCTCTCCGGAGGTTGAGAGGGCGGTGCAGGAAGTTGTGGGACGTGCGCTGGGGGACCTGCATGCTGGCAGTATTTTTCGGACTTTTTGACCCATTTTCTAATGAACACTTTGGCCCGCTTCTCGCTTCCTGGCGGACCGATGGAATTCCTTCCCGAGTGCTAGGGTTCGCTGGTTGACCTCCTTCCTACGCTTGAGGATCTGCACTCGTCGCCCGTAGTAGATGTCCGGCGGCGTGACGTTGTCCAGGCTTTCGTGGTAGCGGCGTTGCAGCAGATCAGTACAGCCTCGCTGAGGAACCTGCACGCGGAGAGCTAATCTGCCTAGGGGGCAGGAGCTCTATCCGCTGGCGATCCTGGGGCGGCCGGGTTCGGGACCTGGAGGGCCGGGTGGGATTCGAACCCACGACTCCCGGATTAAAAGTCCGGAGCTCTTCCGCTGAGCTACCGGCCCTCATTGGCCCTCGCTGAGATTGTACGTCCAAATTCGCTTCGCCTTCAAGGGGTGGTGTGGGGTAGGCTCTCTTCTCGTATCGACAGGCTGGGGGGCAGCTTGTAGAATCGGGGGGCCGAGGTTTGCGGTAAAAGATTACGCTATAGTAAAATTAACTAGCAAGGAGGCCTTCATGCACGAGCTAGCGGCAGCCCAGGATGTTGTCAAGACTGTCCTGGCGACGGCCGAGGTGGAGGGCGCTAAGAGAATAGTGGCCATTGTCCTCGAGATCGGCGACCTCTACGGGGTTGACCAGATGCGAGAACTGATCGCCATGGAGGCTAAGGGGACCATAGCCGAAGGGGCCCGCCTGGATATTGAGCCCGTGGACGGTCCTAACATTCGGGTTGAGAGCATAGAGGTGGAGTAGCAGGTTGCCGTGGCTATCAGGGCGCAGGTGGTGGTGCGAGGGATCGTTCAGGGGGTTGGCTTCCGTCCCTTTGTCTATCGCCTCGCTCAGGAACATCAGCTTAGCGGCTGGGTCCTCAACTCCACCCAGGGCGTGGTTATCGAGGTGGAGGGGCCAAGGCAAAGGATAGACGGGTTCATCGCCGGGCTCAAGGCCAGTCCCCCTCCGCAGGCAGTCATCGAAAGGGTGGAGACCAACCTCCTTCCGCCTGTCGGCTACTCGTCCTTCATTATCGAGGCTAGCCGTGAGGGCGATGAGTTCGTCCTAATCTCCCCCGACATTTGCATCTGTGCTGACTGCCTCGATGAACTCCGGAACCCCCGGGACCGCCGGTGGGCTTATCCCTTCATAAACTGCACCAACTGCGGCCCTCGTTTCACCATCATCAGCGACATCCCCTACGACCGACCCAAGACGACGATGAGCGTCTTCACCATGTGTCCCCAGTGCAACGAGGAGTACCACAACCCCGCTGACAGGCGTTTCCACGCTCAGCCCAACGCCTGCCCCCGGTGCGGCCCCCACCTGGAGCTCGCCAGGAACGGCGCTCGCCCCGCTGAGGCCCCGCTCGAAGGAGAGCCCATCGAGGTCGCTCGCCGCCTGCTGGCCGAGGGGGCGACCGCGGCGGTGAAGGGGTTGGGGGGCTTCCATCTGGCCTGCGATGCCACCAATGCGGGGGCGGTGGCGACTCTGCGCGAGCGTAAGCAGCGGGTGGATAAGCCCTTCGCTGTCATGTCCCTGGACGTGGACACCGTCCGCCGCCACTGTCAGGTGAGCGAAGGCGAGGCCCAGCTCCTGGAGTCGCCGGCGCGGCCCATTGTGCTCCTGCGGCGGAAGCCGGGGTCGCCCATTGCCGCTGAAGTAGCTCCTGCCAACAACTACCTGGGGGTCATGCTGCCCTACACGCCCCTGCACTACCTCCTGCTGGGCGATGGGGGAACACCCATGCCTCTGGCCCTGGTGATGACCAGTGGCAACATGGCTGAGGAGCCTATCGCCATCGGCAACCAGGAGGCCCTGGAGCGCCTGAACCCCCTGGCCGACTACTTCCTGATGCACAACCGCGATATCTACGTTCGCTGCGACGACTCAGTCACTCGCCTCTTCCGGGGCAGGGAGGCCATGATCCGCCGCTCTCGCGGCTATGCGCCCTTCCCTGTGCGCCTGGACCTGGAGTTGAAGGAGATCCTGGCCTGCGGGGCCGAGCTCAAGAACACCTTCTGCCTCACTAAGGGCACCTACGCCTTCCTCAGCCAGCACATCGGCGACATGGAGAATTACGAGACCTTCGCCAGCTATCAAGCGTCCATTGAGCACTTCCAGAATCTCTTTCGGGTGAATCCGCGGGCGGTGGCCTATGACCTTCATCCCAATTACCTGGCCACCCGCTACGCCCTGGAGCTGGCGGAGGGCCAGGGCTTGCGGCGGGTGCCTGTGCAGCACCACCATGCCCACGTGGTGAGCTGCATGGCCGAGAATGGCGTGGATGGGGAGGTCATCGGGGTGGCCCTCGACGGCACCGGCTACGGCACCGACGGCCGCATCTGGGGCGGCGAGTTCCTCCTGGCCGACTACCGCCGCTTTCGCCGCCTGGGTCACCTCAAGTACGTGCCCCTGCCCGGCGGCGAGGCGGCCATCAAGCGGCCCTATCGCATGGCGGTAAGCCATCTTCTGAGCGCCTTCGGTGAGGAGGCCCTGGACATGCCCCTGGGGCTGTGGGCGGAGATTGAAGCGGCGGAGCTGGCCCTGGTGCGCCGCATGATGGCAGCGAAGGTGAACTGCCCCCTCACCTCGAGCTGTGGCCGGCTGTTCGACGCCGTATCGGCCCTGTTGGGCGTGCGCGGCGTGGTCAACTATGAGGGGCAGGCGGCCATCGAGCTGGAGATGCTGGCCGCCGAGAGGGTGGATGAGGTCTACGACTGGAGCCGACCTTCAAGCTATCCTATAATTATTGATCCGGCGCCTGTGCTGCGGGGAGTGGTATCGGACCTGAGACGAGGCATGGACCGGGCTGTGATCTCGGCCAAGTTCCACAACACCATCGCCGACATCATCGTCGGCGTGAGCCGGGCCGCCAGGGAAAGAACGGGCATCAACCGAGTGGCTCTTAGCGGCGGCGTATTCCAGAACATGTATCTTCTTGGTCGCACCCTGGACGGACTGGAGAGAGAGGGCTTCGAAGCGCTGGTCCACCACCGGGTGCCCACCAATGATGGCGGCATCGCCCTGGGCCAGGCGGTTATCGCCAACGCCCGCCTGTCGAGGAGGAAGGAGCGCTAGCCATGTGCCTGGCCATACCGGCGCGGGTCATCCAGATCAGCGAGCAGAGCCTGGGCCTGGTGGAGCTGGGGGGAGTGGTGCGGGAAGCGAGCTTCATGCTCCTGCCCGATGCCCAGTTGGGCGACTACGTTCTTCTGCACGCCGGCTACGCCCTCCAGAAGGTGGACGAGGCGGAGGCCGAGGAGACCTTGCGCCTTCTGGCTGAGATGGCCGAGGCCGGGAGGGCGGAAGCATAATGGTGCGCTACGTGCGCGAGTTCCACGACGCTGCTGCCGCCCGCGGCCTGGCGGTGGCGATCGAGCGCATCACCAGCCGGTCGGTGAATCTGATGGAGGTGTGCGGCACCCACACGGTGGCCATCTTCCGCCATGGCATCCGCCAGCTCCTGCCGCCGCCGCTGAGCATGCTTTCGGGGCCGGGCTGCCCCGTCTGTGTTACCACCAACGCCGATATCGACAAGGCCATCGCTCTGGCCGAGCAGCCGAGGGTAACCCTGGCCACCTTTGGCGACATGATGAAGGTGCCAGGGAGCTACCAGAGCCTCCAGCAGGTCAAGGCCGATGGCAGCGACGTGCGGGTGGTCTATTCTCCTCGCGATGCCGTATGCATGGCCCGCGACAATCCCCAGCGGCCCGTTGTATTCTTCGCCGTGGGGTTCGAGACCACCGCTCCCACCATCGCCGCCGCATTGCTGGAGGCCGAGGCGCTGGGGCTCAAGAACTTCTACCTGATCTCGGTGCACAAGCTGATCCCGCCCGCCATGCGCGCTCTGCTGGAGGCAGGGGAGGTGCGCATCGACGGCTTCATCTGTCCCGGCCATGTGAGTGTGGTCATCGGCGCGCAGCCCTATCAGTTCATCCCCCAACAATACGGCGTTTCCTGCGTGATCACCGGCTTCGAGCCGTTGGACGTCCTCCAGGGCATCGACATGCTGCTGCGCCAGATCGCCGAGGGCCGGGCAGAGGTGGAGATCCAGTATCGGCGGGGGGTGCGGCCGGAGGGTAACCCCCTGGCGCGGGAGCTAGTATCGCGAGTGTTCGAGACAAGCGACGCCGAATGGCGGGGGCTGGGACGCATCCCTGGCAGCGGGCTGAAGCTGCGACCAGAGTACAAGCGTTTCGATGCCGAGGAGACCTTTGCCATCAACCCTCCGCCAACCAAGGAGCACAAGGGCTGCCTGTGCGGCGATATCCTGCGGGGGGTCAAGACGCCACCGGAGTGTTCTCTATTCGGCGCGGCTTGCACCCCCGAGACTCCGGTAGGCCCTTGCATGGTCTCCAGCGAGGGCACCTGCGCCGGCTGGTATCAATACGGGTCACACTAAGGGAGACTATGGCAAAGAGAAACGTGGCGGGAACCAGCAAGATCCTTCTGGCTCATGGCAGCGGCGGCCGCCTCAGCCACGAACTGGTGGCCAAGGAGTTCGTTCCGCCCTGGGCCAATCCCATCCTCGACCAGCTCAACGACTCGGCCGTGTTCGCCCTGAGCAGGGACGGCAGCGGTCCTCGCCTGGCCTTCACCACCGACTCCTACGTGGTGAAGCCCCTCTTCTTCAAGGGGGGTGACATCGGCCGCCTGGCGGTCTGCGGCACGGTCAACGACCTGGCCATGGTGGGGGCGAAGCCCCTGTACCTTTCGGCCAGCTTCGTCATCGAGGAGGGGCTGTCCCTGGCTAACATGAGGGCGGTGGTGAAGTCGATGCGCCAGGCGGCGGCTGAGGCGGGCGTGCAGATCGTGACCGGCGATACGAAGGTGGTGGAGGGGGGTGCCGCCGACGGGCTCTTCGTCAACACGGCCGGCCTGGGCCTGGTGCCGCAGGGGGTGGAGATCGGCGGCGGCAGGGCCCGCCTGGGCGACGTGATCATTCTCTCGGGCAGTATCGGCGACCACGGCATCGCTGTCCTCTCCCAGCGAGAGGGGCTGGAGTTCGAGGCGCCGGTGGCCAGCGACGTCGCTCCCCTGAGCGGCCTGGTGGCGGCCATGCTGGCGGCCAGCACCAACGTCCACGTCCTGCGCGACCCCACTCGGGGTGGGCTGGCGACCTCTCTCAACGAGATAGCCCAGCAGTCGGGGGTTGGCATCCAGATCGATGAGCCAAAGATAGCCGTCAAGGATGGCGTATGGGGTGCCTGCGAGATGCTAGGCTTCGACCCTCTGTACGTCGCCAACGAGGGCAAGCTGGTGGCTATCGTCGGGGCTGAAGATGCCGAAAAGATCCTGACCGTCATGCGAGAGACAAGGTATGGTGAAGAGGCAGCGATCATCGGGGAGGTAGTCGCCGAGCCTGAGGGAAAGGTTCTGATGAAGACCGCTATCGGCGGCACGCGCATCGTCCACATGCTGGTGGGGGAGATGCTGCCGCGTATCTGTTGAGGAGCGGTGATGACCACGGACGAGACGACGGGGCGGGACGATACGGCGAGGCAGAGCGCGGAGGAAGTGGCCACCCTGCTGGAGCTATCCAAGGCCTCTGCCCAGGCCACCGATCTGGATAGCCTGCTCGAGACCGTTCTTGCCCGCAGCATCACTCTCTACGAGGCGGCTGATGCCGGCGCTCTCTTCCTCTACAACCCCGACGAGGAGTGCCTGACGGCCAGGGCCTCCATTGGCTACGAGACAGAGCCCCTCTCTCGTGTGCGGCTGAAGCCGGGGGAGGCCATCGTGGGCAAGGTCTTTCAGCGAGGGCAGGCCCTCCTTTGCGTCAACCCCGAAGAAATATCCTCGAACATCGCCAACCTGCGGAAGGAGAATCGAGCCCACTTCGACGGGGCCCGACCCGGTGTGCGCCAGCCCCGAAGCGCCATGTGCGCTCCCTTGATCGCCAAGGACTCCACCCTGGGAGCCCTCATTCTGGTGAATCTTCGCCGTCAGGGAGCGTTTTCTGCTGGCGACCTCCGCTTTCTCGAGGCGGTTGCCAACCAGATCGCCATCGTTCTGGAGAACGCCCGCTTGTGGACGGAGGCCTGCCGCGCTCAGGCCTTGGCCGACGTCAACCGCTTGAAGGACGATTTTCTGGCCAGCATCTCTCATCAGCTTCTCACCCCCATCACCTCCATCAGGGCCGCTGCCGACCTTCTTACGGCTTCGGCGGCTAAAGGGGGCAAGGCAGCGGACAGCCTGACAAGGAGCATTGCCCGCAATACCCAGCGCCTTCAGGGCCTGGTGGAGGAACTGCTGGATCTGGCCCGCCTACATAGGGGGGAGGTCAGTCTCTCGCACGAGCCCTGGGACCTGAAGACGATCGTAAGGGAGAGCGCGGCAGCCATTGAGCCATTGGCTGGGGGGAAGGAACAGGCGCTGGAAGTGGAAACCCCATCTTCTTCCTGCCCGGTGCTGGCCGATCGGGGGCGTCTGGAGCAAGTGCTGATGAACCTGCTCTCTAACTCCTGCAAGTTCACTCCTCGCCACGGTCACATCAAGGTGGCCCTTCAGGACAAGGGTCGAGAGTACTTGGTGAGCGTCGCCGACGATGGTCCCGGCATCCCCCTGGCGGAGCAGAGCCAGGTCTTCGAGCGCTTCTACTCCAACTCCCGCGGGCTAGGGGAGAAGGCGGGTGCTGGCTTGGGCTTAGCCATCGCCAAGACGGTGGTGGAGTTACACGGGGGGCGGATCTGGGTGAGGAGCCAGGGCGGTCGCGGCAGCACCTTCTTTTTCACCCTTCCTAGGAGGGACGGTTGTGAGGATTCTGGTCGTCGATGACGAGCCCGATGTGGTGGAGGTCATCGAGTTAACCTTCAGCCTTCAGTGGTCGGGGAGCGAGGTGATAGCGGCCGCCGATGGCGAGTCGGCCCTGAAGCTCTTCCAGGCAGGGCAGCCGGATGTGGTCGTCTTGGACGTGGGTCTGCCAGGGATGAGTGGCTTCGAGGTCTGCCGCCGCCTGCGGGCGATCTCCGACGTGCCTATCCTCATGCTCACCGTGAGGGGTGAGGAGATGGAGCGCCTCAAGGGCCTGGAGCTGGGGGCCGACGACTACATCGTCAAGCCCTTCAGCCCTCTGGAACTGGTGGCCCGCACCCGAGCGGTGCTGCGCCGGTCGCAGGCAGCGCCCCTAGCCACCTCCTCCCGTATCATCGTCGATGGGGAACTTACCCTGGATTTGGATAACCGTGAGGTTATCCTCCGTGGCCAGCCGGCGAAGCTGACGCCCACCGAGGGCCGCATTCTTTCTCAGCTTGTAGCCAACGCGGGGCGCGTCGTCACTCAGAAGACGCTGCTGGCTAAGGTGTGGGGATGGGAAAGCGACGATGGCATGCTTATGCTGAAGGTGCACATCGCTCGTTTGCGGCAAAAGTTGGGCGACGACGCTCACAACCCCCGCTACATTTTCACCGAACGCGGGCTAGGCTACCGTTTCGTCAGACCAGCTACGGTTCCCCCTTCTCTCTATTCCTCCGCATAGGCACTAGTACATTTGGTTGACAGAAGTGTAACCGTTCTGTTACCTTGCGTAACTGGTGCTGTTACCTACTTGGTGTAGGATTTCACAAGGGAACCTAGATGAAGGCTCGGGCGGCTTCTGGCTGGCTGGAGCGGAAACGGACGGCGATAAATGGTAAGACAAGTTGCTAACCCCTATAAAGAGGCGGTAGACATTGTCAAGGAGATGGGGGGTGAGGCACTGAAGCTGTGCTACCAGTGCGGCCTGTGTACTGGCGTCTGCCCCTGGAATGTCCTAAAGAGCTTTCCAGTCCGCAAGCTAATCCACGAGGCGCAGCTAGGGCTTGTCGACTTTGAGAGCGAGGCCATGTGGACGTGCGTCACCTGTGGCAACTGTGTCCAGCAATGTCCCCGCGGCGTCGAGATCATCGACGTGATGAGGGCCATGCGCCGCACCATTGTTGCCCTGGGAGTCGGACCGGTTCCCGACTCCCTGCGCGTCACCATGAAGAACCTCGCTGGCACAGGCAATCCCTGGGGTGAGCCGCCGGAGAAGCGGGCTGACTGGGCTCAGGGCCTGAATGTCAAGCCGTTCAGCAACGGCACTCAGCTACTTTACTTCCCCTGCTGTACACCCGCCTACGACGCGAGTGTCAGTCGCATAGCCAAGGCCACGGCGACCATTCTTCAGAAGGCGGGGGTAGATTTCGGCATCCTGGGCTCGAAGGAGGCCTGCTGCGGCGAGAGCGCGCGCAAGGCGGGCGATGAGGAGCTGTTCCAACGTCTGGTCCAGGAGAACATGACCGCCTTCGCCGAAAACGGCGTCAAGAACATCGTCGTCTCCTCGCCCCACTGCTACTACACCTTCAGGAACGAATACCCCTTAGCACAAAATGGCTTGCAGGTCATGCATTTCACCCAGTTCCTGGCCGGACTCATTCGGGAGGGTAAGCTGAAATTCAGTAAAGAGGTAAAGAAGAGGGTCACCTATCACGACCCCTGCTACCTGGGGCGCCACAGCGGCGTCTTTGACGAGCCACGAGAGATCCTGAACAGCATCCCCGGCGTGGAGCTGGTGGAGATGGCCAATCATCACGAGAACAGCCTGTGCTGCGGCGGGGGCGGCGGCCAGGTATGGATGGAGACTAAGCCTGGCGAGAGGCTGGCCGAGGTGCGCGCGCAGCAGGCGCTGGATGTAGGCGCTGAGGTGATGGCTCTGGCCTGCCCCTACTGCATGCTTATGTTCGAAGGTTGCCTGATGCCGGACGTGCTGGAGCGGCTGGAGTTAAGGGATATCACCGAGTTGGTTGCGGAGGCCATGTAGCCATGGAAGAGCCAAGAATCGGCGTATTTGTCTGCCACTGCGGGAGCAACATTGCGGACACCGTAGATGTTGACGAGGTGAGGGAGTTTGCCAGCGGGTTGCCCGGGGTTGTGTTATCTGTGGACTATAAGTTCATGTGCTCCGAGCCTGGACAGCTCCTAATCAAGGAGAATATAGAGAAGCTGCACCTCAATCGGGTGGTGGTGGCTTCCTGTTCCCCCCGCATGCACGAGCCTACCTTTCGCAAGGCCGTGGCTGAGGCGGGGCTGAACCCCTACCTCTTTCAGATGGCCAACATCCGCGAGCATGATTCCTGGGTCCACAAGGACGGCGCCACTGAGAAGGCCAAAGCCCTGGTCCACGCCGCCGTCCAGAGGGCTAGCCTGCTGGAGCCTCTGGAGAGAAGGGAAGTGCCGGTAACTCCCACTGTGTTGATAGTGGGTGCCGGCATTGCCGGCATCCAGGCGGCCCTAAACATCGCTGACTCTGATCACAAGGTGTACTTGGTGGAGCGAGAGCCCTCCGTCGGCGGCCGCATGATCCAGCTAGACAAGACCTTCCCCACTCTAGACTGCTCATCCTGCATTCTCACGCCCAAGATGGCCTCCGTTGGCTCCCATCCGAACATCGAGCTTATGACCTACAGCGAGGTGGAGGAGGTCTCCGGCTACATCGGCAACTTCAAGGTCAAGGTTAGGAAGAAGCCTCGCTACGTGGACTCAGAGCTCTGCAACGGCTGCGGCCTTTGCATCGAGAAGTGCCCCTGGAAGGCGGACAGCGAGTTCGATATGGGGCTAGGCAAGCGCAAGGCGATCTACACGCCCTTCCCCCAGGCGGTGCCCAACGTGCCGGTCATCGACACGGAGACCTGCGTCTACTTCAAGAAGGGGACCTGCAGGGCCTGCGAGAAGCTCTGTCCCACGAAAGCCATCGCCTTCGATCAGAAGGAGGAGACCGTCGAGCTAGAGGTGGGGGCGATAATCGTGGCCACCGGCTACGACCTTTTCGACCCCTCTCCTATCACTCAATACGGCTACAAGCGCCTGGACAACGTTTTCACTAGCCTGGAGTTCGAGAGGATGTGCAGCGCCACCGGCCCTACCGGCGGTGAGCTGGTGTTGAAGGATGGCAGCACTCCCCAGAGCGTGGCCATCATCCACTGCGTGGGCAGCCGCGACAAGAACTACTATGAGTATTGCTCACGCGTCTGTTGCATGTATGCCCTCAAGTATTCCCACCTGATAAAGGAAAAGACCGAGGCAGACGTGTACCAGATGTACATCGACATGCGCTGCTACGGAAAGGGCTTCGAGGAGTTCTACCAGCGTGTGTCCGACGAGGGCGTCAACTTCGTGCGGGGCAAGGTTGCCCAGGTCACCGACCAGGCGGCAACCGATGAGGAGCAGGGTAAGCTGGTGGTCGTCGGCGAGGACACCCTGCTGGGCAGGATGGTGCGCATCCCGGTGGACATGGTTATTCTCTGTCCGGCCATGATAGCACGGGCCGATGCCGAGGAAGTGGCCAGGCGTTTCCTCATCAGTCGGGGTGCCGATGGGTTCTTCTTGGAGAAGCACCCCAAGCTGGAGCCGGTGGCCACCGCCAGTGCGGGCGTGTTCGTGGTTGGCTGTGCCCAGGGGCCCAAGGACATCCCGGACACCGTGGCTCAGGCCTCGGCGGGGGCGGCAGAGGCCCTGGCGCTAATCGACAGGGGGACGGTGGAGATCGAGGCCGCCACTGCCGTAGTGGATGAGGAAATGTGCTCCGGTTGCAAGATCTGCCTGAACTTGTGTCCCTACGGTGCCATCACCTTCGATGAGGAGAAGGATGTGGCCAGGATCAACGAGGTGCTCTGCAAGGGGTGCGGCGTTTGCGTTGCCGCCTGTCCTTCGGGGGCCATTAAAGGCCGCCACTTCACCGACAAGCAGATCTTTGCCGAGATCGAGGGTCTGCTGGCGGACGTCAAGCTGCCCTTGGTGGCAGTTTAAGGAGGCGCAGTTAACCATGGTATCGGGCAACTACGAGCCGACGATTGTGGGGTTCCTGTGCAACTGGTGTGCCTATCAGGGAGCGGACCTAGCGGGCACCTCCCGCATGGAGTATCCGCCCAGCGTGCGTCCGGTGCGGGTGATGTGCAGCGGCCGTATCGACCCCACCTTTATCCTGAAGGCCTTCGCCGAAGGAGCTGACGGTGTGCTGATTGGTGGCTGCCATCCGGGCGACTGTCACTATCTGGAGGGCAACTACAAGTGTATTCGCCGCATGGCTATGGTCCACAGGGTGCTGGAACAGTTCGGGATCGAGCCGGAGCGTTTCCGTGTGGAGTGGGTTTCCGCCAGTGAGGCCCCGAAGTGGGCCAAGATATGCAAGGAGATGACCGAGCAGGTGAAAGCCTTGGGTCCACTTCAGTGGCAGGAGAAGGTTAGGACGGCCTAGGATGCCGAGTCTGTGGCCTTGGGCTCGGCGGAAGGCCGGAGACGAAGGTCGAGACGAAGGTCGAGACGAAGGTCGAGACGAAGGCCGAGAGCGAGAAGACGTTAGGGAGGCCTAGGATGGCAAAGCCGAAGATGGCCCTATACTGGGCAGCCAGTTGTGGTGGCTGCGAGATAGCTGTGGTGCGGCTGTACGAGAAGATTCTAGATGTGGCCAACGCCTTCGAGATCGTTCTCTGGCCGTGCATTATGGACTTCAAGTACAAGGACGTAGAGGCCCTGCCGGACAAGAGCATTCTGATAACTCTCTTCAATGGTGCCATCAGGAACTCCGAGCAGGAGCACATGGCCCACATGCTGCGGGAGAAGTCGCAGGTGTTGGTGGCCTTCGGGTCCTGCGCTCACCTGGGCGGCATCCCCGGTCTGGGCAACGTGAGCAACCGCCAGGGGATTTTCGAGAGTTCCTACTGCGAGACGCCCTCTACGGTCAACGAGGAGGGCACCTACCCGCAGCTAAGCTTCCAGGTGCCCGAGGGGGAGCTTACCCTGCCGGAGTTCTACGACACGGTCTGCGCTCTTGATCAGGTAGTGCCGGTCGATTACTACATCCCCGGCTGCCCGCCAACGAAGGAGCAGATAGAGAAGGTGATCCAGGCGCTCATAGAGGGGGCGGAGCTGCCTCCAGCCGGTTCGGTGATCGGGGCATCGGAGAAGACGGTGTGCGATGACTGCCCTCGCACCAAGGGGGACAAGTCGATCAAGGCCATATATCGCCCCTATCAGATCATCCCCGACCCCGAGAAGTGCCTTCTGGAGCAGGGTATTCTCTGTGCCGGGCCCGCCACCCGTGGCGGCTGCGGCGCGCCCTGTCCCCAGGTGAACATGCCCTGCATCGGCTGCTACGGGCCGGCGCCAGGGGCGGTGGACCAGGGAGCCAAGCTTCTGAGTGCAGTGACATCCAATATCGATTCCCGCGATCCAGAGGAGATCGAACGGATACTGAGCGCCATTCCCGACTCTATCGCCGCCTTCTACATGTTTGGCCTGCCCGCATCGCTTCTGCACCGCCTGAGGCTGGAGCGGCAGCGCGAGGCAGTGTCGGCCGAGGCGGGGCAGTAGCGGCTCGCGGCCTTCTGAGGCCCAAGAGTGGAGTGGCAGGGAGCGAGGAGCGGAAAAGAGATGACAGAGGCCAAGGTGGAGACGCGGCGAATAACCATTGACCCTATTACGCGGCTGGAAGGACACGGCCGCATCGAGATCTTCCTCAACGATGAGGGGGACGTGCAAAACGCCTACTTCCAGGTGCCGGAGTTGCGGGGGTTCGAGAAGTTCTGCGAGGGGCGGCCGGTAGAGACCCTCCCCGTCATTACTGCCCGCATTTGTGGGGTTTGCCCCGAGGCGCACCACATGGCCTCCACCAAGACTCTCGATGCAGTCTTCAAGGTGGATCCGCCCTCCCCTGCCAAGAAGCTGCGGGAGCTGCTGTACAGTGCCTTCATGGTGGCCGACCACGCCACTCACTTCTACGCCCTGGGCGGCCCCGACTTTGTGGTAGGGCCGGACGCCCCTGCCGCCGAGCGCAACATCGTCGGGGTCATCGGCAAGGTAGGGATGGAGATTGGGGGACAGGTGCTGAAGGCTTTGGCCGCTACCCACGAGGTGGTGGCCATGCTCGGCGGCAAGTACATCCACCCCACCTGCGGCCTGCCCGGCGGCATAAGCAAGGGCCTCAACGAGGAGGAGCGGGCCAAGGTCGAGGAGATCGCCAAGGCGGCGATCGAGTTCGGCAAGCTGACGATCAAGATCGTGGACGACGTAGTGCTGGCCAACAAGGCCTACGTGGACATGATCCTCAGCGACACCTTCGCCCACGAGACCTACTACATGGGCCTGGTGGACGAGAATAACCACGTGAACTTCTATGAAGGCCAGCTGCGAGTCGTCGACCAGCAGGCCAAGGAAGTGGCCAAGTTCCCCCCGTCTCAGTACCTGGACTACATTGGCGAGCACGTGGAGCCTTGGTCGTATCTCAAGTTCCCCTTCCTCAAGAGCGTCGGCTGGCACGGCCTGACAGATGGGCCAAGCAGCGGCATCTACCGGGTAGCTCCCCTGGCTCGCCTCAACGCCGCCGACGGCATGGCTACTCCCCTGGCCCAGGCGGAGTACGAGCGGTTCTACTCCACCCTGGGGGGCAAGCCGGTGCACGCTACGCTGGCCACCCACTGGGCACGCGTTGTTGAGTTGGTGTACGCCGCCGAGCGCCTGCTGGAGCTGAGCCAAGACCCGGAGATAACCAGCACGAACATCCGCACCATTCCCACCGAGACGCCCGGCGAGGGCGTGGGGGTGGTGGAGGCGCCGCGGGGGGTGCTGATTCACCACTATTGGGCAGACGAAAACGCGGTGGTGAAGAAGGTCAACCTCATCGTGGGGACGGGCCACAACAATGGGGCTATCGCCATGTCCATCAACAAGGCGGCCAAAGGCCTGATCAAGAAGGGCACGGTGGTCACCGAGGGCCTTCTCAACACCATCGAGATGGCTTTTCGGGCCTACGACCCGTGCTTGGCCTGTGCCACCCACTCCTTGCCGGGGCAAATGCCCCTGATCGTCAGCATCTACGACAGCCAGAGGAACCTTATCCAGAGCCTCAGAAGGGACTAGCGGTTGCGGACCCTCATCCTGGGTCTGGGCAATCCTATCCTCTCCGATGACGCCGCTGGTCTTCAGGCTGCCCGTCGGCTATATGAGCTGATGGGGAGCGGGGACATCGATCTGGTGGAGGCGGCGGTAGCGGGAATGCAGACTGTCCAGCTTCTGTCCGGCTACGACCGGGCGGTCATCATCGATGTGGTGCAGGACGAGGCGAGCGTGGGAGAGGTCTGGCGCCTGGATACCGGCGACCTGGAAAGCGGCTCCTCAACGTCCAGTCATGGCATCGGCCTGGGCGAAGCTCTGCGTCTGGCCCGGCTGATGGGCTTGCCCGTACCAGAGCAAATACTGATCTACGCTATCGCTGCCGCTGATACTTCCACCTTTGGCGAGAGCTTGACGCCTAAGCTCGGGAAAGCCCTACCCGCCATCGTCCGCAGGATCGCCGCCGACCTGGCCCGTCCTTCGGGCCAGTGCTAAGGGCAAGACCGCGTTCGCCCTTTGCCTTCGGCGAGACGCCGGCTGCCTGCCGTCTGTGACAAATGGCCGGATGCTTCCTCTTCTCTGTGTAGCTCAGGCATAGGGCTATATTAGTCGAACAATCCTCTAAAAACTCTGTAACATTCTCGGGCATCGCCCGTCTTTCATTTCAGACGAAAGGCTTTTCAGCCATAACGTCGGGTCCCCTTCCCTTGGCCGGGGAAAGTGTCTGCCGGTGGGATACCCCGCCGGCAGACACATTTTTTTGCCTGGTGATGGCCTAGGCTCTGGGCTCTGGTTTTCTCACGAGCTGGGGCGAAGTTTGGCGATCAGGAAGGCAGCATGGACGCTGTCCAGCTTGCCCATGAGGCGGGGTAGGTGGGGCAGAAGGGGATAGTAGCCGGCGAATGTCAGGCGTTCTACCCAAAAACCGTGATAGTGGCATAGTTCTGTCAAGCCCTGAAAGCTAAAGACGAGCAGACGACTATCACTCTGAGAGGGATGGCAGATTGCCTGCGAAGGGTCGAAGGCGTTGCCCACCGTGGCGTCGTTGGGTACGTGCAAGTGCGCCGCCTGTTTGCCCAGCGCCAGGGAGAAGCGGTTGTGCCAGCTAGCCAGGTTGTTGATGGAGAGGATGGCGTAGCCGTCGGGCCGCAGCACTCGTTTGATTTCCTTGAGGAAGAGATCGATGTTGTGCAAGTGCTCGATGATCTGGTCGGCGTGAATGATATTGAAGAAACGGCTCTTGTAGGGCAGCGGATCGTTGAGGTCGCCTTTAGTGACGATGACCCCCCGATCAGTGGCTTCTCTGATGCGGTTGTCGATGCACTCGATACCGTATGCCTCCGACACGCGGGCGCGGTAGGCAACCTGGACGGTGAACTCGCCATCGCCGCAGCCACAGTCCAGAAGGCGACCGCGGGCGCGGGGTTCGATGACATCCAGGATCGCTCCCTTGTTGGCCCGCTCGCTCTGCCTGTGGACCCTCTGTAGGTAGGTGATTTCTTTCCTTCCTATATGGACAGCCAAGAGAATTGCAGCCCTCCTTGTAGCAGACCCCTGTCCAGGTAGAGGCTGAGGTCATGATTGGCCGAAAGTCTGGCTAGTAAGAATGACGATAGGTTGGCCTCGCTTGTTACGACCGGGGCGGGAAAAGGTGCAGAGTGGCGGTGCCGCTGGACAAGGCGAGGGTTGGCTGAGGGGGGTGGGGCGGCTATCATTTAATCTATATTGGGAGCTGGCGGACGCCGGCTTCTTGGACAAGTTAAGGAGTAGCCTTGTTTTACGGGTGGTGGGTGGTCTTTGCCTCCGGCGGCATCATCTTTCTGACCACGGGCACTTTCTTCTACGGCTTCGGCACCCTGATCATCCCCATGACCAAGGAGTTCGGCTGGTCGCGGGCGGCCATAGCCGGCGCTTTCTCTCTCAGGACAGAGCTTGGAGGAGTGGGGGCCCCTGTCGTCGGCTATCTGGTCGATCGGGTGGGCCCTCGCCGCCTCGTACTGGCGGGGGTGTTCTTAGTCGGAACGGGTTTCATTCTCCTGAGCCGCATCCAGGCGGTGTGGCAGTTGTACGCCGTTGCAATGCTCATCGCCATAGGCATGGGTGCCACCGCCGGCCCTGTAGCGATGACAGCGGTCGCTCACTGGTTCCAGAAGAAACGGGGCCGGGCTTTGGCCTTGATGACAGTGGGCGGTGGCAGCAGCGGCGTGATGGTGGTGGTGCTGGCCTCGCTGATAGCTGCCTTCGACTGGCGCACGGCCCTGCTCATCACGGGTTTTACCCAATGGGCCATCTGCATCCCTCTGGCCCTGGTCGTGCGCAACCGGCCTCAGGACCTGGGCCTTCTGCCCGATGGCGAGCCTGACCTCTCGGCCGAGCGGCAGGTAGCCGCCGACGAACGCCAGACCCCTACGGTGGACCCAGATAGCCCTGGCGAGGGGGTGACCGCCGGAGAGGATGACGGTCTCACCATAGGCCAGGCGCTACGCACTCGCTCCTTCTGGTTGCTGGCCTTTGCTATGAGCTTGGTCGGCTTCGGTAGCGTGGCCGTCATTGCCCATCAGGTAGCTTTCCTGGAAGAGTCGCTAGGTTTTTCCTCGCTGATAGCCTCGGCGGTGCAGATGGGCGTGCCGATAGTGAGCCTGGCTGGCCGACTGGGCTTCGGCTGGCTGGCGGACTATGTAGACAAGCGAAAGGTGATGGCCGCAGCCTACCTCTTCATTGCCGTGGGCATCGTTCTCCTGGCCACGGTTCAAAGTGCCTGGCAGGTTCCTCTGTACCTCATCATCTTCGCGCCGGGCTGGGGCGGCTCTATCTCCGTGCGGCCCGCTTTTCAGGCGGAATATTTTGGCCTGAGAGCCTTTGGCAGCATTCAGGGTCTAATGTTCTTCGTAGCCAGTGTGGGAAGCTTCACTGGTCCTATCTTCGCTGGGGTGATCTACGACGCGGTGGATAGTTATCGGCCCGCCTTCCTGATAGTGGGACTGGCCGTTCTGGCGGCTGTCCCTGCTGTGCTGGCAGCGGGAAAGCCGCAAACGGAGCGGGCGAGGGTGGCTGGCAGCCCCGGGGTGTAGGAAGCGCCCCTCAGGTCACCGTGAGGGCGACCTGCTGAGCGCAGAGAGGGCATTCGGTCGGGTCGTAGCTGGGCAGTTCGAGGGCTAGGCAGGCAAAAAAGGGCAGGCCGAAGTCTACGCGGCCGGCAGTGCGATCTACCAGGACAGCCACCCCGATGGGCTCACCCCCTGCGGCCTGCACTGCCTCCAAGACATCGCGGATGCTGCTGCCGGTGGTAAGAACATCGTCCACCACCAGAGTGCGATCGCCTGGAGCCACCTGAAAGCCGCGGCCGAAGCGCCGTCCCTCCTTCACCTTCTCGGCGAAGATGCCCCTGACTCCCAACTGGCGAGCTACCTCGTAGCTGAGGATGATCCCCCCGGTGGTGGGTGCCGCCACCAGTTGCACCCCTTGGGGGCGAAAGTGATCGGCTATCAGGCGGCAGAGCCTTTCGGTGTAGGGCGGCTGCTCTAGAAGGCGAAACTTCTCTACGTAGAGGGGCGAATGGCGGCCGGAGGCCAGGAGGAAGTGGCCGTCGAGGATGGCGCCCACCTCCCGTAGGAGATTCTCGATCTCTTCCGACATGCTAGTTTTCCGAGTCCTCGCTGGCGAAGGAAACGGAGTGGTTCGGGGCGGGGCCTACGTCCGAGAGGGGCCAATAGGAGAACCAGGTCTTACCGATAATTTTCCCTTCGGGGATCATTCCCATTGTACTCACCCGCGAATCGCTGCTGTTGTTGCGGTTGTCGCCCAGGACGAAGTACTGGTCGTCGGGGATAACCCAGGAACACTTGCCGCTGCATCTGGTTTGGCTGTCTATATACGGCTCGTCCAAGGGCTCACCATTGATGTAAACTACTCCATCGCGAATCTCCACCTTGTCTCCGGGCACGCCGATGATCCGTTTGATGAAGTCGCGGTCTCGGCCTTTGGGCGACTCGAAGACCACCACATCACCTCGCTCGGGGCCGCCGAACAGATGGTGAGTGGAGTCGTCGCCGGCATCGAAGAAGGGGACAAAGTCGAAGAGTCCCAGGTCGAACTGGGCGTAGGCCAGCTTGTTGACAATGATGTACTGGTCATTCTCCAGGCTGGGGAGCATGCTGCTCCCTTCCACCTTGAAGTTCTGGGCAGTCGATTGGACGGCCAGGAAGACGAGCACGGCTAGAAGGAGCGTCTCGACGACCTCCCGATAGATGGTAAGGTAGCGGCGCTCGATGCGGCGGGGGAAGATCCCGAGTTGAATGACGCCAGCCAATATGGAGATGGCAGCAAGGGCTATCGGCCCGGCAAAGATCACGCGGTTCCATCCGGTACCGTGAGTGGCGATCCTGGCAAGCGCACCGACCGCGAACGCTGCGAAACCGACAATGAAGGAAGGAAGGGCGGCTGCCCAGCGGATTCCCCTGGCGGCAACCTCCTCTTCGGGCTTGCCCGCGGGCTCGTAGGGCGGCCCTGGCTCGATCCAGGGCTCGAGCCAGGGCTCGAATTCGGGGTCTACCGGTGGACGTGGCCACTGCATAACAACACCGAGGAGGGCTGGGACAATCACTCTCCTCAGAATCCTAGTATACCAAATACAGATAACGCTGGCACACCCTCAAGAGTGTCGCCGCACCCTTTCGTCTCTCTGCTAGAATAGCCCTGGGCCTGCCCAGGGGAGCGAGGCCCTGACGGGGGAAGTCGATGGTTATCGCCGACGAAGCACAGCTCGTCCGCAGCAGCCGGGAGGGGAATCTGGACGCCTTCAACACCCTGGTGCAGATCTACCAGCGCCAGGTCTATAACCTCTGTCTGCGGATGTTGGGCTCGGCGGCGGCCGAAGATGCGGCTCAGGAAGCGTTTATCGCTGCCTACCGTCGCCTTAGCAGCTTTCGGGGCGGCAGCTTTCGGGCCTGGCTCCTGCGCATCGCTGCCAATATCTGTTGCGATGAGCTGCGCCGCCGCCGCAGCCGGCCGGCAGCCTCACTGGAGGCGACGCTGGAAGCGGGCTCGCCGGCGGACGTCCCCTCCCGCCTGGCCGGGCCGGAGGAAGAGGCCCAGCGGCGTGAGCTGGGCCGGCACCTGCAACAAGGACTGGGCGCTCTGCCAGCGGAGCAGCGGCTAGCGATTATTCTCCGCGATATCCACGGCCTGAGCTACGAGGAACTGACGGAGGCCTTGGGCTGCTCCCTGGGGACAGTGAAGTCGCGAATTGCCCGTGGCCGGGCCAAGATGCGCGAATACTTGATGGCGCGACGGGAACTTCTGCCTCGTCAGTTCCGTCTTAAGAAGTGAGGACTAGTCATGCTGGAAGCCTTGCAACAATTTCGCCATCGCCGTTTTCGCCGCGATCTCTCTGCCTATCTGGACAACATGCTTTCCGAGCGGGCGCGCCGTCGCCTGGAGGTCCATCTCGATTCTTGCCAAGCTTGTCGTCAGGAGCTGGCAGAGCTTCGGGCCACCATCGAGGTCCTGGGTAGCCTGCCCATGGCCGAGGCGCCCCGCTCGTTCGCTCTGGCGGCCGCTCCCGCGGCGGAGGTGCGGCCGCGGCCAACGGCCAGGCGGCTGGAGTTCGGCCTGCGTCTGGCCACGGCAACCGCCGCTTTCGCCCTGGCCCTGGTGGTGATCGGCGACTTCGCTGGCCTGCCTGGGGATGGGGAGGAAGAGGAGGAGGAAATGCCGGCGATGCTTGCCCCGGCGGCCGCCGAGACGCAAGGAGCGATGGAAGCAGCGCCTGCGGAGACGCCAGAGCCCTCGGTTCCTGGTATCACAGAGGCTGGCCCTCCTCCAGAAGAGACGCCGGCGGCGATGGAAGCGGTGCCTGTCGAGACACCAGAGCCTTTGGTTCCCGGTATCACAGACGTGGGACGACCGGCACCGGCGGTCGGCGCGGACGTCTCAGAGGCCGAGGGTGTGGAGAAGGAGGCGGTGGAGAGGGCAGCGGTCGAAGAGGAAGCTGAGGCTGGCGCGGCGGAGGCCCAAGCGGTGGCTGTGGAGGAGGGCGGCGGCCTCTCGCGGGAGGAGGCCGTGCGCTGGCTGGAGATCGGCCTGGGCGCTGGCGTAGGCATTCTTGTGGTTCTTTGGGCTTTTGCCCGCCTTCGGAGAAGCATCGGAAATCGAGCGTAGCACAAAGGAGGCGATCTTCATGAAGAAAGGGATAGGGGTTCTGCTGATAGCGGGCGCGCTGTTGGCTCTCATTCTGCTCGCTGCCTGCGATTCCGACTCATCGGCCTCGCCGGAGCAGTCGGGACCGTCGGCAGCCGAGCCGTCGTCGGGGACGCATGCGCCGGCGGCCGTTAGCTTGGCCAGCAACTCGGAGCCGCAGGGTCTGAGCGTCAGCGGCGAGGGGCGGGTTTCGGCCGCCCCCGACATGGCCGTGCTGGGCTTGGGCGTCTCGGCCAAGGCGTCTACGGTCAAGGCGGCCAGCAGCCAGGTTCAGGAAGCCATGAGCGACCTGCTGGACTCCCTGGAGGACAACGGCATCCAGGAGAAGGACATCCAGACGCGCAGCTTCAGCATCTACCCGGAGTACGACTACCGCAACAACGAGCAGATCCTGACCGGCTATCGGGTTACCCACATGCTCCAGGTGAAGGTGCGGGACATCGACAAGGCGGGCGAAGTCATCGACGACGCCGTGGAGGCGGGCGGCGACCTGCTCCAGGTGCAAAGCATCTCCTTCACCATCGACGACACCACAGCCCTGCGCAGTGAGGCGCGCGAGGAGGCGGTGGCCGACGCCCAGGCCAAGGCCGATGAGTTGGCCACCCTGGCCGGGGTGACCCTGGGCAAGCCCACCTACATCACCGAATCCATCTCCATGCCCTACCCTCAGCCTTACTACGGCCGCGTTGCCGGCATCACCATGGAGGAGGCAGCGCCAGCTACCGAGATCAGCGCCGGCGAGCTGGAGGTGGTGGTCAACGTGTACATCACCTACGCTATCGAGTAGGCACCTAATCTCTCGATAAGACCTGGCATTGGAGGGCTCGAGGGGGATCATCCCTTGAGCCCTCGTTTGCCGCTCAGTGTAGTGTTTCACGTTAAGTGAGAGACGAAGGGCCAGACGGCCTCTGGCCGCTCATCCTGAGCCTGTCGAAGGGTGAGCGGGGGCTCATGGTTCGACAAGCTCACCATGAGCGGCCCAAAAAGGGAGGCTGCAAGGAATCGAGCGCAGCCATTAGGACTGACATCTGGAAAGTTGCGACCCGTGATTCATCACGTGTCCTGAAACACCACATCGGTTGCCGCTGAGGCTTAGCGAATGCTAGAATGACGCCACCGAGGGCAAAGGTGGCGAGCTAGCGGTGATTCTTAGCGATCGCTCCATCCGTGAGGAGATAAGGCAGGGGCGTCTGGTGGTCGATCCCCTCGGCCCCAATGCGATCCAACCCTCTAGCGTGGATCTTCGGCTTGGCAAGAAGTGCAGGATCTTCAAGGCCAGGACCAGAATCGCGTTCATAGACCCGCGGCTCAAGGCGGATGACCTGACAGAGCTCGTCGAGATCGATGAACTCCAGCCTCTCGTTATCCATCCTGGCGAATTCTTGTTGGCGACAACGCTGGAGAGGGTGTGTGTCCCTGCGGACTTGGTGGGAAGACTCGACGGCAAGAGCTCGCTGGGGCGCCTGGGCCTGCTAATACACTCTACTGCGGGCTACGTGGATCCGGGGTGGCAAGGGCATCTGACTCTTGAGCTAAGCAATGTCTCAAACCTGCCGATAATGCTGTATTACGGTATGCCCGTGTCGCAGATATCCTTTGTGCGCCTCACCGAGCCGGCTGAGCATCCGTATGGCTCGAAAGGCATTGGCAGCAAGTATCAAGGCCAGGACGAGCCAATGCCTAGCCGATACTATGAGAACTTCCCGCAACGTAAGCGTTGATTGAGGCATCCCCATGGACTACATGCGGCGGGCCCTGGCCCTGGCTGGCCAGGCTCTTGGACGAGTCAGCCCCAATCCGGCGGTGGGCGCCGTCCTGGTGCGCGATGGGCGGGTGGTTGGCGAGGGCTTCACTCGGCCGCCGGGAGGGCCTCATGCCGAGGTCGTGGCCCTGGAGCGGGCGGGCGAGGCCGCTCGCGGCTCCACCCTCTACGTCAGCCTGGAGCCCTGCCGCCATCAGGGGCGGACGCCGCCCTGCACCGAGGCCATCATCGCTGCCGGCGTGGCCGAGGTGCATATGGCGATCCTTGACCCTGACCCCAACGTGAGCGGTCGCGGCCGCAATGAGCTGGCGGCGGCGGGCATCGCCGTGCAGTTGGGCGAATGCGAGGAGGAGGCGCGGCGCCTCAACGAGGCCTACATCAAGCATCGGACCACTGGCCTCCCTTTCGTGATCGCCAAGTTCGCCGCCAGCCTGGACGGCCGTATCGCTGCCGCCAGCGGCGATTCCCGCTGGATCAGCGGGCCCCAGAGCCTCCAGTGGGCTCATGAGCAGCGAGCGACGGTGGATGCTATTATGGTGGGGGTGAACACCATCCTGGTGGACGACCCTCGGCTCACTGCTCGCCCCGGCGGTCAGGAGAGCGAACGTCAGCCCCTACGGGTGGTGATCGACAGCGGTGGCCGCACGCCAGCGAGCGCCAATGTGCTCCAGGGGCCAGGGCGGGCGCTCATCGCCACCAGCGACCGCTCCAACCCTTCTTGGCGACAGGCCCTGGAGGGGGCCGGGGCGGAGGTGCTGGTGCTCCCCGGGGATGGCGATTCTCTTGACCTGAGGCCGCTGCTGAAGGCGCTGGCCGAACGGGGAGTTCTCTCCCTGCTGGTGGAGGGAGGGGGCATCCTCCTGGGCTCCCTCTTCGACCAGGGGCTGGTGGACAAGGTGCAGGTGATCATGGCCCCCCTGATCATCGGTGCTGTCGAGGCACCGGCGGCGGTGGCTGGCCAGGGAGCCCATCGGCTGGCCCAGGCCTGGCGCCTGCGAGAGGTGGCAGTAGAACGACTGGGGGACGATATTCTTATCGCAGGGTATCCGACGAAGAGGGGTGAGTAGATGTTCACGGGAATCGTTGAGGAGGCAGGCGTCGTAAGGGAGGCGGAGCGGGGACGATTGGTCATCGCCTGCAAGAAGGTTCTGCGTGGGACGCACCTGGGCGACAGCATTGCCATCAACGGGGTGGACCTGACGGTGGCTCACCTGGAAGAGGACTGCTTCACCTCCAACGTCATGCCGGAGACCTATCGCCGCAGCAACCTGGGCCAGTTGAAGCCGGGCGACCTGGTGAACCTGGAGCGGGCCCTTACCCTCAGCGACCGGCTGGGCGGCCATGTGGTGCGGGGGGTAGTGGAGGCCACCGGCACTCTCCTCTCCTTCACGCCCGAGGAGGACGCGGTCATAGCCCGCTACGCCGCATCGCCCGAGATCATGCGCTACGTCATTGTCAAGGGGCCCATCGCTGTGGACGGCGTCAGCCTTACGGTGGTAGACCGCGATGAAAGTTCGTTCGCTGTGTCCCTGGTGCTCTACACCCAGGATGTCACCAACCTCACTCGCAAGAAGCCAGGAGATACGGTAAACTTAGAATCGGATATAATAGCTCGCTACGTGGATCAACTGCTCAAGGAGGCGGGCCCTGACTAGCGAATACGTAGTGAGCAGGGACCCGACCGGGGGAGCGAGGGATAGAGCCATGGTAATGGCAACCGTTGAAGAGGCAATCCAGGAGTATCGTCAGGGGCGCTTCGTCATCATTGTCGATGATGAGGACAGGGAGAACGAAGGGGATCTTACCATTCCCGCCCAGTTTGTAACGCCCGAGGCCATCAACTTCATGACCAGATACGGCCGTGGCCTCGTGTGCGTCCCCATGACGGGCGAGCGACTGGATGAGTTGCGTGTCCCGATGATGGTGGGGGACAACAAGTCGCGCTTTGGCACCGGCTTCACCGTTTCTGTGGAGGCGCGTGACGGCGTCAGCACGGGCATCTCAGCCCACGATCGGGCCCAGACGGTGCACGTTCTCATCGACCCGGCCACCAGACCGGAAGACCTGGTGATGCCGGGCCATATGTTCCCTCTGCGGGCCCGTGAAGGGGGCGTGCTGGTGCGAGCAGGCCAGACGGAGGCCGCCGTCGACCTGGCCCGCCTGGCTGGCCTTTATTCGGCGGCGGTTCTGTGCGAGATCATGAAGTCCGACGGCACTATGGCTCGTCTGCCCGACCTCAAGCGGTTCGCTGCCCGCCACCGTCTAAAAATTATCAGCGTCAACCAGCTTATCGCCTACCGCATCCAACGGGAGAGGCTGGTGCGCCGAGTGGCCGAGACTACGATACCTACCCGCTGGGGTGTGGTTCACCTCATCGCCTACCGCAGCATCATAGACCCCGACGAGCACGCCGCCCTGGTGATGGGCGATGTTTCCACGCCGGAGCCGGTGCTGGTGCGCGTGCACAGCCAATGTGTCACCGGCGACGTTTTCCACAGCCTGCGCTGCGACTGCGGCGAGCAGGTGGAGCTAGCCATGGAACGCATCGCCGAGGAGGGAAGAGGGGTCTTCGTCTACATGCGCCAGGAAGGGCGGGGCATCGGCTTCTGCAACAAGATCCGTGCTTACGCTCTCCAAGACAGCGAGGGTCTGGACACGGTGGAGGCCAACGAGGCCCTGGGCTTTCCCGCCGACCGTCGCGACTACGGCATCGGCATGCAGATCCTGGTGGACCTGGGGCTGAAGCAGATCCGGCTGCTCACCAATAACCCCTCGAAGCGGGTGGGCCTGGAGGGCTACGGCCTGGAGGTGGTAGAGCGAATTCCCATTATTATCCGGCCGAACCCTCACAATATGCGCTACCTGGAGACCAAGCGCGATAAGTTGGGCCACTTGCTGGACATCATGTCCTGACAGGAGGTATTTGTTGGCTGGCACGACCTTCGAAGGACGTCTCGGAGGCAAAGGCTTGAGCATAGCTATCGTCGTCTCGCGGTTCAACGATCTGATAACCCGCCAGTTGCTGGCGGGCGCGCAGGATGGCCTGAGGCGTCATGGCGTGGAGGCGGAGGGGGTGGATGTGGCCTGGGTGCCCGGTTCGTTCGAGATCCCCTTGGCCGCTCGCAAGCTAGCCGAGAGTGGGCGTTATCAGGCGGTGGTCTGCCTGGGGGCGGTCATCCGCGGCGAGACCCCTCACTTCGAGTATGTAGCAAGCCAGGTCAGCAGCGGCATCGCCCGGGCCGGCCTGGAGACGGGTGTGCCCCTTATCTTCGGCATCATCACCGCCGACAGCCTGGAGGAAGCCCTGGAGCGAGCGGGCGGGAAGATGGGCAACAAAGGCTACGACGCCGCGGTGTCAGCCATCGAGATGGCCAACCTGATGCGAGGGATGGCTGGCGACTAGGCGCTGCCTCTGGGCTTCGACCGCAGCCGCCGCCGGCGGCTCCTTTGCCAGCCGTGACGTCAGATGAGGATCGGCAATCGCCTTGATGCTTGGCCTGGGCGTTGCCCTCCCTGGTATTGTTGCCTTTGTCTCGGAAAGGGTTCTGCGCTGGGTCTCTTAGCGTCTATTCGGTCACCCGGTAGACGGCGTCACCGCTGCGACAGCGCTCCTGCACCTTGATCCCCACCGAGTCCCCTGGACCGGCCTCCTGTACGTCCTGGTGCTCGATCTGCATCGAATCCACCACCTGCTGGAGGTCGGTGGTGTGACCCTGGATGTGGATGGTATCGCCCACCTTGAGGCGGCCGCTGAGGTCAATACCCGCTACCCCTATGTGGGCGAAGTAGTCTCTTACGCGGCCGATCTCTTCTTCTTCAGCCATGGCAGCCTCCATTCCCCTGGCCAAACGCGCCTCTTTGAGAGGGAATTTACCACTGGTGGGCAAGGTTTTCAATAGCCTATGGGGCAAAGTATGGCATAGTTCATTGGGACTGTCAGATATGCCTTTAAGTGGGGAAAATACTGCAAAACATTGCTTACGCTGGTTGACACTGAGGCTTGCCCATTATACGATTTGCTATGCGCCTCAAAAGTCTTTGAAGATTTGAGAAGCTTTAGGGAGGTTTGAATGCGAGCTCGGCCTCCTCTTGAGGTTACGGAAGGTCAGAGTCGCCCTAGCCGCTGGATCAGTCTGAGCCGGGCCTGCAATCTCTTGGGGGTGAACGAATCGACCTTGCGGCGCTGGGCTGATGCCGGCTATGTTCGCTCCTTCCGCACCCCTGGTGGTCATCGCCGTTTTGCCGAGGATGACCTACGAGCGCTCATGGCTGGCCAAGAGCGGCCGGGCCCTGCTAGCTACGGCTCTCTGGGCCACCTGGCGCTGATGCGCATTCGCCGCCGCCTTCAGCGGGGCAAGAAGCACCAGGCCCACTGGTACGCGGGCGTGCCTGACGACGATCGGGAGCGGCTACGTTCTCTCGGCCAGCGCCTGGTGAATCTAGCCTCCGAGTACCTGAGCCGGGGAAGCCGCCGGTCTCGTCTCGTGGAGGAGGCCCGCCAGATCGGCCACCAATACGGAAGGGAGTTCGCCGATAAGAGGCTTCCCGTACGTGATGCCGTGGAGGCCTTCATCTTCTTCCGCAAGGGGCTGGATGACGCGGCCATAGAGCTAGCTCATCGGGGCAATCTATCGGCGGAGGAGGCGGTGGAGGTGTGGGAGCTCATGGCTGGCCTGGCCGACCAAATCCTCCTGGCGATGGCCGATGCCTACGAAGAAGTGCGACCCCCGCAGGCTGCTCCGGCGGGCTAGCAGCCTTTCGCTTCCTAGAGGTGGTCGCGCTCTCTGGCTTCACCTTTTGCCGCTTCTGCCTATATACTATCGGCAGTAGTTGCCGGGGGGCGCCAGGCTGGGGAAGCCTCTCCCTAGCGGCTAGGTCGCAAGATGCTCGATTCGATTCGCGCTGTTGCCTTCGACTGCTACGGCACCCTCGTCCGGTTCACCACTGCCGATCTCATCCGCACCATGGCTGAGATCGCCCGTGCCCAGGGCCTAGAGGCTGACCCTGAGGTTCTCTGGGACAAGTTCGTGGAGGCGGCCTTCGTCTTTCGGGGCGAGAACGTGGCCAGGCCTACCTATCGCCGCTACGATGAGGCCTGGGCTTTCCAGTTCGAGCGAGCAACACGGGACTTGGGCTTCGAGGGCGATGGCGCTCTGGCCGCCCTTCGCCTCAAAGAAAAGCTCTCCCAGGCCGAGGCCTATGCGGAGGTGGCCGAGGTGCTGGAAGCGCTGCGGGCCCGCTATCGGCTGGCCATCCTCTCCAACGCCGACGACGATTTCCTCCGCGCCTGCCTGGCCAGGAACGGCCTGGAGTTCGATGTCGTGGTCTCTTCGGAGGTGGCTGAGGCCCTTAAGCCGGACCCGGCCATCTTCGCTTATCTGGCTGAGGTATTGGACCTGGAGCGCCACCAGATCCTCTACGTTGGCGACAATCCCATGCCCGACATCGTGGGTGCCCGACAGGCGCAGGTTCCAGTGGCCTGGCTGAATCGCTCTGGCCGTCCCCTGCCTGAGGACATGGCCGAGCCTGACGTGGAGGTGGCTAGCCTGACGGAGCTGCTGACCATCCTCGTAGCCGGTGGGGGCGAGTGAAGGTGATCGTTGCCAGCCTCGTGATTCGTTCGGGGCTCGCCCTGCTGGCGGACCGCTGGTCGCTGCGGTGGCGGTGTTCGTGATCCCTGTGGAGGGGAATGTCTATGGTGACGTTGTTTCCTGACCCTGGGGTGCTGCCTACCCTTCCTCCGCCAAACCCTGGGGAAAGGATACTAATCAGCGTCGAGGGTGAGCCCCCCCGTAAAGATGTGTCCTTTTCGATACGCAATCCGAAACATCCCAGATACGAGACCTTCCTGAGATTGCGGCAGGAAGCCACAAGGGTCATGAATTGCAGGAAGTGGTATGACGGCCCGGTCAGGTTGGTCTTCACCTACTATTCGGAGAGGCTTGAGAGAAGCCTGATTGACTATGTTGGCGGTATTATGGACACGCTCGATGGGAGTCACGGACTCACCTTCACCTATCTGCCGATAGTTTTCCAGGATGACTGTCAAGTTTGCGACGCCGAGTCCAGATTCGTACAAGCTTGCCAGACAACTTATACCGTCGAAGTCATGTCTCTCGAGTAGAGGGAACGGCGGCTAAGGGCGAGTCGAGCTTAGAAGACATGCGACCGCAGCCTGAAGGCTGCGGCATCGGTATGGATTGATGCCATACCCTTCAGGGTGTGGTGCTGAGCCCACAAGAGCGTGAGCGGCGAAAACGCTGTCTTGGGCCAAACTCCTCTTGTGGCCCTGGCGCCGCCGGTGTATACTTCTGTCTAACCGTATATTCACCTGACTACACGACGATAGGTGGTTGTCATGAATATTTCTTGTCTGCAAGAGAATCTCTCCAAGGGCCTGTCCATTGTTGGTCGAGCGGTGGCCGTTCGCAGCACACTGCCTCAGACCTCCCATGTCTTCATCGCCACCGACAATGGCCGCCTCAAGTTAGCGGCCACCAATCTGGAGATTGCTATCACCTCCTGGATTGGCGCCAAGGTAGAGGAGGAGGGGGCGATTACCGTGCCTGCCCGCCTCCTGGGCGATTTTGTCAACTCCCTGCCCAACGAGCGCATCGAAATGAGCCTGGCGCCCAGGGCCAGGCAGTTGCGCATTGTCTGCGCCCGCAACGAGGCTGCCGTGGCTGGCATGGACGCCAGCGACTTTCCCCCCATCCCTGCCATCCGCGAAGGGGTCTCCCTCACTCTCGATCCCCTGAGCCTGCGCACCGGTATCAATCAGGTGGAGTTCGCCGCTGCCAGCGACGACACCCGGCCGGTGCTTACGGGTATTCATCTCCTCAGGGAGGAGCGTAACCTCACCCTGGCCGCTGCCGACGGTTTCCGCCTGGCCGTGCACACCCTCTCTCTGGAGCAGGAGGCGTCCGAGCGTACTGAGGTCATCATTCCTGCTCGGGCGATGCGAGAGGTCAACCGCCTGCTGGCCGATGAGGAAGAGCCCATCGAGATGACCATCAACAGCAGCCGCAGTCAGGTTCTGTTTCGCCTCAAGAACGTGGAGCTGGTGGCCCAGCTTATCCAGGGCACCTTCCCCAACTACAGCCAGCTAATCCCTCAGGCCCACACCTGCCGCGCTGTTGTCGATGTGGCCGAGTTCCTGCGGGAGACGCGCATCGCTGCGATCTTCGCCCGCGACGGTAGCGGCATCATCCGCATCCAGGTCACGCCGGGGGAGGAGCTATCGCCAGGCAAGCTGGTCATCTCCGCCCGGGCCGAGGAGCTCGGTGATAACCGCGGCGAGATCGATGCCTCCGTGGAGGGCGAGGCGTCCAAGGTTGCCTTCAACAGCAGGTATCTCCAGGATGTGCTCCAGGTGCTGGATTGCAGCCAGGTGGCTCTGGAGACCTCCGGCCCCTCCAGCCCCGGCGTCCTGCGACCGGTGGGCCAGGACAACTACGTCCACGTGGTCATGCCCATGTTCGTTCAATGGTGACGTAGAGCCGAGGGATTCCGTTCCGTTGGGAATTTCAGATTCCCGGCCACACAGTTACGTACTCCACGTGGGGCATTGAATGCCGCGAGAGGTTGGCTCCTGGACCCAGGACAAACTCAAGATACTACGACAGTATTTGCCGGCTTACCTTGCTGCCACCACCAAAGCACGTGAACGGATCTACATCGACGCCTTCGCCGGGCCGGGCTTGAACCGCCTTAGAGGAAGAAACCTCACCATTGACGGGTCACCGCTCATAGCCCTCGATGCCCGTGCCCGGAACGGGACGAAGTTCGATCGCCTCTTTTTCATCGAGCGTGACCGAGCAGTCGCGGCAGAACTTCGCGGCGTTCTGAAAACTCGCGACAAGACTCAACGGGCCAGCGTAATTGACGGGGACGTCAACAAGGAACTGCCCAGACTGATCACCAAGCTTCATCGACGATCTCCCACATTCGTTTTTGTTGATCCAGAGGGAATCGAACCTCAATGGACCACCATAGAGGCCATCGCTCCATGGCGAACTGAGCTGCTGATCAATTTCCCACTCGGGATGAGCATCAATCGAAACCCAGATAGTGCTAAGGTGACTGCGTATTTTGGGACAGACCAGTGGCGGCAGGTATGGAACTCAACACGTCCGGGTAAGAGTCGCGCGGTGTTGCAACTGTACAAGGAGCGGCTGCGCAAGCTTGGGTACCAATATACCACCGAAGACGATCGCCTCATCAAAACAAGTGGACGCCGACGCCTTTACTACCTCGTCTTCGTCAGTAAGGTGCTTCCAGCCAAGAAAATCATGACTTGGGTGTTCGGGCAACCGGATTCGGTTGGTCAGACTCGCATGAACATCTGAGTTGGGGACTACCCATAAACCATCGCTGAGACTTCTGCGGCTGGGAGACTCGGAGCCGGGAACTCGTTCCAAGTCTTGCCATCCAATATTCGTCCGGCGACCTTCTTGCCAAGTCGCTCGCCTGCTTCGTTGTGGGCTCCCCACTGTTTGAAGAAGAATGGCACGCGTGTTTGCTGACACTGTTGTCGTATCTCCCGCACCCAGTCTGCCTTCATGGGGCGGGCGTGCGGCCCGCTTTCCCCGCCGACAATCACCCAGTCGATGCCCTGCAGATCCAGGCGAAGAGGGCCCAACAGCGGCTCGCACGATAGAAAGTGCACCTTGGCGGGCACCTTCCGCAGGTCATCGATTCGACACGTCCACCGCTGATTCTCTACTGATACGCCCATCCAGACGTTGTCGGGCCAAGACAAGCGTGGCGCCAGCTGCACCAGTCGCTCTGATCGCTTCGTGAGTATCTGGAAGGTGTGCCAATCGGCCTCTGCCATGACGCTGAGCACCGACTCGATGAACTCGTCCGGGACATCCTCATGGAACAGATCGCTCATGGAGTTGACGAAGATCATGTGGGGCTGAGTCCACTTCAGGGGCTGCTCAAGTCGCTCCGGTCGGAGCTGGAGGTCAAAGCCGCGTTCGTACGGATGGCCGGGTACGCCTCGAAAGCGCTCCGCAAAGGTTTCAGCGTAGCAGTGAGCGCAGCCTGGGCTCACCTTTGAGCATCCGGTGACGGGATTCCACGTTGCCTCGGTCCACTCGATAGAGGAGCGCTGTGCCATTTCAACATCCTAGAGCTAGATGTGCTGCGGCCTCATCCTAACATCTAGCTTGTCGCAGTGCATGTGCACTATGCCTTCGCCAAGTCCATGCTCAGTATCGAATATACACCGCTGGGCGCGGAAATGGGAGACCTTCTACGCCTTGGTTTGCCGTGCGTGCCCATGCTCGTTCGGCGGAGATGTAACAATAGCGGGCGGCGGTGAGTCTCTTCATAGGTGGGCAGGCTTAGTTTGCCCATGTGTTAGCTTGTCTTGTCTCCTTCTCAGCATAGGCAGGGGGGCTATGAGAATACTAGCGGTAGATGACGAACCCGAGGTTATCGACGTAGTACGGCTTTGCTTCAATCTCCGCTGGCCGGAGGCAGAAGTGATCGCCGCCACTACCGGCCAGGAGGCGCTGGCCGCTATCGAAGGGCAAGCGCCTGACCTGGTGCTCCTGGACATCATGCTCCCCGATATCGACGGTTTCCAGGTGTGTGAAGAGGTGCGGCGCTTCTCTGATGTTCCCATTATCATGCTCACCGCCCGCGATGCGGAGGTGGAGCGGGTGCGTGGGCTGGAGATGGGAGCCGACGATTACATTACTAAGCCCTTCAGCCACCTGGAACTGCTGGCGCGATCGCGGGCAGTTCTGCGTCGCTATCAGAACCAGCCGCCCGCCGTGGGCGAGGCGTTCGAGGCAGGCAACTTCCAGATGGACTACAGCACTCGCAGGGTGACGGTAGGGGACAAGCAGGTGAGGCTTACCCCCATCGAGTACGGCCTCCTCTATCACCTGACCCGCAACGCCGGTCGGGTGCTGCCCCATCGCACTCTCCTGGCCAAGGTCTGGGGCCGGGAGTACACCGATGAATTGGACTACCTGAAGGTTTACATCCGCCGCCTTCGCCACAAGCTGGGCGACGAGATGAGTGCCACTATCTCCATCGAAAGCGAGAGAGGGGTCGGCTACCGGCTGGTCCCCACCGATTCCCAATCGTAACGTCACCTCCCTAGAGCAGTGAGCGGTCGCACGCTGGGCGCGCCCGTTGCACATTGTCAGGCGGCCACAGCCAGCCTTCACCCTCTTTTAACGCTCCCGTTCCTGTTTTTCACTGATCCCTAGGTTCGTTCCGGCGATAATAGCCGTAGCGGAAACGGAAGTTTGTGTGGCTTCCTGGGGAAACCGATTTGCTTGAGTGGCGAAAAGCCGTTATGGTTCGCGCCTCATTCGTTTACATAAGGATAACGCTGCAATGGGTGGCGTTCCTCTCTAGCGGGATAGGTGGGTGATGGACATGTGGCAAAAGGGTCGTTTCGGCAAAGGACTGCTTTTGTGGGCCTTGGCGCTCGTTGTGGTTGGCGGGCTGGCGGTGGCCGCTCTTGTCGCCAGCCAGGTTAGTTTCGCCAGCGGTTCTCAGAGTGCGCCTCAGTGTTGGACGCCCACGCCGACCCCAACGCCTCCGGCTCCGCCCTACCTCGTGACTGACAAGAATGCTGATCCTGGGAAGTGCGAAGAGGCGGAGATCGAGCTCATCGTGCGAGGTGAAGGCGATCCGGTGTACAAGCCCCTGGACGTGATGCTAGTCCTGGACGAGTCGGGGTCCATGGGGAAGCCGTCCGGCGACCCACCCATCGGGTATCTCAAGGACGCCGCCAAGAAACTGCTGCAGGAGCTGGATTCGAGCCAGGACCGAGTCGGCCTGGTGTCCTATTCGACCAACGCCCACCTCGGCCGGCAACTGACCCACAACTTCAGCCTGGTGGAGAGCGCTATTAATGGTTTGAGCGCCGATGGCTACACCAACATCGGTGACGGCGTCTACGATGCTCAGAAGGAGCTGGACGACCACGGCCGTACCGATGCCATGCCGGTGATGGTGGTGCTGAGCGACGGTGTCGCCAATCGTAGGCACGCAGCCGCCGGTTGCAGAAGCGTATGTCCCGCTTCTCACAACGACTGCACGGGGGACGCCATCAACCAGGCAGTGACGGCCAAGACCAAGGGCACAATCCTGTTCACGATCGGTCTGGGCTTCGAAGATCCTGACTTTGTGTGCCCCAGAGGGACCGACCTCGGCGCTGTGGTAGCGTTGGCCCGCGAAACGCTGCAGACCATGGCCTCCGGTACGGAGAATTACTTCGAGGCGCCGAAGCCTAGCGACCTTGAGGGCATCTTTGAAGACATCGCCGAGATCATCACCAACATCGCTGGTTACGACGTAACGGTCATCGAGATCCTGCCGTCCTACATGCACTACATCGCTAGCTCAGGGAGCCCGGCGCATACCACACACGATGCGGGGCCGCCGGAGACCGTGACGTGGGACTTGGGCAATGTGGCCATCGACGAAGAGTACCATATTACCTTCAGCGCGGAAGTGGACGTGGCGATGGCAGGTTCTTCCGTCCTGGCGGACGTATGGCCCGACACCCGAGTCGAGTATTTTGACTACCTGGACAGCCCGCACTCGGTGCCCTTCCCAAAGGCATGGGTAACTGTGGAGGCTTGCCCCACACCTACGCCTACACCTACACCTACGCCTACACCTACGCCTACGCCTACACCGACGCCCACACCCACCCCGACGCCTACGCCTACGCCCACACCCACCCCGACGCCTACACCGACGCCTACACCGACACCCACGCCCACACCGACGCCCACCGCTACGCCCACGCCTACACCAACGGCAACACCTACCCCAACGCCCTCGCCAACACCTGCTCCGACGGTCACGCCATCTGCTCTGCCGGAGGCCGAGACTCCCACGCCGACCGTGCCGCCTGGCATGCCAGCGGCTCTGCCGGCAACCGGGGGCAGCGGCGCAACGCCGTTGACCACGGTTTGGCCCGCGCTGGCGCTCATGGCTGGTGCTATGGCCTTGATGCTGGCGGGCACGGGGAGTGCGGTGTGGTCGCTGAGGCGGCGGAATAAGTAGCGAACGACTCCTTTGCTCTCGAGGCCGGATAGTCGAGGCCCCAGGCGAACCCGCCTGGGGCCTCGCTGTTGGAGGTTTCCTCCCCTTTTCCTCAGCAATAGCCTCGCATAACGGATTTTATTCGTAGCGGGGAGAACCTGTAACAGGGGCGTGGCTGCGGTGTCTTTATGTTTAGAGAGCCTGCCGAGGTCAGCTCATGTTTCGTATTAGGCAGTATCCCTTTGCCAGGGACCCTCTGCGAGAGGTAAGCCTTCTCAAGCGATGGGTGAGGGTTGGCGCTTTCTTGGCGACCCTCACTCTTGTGTTGCTTTACCTCTTCGCCTTCGACCTGTCTGTGGAGAGGGGCGTTATCATCTTCCTGACGATGGGCGTCACTGCTGCCCTGGCCATCGAGCTGGCCTTCAGTCATATTCTTCGCCTGGCCAGAGCAAGCATTTATCCGGTGAAGCTGGCGGTGGAGCTGAGCCCTTTGCAGGGCTTCAAAGAGGCCTGCCGTCGCAGCGCCGAGATGGTGGCCCAGCTTTTGGGGGCAGAAGCGGCGGTGGTGGCCTGGATACACAGCGACCTGCAAGAGCTGGAGCCGCTGGCCAGTGCAGGCCTTCCCAAGCAGTGGCTCAAGGTGGCTCCCCACCTCTCCTTGGCCGAAAGCGAGCTTCAGGATGCGGTACAGCGAGGTCAGGTGGTCACCAAGCGAACGGCAGCCGGAGACCGTTGGTTTTCCGGCCTCGGCGAATCGTATTCTGTGACCTATGTGCCCCTCCTATCCTCGGACAAGGTGATCGGCGTCCTTGGATTGGCAGGCGATAGCGCCACCTTCAATCCCACGGACCGTCGGCTGTTGAGCGCTATCGGCGTCGTCATTGGCCTGGCCCTGGATAACGCCCGCTTGTACGATCAGGAGAGGAAGCGGGCTGAGCGGCTGCAAGAGCTCGCCCAAATAAGGAGCGATTTTCTCCTTACAGTCTCCCATGAACTACGAACGCCTCTCACCTCGGTCAAGACATCTGCTGAGATGCTCCAGGAAGAGGATGACTCGCCGGCGGAGAGTCCACAGGGCCAGCTCATCCGCAATATTGTGCAAGGCGTCAGTCGACTCAACACTCTCATTGGTGATCTGGTGAGCATGGCCCGCCTGAGCAATAACCAGCTCCAATTGAACCTGGAACCGGTGGGAACGGGCGAGATGGCAAACGCCGCCTGTAACCTTATCCGGCCCCTCATCCAAACGAAAAGGCAGACCCTCGATGTTCACTTCGACGTCCCCGGGCCCAAGGTGCTGGCGGACCAGCGGCGCTTCGAACAGATATTGGTGAACCTGCTATCCAATGCCCATCGCTTCACGCCTGCCGGTGGGCGCATCAGCGTCGAGGTGCGCGAGGAAGGCGACGAGGTTATCATCGCCGTCTCCGATACCGGTTCCGGCATCCCCGAGCGCGAACGGCGGGCCATCTTCGAGCCCTTCTATCGGGGTAGAGAAGGCTCCGGCAGGCGTGTGCCTGGAGGCATGGGCATGGGCCTGGCTATCGCCAAATCTCTAACAGAGCTGCACGGCGGGCGCATCTGGGTGGAGAGCAGCGAGGGCGGTAGCACGTTCTTCTTGGCCATTCAGCGTTACCTGGAGCCCGCCGTCGAGCCTGTGAAGGCGCAGGCCATCTAGGCTTCCCGCCACTGCTAGGCCATTTGCTTCGATTCCCCCTGGGTTCCTGCTCCAGCCCATAGGCTATAATGATGGCGCCTGCCTGTCGGGAGGCGGGGTTTCCATTCCGACAGGCCTGAGCAGCCTGGGAGCTTGCCATGAGAGTGCGTCGCCTCCAGCTATCCGATTATCGCAACTTCCCCCGGCTGGACTTCGCTCTCCCCGCTGGGCCAGTGGTCATTGTGGGGGGCAACGCCCGGGGCAAGAGCAATCTTCTGGAGGCGGTCTGTCTCCTTTCGACGATGCGCTCGCCCCGGGCCGACAGCGATGGCGAGCTGATCCGCCGGCAGGCTGCCCAGGCGATGGGGACGCCGCCCCTGGCCCGCCTGGTGGCCGAGGTGGAGAGGGATAGTGGGCCTCTGCGGCTGGAGATGGTCATCGTTGCCCGCAGCGGAGGCCTGGGCTCCCTTGCTGCCCGACCCGCTGGCGTCCCCCGTGCCAACAAGGTGGTGCGGGTGAACGGCGTCGCCAGGCGCCTGGCCGACGCCGTGGGTCAGCTGAACGCGGTGCTGTTCACCGCCCACGACATGGAGGTAATTGACGGCCCACCGTCCCTGCGCCGGCGCTATCTGGATATCACCATCTCTCAGGTGGACAGGGGCTACCTGCGGGCCCTTCAGCGCTACGCCAAGGTGCTCCTCCAGCGCAACCATCTCCTGAAGCGAGTGCAAGAGGGCAGCGCCCGCCGAGAGGAACTGGCCTTCTGGAGCCAGGAGCTAGTGCGGGAGGGCAGTTACATCATCTGGGCGCGGGCCCAGACGGTGGCTAGCCTGGGGCCCCTGGCCGCGGCTGCCCACGCCGCCCTAACCGAGGGGCAGGAGGAGCTGACGCTGGTCTACCAGCCCCAGTTGGGGGGAGCGGTCGACGGTCTCCAGGCCGCCTCCCTCAGCCAGAGCGAGCTTGCTGCAGCCTTCGCTCAGGTCGTGGGTCGCTGGGGTGAGCGGGAGATAGGAGCCGGCGCTTCCCTTCTGGGCCCTCACCGCGACGATCTGCTGTTCCACCTTAACGGCATCTCGGCAGCTACCTTTGCCTCGCGGGCCCAGCAGCGCACCATCGCCTTGGCCCTGCGCCTGGCCGAGGCCCGCTACCTCCTGGAACGACGAGGCGAGTCGCCAGTCCTCCTTTTGGACGACGTCCTCTCGGAGTTGGACGGCGGGCGGCGGGCGGCGGTGCTGGCTGCCATCGCCGACTACGAACAGGTGCTGGTTACGGCCACGGAGCTGGATCGCTTCTTGGCAGACTTCCTGAAGGGCGCGAACCTATTCCAGGTGGCTGGAGGCTCGCTGGAGGCTGTGGTTGGGGCTTCCGGCGCCGAAACAGGGGAATCCTCTTCCGGGGCACCATCACCGTGAGGGCCGCTGGCGCAACCTCAAAGACCGTGGGATAGCCAGGGTAGAAATCGCCGTCGAGCTGCACCGGCAGGGGCCTCTCGCTGTGCACCTCCAGCCGACGCGCCCGTCGGTAGAGGACGGGGCTTGCTCTCAGGTGCGCCTGGGCTGCTACCCGCAGGGTGTGGAAGATGATGTCCAGGGTGTGGCGCCCCTGAAAGATGCACGTGTCCAAAAGGCCGTCGTCGGCGTAGGCGCGGGACGTCACTTGGGTAATGCCGGCGTAGTTGCGGGTATTGCCCACCACCATCATCAGAAGACTGGTCTCCAGTGGCTCATCGTCGACGATCAGCTTGACCCGCTGGCCCCGGTATCGCAGAGATTGGCCGACGGCGATGAAGGCATAGGTAGTAGCGCCCAGATATCGCTTGATGTTCAAGGGCAGGGAGGCGGCGATCTGCCCGTCCAGGCCTAGGCCGGCCATCAAGAAGAAGTAGCGCGCTTTCCCTCCTGACTGCGCGCTGGCCCGACCCAGATCCATGCGCCGCGCCTGACCGCCTACCGCCGCCTCGAGGGCAGCGATGGGCTGGCGAGGGATGCCCACCTCCTTGGCCCAGACGTTGGCTGTGCCCGCCGGAATGACCGCCAGGGGCGTTTGGCTGCCGGCCAGGCCGTTCACCGCCTCGTTGAGGGTACCGTCGCCGCCGCAGACTATCACCAGCGAGCGCTCCTCCTGGGCGGCGCGAGCGGCCATGGCTGTAGCGTCGCCCGGCGAGTGGGTGAAAGCCCAGTCCGCCTGCCAGCCCTGGCTGTGCAGCCAGGAGGCGGCCTCTCGCAGATGGCGACGGGAGGGCAGATTGGGGGCGGCGGGGTTAACGATTACGGTGGCCGACTGCATGAGTGGTTCGCTCCAGGGCCATGCTAGCGTCCAGCCAGGGAGGGGGCAAGGGCATTGCGTCGTGGCAGTGGCTAGGCTGTCTCTGGAGCTGTTTCCTCTGCCGGCTCGACGGGGGGCGTCGGGCGCAGGAGCTCCAGGTCGGCTTCGTTCCCTAGCACCATCAGGCGGTCGCCCAACTCCAGGATAGTGGTTCCCCGCGGGCCCACCTGAGTGGCGCCGCTGGGCTTCTGAAGGGCGAGGACGGTGGTGTCAGGACAGGCCTGGAAGCATCCCTCGATGGTCATGCCGGCCAGTCCCGACTCTTCGCTTGCCTCCAGTTCCGCCAGGATCTGCTCGCCTTGGTGACCTTTGACTAGGGTGTCGATGAAGTCCACCACCAGGGGCTGGAGAGCGGAGAGGGCCATACGCCGCCCGCCGATGCTGTAGGGGGAGATGACCCGATCGGCGCCTGCCCGCAGCATTGGCGTTGTGCTGGCCGGCTGGCCCACGCGGGCCACCACGAACAGGCGGGGGTTGAGGGCCTTGGCGGTGAGGACGATGTAGGTGTTGCCGGAGTCAGAGTCGGAGGCGGCCAGCAGGCAGCGGGCACGCTGGATGCCGGCCTTGAGGAGGGTGGCGTCGGAGGTGGCATCGCCTTCGACCAGCAGGTAGTTTTGCTTGCGGACTCGCTCTATGGCCTCTGGGTTGGAGTCGACGATGACGAGGGGCACGCCCCGAGCTGTGAGGTCGCGGGCGATCTCCTCGCCCACCCGGCCGAACCCGCAGAGGATGTAATGGTCACGTAAAGCCTCGATCTTTCCCCTCATTCTACGCACCCCCAGTAGACTCTCCAACTCGCCTTCCACGGCTAGCTGCATCACCGCTGTCAGGATGTACAAGATAACCACGATCCCCACGACGATAATAACGATGGTGAAAACGCGTCCCGCATCCCCTAGCGGGTTGATCTCCCCGAACCCCGCCGTCGTTATGGCCGTGATGGTCTGGTAAGCGGCGTCGAGGAAGCTGAAGCCCTCGATGGTGATGTAGCCGATAATGCCCACCGCCCACAGAACGAGGGCGGCGGTGCCGCCAAGGGCTAACCTCTGCCAGGGGGTGAGCGGTCTCACGCCTGCAGCTCACCCTTCGCCGCTGGCTTCCGCCTCTCAGGCGTCACTGATCCGCCTGCGCTTCTGCGCCACATAGTCCACCATGATGTACTGGCCCAGCCTATCGGGCGTAGTGTAGAACACTCGCCCCTTGTTCATACTGGCGATCTGATTGACGAACTCCTTGAGGTAATAGTTACGGTCGAGCATGAAGGTGTTGATGATGATCCCCTTGCGGGTGGCGCGGCGCACCTCCCTGAGGGTCTCGCGGATGGTGATGGGGCTGGGTGGGTAGGCAAAGAAGGAGCGGCCGTGCTCCAGGTGAGCGGTGGGCTCGCCGTCGGAGATCATGATCACCTGGCGGGTGCCTGCCTTGTGCCTGGCCAAGAGCCGTTGGGCGAGCATGAAGGCGTGGTGCATGTTGGTGCCCAGCACCGATTCGTCCCAGCGAAGGTAGGGAAGCTGCTCCGCGGTTAACTCGCGGGCGTAAGCGGAGAAGCCCAGGATGTAGAGGGTGTCGCGGGGGAACTGGCTGCGAATGAGGTTGTTCAGGGCCAGAGCCACCTTCTTGGCGGCCTGGAAGCTACCCCGCAGGGCCATGGACCAGGAGAGGTCGAGCATCATCACCGTGGCCGTCTGGGTGAGCTGCTCCGAGCGGTAGACCTCGAAGTCGTCCTTGTCCAAGTGCAGAGGCAGGCCCGGCCCCTCGCGGAAGACGGCGTTCATGATGGTTTGGCCGAGGTGGAGGTCGAAGCGGTCACCGAACTCGTACCTCTTGATCTCGTCGGTGCGCTCGCCGCCCGAGCCGCGCTCAGGCAAGGGATGCTTGCCCTGGGCGCCTTTCTTGAGCTGGGCGTAGATCTCGCCCAGGGCCTTCTGGCCGATCTTGCGGATGGCGCGAGGGGTTAGCTCCCAGGTTGCCCCCTTGCGGCGAATGTAGCCCGCCTCCTCCAGCACCTCCAGGAATTGCCTGAGCTGGCGGAAGGTCTCGTAGGCCTCCTCGCCCAGGAGTTCCCGTAACTTATCCTCGTCGATGTCGTCGACGTTGCCGCCATACTGCATGCGCTCCAACTGCCTCTCCAGCTCGTCCAGTCCCTGGAGGCGGTCCATGAGGCGCAGGGCCTCAAGGAGGTCCAGCTCCTCATCGCCGTGGAAGGGATAGCGGTTGCTCGGGTCGCGCATGGGGTGGAGGATGTCCAGATTGACGGCCAGCTCGTACAGGTCGTGCTGAAGCTCAGGGTCGCTGGTCTTCTCCATCAGCAGGTCCTGAAGCTGGCGGCGCATGTCGTCGGGCAGGCTGTCCAGAAGGCTCTGCATGACGGAGAGCTGGTGCTGCATTTGGGCGATCAGTTCCTCCAGGCTCTGAGGCCCCGACTCGTCGGGGAACATGTCGCCGTAGCTCTGCATGAACTGCTGGAAGTCCGGCTGGCCGTCGGCCATCTTCTCGGAGAGCATATGGTTCAGCTCGCGCACCATCTCCTTGAGGCGCTGCATCTCCTCGGGCGTCAGGCTGGCGATCTGGCTGGATAGGTTCCTGAAGAAGGAGTCCATCATCGCCTGCTTGAGCATCTCCATGAGCTCCTGGAACTTGCGGCCAGCCTCGGGGTCCATGAACTCGTAGTTCTGCAGCTCCTTCACCTGGCCGCCCACGTCCTCGGGCAGGCTCTCCAGGAAGTCCTTCTTCTTCTCAGCGATGTCCTTGAGCATCTGGGCGAACTGGCGATCCGGTTGACCCTGTTGGACGCCGGCCTCCTTCATCGCCTCCTGGAAGGCGTGGAGGGGGCTCTCCCGCCCCTCAAGCTGGCGGACGGCCTCGTCCAGCCGTCGCTCGACGGTCTCATTCTCCAGCCGCACGATCTCTTGCAGGCGCTTCTGGATGTCGTCGAGCGCTGAGCTCAGGTTGTAGTGGTCAAGCATCTGGCGGCGTTGCTGGCGAAGCTGCTGCAGGAGCTGGCGCAGGCCCTGGAAGCGCTGGCCGAGGGGATTGTGCATGCCTCGCTGTAACAGGTTGCGCAGGGCGTGCTGAAGGTCACCGAAGCTCATCAGGTCGTCGGTGATGCTGGCCAGGACGTCGTCGGCGTCCAGGGGCGGTATGTCCTGGCTGCCGTCCCACTCCGAGTAGCGGTAGGCGTACATCCTACCCCCTATACTGGGCCCGGCCGGCGATCTTGTCCTTGTTGAGGCGTCGGTTGAGGTGCAGGCCCTCCAGCACGAACTCCACCGCCGCGGCCGTGAGGCCGGGTCGGCCTTGCCCCTCCAGCTTCTCCACTGCCCGTGCCAGTCCCTCCACCTTCTTAGTCATGCGCACGTATTCGGCGGAAGGGATGGTGTCGGCCACCTCCAGCGTAAACCCTTCCTTGAAGCGAGCCACCACCGGCTCCAGCTCGCTGAGGCTTAGATGGCGGTTGAACACCGTGCTCACCGCCCCCTGGATGAACTTCTCGATGATCTGCCCTTCTCGCTCTTCCTCCACCGTCTCGAACTCCAGCTTGCCGCTAAGGGAGGGGATGATGTAGGGCAGGTCGCTGATGCGGGGCACGATGTCTCTTTCCTGCAGGCGAATGGCGCGGCGGAAGGCGTTGGCCAGGAGGCTCTCGTAGCCGGTGATGGAGGCCCGCACGGAGACGCCGGAGCGCTGGTTGATATCGGGGCTGCGGCGAGCCAGGCGGGTGATCTCGGCCACCACTTCCTTCATGTAGGGCGGCACAGTTACCGGACGGCCGTCTCCTTCGAAGGGGGTGCGCTCCTGCTCCATGATGGCGATCTCGTATTCGGCGTTGCGGGGATAATGGGTGCGAATCTGAGCGCCGTAGCGGTCCTTGAGGGGGGTGATGATGCGGCCGCGATTGGTGTAGTCCTCGGGGTTGGCGCTGGCCACTACGAAGACGTCCAGGGGCAGGCGGATGCGATAGCCGCGGATCTGGACGTCTCGCTCTTCCATGATGTTGAAGAGGCCCACCTGGATGCGCTCCACCAGGTCTGGGAGCTCGTTGATGCAGAAGATGCTGCGGTTGTGGCGAGGGATGAGGCCGTAGTGAATGGTCAGCTCATCGGAGAGGTAGCGGCCCTCGGCCACCCTTATGGGGTCCACCTCGCCGATGAGGTCGGCGATGGTGATGTCGGGGGTGGCCAGCTTCTCGCCGTAGCGCTCGTCGCGACCGAGCCAGGTGATCTCCACGTCCTCTCCCTCTTCGGCCAGCCAGTCGCGGCAGCGCTTGCAGATGGGGTGATAGGGGTTGTCGTTGATCTCGCAGCCGGCGATGGCCGGCACTTCGTCGTCGAGCAGTGATACAAGGGCGCGAATAAGGCGCGACTTGGCCTGCCCCCTCTCGCCCAGGAAGATGATGTCCTGGCCGGAGAGGATGGCGTTCTCCAGGTGGGGAATCACGGTATCGTCAAAGCCAATAATGCCCGGGAAAAGCCGCTCGTTGGAGCGGATCTTCGCGATGAGGTTCCGGCGCATCTCCTCCTTGACGCTGCATACCTGGTAGCCGGAGCTGCGTAGCTCACCAATGGTTGTCGGTTTCTTGCTGGTCACGGCGCTTCCTTGCTGGCTCCTCGTGCCCCACCCCCTTGCCCCTCCTGGGCGAGGAAGCGAGCCACCTCATCCCTGGCGAATGTGGACAGGGCCATCGTGCCGCCGCCACGTTTTCCTATTATAACGCCCGCATCCTTTGGTGTAACCGTGCCGATGCGCGCGGCAGCTATGCCTGCCTCCTCCAGAGCGGCCAGGAGTCGGTCGCTGTCCTGCGGGGGTAGGGCTATGAGCAGGGCACCCGAAGCGAGCAGCCCCAGCGGGTCCAGCCCCGCTGCCTGGCACACGGCCCGAGTGGCTGGCAGCACGGACACCGCCGCCTCTTCGAGCCGCATTCCCACGTCCGAGGCCTCGGCCATCTCATAGAGGGCGGTGGCCAGACCTCCTTCGGTGGGGTCGTGCATGGCGTGGACGGAGGTCTTGTCCACCGCCAGGAGGGCCTCCCTGACCACGCTGATGCCCGGCTGGAAGATGTAGCCCCTGGCCGTCTCCAGCACGTCGGCGGCCACGCCCTTGCGGCGCAGGGCATCCGCTGCCTCGCGGGCGAGCACCGCCGTGCCCTCGATGGCGATGCCCTTGGTCAGGATCACGTGGTCGCCCGGCTGGGCTCCCGACCCTCGCACCAGCCTGTCGCGTTCCACCTCCCCCAGCATTGCCCCCACCACGATCGGCCGGTCGAGGCGATGGGTGATCTCGAAGTGGCCGCCGACGAGCTCGACCTTCATTTGGCGGCAGGCGTCGAGGATCTGGTCGAATATGCCCTCCGCCAGCGACTGGCCGGCCCCCTCGGGCAGGAGGACGGTGGCCAGGAACCAGGCCGGCCTGGCCCCCATGCAGGCCACGTCGTTGGCGTTGATGTGGACGGCGTACCAGCCGATGAGGTCGGTGGCGAAGGTGATGGGGTCGCTTTTGGCCACCAGCAGCCGGGGGCCCATGTCGATGACGGCAGCGTCCTGGCCCACCCCCGGCCCCACCAGCACGCGCCCCGACTCGTCGGGGCCGATGCGGGCCAGCAGCTGGCCTAGGAGCTGATTGGGAAGCTTGCCGATATCCATCGTGGTTGGGTCACCATCGAGACTCTTGGCAAATGCCCCGTTCGCCCTTCGACAGGCCCTTCGGCTGCGCTCAGGACAGGCCCTTCGGCCGCGCTCAGGGCAGGCCCTTCGACAGGCTCAGGGTGAGCGGTCTTGAGTCCTATGCATATCGCCGCTCGTGGTGAGCCTGTCGAACCATGAACGGACATGCGGGGTATTTCAACAGGCTGCATCGTTTCCCGAAGCCTTGGCTCGAATCATACTATGTGGCGACGTGGCGTCAAGCCAGATGGGCCTGGCTGTCTTCCATCGCGGCTCTTCCCTTGCCAGCCCTCGCGGCTGCGAGTAGAATAGGGCCGCCGTCGAGGCGTGACGTTACGTAGCGAGCTTCCAGGAGGGCGAGGCAAATGGCAAACGACGAGCACGTCAGGGTAGTGCGGCAGGGCGCGGAGGCCATAGCCGAGTGGCGGTGGCGGAACCCCACGGGGGGGCTTGATCTGTCCGGGGCTCGCCTCGCGGAGGCTATGCTACCCCAAGCGGACCTCGTTTTGGGGGACCTGAGCAGGGCGGACCTCCATGAGGCTAACCTGGCCGGGGCTCTTCTGTCGTTCGCTAACCTCGACCGGGCCTACCTTTTGGGCGCCAACCTCTCAGGGGCCGACCTCAGAGGGGCGTGGCTGGGGGAGGTGAACTTCGCATTTGCGGATCTAGAAGGGGCCAATCTCAGCGAGGCCTTTCTCCACGGTACTAGGTTCGAGGCGTCCGTGGTGTCCCAGGCTGATTTCTCGAACGCCAAGTTAAGCTACGCGTCTTTCGCTGGCGTGGATCTGAGCCAGGCTCGTGGGTTGGGAAGGGCCGACCACAGGGCGCCTAGCAGCGTCGGCGTCGAAAGCCTCCTAGCCTCGGTGCGTGGAGCGGGAAACCAGCTGACGCCGGACCTCCGGACGTTCTTCCGAAGCGCCGGCGTGCCCGCGGAGCTGCTGGAGGCGCTACCCCGGATCGTAGCCGCGGTGCAATACTACAGCTGCTTCGTTGCCTATGGGGAGCCTGACGTGGCATTCGCTCGCGAGCTGTGCGAGCACCTAACGGGTAAGGGTGTCTCTTGCTGGCTGTATGAAATGCACGCGACCCCGGGCCAGCGCACGTGGACCGAGATCGTCCGCAGGAGGCGGGAAGCCGACAAGGTCGTGGTGGTCTGCTCCGCCGATGCGCTGGTGCGCGACGGGGTGCTCAAGGAGATCGAGGAACAAGTAGATGAAGATCCTGACAAGATCGTCCCGATCTCCCTGGATGACCTCTGGAAGGCACCCGGCTTCAGGGTCATGCGCGCAGAGCGTGACCTAAAGCCCTATTTGCTGGAGCGGAACCACGCGGACTTCGCCAACCTCGACTACGAGGACGCGCTGGAGCGTCTACTAAAGGGGCTGAGGCGAGAAACCGAGCAGAAGGACGAGTAGGCCGTCCTGCCGCTGGCTAGCGCCCCGGCCAAACGTTGACACCTATCGGAACCTGCTGCTAAACTCAGGCGAATGGACGGAGCCCCGGTCTGAATGTAGCCTGCTCTTGCTGGTGGTGGAAGCCCGGCAAGGTGGTGGAGGGAGATCGAAGAGCTACTTCTAGACTTCGTCGAGTACGTCTACGACCTCATCGAGTGGCCAGGGGTCATCGCCCTGATGGCCATCGAGAGTGCCTGCATCCCCCTCCCCAGCGAGATCATCATGCCCCTGGCCGGCTGGTTTCTGGTGGACGACCGCGGGCTGGGGGTGGAGTGGCTGCTGCTGGCTGCCTTTTGCGGCGCCCTGGGCAACCTGATTGGCTCTCTGATGGCCTACGCCGTGGGGGCCTGGGGCGGTCGGCCGCTCCTTCTGCGCTACGGGCGCTATCTGCTCATCTCCCGCCACGAAGTGGAGCAGGCCGAGCGCTGGTTCGCCCGCTACGGCGATCGGGCGGTCTTCATCTCGCGGGTGCTGCCAGTAGTACGCACCTTCATCAGCTTGCCGGCGGGGGTCGCCCGCATGAACATCTGGCGGTTCACCATCCTCACCTTCGTCGGGTCCTTCCCCTGGTCGCTGGGGCTGGCCTGGGCGGGCTTCCTTCTGGGCGAGAACTGGGAGCGGATCAGGGAGTGGATGCGTCCGGCGGACATACCCATCCTGATAGTCCTGGCAGCGCTGGTGGCCTGGTACATATATCGACGGGTGCGCACTGTTCTGCGGGAGGCTGAGCCCTCGGTGTCGGGCAGTAAGGAGTAGCGGTCGACTATGCGAACCCTGCTAGTCTTCTTGGCGTTGGTTATCCTGGCGGCACTTGCTGTAGGCGGCTGCAATGGGGGAGGGGAGGTCAGCCCCACGCCCACTGGCACCGGCACGCCGCTGCCCACTGGTGTGCCCGAGGAAGGGCTAAGGCTGCTGTACAAGGAGTTCGGCAGCGAGGCCGATGTCATCTGGCTGGCGTTGGCCGCCGAGCCCCAAAGGCGGGCGAAGGTGGCTGAGGTGGAGCACGCCCCCGGCGTTGGCATATCGGCCAGCCTTTCCCCCGACGGCGAGCGTATCGCCTATCTGGCGCTGCCCGCTGCTGGCGGAGACCCGGCCCTGGATGCCCAGGCCTGGCTGCTGGACGTGGATAGCGGTAAGATACGCCTGCTGGCCAGCGATCTGGACGGGGCCAGCAAGCCCGTTTGGTCGCCCGATGGAAGCTCCATCGTCGTGCGTCGGAACGGGCCCTGGGAGGAGATGGGCCGAACTGCCTCGCTGCTGGGGCTGGATGTCAGCGACGGCAGTGAGACCGTTATTCTGGAAGAGCAAGAGGTCTTCGAGCTTTTCCCCATCGGTCATTCGCCCGATGGCGTCTCCCTCTACTTCGCTCAGGTCGTCCTTAGCGGCACTCACTTCGGCGCTGTGGCCACAGCAGGGGGCAGTCCCCGATTGCTGGTTCAGGCCAGCGACGAGTCGGCCCGCGACTGGCATCTCTCCCCCGATGGCTCCCGCGTTACCTTTCTGGCCGGCCAGCCCACGGACGATCGGATAGCTATCCGGGCCTTCGTAGTCGAGCTTGTTGAGGGTGGAGAGCCGCAACCCCTGTCCCAACTGTCGGAGGGTCTGGATACTGGCGACCATTTCAATCCCCTGTGGCATCCGGATGGGGAGCGCATCACGGTGGGGCGGCCGCCTGCCGATGGAGCCAGTGCTGCGGCGCTGGTCTCCCTGGTGGGAGGGGAACTGGAGGAGGTCACACCTGGCCCCGATCAGGGCTTTGACGTGCCGGCAGGCTGGTCGCCCGAGGGCGACTATCTGGCTGTGCGCTCCTTCGAGGGGAGTTCGGCCGCTCAACCCGGCCGGGAGCATCTGGTGATCATCGAGTTGGGTAAGGGACGGCAGACAGTGGCCGATAAAGGCAACCTGGAATTCATCGGTTGGCTGACCAGTGATTCGCAGTAGGCTACGTCTCATAGTTGTTCTCTCATCGTTGAGCCTGGCCCTTCTGCTGCAGGCCGACGGGCTGCCGCCGTCGGCGCGAGCGGGCGACTTCGATCTGTGCGCCGCGACGGGCAGCCCCATGGGGCCTTTCGACGTCATCTCCTACGATGCCGAGGACTATCGCACCGTCTATACCCAGACCTTCGAGCTGGCGGCTGTCGATGGCCTCTTCCCCGGCGACCTCTATTTCGGCTTGCCTCCTTTGGAGACAGGCCCTCGGTTGCCCCGCACTCCGGTGCCACCGACGCCGACGGGGACAGCGACAGGTACGCCTGCAGGCTCGCCGACGCCGACAGAGACAGCGACAGGTACGCCCACAAGCTCGCCGACGCCGACGGAGACAGCGACCGCCACGCCCACAAGCTCGCCGACGCCGACGGAGACAACGACCGGTACGCCCGCAGGCTCGCCGACGCCGACGGAGACAGCGACCGCTACGCCCGCAGGCTCGCCGACGACTACAGGCGCCTCCGCTCCTACCCTCACCTCCACGCCTTCCCCCACCCCCTCTGCTACCTCTTCGCCGACGCCCTTCCCGCGCGTCGGACCCGGCCTCACCGAGCCCTACATTCCCCCCACTATCCTCAAGGCCATCGGCTGGGTCGAGAGCTCGTGGTCCCAGGCGGCCTTCTCAGTCCCCTACGGGGGCATCGGCCCGGCCCTCGTCTCCCGTGACTGCGGCTATGGCATCATGCAGGTCACCACCGGCATGGAGAACACCACGGGCGAGCCGACGCAGGAGCAACTCATGGTGGCCGCTCACTTTGCGTACAACATCGCCCGCGGCACACGCATCCTGGTCGACAAATGGAACCTGGCCACCGAACTGCGCCCCATTGTGGCCGACCGCAACCCCCAGGTCATCGAGGACTGGTACTACGCTATCTGGGGTTACAACGGCTTCGTCTTTGTGAACCACCCTCTTAACCCTCGCTTTCCCGCCTGGCCACGCACCCCTTATAGCTGTGGCCCCTTCGACGATGGTTTCGGCCACGACCGCTCTCAGTACCCTTATCAGGAGCTTGTCTTGGGCTGCATGGCTCATCCTCCTGAGCCAGAGGGTAGCCCCCTCTGGCAGGCTCAGGAGGTCATCCTGCCCGACCTGTCGTACAAGGACTTCGCCGAAGCCTTGAAGCTGGAGAACTTCGCCTGCGACTCTCCCGACTACTGCTACGACGACATGGACATGCCGCGGCCCGCCGGCTCCCATGTGGACCCGACGGAAGTGGGCGGTGACCGCTCGGCGATAGTGGGGTCACCGGTACTGGAGGTGAGCACCCTCAACGTCGAGCTGACTGCCCGCCCCGAGGGCCTGAGCCAATCCGCCGAAGTGACGATCTCCAACCCTGGTACCGGCGTCCTCGTCTGGACGGCCACCCCTTCGGCTTCCTGGCTTCAGCTATCGGCGAAACAGGGGCTCGCCTTGGGCAAGGATCTGGGCGGCGACACATCTGCCCTGACCATTCAGGCCAACCTGGCAGGCCTGGCCAAGGGCAGATATGTGGGCACCATAACCCTGGAGGTGCCCTACGCCGGTGGCAACCCCAAGACCATCACGGTGACTGTCAATGTTCGCGCCCAGTCCTTCGTGCCAGGCATCACCAAGAGCTAGGGAATGCTCTGCGACGTCATGATATACTGAGGCACGGAGGGTTCAGATGCTGGCCAGGATGATCGCTGCCGTCCGTCGTAATCATGCCCTGGAGCATGCCACCGTATCGATTCTGCTGGGCAGGGAGGGACAGCACATGCGGTTGGTGGGGCGGGCTTCCCTCGACGGCTTCTACATCTACGGCAACGTCCCGGCCGAGAAGATCGGCGAGTGCGCCGTCGAGGGGCTGGCTCGCCTCAAGCAAGGGGAATCGTATCTGGCCGTATCGCCTCTTTGCGGCACCAATCTGGCGGTGGCTGGCATCCTGGCCGGGCTGGCCTCTCTGCTGGCTATGGGCAATAGGCGGCGATTCGAGCGTCTGCCCAACGTCCTCACGGCGGCTGTGCTGGCTGTGGTCAGTGCTCAGCCCCTGGGCCGCCTGATCCAGAAGCACGTCACTACCTCTGCCGACCTCGATGGGCTGGAGATCGTGAGCGTGACCCCTGTGGGAAGGGGCCTGATCCCTTTGCACAAGGTGAAGACGGTCTATCGGGGGGCGTAGGCGGCAGGCCTGGTCAGCGCCGTCCAAGTTGACGATGACAAAGGGCGGTTGCTACATTGAAGGGGGCTTGCCTAGCGGCAGGCCGGTGCCCCCGTAGCTCAAGCGGACAGAGCGGCTGCCTTCTAAGCAGTTGGTTGCAGGTTCGAGTCCTGCCGGGGGCACCAGCGTTTCGTTCTCCTCGAAGAGGGAAACTACTGGCAGGCTGAACAGCCGGGGCTTCTTTTCGCTAGGGGTCTCGGGAGAGGTAGGTTTATGCAATCGAAGCAAGCGATCGAAGAAGCATTGGGAAGAAGGCTGCTTCTGGGGGAGCTAGTCGCTCGCAACGCCCGCAAGTTTCCCGACAGGGAGGCCGTTGTCTACGGGGATACACGCCTGACCTATGGTGAGTTTAACGCCCGCGTCAATCGCCTGGCTCACGCCCTCATGGATATGGGAATCAAGAAAGGGGAGAAGGTGGCCATCCTTCTCTTCAACTGCAACCAGTACCTGGAGGCCTACTTCGCCCTGGCCAAAATGGGCGCAATAGCCGTTCCCGTGAACTTTCGCCTCCACCCTGAGGAGTTCAGGTATATCGTCAACAATGCCGATGCCGTGGCTTTCGTCCTGGGGGAGACCTTCGTTGGCACCATCAAGGGGATTCAGAAGGGCCTCCCCCAGGTCAAACAGTACATCTCGGTGACTGAGAAGCCGGTGGAAGGGATGCTTCATTTTGAGACCCTCCTCCACGAGTACCCTGACGATGAACCGCTTGTCCTGCTGGAGGAGGACGACCCCGTTTTCATCATGTACACCGCCGGAACCACCGGCAGGCCCAAGGGAGCCGTCCTTACCCATAAGGGTCAGGTTGTGGTCTGGACTCTGGCCACCCTTGAGGTTAGCCGCGAACCCGATCTCGGTGACATGTCGCTCTGGCGAGCTTGCGCTGTCCCTCCCATCTTTCACATAGCCTCCTTTGGCATCTGCCTGGCCTATCTCCTTCTTGGGGCGACGGTCATCTTGCCCACCCAGGTCTTCAATCCGGTGGAGGTCATGCAACTGCTGGAGCAGGAGAAGTGCAACTCGGTTCTCCTGATTCCCGCCATGGGCAACTTCCTGCTGCAGATGCCCAACCTGGACAAGTACGACACAAGTTCTCTGAAGGCTTGGTTCTCAGGAGCGGCTATCCTGCCCACCGAGCTGCGAAAACGGATCATGGAAGCCTTCCCCCAGGTGAAGATCTTCGACTGCTTTGGACAGACGGAAACGAATGCGCTGGTCTCTATCCTGAGGCATTCGGATGCGGAGCGAAAGGTGGCCTCGGTGGGCAGAGGCCTTCCCTTCATCGAGATCCGGGTGGTGGACGAGGAGGACAGGGATGTGCCAGTGGGCGAGGTGGGCGAAGCCATCTATCGCAGCCCCGCCATCATGAAGGAATACTACAATGACCCAGAGGCGACGGCCGCGGCCTTCAGGGGTGGTTGGTTCCACTCAGGTGACGCCGTCCGCCAGGATGAGGAAGGCTTCTTCTACGTTGTGGATCGCAAGACGGACATGATCGTCAGCGGCGGGGAGAATATCTATCCGGCGGAGATCGAGGAGGTCCTCTACAAGCACCCCAAGATCCTGGAGGCGGCGGTCATCGGCGTCCACGATGAGCAATGGGGCGAGAGCGTCAAGGCCATCGTGGTTACCAAGCCGGGGGAAACGCTGACCGAGGAGGAGGTTATCGAGTTCTGCAAGGGGCACCTGGCCAGCTACAAGAAGCCCAGGTCGGTCGATTTCATCGATGCCCTCCCCCGCAATCCGGCCATGAAAGTTCTGAAGACGGTGCTGCGGGAGAGATACGGCAAGGCGGTAAAGTACTAGAATCCGCGGACTCGGACGCGGCCGAGTGGAAGCCAAGCACTTCCAGGCTGAGGCCACCGAGCGTATCAAGGGCTTGAGGCGTGCACTCTCTGGTGGCGCTGGCGGTACACTTGTTGGCAGGTGCTCTGCCCCTCAGAGCGGCTATTTCCTCCTTGGCGTGGAAGCCTAAGCGGCAATAGAGGCTGAAGGAGACCAGGTTGTAGGCTGCCTGCAACAGCCACAGCGGGTTGCCGCCATCCCTGATTCTCGGGAAGAATTTTCCCCAAGCGGCAGCGAAAGCGTTTGACACAAAATCCACAATTGGTATAATTGAGGTGGATGACTTAGGTTAGCCTATGCTCTTTGGGTAGGGATGCCTAATGCTCGACGAACGCGCCGAGATGTACTTGAAGGCCGTGGCTGAGTTGGGTGAGGAGGGAGAGGAAGCTACCACCTCCTCTATTGCCCGCCGTCTGGATGTGTCCCAACCCTCCGTGACGGAGATGCTCCAGCGCCTGTCGGCCAAGGGCCTCGTCTCCCACAAGCCGCGCGGGCCGGTGCGACTGACCAAGCAGGGAGAGCGTCTGGCCACCTCCCTCATTCGACGCCACCGCCTTTGGGAGAACTTCCTGGTCCGCTTTCTGGGATTCTCCTGGGAGGAGGTGCATGACGAAGCGTGCAAGCTGGAGCACGGTACCTCCCCGGCCCTCGAGGAGCGTCTGGCGGAGCTAATGAGCGACCTGGAGGCCTGTCCCCATGGTCACACCATTCCTGGCAGGAAGGGTCGAGCCAGAGAGGAGCGGGCGACGCCTCTGAGCGAGTTCCCCGCTCGTGAGCGTGCCCGCGTAGTGCGCATCCAAGATGAGAGGGCAGAATTCCTTCAGCGTCTTGCTCGCTTGGACATCAGCCCTGGGTGCATACTGGACACCGAGGGCACAAGCGCCAGAGATGGTTCGGCGCAGGTGCGAGTGGACGGGCGGCCGGTGGAGTTGGCGGCGGACCTGGCCAAGAATGTGATGGTGAAACCGGTGGAGAAGGACGGGGCGGAAGAAGATCAGCCCCGGAGATGATGGAATGACACGGTACGCCCTGAGCGAACTCAAGCCCAAGGAAAGGGGCACCATCGTCAAAGTGGGCGGCGACGGACCTGTTCACCGCCGCATTCTGGACATGGGTGTGGTCCCCGGCACCGAGGTCGAGGTAGTGAAGGTAGCCCCCCTAGGTGACCCGGTGGACCTCTTGATCAGGGGCTACCATCTCTCCCTGCGCAAGGATGAGGCCAGGGAGATCCTAGTAGAGAAGATGTGAATGCCTTGATACCTCTTTCGATGGTGAGCCCCGGAGAGGAAGTGCGCCTGGTGGCGATTCAGGGAGGATGGGGCGTACGGCGCCGGTTGGCCGACATGGGACTGACCCCCGGCGAAAAGCTGTGGGTAGTCCAGTCGGGCCCGTCGGGGCCGCTGGTCATCGCCGTGCGCGATTCTCGCCTGGCCCTGGGACGGGGCATGGCTCACAGGATCATGGTGGAACCTTTGCAGGAAGGAGTCAAAAGACCTCATGGCCGAAGAATTCACCATCGCCCTGGCTGGCAATCCCAACTCCGGCAAGAGCACCATCTTCAACAGCCTCACAGGCGGCCGCCAGCACGTGGGTAACTGGCCGGGAAAGACGGTGGAGAAGAAGGAGGGCATCTGGCGCCATGATGGGCGTGACATCAAGGTGGTCGACCTGCCTGGAACCTATAGCCTCACTGCCTACTCCCTGGAGGAGGTCATCGCCCGCGACTACATAGTCGACGAGCGGCCGGAGGTGGTGGTGGCCGTGGTGGATGCCGCCAACCTGGAGCGCAACCTCTATCTGGCGGTGCAGGTCCTGGAGCTGGGCGCCCATCTGCTGATCGCCCTCAACATGAGCGACATGGCCGACGCCCGTGGTTACAAGATCGACGTCGCCAAGCTGTCCGAAGGTCTGGGTGGGATCCCTGTGGTGCCTACGGTCGGCAACCGAGGCCAGGGCATAGAGGAGCTGAAGGAGAAGATCATTCAAGCGGCGAGCTCTCAGCCAAGAAGAAAGGCAGCCGCAGCCAAAGACAGAGGGTGATCAGCCCTCCTAGAAAGAGATCGCTGCAGTGACAACCCACGACATGACCTACCCCCGCAAGGGGCAGCCGCTAGTGGACTACGGCCGCGAGGTAGAGACGGAGATCGCCAAGCTCTACGACCTCATCGAGGCGGAGACTATCCGTGTCGACCACTACCCACCCCGCTGGCTGGCGATAAAGCTCCTGGAAGAGGACGCAGACATCGGTGAGAGGGTGGCCGCCGCCCGCGGCGGTGCCAAGCTTCTGCAAGCGGCCGACGAGAGCATCTCTCACCTGCGCACCATCTACGGCGAGGACGCCGATACGGTCATTGCCGACCGCAGGTACGGTTTCATCACTGGCTTGCTCAAGGAGGTGATGGAGCGGCCGGCGGTAACTCGTCGCGTCCTGTCCGACAGAATAGATGCCGTCGTTACCCACCGGCTCCTGGGCATCCCCATCTTTGTGGCCATGATGTGGCTAATGTTCAAGCTGGTCACTGACATTGCTGCACCCTACATGGACTGGTTCGACGACGTCATCACTGGACCGTTTTCCCACTGGACAGAGCGCTTTCTCAACCTCGTCAATTCACCCGACTGGCTGGTGGCCTTGGCCCTCGACGGGATAATCGCCGGCGTGGGTGGCGTCATGGTGTTCATACCCCTGCTATTGTTCCTGTACTTCTTCATCGCACTGCTGGAGGACAGCGGCTACCTGGCGCGGGCGGCCTTTGTCATGGACCGGGTGATGCATCGCCTGGGTTTGCACGGCAAGTCATTCATCCCCATGCTGATTGGTTTCGGCTGCACCGTGCCCGCCATCTATGCCACCCGCACCCTGGAAAGCCGCAGAGACCGCCTCCTGACGGCGCTACTGTGCCCCTTCATGTCCTGCGCTGCCCGCCTGCCGGTCTACGTTCTGTTCGCCGCTGCCCTGTTTGCCACCCACCAGGACATCGTTCTCATCTCCATGTACCTCATCGGAATCGCTGTGGCCATTCTGACAGGCATTGTGTTCAGGTACACACTCTTCCGGGGCAAGCCCACGGCGCCCTTTGTCATGGAGCTGCCGCCCTACCGGCTGCCCACTCTCAGAGGGCTCGCCACCCACATGTGGGAGCGAAGCAGCGCTTTCATCCGCAAGGCAGGCGTCTATATCTTCGCCGCCGCTGTTGTCATCTGGTTCCTGCTCAACATGCCTTGGGGTGTGGATGACCAGCGGGATAGCTGGTTCGGCCACACCGGCTCTACCATCGGCCATGTATTCGAGCCGACCGGTTTCGGCGATTGGGAGGCCTCGGGAGCTCTGGTCACCGGCTTCATCGCCAAAGAGGTGGTGGTGGGCACCATGAGCGAGATCTATGTCGGCGGGGCGGAGGAAGAGGAGGGGGAAGAATTCCCTTCCACCCCAGAAGAGGTGGGAGATATCTTCGAGGGGGGCGCCAGGGCGGTGCGTGATTCGGTCAAGAATATGCCAGCCCTGATGCCCGGTGCCTTCGAGACGGCCCCAGAGGAGGAAACCGAGTTACAGGGTGCCCTGAAACCCGTCTTCAGCGAGCGAGCTGCCGTTGCCTTCCTCATCTTCGTTCTCCTCTACGTACCCTGCGTGGCAGCCCTGGCGGCATTTGGTCAGGAGTTTGGCTGGAGGTGGGCGGGATTCGCTGCCGTTTTCTATACGTCCGTCGCCTGGGTCGCCGCCTTTGTTGTCTACCAGGGGGCCGGACTGTTGGGCCTTGGCTAGCATCGGAGCGGGCTGAGAGATGCTTTCGCAGATTCTCCAGGAGCTAGGGAGAGCCGACGGGGTCGTTGATCTGAATGAGCTGAGCCGGCGCCTGGGCGTGCAGCGCAGCGCCCTGGAGGGCATGATCGAGACGCTGGTGCGCAAGGGGCGCCTGCGACAGGTAGAAGTGGGAGAGCCCCCTCCTATGTGCGCCAGTTGCGCCAAGCGGAACGGCTGCACCCTTGTGAGCATCGGCAAGGCCTACGAGGTGGTCAGGCAGGAGTGATGGGAGCGAGGGCCTATAATTCGCGCTCATTGTGCACCGTCACGCCCCAATTGTCGGCCCCTTTCCTAATTGGAGGCGATGCCACGTTTGCGCCAAAAATCTCGGGTCATCTCTCCCCGGTTTCCTCGCTCTAGTATACGCTGTAGCAGCTTGGCTTTCCTTGACCGTATCTGGGCAAACGTGATACACTCCAGGCGCTGGCATTGCAACGATGCCGGCATTTCCACGTCTTGTGGTGGGCGTAGCGTAGCGGTTAACGCGCCAGGTTGTGGCCCTGGAGATCGAGGGTTCAAATCCCTCCGTCCACCCCAGTTTCTTGCCCGCTCTCCCTCGACCTGCTAACCTGAAGGTGCTGTCGCCTGCTGTGCTCTTTGTAGAAGTCCGGTGGTGACGAAATGATTCGGGCGGGTGTGCTCATTGTCCTTTGCCTTCTTGCGGGTCTTGCGCTGGCCGCTGCCTGTGGTGGGGGTGAGGAAGAGCCCACGGCAACACCTACTGCCACCGCAACACCCTTGGCTACGCTTACCCCGGAAGGCACGGTCGCTACCGAGCTGCCAGAGGGCTTTCCTGGGGACTTCCCTGTCTACGCCAAGGCCACCGTCGAGGCGGCCACCGTTGCTCCGGAGGGGGGCGGGTTCCTGGCGGAATGGCGATCCAGCGATAGCCCTGACCAGGTGCGGGCTTTCTATGAGAGGGAACTGGACAAGGAGCCCTGGCAGGTGGAGAACGTGGTGGAGATCGCCGAGGAGGAGGTCGTTGTCATCGAGTTCGCCAGGGTGGATAGCGGTGGAGAATGGGGTACGGTAGCCATCCGCACCGTGCAGGAGAACGGGCAATACGTGACCATCGCCCTTTCACTCACCGTTCCTCAATAGCTAGGTCAACTGGGAGAGCAGAAGGGTCGCCAGGCCCAGCAGGAAGAAGAAGCCCAGGACATCGGTAAAGCCGGTCAGGAAGACTCCCGAGGCGACAGCAGGATCGAGGCGCAGCCAGCGCAGGCCCAGCGGTATTATCGCCCCCCAGAAGCCGGCCACTACCAGATTTAGCAGTATAGCCAGACCGACGACCAGACCCAGCCAGGCGTTATTCCACCATACCCAGGCTATCAGGCCGACGAATAGCCCCAGGGCGATGCCCTCCAGCAGGCCCACGGACACTTCTTTGATCAGGACGCGTCTGGCGTCTTTGAGCTCTACCTCTCCCAGGGCGATCTCGCGTACCACCAGGGTTATGGTCTGAATGCCAGCATTGCCCCCCTGGGCGGCCACGATGGGCATGAACACGGCCAGGGCCGCTATCTGTTCGATAGTGTCTATAAAGCGACTGACGACGCCAGCGGCTATGAAGACCAGGGCAAGGTTCACTGCCAGCCAGGGCAACCGTCTGCGGGCCGAGACGTTGACGGGGTCATAACCGCTCTCTTCGGCTGGCAGGCCGACGATGCCATACATGTCCTCGGTGGCCTCCTCGGAGGCGACGGCCATGGCGTCGTCCATGGTGGTGATGCCTAGCAGATGGCGCTCTTCGTCCACCACCGGTACGGCGCGCAGGCGGTAGTGCTGGATCAGGCGCGCGCACTCCTCCTGGTCGGTTTGGGGCGCTACCGTAATCACGTCTCGGCTCATGACTTGGTGGATGGGGGTTGCGGCAGGAGCTACCACCAGCTCGCGCAGGCTTAGCACGCCCTCCAGGCGATTGGCGGCATCCAGGACGTACAGGTAGTAGGCCTCCTCCACGTTGGGCTTGCGCAGCCGCAGGTACTTGATAGCGTCCTGGGTGGTCATGTCGGTGTGGAGGGACACGAAGCCGCGGGTCATGATGCCGCCGGCGCTCTCGTCGGCATGTGCCAGGAGGGGAGCCACTTCTGAGGCCGTGCTCATGGTGGAGAGCACCCGCGCGCCCTCCGCCGGGGGCAACGTGCGGAGGATGTCGGCGGCCACGTCGTTATCTATCTTGTCCAGGACGCGGGCCAGAGACGCTCGTGGCATCTTCTCCACCACTACGGCCCGCTCCTCGGGGTCCAGGTACTCCAGCAGGTGAGCGAGGCCTTCCGCCGACAGAAGGGCCAGAAAGGCCTCCCGCAGCTCTGGCTCCAGGTGCCAGAAGAGCTCGGCCTGGTCGGCCGGGTGGATAGAGCCAACCAGCTCGACAGCGTCCTTCAGGGCCTTGCCCCGCAGGAGATCCTCCACCGTCTTGATCATGACCTCGGCGTCTTGCTCCACGTTGGCTCTCCCAAGTAGTTGTCAACTGGCGTGCTTGCCAGCAGGCAAGCACGGTTGAGGCCGCACGGGGCCTATGATAAACTTTCTGGGGCTTGTTGAACACTCCGTAGCTTGGTTTGGCTCAGCCAACGGTTCGAACGTGCCCCCGTAGCTTGGTTTGGCTCAGCCAACGGTTCGAACGTGCCCCCGTAGCTCAATTGGATAGAGCGCCTGGCTTCGGACCAGGCGGTTGTGGGTTCGAGTCCTGCCGGGGGCGCTAGCTTTTTCCCTTTGGGAGTGGTATGGCGGAGAGGATAGGGCGAAGGCCGAGACCGGACAGGTCGCGCCTGTATGGAGTCATCATCTGCGGGACTACTCTGGCTATCGCTGCTGCCTTGCTGGAGGGAGTGCGAAGGCGTAGCTACTGGGCGCTGGCTGCCCCTCTTGTGGTGGGCAGCCTGGGGGTTCTTTCGGTGGCCTTCTGGATCGGCTGGACCCTTGCTATGACGCGGCTACAGGCTCTGACGCCGCAGCCGGACTCGGCTGGCACGCCTGCTGGTAGACGGCCTCGGTCTGCAAAGCAGCCTTCCGCCAATTGAACTTGTCTAGGATCCTCTGCCTGCCCGCCTGGCCCATTCGCCGCCGCAAGTGGGCATCTCTCATCAGCGTGTCCATGGCCTCGGCCAGGGCACGGGCATCGGCTGGCGGCACCAGGATGCCGGTGACGCCGTCCTCCACCACCTCGGGTAGCGCGCCGCCGGTGGTGGCTACCACCGGCAGGCCGCAGGCCATGGCCTCGGCGGCGGGCAGGCCAAACCCCTCGTACAGGGAAGGGCAGACGCTCATCTGGGCGCGGCAGTAGTGGCGCACCAGTTGGGGCGTGGTAACTCGCCCGGTGAAGCGAACGCGGGTGCTCAGGCCGTAGCGGCGCAATAGGCGCGGGGCTAGCCTCAGTTGCTGCCGCGGCCGATCGACAAAGGTCAGGCGGTAGTCTGTGCTGTCGCGTAGGTAGCGCAGGGCCTGGAGGAGATAGAGGGCGCCCTTGTTCCGATCCTCGGAGTTGCTCACGTAGATGATGTCGTTGGGCTGTTTGGCCACCCTGAGAGGGCGGAACATGTCGGTGTCGATTCCGTTGTAGATGATGTCCATCTGCTGCCTGGGCACAGCGAAGGCTAGCTCTACCATACGGGCGGAGGCTTCCGACACGGTGATGATCCTATCCAGATGGCGGGCAACGAACTCCTGCATGAAGATGGGGTAGTAGATGAGGCGACGGGCCTTCTCGATGGGGCCTGTGGCCTGGGCAACAGCGTTGCGCACATCGATGGACAAGGGGTGGTGGATGGTAGCCACCGTAGGCACACCGCAGCTCTTTATTAGCAGCAGGCCGATGCCCAGCCCCTGGTTGTCGTGAACGACATCGAAGGGGTGACGGCGGTGCAGCTCCTGGAACTTAGCCACTGCCCGCAGGCTGAAGGTGAACATCAGGGAGAAGATGCCGGCGCGGGTGCTGGCGAACTCGAACAGGTTCAGAGGGTAGAAGAACTGCAGCGGGTTGGGCCGGTCAAGGAATTCTCGGCGCGCCTCGACGAAGCGGAACCAGCTGAAGCTCTCCAGGCGGTGCACTTGGACGCCCTCGGCCATGGTGGGGTAGGGGGGGCCGGCGATGACGTGCACCTCATGGCCGAGGCGCATGAGCTCGCGGGTCAGGTAGTAGAGATAGATTCCCTGGCCGCCAGAGTACATGCTGCCGTGATACATGAGGAAGCAAATGTTCATCGGGCTCTCCTGGGTTGCCGCCTGGCTCGGCGAGGGGCCCTTCGCCTCTTGACCTCGGGCCTGGGCGACCAAACGGATATAATGACGTCGCTCATGCTGGGCGTGAGCCGGGCGATGGAGTCGGCCGTCCTGAGGATGGCGAAGGCCAGGGGCCGAGGTAGGTTATCGAGGAAGCTTCCCCAGCCGGGGAAGAGCCATAGCAGGGAAACGCCGAAGCATTTCCTGAGCTTGAGCCATCCATCGCCGAGGCGGATTATCTGGTGGTAATGGCCCTTGAAGGTGTGATGGTCGGGTATTACCCAGTAGGGGTGCTCGGTTCTGGACATCCAGCGGCAGCGGACAAGCAGCGGATAGAGCCAGCGGCCGAGCTTGCAGGAGAGGCTCTCGTAGTTGGTGAGGGCGATGATGGCTCGGCCCTGCGGCTTCAGCACGCGGGCGGCCTCCCTTATGAAGGCCTGGGGGTCGGCAAAATGGTCCAGCGAGCCCTTGCAGATCAGGCGGTCGAAGGAGGAATCGCGGAAGGGGAGCCTTTCGCCTAGCCCTCTTACCAGGGGTAGGCTGACCCTCTGCTGCCGGGCATCGCGACGGGCTATTGTCAGCATCTTGTCGGAGGAATCGAGGCCCCAGGCCTGCCAGCCCTTCTGGGAGAACTGGATCATCTCCCTGGCGGAGCCGCAGCCCACATCGAGGATCCGTCCCCGTCGTAGACGTTGGGCCGCCTGGATAGTAGCCTCGCTTAGCCGGTCAATGTAGAACTCGGTGTCCGGGTGGTAGGGGCCGGGGAAGACATCTTCCAGATGGTAGTCGAGGTCAGGCTGCGGCTGGTCCAAGGCTGTCATCACCTCAACCTGATCTCGAGCTTTTTGCCGGCCGGCGAGGACGGCGCGGCGGTCGCCATTCCTTCACTGCCCTCAGGATGACGAAGGCCTCATCGAAGCCTACCCAGGGGCCCCACCAGCGCTCGCAGCGGTACTGGGCGGTGCGGCTGCGATTGGCCAGAGCCTCTAGAGCGTCGCTCACAAGGCGGCGCAAGGGGCTGGCTCGGCCCTTGGCGGCAGCGGTGATGAAGCGCAGGCGGGCATACTCCAGCTCGAAGCGGGCCCGCTCGTTGATGGCAAAGGAGGCGAAGGTTTCGATGGTCAGACCGCGCCTGTGGCCGGGGTCGACCCAGGTCACATAGGGGGAGGAGGCATGGGGCACCCGGATGTAGACCAGGCTCCCCTCCTTGCACACCCGCCAGATTTCCTCCATCGTCGCCACCAGGTCCTCGGCATGCTCTAGGACGTGGTAGGCATAAATCTCGTCGGCACAGTTGTCTTTGAGGGGCAAACCCACGTTCGGGTCGGCCTTGACGCCGGTCCTGGGGACGAGATAGGGGTCGATGCCTATGACATCCCGACGCTGGGTGCGGCAGCCGATGTCCAGTCTGATCATCGTTCCCTAACCATCGCCGGCCGGGGCCGCTCCGGCATGGCCGAAGACCTGGGCCAGGTACTCGTCTACCACATCCCGAGGGTCGCCCTGGGCGGCGATGACGCCGTGGCTGAGGAGCACCGCGCGGTCGCAGAAGCGCTTCACGCTCTCCAGGTCGTGGGTGACCAGGACGATGGTCACCTGCTCCTGACGCAGCCTATCGATGTGGGCAAAGCACTTGTCCTGGAACTCGGCGTCGCCCACCGCCAGCACCTCGTCCACCAGGAGGATCTCGGGCTTGACGTGCACGGCGACGGCGAAGCCCAAGCGCACATACATGCCCGAAGAGTAGGTGCGCATGGGCTGGTTGATGAATTCCCCCAGCTCGGAGAACTCCGTTATCTCTGGCAGCTTCTCCTGGGCCTCCTTGCGGGATAGGCCCAGGAGGACGGCGTTGAGGATGGCGTTCTCCCGCCCGCTGAGCTGGGCGTGGAAGCCCGCCCCCAGCTCCAGCAAGGGCGACACACGCCCTCGCACCATGAGCGTGCCCTGCGTGGGCGGGGCCAGGCGAGCCATGATGCGCAGCAGTGTGCTCTTGCCAGCGCCGTTGGCGCCGATGATGCCCACGCTCTCGCCCTGGCAGACGGAGAGCGATATGTCTCTCAGGGCCCAGAACGGCTCCTTGGCGCGGCTGGCTTTGAGGTAGGTGGGAAGATGCAAAAGGGCCGTCTTCAGCTCTCTCGCGCGTTCGTGCTGGAGGAAGTAGCGCTTGGAGATGTTATCCAGGGCTATGACCTCTTGATCGTTATAGGGCGTCTTCAAAACGTTCCTCGAGAGTCTTGAATACGATGATGCCGGCCACCAGGGCGACGGCTGTGAAGACAAGGGCCGGCCAGATACCGGCTGATGGGAGCTTGTTGTCCAGGAACAGGTCACGCCAGGCCTCGATGAGAGAAGTCATGGGGTTGATGAGCATCACCGGCTGCACCTTTTCGGGGACCCGATCCAGAGAATAGAGGATGGGCGTCATATAGAACCAGAGGTTCAAGAAGACCTCCACCAGGTGCTCCAGGTCGCGCAGGAACACGTTGAACGAGGCGACCACGAGGACAGCCCCCGCCAGCAGCAGAAGCTGTATGGCGATGAGGAGGGGGATGCCTAGCAGCCACTCGGGCCCAGGGTAGCGGCCCGAAGCTATGAGGAGCAACATGAGTATGGGTATCGATAGGCAGAAGTGGAATAGCTGATTGGTGACTGTCGATAGGGGCAGGACGAAACGGGGGAAGTAGACCTTCTTGAGCAAGGGGGCGTTATTAGAGAAGGACGAGGTGGAGAACTGTAGCGAAGCCTGAAACCAGCCCCACGCGAACAGAGCAGACAATAGGAACAGATGATAGGGAGCGTCTCCCACCTTTATGCCGAGCACTCTATTGAGAGCGAAGTAAAGAACCAGACCGAGGAGCAGGGGCTTGGCCATGGTCCAGAGGAAGCCCAGGATGGTGCCCTGATAGCGCAGCTTTAGCTCGCGAGCGGTGAGAAGCACCAGCAGTTCCCAGGTGTGGGTCACCTGGGACAGGTTGATGCCAGTCGGCAAAGGGATAGACAGCACGCGCACAGAGTTTCTCCAGAACTGCCGAGAATCTCAGACAGTAGACTAGCAGGACGGGGATCATAAATCAAGGAATGCCTCGCCGTCAGGCGGCTGCAGCCGTTTGCCTTGACAATGGGGGAGGACTAAAATACTCCTAGCCCGGTCGCGGGCGAAGGTCTATGGCGAAAGAGAATCCGAAAGGGCTGATCCTCAGCGGCGGCAAGGGCGAACGCCTGCGCCCCTTCACCTATACGGGTGCCAAGCAGTTGGTGCCCATCGCTAACAAGCCCGTCCTTTTCTACGCCATCGAGGACCTGGTGGGCTGTGGCATCACCGACATCGGCATTGTGGTGGGCGACACGCGGGCGCAGGTGGAGAAAGCGGTGGGCGATGGCAATCGCTTCGGTGCCAGGGTGACCTACATCCAGCAGGAGGCCCCCCTGGGCATCGCCCACGCTGTGAAGATCGCCGCTGATTTCCTGGCCGGCCATCCCTTCGTCCTCTACCTGGGGGACAACCTGGTGCTGGGCGGTGTGGCCCCCTTTGTGCAGCGCTTCCGCAGCGATTCCAGCAACTGCCAGCTTCTTCTCAGGCGGGTGGACACGCCCCAGAGCTTCGGCGTGGCCGAGCTGGTGGACGGCCGGGTGGCGCGGGTGGTGGAGAAGCCACGCCAGCCGGCCAGCGACCTGGCAGTGATCGGCGTATACATGTTCGACCAGCATGTGTTCGAGGCGGTGGAGCAGCTACGGCCCTCGGCTCGCGGCGAGCTGGAGATCGCCGACACCATCCAGTACCTCATCGATAAGGGGCTGGCCGTGCGTGCCCAGGAGCTGGACCGGTACTGGATGGACACCGGCAAGATGGGCGATATCCTGGAGGCCAATGCGGTCGTTCTCGATGCCTTGCCAGCCAGGAAGGAAGGCAGCATCGACAGCGCCTCGCGGGTGGGGGGCAAGGTGATCGTCGAGCGCGGCGCCCAGGTGACCAACAGCGTGCTGGAGGGCCCGCTGATCATTGGCGAGGAGAGCCGCATCGTGGATTCGGAGATCGGGCCCCACGCCTCCATTTATCACCACTGTCAAGTGAAAGACAGCCGTATCGCTAACAGCGTGGTCATGGAGCACACGCTGATCGAGGGCGTGGGCTACCGCATCGAGGACAGCCTCATCGGCCGCTACGTGGAGCTGAGAGGCGACGGTGGGGTGGACGACCGCCGTTGCGCGCTTACCCTGGGCGACCACAGCCAGATCCGAGCTCAAGCCGATGAAGGTGGGCTTTCGGGCATTTCGAATCTGCGTAGGGAGCGCGGGCCATGACCGCGGCCACATGGGCACTTGTAGCCGTTACTTTTCTCCTCGCGGTCGGCGCGGCCTGGTATGCGCTGGAGACCCGCAGGATAGTGAAGAGAATGGATCTGGAGCGCGAGGATAGGATTCGGCCCTTCCTGGGATTTCAGTTGATACCCTGGGAGCCGATCTTGCTTAAGCTTAGGATCCAAAATCTCGGCTGGGGGCCTGCCTTAGAGGTTAAGGGGTACATTGAGGCGGTCTCTGGATCGGGTAACGAAAGTTTTGCCTGGAGCTACCCCCTGCTTGCTCCGGGTAAATACGAAGACTTCGGTTTCCCTGCGCCCCCAGGTGCCACCAGCGACGACCGGTTCAGGCTCGATACCATAAGAGGACGGGTCGATACCGTTAGAGCGCAGTTCAGCTACAAATCTGTTCGCGGTCGCGAATATAGCCTGGACGATGCCATCTCGGTTGCGGAAGTCACGGCTGACTGGATAAGCAGTCGCATGTTGGCGACTGAGGATCACCCTGAACGGCTCGTACCTCGCATTGCCAAAGCGCTGGAGGGCATCGAGGAGCACATCAAGGCTGTCGGTAAATGAGAGCCAGCCTGTGAGTGGGCACATGACGCGTTCATCCCTGGCGAGGCGGAGTATGCGCAGGATTCTGGTCACGGGTGGGGCAGGATTCATCGGCAGTCACTTCGTGCGCCGCCTGTTGCGAGAGCACCCTGAATATGAGGTCATCAACGTCGACAAGCTGACCTACGCCGGCAACCGCGACAACCTGCGTGACGTAGACGGCGACCCCCGCTATCGTTTCGTCCAGGGCGACATCTGCGACCGCCGGCTTGTGGACGAGCTGGTGGGCCAGGCCGATGCCATCGTGAGCCTGGCTGCCGAGACCCATGTTGACCGCTCGCTCCTGGCGGCGGACGCTTTTATCAGGACCGATGTTCATGGCACCTACGTGCTCCTCTGCGCTGCCCGCGAGCATGGCATCGAGCGCTTCGTCTACGTCTCCACCGACGAGGTCTACGGGGAGGTGCCCGAAGGCTACTCGTCTGGCGAAACGGACCCTCTTCGGCCCCGCAACCCTTACGCCGCCAGCAAGGCGGCCGCCGATATGCTCTGCCTGGCCTTCTTCGCCTCCTACGGCCTGCCGGTCATTGTCAGCCGCGGCGTCAACACCATGGGGCCCTGCCAGTACCCGGAGAAGATGATCCCTCTGTTTATCACTAACGCCCTGCGCGATGAGCCTCTGCCTCTGTATGGCGACGGCCGCCAGGTGCGCGATTGGCTTTTCGTGGACGACCACTGCGAGGCCCTCGACCTGCTCCTGCACGAAGGGACGCCGGGGGAGGTGTACAACATCGCTGCCGACAACTACCGCCAGAACATCCAGGTGGCCGAGGCCATCCTGGCGCTGCTGGGCAAGCCGCGCAGCCTGGTTCGCCGGGTGGAGGATCGCCCGGGGCACGATAGGCGCTACAGTCTGGACTGGTCGAAGATAAGGGCCCTGGGCTGGTCGCCACGGCGTGGCTTCGAGGAGGCCCTGGCCAAGACGGTCGCCTGGTATGGCGAAAACGAGTCGTGGTGGCAGAAGGCGCGTTCAGGTGCCTATCGGAACTACTACCAGCGCCAGTACGGGTGGCGGCTGGAGGCGGCCGCTCGCCGGGAGGGAGAAGGATGATCGAGGGCGTGGAGATCAAGCAGCTTACCAAGCATGCGGACGAGCGGGGCTACCTGATGGAGCTTGTGCGCTGCGATGATGCCATCTTCCGCAAGTTCGGTCAGGCCTACGTGGCCTTGAACTATCCGGGCGTGGTGCGGGGCTGGCACTACCACAAGAAGCAGGACGACCACTTTGCGGTGGTGAAGGGCATGGGGAAGGCGGTCCTCTACGACGCTCGCGAGGGCTCCCCCACGCAGGGCCAGGTGGACGAATTCTTCCTAGGGGAGCAGAACAACATCCTGCTGAAGATTCCAGTAGGCGTCATGCACGGCTACAAGACGGTAGGTACTGAGCCCTCCCTCCTTATCAACTTCCCCAGCGAGCCCTACAACCCAGAGCAGCCGGACGAATATCGTCTTCCCTGGGATACCGACCAGATCCCCTACGACTGGGACATCAAGATGGGCTGAGGGGGTGGTGGTGTGCGCATCCTCATCACCGGCGGTCGTGGCCAGCTAGGCCGCGAGCTTCAGCAGGCGCTATCTGCAGAGACGGTGCTGGCCCTCGGCCGCCAGGAGCTAGACGTCACCGATGTGGCGGCGGTCGGCCGGGCCGTCGGCCAGTTTCGGCCGCAGGTGGTCATTCATGCCGCCGCCTACACCGATACGGCAGGCTGCGAGGCGCAGCCCGATCTGGCCATGGGGGTGAACGGCGAGGGCAGCCGTCAGGTAGCCCTGGCCTGCCGCGAGAGCGACGCCGCCATGCTGTACGTGAGCACCAACGAGGTCTTCGATGGCCAGAAGAGCGAGCCTTACCTGGAATCGGACGAGCCCAAGCCCATCAACGCCTACGGCCGCTCCAAGCTGGCGGGTGAGCGATACGTCCAGTCCATCCTCCAGCGCTTCTACATTGTGCGCACCGCCTGGCTGTACGCCGCCGGAGGCAACAACTTTCCGACCAAGGTCCTGCGAGTCGCCGCCAACGAAGGCGAGCTGCGCTTCGTGACCGACGAGGTCGCCACCCCCACCTGGGCCCGCGATCTGGCTCAGGCCATTGTCGGGCTCATCGGACAGGCGGCGTATGGCATCTATCACCTGACCAATAGCGGCTGCTGCTCCCGCTACCAGTGGGCCCAGCGGGTCCTGGAGCTGGCCGGTCGCGGCGATGTCGCACTGCGTTCGGTCATCCAGGCCGATTACGGCGGGCCCTACCGCAAGCCGCCCTATTCCGAGCTGGCCAACCGGGCGGCGGCCGCCCTGGGCATTGTCCTGCGGCCCTGGCAGGAGGCGCTCCAGGAATACCTTCTCACCGCCCCGGCCAGGGCCGGTCGCTAGGGGGCCGCCCATGGCCGTCCAAGACAAGGGATTTCCCCCCGTAGCCATCCTCACCATCAACTACAACAGCAGGCCCTACATCCGCGATTTCCTGGCCTCGTTGCAGGCAGTCACCTATCCCAACTACCGGCTGGTGGTGGTGGACAACGCCTCTGACGACGGCTCGCTCGGGGAGATATCGCGGCTGTTCCCCCAGGCGGTGCGGATGCGCAACGGGGAGAACCTGGGGGTCAGCGGCGGCCACAACGTGGGCATCCGCTACTGCCTGAAGGAGGGCTTCGACTACATCCTCTTCCTGAACAATGATACGGTGGTGAGCGAGGACTTCCTGGACTGTCTGCTGGAGAGTGCTGACGCTCGGACGATGGTCGCCCCCAAGACCTATCTCTACGGCCAGCCAGGATTGCTCGACGATACGGTAGGCGACTTCGACTGGTGGCGCGGTGTCTGGCGGGGCTGGCTCTACGGCAAGCCGGAGCCCGCCGGGTTCGAGCGGCCGCGGGCGGTGAGCATGGCCAGCCTGTGTTGCCTGCTGGTGCCCGCCGCCGTCTTCGGCGACGTCGGCCTCATGGACGAGCGCTTCTTCATGTACTACGAGGATTTCGACTTCGTTGCGCGGGCCAGGGCGGCAGGCTATCGCCTGCGCCTCAATCCGGCGGCGGTCATCCACCACCGTAAGGCAGCCTCGAGCGGCGGTGTGGAATCGCCGTTCAAGGTCTACTACGCCAGCCGCAATCGACTCTACCTCATGAGGAAGCACTCGTCCCGTCCGCGCTTTGCGCTATTCCTGGCCTACTTCCTGGCGACTCGTGTTGGCTACTTCGTGTCGTATCTCGCCAGGGGTCAGGGGCGGCAACTGAGGGCCATGCTCATGGGCATCGCCGATTTCTTCCGCGGCCGCCTGGGGCGCACGCGCGAGTTGGCCGATTTTCGTTAGGGGGGCATTCCAGCGTGCGTATCGCCATCGATGCCACCTCGGTTCCCCGCCAAAGAGCGGGTGCCGGCACCTACATCTACAACCTGGTGCAGGCCCTGGCCCAGGTGGATAGAGATAACACCTACTTTGTCTTCACCAAACGCGAGACCTTCGATCGCCGCAGCCTGCAAAGGGATGGCTTCCGATTGGTGTCCGTGCGCCTCGCCTCGCGGCTGGCCCGAATGTTCTGGGAGCAGGCGGTGCTGCCCTTGCATCTTCGCCGCCTGGGCGTGGACGTCCTCCATTCGCCTCACTACACGACGGCGCTGGCGCCTGGCGGCTGGCGGCGGGTGGTCACCTTCCACGATGTTACCTTTTTCCTTTTGCCCCGCCGCTATCCCGTCCTGCGGCGGCTTTACTTTCAGGGGGCGAGCCGTGCTGGCGCCCGCCTGGCCGATTGCGCCATCGCTGTCTCCGAGACGGTAAGGGGCGATGTCATACGCCACCTGGGCCTGCCAGCGGAAAGGGTACGGGTGGTACCTCTGGCGCCGGGGCCTGGCTTTCACCCGCTGGACGATTCGGCTAGGATGGAGGCGGTTGGCGACAGGTACGGGCTGCCGCCCAGGTTCATCCTCAACGTGGGCACTCTGGAGCCGGGCAAGAATCAGGCGACGCTGGTGCGCGCTTTCCACAGGCTCAAGGGGCAGGGCCTGGAGCAGGGGCTGGTCATCGCTGGGCAGAAGGGCTGGATGTATGAGAAGCTGTTTCGGCTGGTGGATGACCTCGGCCTGAGGGAGGACGTGCGCTTCGTCGGCTACCTGCCCGACGACGATCTGGCGGCGGTCTACAGTATGGCCGACCTGTTCGTCTTTCCATCGCTGTACGAGGGCTTCGGTCTGCCGCCCCTGGAGGCAATGGCCTGCGGCCTGCCGGTGGTGGCCTCCAGCGCTCCGGCCCTGGCCGAGGTGTTGGACGGCGCTGCTCTGCTGGTGAACCCTTCGGACGTGGATGCCCTGGCCGAGGCCACGGCCAGGGCATTGCGGGACAGGCACCTGCGCTCCCGTCTGCGGAGGCAGGGTCTGGAGCGGGCCAGCCAGTTCTCCTGGCAGCGGACGGCGCGGGGGACGGTGGCCGCCTATGAGGCGGCCGTGAGCTCAACGAGGGACTAGCGGGTGGACCTATCGGTCGTAGTCGTCAGCTTCAACGCCAGGGACTATCTGCGGCGCTGCCTGGGCTCGCTGTTCGAACACACGGAGGGCAGTGGCTATGAGGTGATCGTGGTGGACAACGCCTCCTGGGACGGCAGCGCCCAGATGGTGGAGAGCGAGTTCCCTCAGGCCAGCCTTATCCGCTGCTCCGCCAACCTGGGCTTCGCCGTCGCCTGCAATCGAGGCATCGCCCAGGCCAAGGGCGAGTTCATCCTGCTCCTGAACCCCGACACGGAGATCGCCGACAACGCCTTCGCCTCTATGGTCACCTACTGCCGCCAGCAGCCGCAGGTGGGTATCCTCGGTCCCAAGCTCCTCAACAGCGACGGCTCGTTGCAGCTCTCCTGCCGTCGCTTCCCCAGCCATCTGGCCGGCCTGTTCAATCGCCAGTCCGTCCTCACCCGCCTCTTCCCCCGCAATCGCTTTTCCAGTCGCTACCTGATGTCTGACTGGAACCACAATAGCATCGCCGAGGTAGACTGGCTGTCGGGGGCCTGCATGCTCCTCCGCCGCCAGATGCTGGCGGACATCGGCGCTCTGGACGAGGGATTCTTCATGTACATCGAGGACGTAGACATCTGCTATCGGGCCCATCAGGGCGGCTATCGAGTGGCCTATTTCCCCCAGGCGGTGGTGACTCACCACATCGGCAGGAGCAGCGATACCCTGCCTAACAGGAGCATCCTCCAGTGGCACCGCAGCATGTGGCGCTACTACCGCAAGCATATGGGCGGCAATCCTCTGGTGGACGGGCTGACCTTGGCGGGCATTGGCGCCCGCTGTGGCTATCAACTGGTGCTTCAGAACGGGCGACGCTTGCTGGCGGGTAGGGGGCGATCCTCGTAGGGCATCTCCGGCTCGTCCGGCCCGGGCGGCGAAGGGTGGCGTTGGAGACCAACGGCGGAGGCGAGGGCACTCCGTAGGGATGCCACCGAGGCGCTGTTCCACAAGGAGCGGGCGTAGCCCAATCGAAAGAGGACGGCAGTGATAGCAGCGCCGAAGGCAAAGAAGGCCAGGAACTCGGCTGCGGTTGCTTCCAGGTAGTGGATGGTGAGCGCTGCCCCCGAGAAAAGGATGCAGAGGGCGTAAAGGGAGAGGACGACCGCCCTGTCGCTCAGACCCCTTTGCTCCAGCCGATGCTGGATGTGATCGAGGTCAGCAACGAAGGGGTGTCTCAAGTCCGCGGCTCGCCTCACAAAAGCGAGCAGTGTGTCCAGGATAGGGAAGCCCAGGGCGACAATGGGCACGCTGATGAACATGCTGCCGGTGACACCGATGGAGCCCTCGATGGCCAGGGCCGCCAGCAGGAAGCCCAGCAACAACGCCCCTGAATCTCCCAGCAGGCGCGAGGCCACCGGCAGGTTGAGGGGGAGGAAGCCGGCACAGGCTCCCGCTACGGCCACCAGCTGAGCGGCCACCAGGGGGTTGTCCACATCGGCGGCGATGAAGGCCAAGGGAACGGCCACGATGATCGCTACGCCCGCCGCTATCCCGTCTTTGCCATCGATGAGGTTCATGGCGTTGGTCAGGAACACCAGCCAGAGGATGGTCAGCACGGGGGCCGCCCATCCCAGGGAAAAGGTGGCGCCCCAGGGCAGGGACACATCCTCGATGCGGTAGCCGATCACGAACACCAGCGCCGCCGCCGCCGTCTGCACCAGGAACTTGATCTTGAAGTTCACCTCCAGCAAGTCGTCCACGAGGCCCAGGAGGAGGATCATCAGGGCGGCGCCCAACAGGCCGGCCGTCTCCCCTTTCTGGTCGGCCAGTAGGTCGGAGAGGTCGGACGAGACCAGGGAGGCGAGAAGAAGGGCAAGGACGAAGGCGGTGAAGATGGCCAGGCCCCCGACCCGCCGCCTGCCCAGGCGGGCCTCGGCCGGCCGTGCCAGGCGGTTGAGGGGAAGAAGGGCTGTCAGGCCCCAGGCCCCTGCCGCGGCTAGCACGAAGACAAGGAGGTAAATGTCAAGGCCAAGCTCGGACATAGTAACAGCCTACTCTAGCAGGTTGGCAATCATTACGCTATATCTCGCCGATGCGATGGTCAGGAAACGATGACCAGACCCGAGGCCAAGAAGTAGGCGCCCAGCCCCAGGAGAAAGAGACCGCAGAAGACAATGATGGCCCGATAGACAAGCCCGCTCATCATCCGTCTGCCGCTGGCCAGAACGAAGGCCAGCAGAGTGAGCCAGAGTATGTCCGATAGGATGTGACCGACGTAGAAGGAGGCCACCCCGGCAGCACCTTGCTCCAGGGATCGGCTGATGAAAGCAGAGCCTACGCTAGCCCACCAGGCCACCCAGGCCGGGTTGAAGACGCTCACCAGGATGGCGGCAGACATCAGCGCCGCCGCCATTCTCGGTGGAGATTCGCTGGCTGTCTCTCCGCCGGTTAGGGAGCGCAGCCAGCGCCTTCGCCAGGAGTTGTTGTAGGCAGCGGCGCCGGGGTTGTTCGGTAGCGGCGGACGGACGGCAGCGGCTGGCTGTTCGGGCGGCCTGGTCAGGATGTGTACCCCCATCCAGAGCAGGAAGAGCCCTCCGGCAATGCCCACGCCAGCCTTCACCGGATCCTCGACCAAGAAGCGACTGAGGCCCAGGGCCAGGCCAACGACGAGGGCCAACTCGATCAGGCTGTGACCGGCGGCCAGTAGCGGCCCGGCCCAGAAGCCGCGCTGCATGCTCTCGCGGACGGCCACGGTGGTGAGGGGGCCGGGTATCAAAGCGCCGGTGAAACCCACGCCGAAGGAGGTCACGAAAATGGCTGCTAGGGCTGCTGCAGGCATCTTTTTTAGTGTTGCATTGTTCTCAAAGGTTCGTCAACGTGGGGCAAAAAACGCTTGACGGCCAGCATATTAGGAGGTAGAATCCGCGCGATAAGTGACCATTTTGTCCGTGCTCTTGTGCATGGGCTAGGGGATTAGTGGCGGGTCAGCGGGGGGCCCGCGATCAAAGGAGGCATACATGCGTATGTTTCGAGTAGCGCGATACTGGCTGCTCGGGTTAGTGATACTTCTTGCGGCCATGTCCCTGGCTCTTCTTCCCGCCTGCGGGGAGGAAGAAGAGGAGGGGACTCCTGCCGCAACGGGAACTCCGGTGGTGACAGGGCCTCTCAAGATAGGGATCCTGGTGCCCTATACGGGGCCTCTGTCGGACTTCGGGGAACCATTCGGCAACGCGGCCAAGCTGGCGGTGAAGGAGATCAACGAGGCTGGCGGCGTGCTGGGTGAGGATGTGGTGCTGCTCACAGGGGACAGCGCCACCGAACCCGTGAAAGCGCAGGAGGAGGCGCGCCGACTCATAGACATTGAGGGCGTGTCGGCCCTAGTCGGGGCGGCAGCCAGCGGGGTGACCCTGCCGGTAGCGGAATCGGTGGCAGTGCCCAGCGAGATCGTCATGGTCTCGCCGGCGTCCACCTCGCCCGCCCTCACCGTTGTCGACGATGACGGCTTCCTGTACCGGACCACTATCTCGGACGCGGCTCAGGGAGTCATTCTTGGCAAACTGGTGTACGAGATTCTGGGCTTCACCAGCGCCTGCACCATGTACGTAAACAATGCCTACGGTCAGGGGCTCTCTGAGCAGTTTACCAAGACCTTCGAGGAGTTGGGCGGCACGGTGACGGCGCAGGTGTCCCACGCCACGGAGGAGCAGGTCTCCTACCTGTCGGAGCTAAACCAGTGCGTCGAGGGCGGCCCAGAAGTGCTCGCGGCCATCAGCTACCCGGAGCACGGCGGTGTCTACCTGAAGGAGGCCCTGGAAGGGGATCTGATCGACCAGTTCGTCTTCTGTGACGGCACCAAGTCGGACAAGCAATTCGAGGCGCTTGGCTGGGAGTACTTTGAGGGCATGTACGGCTCAGCGCCCGGTGCGCTGGAGATGGCGGCGGGCACGGCCTTTACGGCGGCCTACGAGGCGGAATACGGTGAGAAGCCGCCGTTGCCCTTCATGCGGGAGTCCTACGACGCGGTGTACGTTATCGCTCTAGCGGCGGAGCAGGCTGGCTCCACGGATCCCAAGGCCATCCGCGATGCCATATCCGGTATCGCCAATCCGCCGGGAGAGGTGGTCAACCCCGGGGTCGACGGATTCGCGAGCGCGCTGGATCTAATCGAGGCTGGCACGGCCATCAACTACCAGGGCGCGGCTGGCCCCCTTGACTTCGACCCCAACGGGGATGTGCTCCAGGGCGCCATCGAGATCTGGGAGATTACCGGCGGCGAGATCGTGGAGGCGGTTCGCACCTTCGCGGTAGACCTCAGTACTACGCCCCCAACCATCACGGAGGTAACCGAGTAGGGCAATCGGATAATCAGAAGCCGGGGCCTCAGGAGATACTGCGTTCTGAGGCCCCGCTTTTGTTTGTGCGGTCAGTCCGGTGGTGAGCGAGTTTGGCCCGACTCGGGCTCGCCTGGAGGGCCAGGCTGTTTGTCCTCGCGCTTCATGAACAGCGATACCCTCCGTTCTTCAGGCAGGAGGCCAGCGGGCCGCAACAGGAGGACGATGACGATCAGAGCGCCCACTACCAGGTCCCGAATGAAGCTCATACGGAGCTCCAGGAATTCCAGGCCCCAGTCGGCAAAGTAGGCCCTCATCAGGCCGGTTACCGAATAGAAGCCCCAGACGATGTAGGCGCCCAGGATGGCCCCCTTGTTGTTGCCGCTGCCGCCGACGATGAGCATGGCCCAGATGAGGAAAGTCCCGAAGAAGTGGGTGAAGGCGTCGGGGGAGACAGAACGGCTATAGTATGCGTAAGCGGCACCGCCGATGCCCATTATCATGGCCCCCACCACAAAGCTCTGCATCTTGAAGCCGAAGATGTCCTTGCCAGCGGCAGCCGCTGTCGTTTCGTCCTCCCTGATGGCCTTAAGAACGCGTCCCCAGGGAGAGCGGCTGGCCGTCTCTAAGGCGATGAGGATGAAGATGACAAGGGCGACGGCTACGCCGAAGAAGATGAACTTGTACTCAGGAGGGTTGACCAGATCTTCCAGAGGGGCTGGGATGCCGATCAACCCGCGGTCGCTGTTGACCAGGCCCTTCTCCTCGATGACGACCCGGCGCAGGAGTTCGGCGATGCCGATCATGGCGATGGCCAGGTAGTCCTCCCGTAGTCGCAGGGTCGGTATGGAAAGGAGGAAGGCCAGGGCGCCAGACACGATCGCCGCTCCAGCCGTGCCGAACAGGAAGGGCAACCATTGTTCGCTATCCAGGAAAGGGATGAAGTCCAGATTGTCGCCGAAGCCGCCCACGTAGCGGACATACTCGGTGGTGGCCGGTCCCTTGGTGATGATGGCAGCGGTGTAAGCGCCCACCATGAAGAAGGCCACGACGCCGAAGTTGAGAATGCCGGTGTAACCCCAGTGAACGTTCAGGCCTAGGCCCAGTATGGCAAAGATAGCGACCAGGGTGGCAAAGCCGGTCAGGAAGCTGATGACGCCGCCCAGCTCGTGCGAGCGAGCGGCGGGCAGGGTGACAATTGCCACCGTCATCAGGGCCCAGGCCGCCGGGGTGATAAGCCTGTCCGCCTTCATTAGGCTTTCGCTCCAAACAAGCCCTGTGGCCGCACCAGAAGGATGAGGATAAGGATCACAAAGGCAACGGCGAACTTATAGCCCGGGGCCAGTGGCAGGACCTGTGGCAGGATATCTCTCCCGGCTATGGAAAGCTCTACCCCGAGAGACACCTCCTGGCTGATCCCCACAATCATCGCTCCTATCAGAGCCCCCTGGGGGCTGCCGATACCGCCCAGGATGGCGGCGGCGAACAAGGGCAGCAAGATGGTAAAGCCCAGTTCAGGCTTGAGCTGGGCCTGGATAGCTAGCAGCACCCCGGCCACGGCCACCAGGGCACCGCCAATAGCCCATGTCCACCTGATCACTTGATCAGTGTCGATGCCTGACACGCGTGCCAGCTCCGCATTGTCGGAGGTGGCACGCATCGCTTTCCCTATCCTGGTCCGGAAGAGCAGAATGTATACTAGGGTGGCCACAATGGCGACGGTGGCGAAAATGAATATCTGGTCGGCTTTGAGGGAGATGCCAAAAGGGAGGTGGTGGGCAGGGTGAATGCCCGATACGTAAAACCTGGGCTCGGCTCCCCACAACATGAGAATGATGCTACGTGCGGTGATGGCTATCCCTAGAGAAACCATGGCGAAAATGACTATGCCGCTACCTGCCTGGCGCAGGCGGCGGTAAACGAGGTGATCTAGGGCAATGAAAATGGCAACTGTGGCGATGAGCGCCACCAACATGGCCAGCAGGAGGCCGTAGCCAAAGGATAAGGGACCAAGTTCGGTAGTGGCACCGGGCAGGCGATCTAAGCTCCAGCCGAGTTCAATCTCGGTCCTTTCACCGACGATGCGACCGGTCAGGGCGAAGAAGGCCAGGTAGGCAGCGAACATCATCATGTCGCCGTGGGCGAAGTGGGCGAATTTCATGATGCCGTAGATGAGGGTGAGGCCGATGGCGCCCAGGGCGATGATGCTGCCGAAGATTACGCCAACTACGAAGAGATTAGTGTAAAGAATCAAGCTTGCTATGAACAGCCCAACAAAGAGAATCCACAAGGCGGCTCCGCTCGGGTTCTGGAATACCCCAGGATATTTTTCGCGGGCTTTGTTCAGCAGTTCAGGAAAACCTGCGTTAGCTGGGACCACAAGAGTGCTCCTTAGCCGCCGAGATAGGTCCTGCCCACCTCCTCACTCTCCAGCAGGCTTTCGCCGCTACCCTCCAGACGGTTCTGCCCCATGGCCAGAACGTATCCCCTGTGGGACAGTTTCAGCGACTCTCTAGCATTTTGTTCAACCATGACGATTGCCACTCCGGAGCGATTTATATCCAGGATCTTGGCGAAGACCGACTCCACCATGTTGGGAGCGAGGCTGGCTGAGGGCTCGTCGAGTAGGAGAATGCGAGGCTCGAGCATCAGGGCGCGGGCGAAGGCTAGCATTTGCCGCTGCCCTCCCGATAGCTTCCCTGCACGGGTGTGGCGCCGTTCCGTCACATCGGGGAAGAGAGCCAAGACTTCTTCGATCTTTGGGCGGTAGTCGTCGCGGCGAATGAAAGCCCCCATCTCCAGGTTCTCCTGGACGGTGAGCGTAGGGAAGATGTTGTCGGACTGGGGCACGTAGCACATCCCTTTGTGCACCATGACCTGGGGAGACTGGCCAGTTACGTCCTCGCCGCCGAAGAAAACCCCACCGCGCTTGCAGGGAAGCAGGCCGAAGATGGTCTTCAGAAGGGTGGACTTCCCTGCCCCATTGGGCCCAATGATGGTGACAATCTCTCCTTCGTCCACCTTGATGGAGACACAATGCAGGATCTCCACTTCCCCGTATCCTGACACCACCTCGCGGGCTTCCAGTACGGTCACTGATATTGCCCTCCTAGATATGCCTCCAGGACGCGTTCGTCGGCCTTGATCTCTTCAGGCATGCCTTCGGCGATCTTCTCACCCTCACCCAAGACGATGACCGGGTTGCACAGCCGGGTCACCAGGTCCATGTCGTGCTCGATGATGAAGAAGGTGATCCCCTTCTCGTAGCACAGCTCCTCGATGGAGGCCACCAGGCGCTTCATGAGGGTAGGGTTGACTCCTGCCCCTGGCTCGTCTAGGAGGACCAGCTGGGGGTCACACATGAGGGTGCGGGCTAGCTCCAGAAGCTTCTTTTGCCCCGAGGAGAGGTTTCCGGCGTACTCGTTGCGCAGGTGCCACAGGTTGACGAACTCCAGCACCTCCAGCGCCTTCTCCTGGATTGTCCGCTCCTGCCTCCGCACTAGGAAGGGCAAGAACCAGGGGCCCCAGAGCTTCTCGCCCAGCTGATCCCCAGGCACCAGCATCAGGTTCTCCAGGGCGGTCATCCACTTGAGTTCCCGCGGCACCTGAAATGTGCGGACGACTCCCCTCCTAAACACCTTGTGGGGCGGGAGGCCATCAATCCGCTCTCCCTTGAAGAAGATCCTGCCAGCAGTAGGCTTCAGGAAGCCGGTGACTAGGTTGAAGAGAGTGGTCTTGCCGGCGCCATTGGGCCCGATAAGGCCGGTGATCGTGCCCTCGGATACCTGAAGAGAGCAGCCGTTGAGGGCTCTCACCCCGTCGAAGCTTTTGATTACTTCCTGTGCCTCCAGCAGTAGCGCCATCGTAGTGCCCCCGACTGCGTGAGCATTATCACGAGTGTGCAGTCCTTTGATAGGCCCAGTATAGCGAACTCGGGCGTATGGCGCTATCGGGTTCGCCAGCTTCAGGCGATGAGGGGCGCCCAAGGGACGTCTTTCGCCGCCAATCAGCGCTATGCTATGATGATCTTGTGGTTGGGGGAGCTAGGCGTTGATTTTTGCCTATCTAGACCTTCTGCAGGGCAGCCAAACGGCCTTTCTCGTTTTCTTTGGGGCAGTGGTAACTGCTCTGCTGGTGGGTATCTCCTTTCACGAGTTCAGCCACGCCTTTGCTGCCGACAGCCTGGGCGACCCCACGCCCCGCTACCGGGGACGCCTCACCATCAATCCTTTGGCTCATCTGGACCCCCTGGGTACTATCCTCCTGTTCATGGCTGGATTCGGCTGGGGCAAGCCGGTGCCGGTGAATCCCAATCTCATGAGGAGCACTAGCCCCAAGGCGGGCATGGCCATGGTGGCGGCCGCGGGCCCGATTTCCAATCTGGTCGTTGCGGGCATCGCTGGCGTGCCCATAAAGCTGGGCCTGGTTGACTGGCACACGCCCTTCTTTGCCTGGGGCAAGACATCGGAGTACGTCGAGTGGGTGGTGGCGCCCTGGGGTGTATCGGACTACCTGGGGCTCTATCTGAGCTCGATTATCATCTTCGGCATTATCCTGGCGCTATTCAACCTCATTCCTCTGTGGCCCCTGGACGGCTTCTCCGTGGCCGTTGGCATCCTGCCCCGTGATCTGTCGCAGGAGCTGGAGCGGCTGCGGGTCTGGGGCCCTGGTCTCCTTCTACTGTTCCTCTTCGGCATACCCATCCTCACAGCCGGCAACCTGAACCCTTTCTTCGACCTGCTGCGGCCGGCGGTGAACGGGGTGGCCAGCTTGTTGACGGGCGTTGGTGATCCCAATGTCTTTGGCTACTAGGGCAGCCTATCGGATACGCCAGTTCTTCGCCTCTCTGGGGGCTAGCCTGAGCCCGCAAGAGCGGCAGATTGTCGCCGCTCGTCTCAGCCAGGAGCAGCAGCGGCTGTTCTACGCCATGACGGCTCGAGATCAGCGCCACTGCCTGGACGTCTTCTATGTCCTGGAAGGGAGAGGCTGCCAGGACGAGGAGGTGCTGCTGGCCGCCCTTCTGCACGACGTAGGCAAGGGGCCCATCCGCTTGTGGCATCGGGTGGCCTACGTCCTTCTGAGGGCGATATGGCCGCGCCTGGTGGCCCGTCTGGCCCAGCCCGATGGTCGGGGCTGGTGGCGGGCCGTGGCCTCCTTGGAGAATCATGCCGCCCGCGGTGCCGCCCTGGCCGAGGCGGCCGGTACACCGGCGGCGGTGGTGGAGCTTATTCGCCACCACCAGAGGGCCGACGCCAGCGACGGGCGCCTGGCTCTGTTGAGGGAGGCCGACAATTCCTGCTAGCCGGCCTTGGGGGAGATCCCTATGGAACGTATAACCATCATCGGCTTGGGCCTCATCGGTGGCTCCCTGGGCCTGGCGCTGAAGGCAGCCAAGCTCACGGGCATCGAGATCGTGGGCTACGACAAGGACACCCCGACTGCTGCCGAGGCCCGGCGGCTGTGGGTCGTCGACAAGTCAGAGCCCGTCCTGCAAAGGGCGGTGCGCGATGCCAGGCTGGTGATTATCGCCACGCCCATCATGGCTATGCGAGGGGTGATGGAGGAGATCGCGAGCGAGCTGCGAGAGGGCTGCGTCGTCACCGACACTGCCAGCACCAAAGCCATCGTCATGGAGTGGGCTAGCCAGCTTCTGCCGGCCACGGTCAGCTTTGTGGGCGGCCACCCCATGGCTGGCAAGGAGACATCCGGCGTCCACAATGCCGAGGCCAAGCTTTTCGCTGGCAAGGCCTACTGCGTCATCCCTGCCCCCGACGCCAGTGAGGGGGCGGTGCGAGTGGTCACTAGCATCGTGCAGCTTATTGGCGCCCGCCCCTTGTTCATCGGTGCCGAGGAGCATGACCGCTACGTCGCGGCGGTGAGCCATCTCCCTCTGATCCTGTCCACCGCCTTGTTCACCCTGGTGCGCGATAGCCCCGCCTGGCCGGAGCTATCGTCCCTGGCCGGCAGTGGCTTCCGCGATGTCACTCGCCTGGCGTCCACCGATGCCGAGCTCAGCCACGACATCTGCCTGACGAACCGGGAGGGCGTCCTTCACTGGCTGGACCGCGCAGTGGAGGAACTGAGACGCTATCGAGAGTTGCTCCAGCAGGGGCAGGAGGAGGATCTGTTCAAGACCTTCGCCAGGGCCCAGTTGGATCGCGATACCTACGTCGCCGCTGGGCCGCCCGTCCGCGAGCCGGTGGCGGCGGAGGAAGTGCCCACCAGCGGCGAGCAGCTAGCCGCGCTGCTGGTGGGCCAGCGCCTGGTGCGGCGGGTGAAGGACATTGGCAAGCTGCTGGAGGAGAAGCAGGAACGCGGTCGCCGCCAAGGCGTGGAGGATCGCGACCAGCCATGAGGAAGACGATCCGCTCACCACGCAGGCTTCGGGGAAGCGTCGAGGCGCCAGGCGACAAGTCCATCTCTCACCGGTCGGCCATCCTCAACGCTATCGCTCAGGGCGAGGCGCTGGTGGAGAACTTCCAGGGCGGCGCCGATTGCCTGGCCACCCTGCGCTGCCTGAGGGCCCTGGGCGTGAAGTGGGACTGGGACAGCCAGGGAACCCTGCGCATTCAGGGCGGCGGCCGGTTCGGCCTGAGGGAGAGCGCCGATGTCCTCAACACCGGCAACTCGGCCACCACCATGCGTCTGCTGGCCGGCCTTCTGGCCGGCCAACCGTTCTTCTCGGTGCTAACCGGCGATGCGTCCCTGCGCTCGCGGCCGATGGAGCGTGTGGTGGAGCCCCTGGGGGCCATGGGGGCGCGCATTCAGGGGCGAGCAGGAGGTGCGCGCCCTCCCCTGGCCATCGAGGGCGGTTCTCTCAGGGGCATCCGCTATCGCTTGCCGGTGGCCAGCGCCCAGGTGAAGTCGGCCCTCAGCCTGGCCGCCCTCTACGGGGAGGGCGAAACGGTCCTGGAGGAACCGGCACCCTCGCGCGACCACACCGAGCGGATGCTGCGGGCCATGGGGGTGGAAATCCTGGGCGAAGAGGGTGGCGGCCTGCGGATATCGCCCCCGCAGCGTGAGCTGACGCCCCTCAGCCTGCGGGTGCCGGGCGACATCAGCGCTGCCGCCTTCTGGATGGTGGCGGCTGCGGCCCACCCCGATGCCGAGATCAGGCTCACCGGCGTGGGCGTAAACCCCAGCCGTCGGGGCATCATCGACGCTCTGGCCAGCATGGGGGCCAGTGTCGATCTGGAAGAGGAGCGCATGTGGGGTTGCGAGCCGGTGGCCGACATCGTGGTTCGCTCCTCGTCGTTGCGGGGAACGGTGATCGAGGGTCGTCTCATCCCCCGCCTGATCGACGAGATCCCGGTGCTGGCGGTGGCCGCCTCCCTGGCCGAGGGCGAAACGGTGATCCGGCAGGCTGGCGAGCTGCGGCTGAAGGAATCGGACCGCATTCGCATCACCGTTCTCGAGCTGAGGCGGCTGGGGGCAAGCATCCAAGAGTTGCCGGACGGCATGGTTATCCAGGGCGTGGGCTCCCTGAGGGGTGGGGTGTGCGGTAGTCACGGCGACCATCGCCTGGCCATGACCTTGGCCGTAGCTGGTCTCCTGGCCCAGGGAGTGACAGTGGTGCGGGGCGCTCAGGTGGCGGCTGTTTCCTATCCTGATTTCTGGAACGATATGAAACAACTTGCGTCATACTAGTATGGAGAGCGATAAACCAGGGGAAGGGGGAAGGGAGGAAGCTATGGCGACCGAGCTAGTGGCCGTTGGCTTCAAGAACTTCATAGCCCTCAATCGGGTGATCGCTATTGTGTCCGCGGGGTCAGCACCTATCCAGCGACTGGTCCGTGAGGGCAAGAGGAGAGGGGCGGTCGTCGACATAACCAGCGGGCGCCGCACCAAAGCGGCCATCTTCATGGACAACGGCCAGATCGTTCTGGCCGCCATCACCCCGGAGACGATCAGCGGGCGGGTGGCCGGCGTCGCTCAGGAAGGTGTTTATGCCAGGGCCGGTCGAGAAGAAGAGGGCTAGGAGACCTCACCTGCCGCGAGGCAGGGCTGGTGCCGAAGCCCCCTCACGCCATCCCCTGCTGTTGGTGTTCTCGGGCCCCTCTGGAGTGGGGAAGGATTCCGTCCTGGCTGGTCTGAGGGCCAGGGGAGGGGACTATCACTTCGCCGTCACCGCCACTACTCGCCCTCAGCGGCCCGGCGAGATGGACGGCCGCGACTATCACTTCCTGACGCGCCAGCGATTCGAAGAGATGCTGGCAGCGGGCGAGTTGCTGGAGAATGCCATCGTCTACGATGAGCACTACGGTGTGCCCAAAGCGGGGGTGCGGGAGGCTCTGGCCCGCGGCCAGGACGTCGTCATGCGCACGGACATCCAGGGGGTAGCGACCATCAAGGGGGCCGTGCCCCAGGCGGTCACCATCTTCCTGGCGCCTGCGTCCGTGGCCGAGTTAGAGGAGCGACTGCGGCGGCGGGGGGCCGATTCGGAGGAACAGCTTCGCCTGCGTCTGGCCACGGCCCGCCGGGAGCTGGACGCCGCCTGCCACTTCGACCACGTGGTGGTGAACGCCGAGGGCAAGCTGGCGGGGGCGGTGGCTCAGGTGGAGCGCATCATCGCCGCCGAGAAGGAGCGGCCAGAGAGGGGGCCCGTACACATAGCCTGACGGGCCACCGACGCCTGCTGTTGGGGCGGCCGCGAGTAGCGCTTGACAGAGCCCAAGCGAAGTGCTATTGTTCTGCCAAAGTTCATATCGCAGCGGCTGCGAACAGGGCTAGTAGGCCGCAAAGCGGGGCTTAGAGAGCCGGGGCAAGGTGGGAGCCTGGCGTCAGCGCAGCGGTTGAATGGGCCTGGGAGCCGTCAACTGAACGCCCCGACTGGTCGGGGTTAGTAGGCTTGGCCGCAGGGGCAGCGTTATCAGAGCCCAGGGTATCGCCCGTTATTGTGGATGATGGGCCGTACCTGCGATGAGATTCCCCGACCAGTCGGGGAAAGAAGGGTGGCACCGCGAGATGAAGACCCCTCGCCCCTTTTGGGCGAGGGGTTTGTTGTTGGACAAGACCTGAGGCAAAGGAGGCGCGATGCAGACCAAGTTTCTCCTGAGCGAGAAGGATATCCCCAGCCAGTGGTACAACATCCTGCCCGACCTGCCCTGGCCGCCGCCGCCGCCCATGCACCCGGCTACTCACGAGCCCGTCGGGCCGGAGGCGCTGGCTCCCATCTTCCCCATGGCCCTCATCCAGCAGGAGGTGAGCACGGAGGGCTACATCGACATCCCGGAGGAGGTGCTGGACGTCTACAGGCTGTGGAGGCCCTCGCCCCTGCACCGGGCGCATCGGCTGGAACGGGCTCTCGATACCCCCGCTCACATCTACTACAAGTGGGAGGGCGTGAGCCCCGCCGGCTCCCACAAGCCAAACACGGCGGTGGCCCAGGCCTACTTCAACAAGCAGGAGGGGGTGCGCTGCCTGACCACCGAGACGGGAGCCGGCCAGTGGGGTAGCGCCCTGGCTATGGGCTGTGCCTTCTTCGGCCTGGAGCTGAAGGTGTACATGGTGAGCGTTAGCTTCTATCAGAAGCCCTACCGTCGCATTCTCATGGAGACCTGGGGTGCCAAGGCGGTGCCTAGCCCTAGCCCCGACACCCAGGCCGGTCGGGATGTGCTGGCGCAGGACCCGGATTCGCCGGGGAGCCTGGGCGTCGCTATCAGCGAGGCGGTGGAGGATGCCGTCGGCCGCGAGGACAGCAAGTACTCCCTGGGCAGCGTTCTCAACCACGTCCTCCTCCACCAGACGGTGGTGGGCCAGGAAGCGATGAAGCAGATGGAGATGGCCGGCGAGTACCCCGACGTGGTCATTGGCTGCGTGGGAGGTGGCTCCAACTACGCCGGCCTGGCTCTGCCTTTCATGAAGGATAGGCTGGCTGGCCGCACCAAGACCCAGTTCATCGCCGTGGAGCCCGAGGCCTGTCCCAGCATCACCCGCGGCGAGTACAGGTATGACTTCGGTGATGTAGCGGCCACCACGCCCCTGCTGAAGATGCACACCCTGGGCCACACCTTCATCCCGCCCCGCATCCACTCCGGCGGCCTGCGCTATCACGGCATGGCGCCGGTCATCAGCCAGCTCTGCCATGAGGGGGTGATGGAAGCCAGGGCCTATCACCAGACCAACGCTTTCGTTGGCTCTGTCCAGTTCGCCCGGACCGAGGGCATCGTCTCGGCGCCGGAGACCGCCCACGCCATCCGCTGCGCCATCGACGAGGCCCTGGCCGCCCGCGAGGCCGGCGAGCGGCGGGTGATCCTGTTCAACCACAGCGGGCACGGCCTTCTGGACCTGGCGGCCTACGAGGCTTTTCTGGTCGGCAAGCTGGAGGACTACGCCTACCCAGCCGACAAAGTGCGAGAGGCCATGACTCACGTGCCGAAGCTGTAGAGAAAGGGTAGGTGGTTCGAGGTTGGTGGGGAGGTTTTTCCCGACCATTCCGCGGGTTGTCCGCTTTGCGGACTCCGCCTCTGGCGGAGAAACCCGCGGCTTCCCAGGATCGAAGGGAGGTGCCGCGGGATTCATCCCGCGGGGTTGGAAAGCTCACCACCAGCGATGAACCAATCACAAGAAAGGGGGACACTGCGGTGGGGTGGCCAAAGAATCGCATAGAGGGATGTACTACCCAACCCTAGCCGAGGTCAAGAAGCTGGCTGGCCAGGCAAACCTTGCCCCCATTTATCGCGAGGTGACCGGCGACCTGGAGACGCCTGTGTCGGCCTACCTCAAGGTGGCTCGAGGCGATCACTCCTTCCTTCTGGAGAGCGTGGAGGGAGGCGAGCGCCTGGCCCGCTACAGCTTCATGGGCACCGAGCCCTATCGGGTCCTTCGCCTGGGGCCCTATCCCGACCTCCGCCAGGGCTCCGACCCCCTGCGGGCCATCGAGGAGGAACTGGGTCGCTTCCGCCTGGCGCCGGTGGAGGGCCTGCCCCGCTTCACTGGCGGCGCCGTCGGCTATCTGTCCTACGAGGCGATTCGCCACTTCGAGCCACGGGTGCCCGCAAGGGAGAGCGAGGTGCTGAACCTGCCTGAGGCCATCTTCATGTTCGTCGACACCATGCTGGTGTTCGACCACCTGAAGCACACCATCAAGGTGGTCAGCCACGCCCGTCTGGACGGCGACATCGACGCCGCCTACCGCCAGGCGGTGTGGCGCATCGACGAGCTGGTGGAGCGACTGGCTCAGCCCCTGCCCAGCCTGGCCTACCCTGTGGAGGCTTTACCCGGCCCCGGGGACCAGGCCGTGCGCTCCAACATGGACCTCGAGGAGTACCTGGCCAAGGTCGAGCGCTGCCGTCAGTACATCATCGCCGGCGACATCATCCAGGTGGTGCTCTCCCAGCGCTTCTCCCGCCCCACCAGCGCCCATCCCCTCAGCATCTATCGTGCTCTGCGGGCGATAAATCCTTCGCCCTACATGTACTACCTCCAGACGGCCGACTGCCACGTCGTAGGCGCCTCGCCGGAGATGCTGGTGCGGGTGGAGGACGGCGTTGTCTCCACTCATCCCATCGCCGGCACGCGGCCGCGTGGTCGCGATCCGGAGGAGGATAGGGCGCTGGAAGAGGAGCTGCGGAGCGACGAGAAGGAGAGGGCAGAGCACATCATGCTCCTCGACCTGGGGCGCAACGACATCGGCCGCGTGAGCCAGGCGGGGACGGTGCAGGCCAGCCAGCTCATGGAGGTGGAGCGCTACTCCCATGTCATGCATTTGATCTCCCACGTGAGCGGCCGTCTGCGCCAGGGGATGACCCACTACGATGCCCTGCGGGCCTGCTTCCCTGCGGGCACCGTCTCGGGAGCGCCCAAGATCCGGGCTATGGAGATCATTGCCGAGCTGGAGGCCGACCGGCGGGGGCCCTACGCCGGGGCTGTGGGCTACTTCAGCTTCTCGGGCAACCTGGACACCGCCATCACTATCCGCACGCTGGTGGTGAAGGAGGGGGTGGCCCACGTTCAGGCCGGCGGCGGCATCGTCTACGATAGCGTCCCCGAGCGGGAGCATCAGGAGTGTGTGAACAAGGCCAAGGCGGTGCTGGCGGCCATCAGCCAGGCGGAGACGGCGGAGGCGGGCGTTCCCCGCGGCAGCCTGGGGTACTAATGCTGTGGCAAATGTTGGTGCGAAGTCGGATTCTTCGCTTTGCTCAGAATGACGGGGCGCCACGCTGTCACCCTGAGCGAAGCGAAGGGTCTCCCAAGTACTTGGAGCCTGGGGTACTGAACCATGCTCTTGCTCATCGATAACTACGATAGCTTCACCTACAACCTCTACCAGTACCTGTGCGAGCTGGGGGCCGAGGTGCAGGTGGTGCGCAACGATAAGGCCACCATTGCCGACATCGAGGCCATGCGTCCCGAGCGCATCGTCATATCGCCGGGGCCCTGCACGCCCAAGGAGGCGGGCATCAGCGTCGATGTGGTTCGCCACTTCGCCGGCAAGCTGCCCATCCTGGGGGTCTGCCTGGGCCACCAGTGCGTGGGCGAGGCCTTCGGGGGGACGGTGGCCGCTGCCGGCGAGATCGTCCACGGCAAGATGTCCGTCATCCACCACGACGGCAGGGGCGTGCTCTCGGGCCTGTCCAACCCCTTCGAGGGCATCCGTTACCACTCGCTGGCCGTCCAGCGGGAGGGCCTGCCCGACTGCCTGGAGGTCACGGCCTGGACCGACCGGGGCGTTATAATGGGCCTGCGCCACAAGGAGCACGCGGTGGTGGGGGTGCAGTTCCACCCGGAGTCGATCATGACGGCCGTGGGCAAGGACGTGCTGCGGAACTTTCTGGAGATGTGAGGCGGTCAGGAGATGATCCGCGAAGCCATCGATGCAATCGTCAATCAGGGGCGCTCCCTCAGCGAGGAGGAGGCGGCCGCCGTCATGGAGGAGATCATGTCGGGGGAGGCCACTCCGGCCCAGCTGGCGGCCTTCCTGGTGGCCCTGCGCCTCAAGGGCGAGACGGTGGAGGAGATCGCCGGCATGGCGCGGGTGATGCGGGCCAAGGCCCTGCCGGTGCCCTTCGAGGACGCGCCTCTGCTCGACACCTGCGGCACCGGCGGCGACCGCATGGGCACGTTCAACGTATCGACCGCCGCCGCTTTCGTGGCCGCCGGGGCGGGCGCTGTCGTTGCCAAGCACGGCAATCGGGCGATGACCAGCCACTGCGGCTCGGCCGACGTCCTGGAGGCCCTGGGGGCCAAGATCGACCTGCCGCCGGAGGGGGTGGCCCACTGCCTGCGCGAGGTGAGCATGGGCTTCATGTTCGCCCCCGTCTTCCATCCGGCGATGCGCTTCGCCGCTGGCCCGCGGCGGGAGATCGGCGTGCGCAGCGTGTTCAACATACTGGGGCCGCTGACCAACCCGGCGGGGGCCAGCGCCCAGGTGCTGGGGGTGGCCGACGCCATCATCGGCGAGAAGATAATCCAGGTGCTGGGCCGCCTGGGCTGTCGCCGCGCCCTGGTGGTGCACGGCGAGGACGGCCTGGACGAGATGTCCCTGAGCGGCCCTACCCTGGTCTACGAGCTCGAGGAAGGCGACATTCGCTCCTACCGGGTGACGCCGGAGGAGGTGGGCCTGCGGCAGGCCAGCGGCCAGGCGGTGAAGGGCGGCTCGCCCGAGGAGAACGCCGCCGCCATGCGAGCCGTCTTCGGCGGTGAGCAGGGGCCCCTGCGGGACATCGTCCTCCTGAACTCGGCGGCCGCCCTGGTAGCCGCCGACAAGGCCGCGACCCTGGCCGAGGGCGTTCCCCTCGCCGCTCAGGCCATCGATAGCGGCGCCGCCAGGGAGAAGCTTGGCCGTTTCATTGAGGTGACGACCAGCTTTGGCTAGCGAGCTTCCCGCCATCCTCGACCGCATCGTGGCCGCCAAGTGCCAGGAGTTGGAGCGCCGCCGTCACGAGGAGCCGTTGGGTATCCTGCGGCAGAAGGCTGGTGGCATGCCGCCGACCAGGTCGCTGGCTCAGGCTCTGCGGGGCCCTTCGCTGGGCCTCATCGCCGAGGTCAAGCGGGCCTCGCCCTCGCGGGGCATCCTGCGCGCCGACCTGGACCCGCAGGCCCTGGCTCGCACTTACGCTGGTAGCGGCGCGGCGGCTATATCGGTGCTGACGGAGGAGCAGCACTTTCAGGGCAGCCTGGATGACCTGAGGGCCGTTCGTGCGGCGCTCGACGGCCGTGGTGATCCTCGCCCGCCCCTTCTGCGTAAGGACTTCCTATTCGATGCCTACCACCTGTTCGAGGCGCGGGTCTACGGAGCCGACGCTGCGCTTCTCATCGTAGCCATCCTCAACCCGGGGCTGCTGGCCGAGCTGCTGGCCCTGGCCCGCACGCTGGGCCTGGAGTGCCTGGTGGAGGTGCACGACGAGCGGGAGCTGGAGCGGGCCCTGGCCGCCGAGGCCCAGATCATCGGCATCAACAACCGCGACCTGCGGACGTTTGAGGTGGACCTGGCGCTGACCGAGCGCCTGCGTCCGCTCATCCCCGCGGATAGGGTGGTGGTGGCCGAGAGCGGCGTCCACAGCCGGGCGGATGCGGAGCGACTGCGGGCGCTGGGGGTGGACGCCGTGCTCATCGGCGAGGCGCTGGTGACGGCGGAGGATGTGGCGGCCAGGATCAGGGAGCTGTTGGGAACATGACTCTCGTGAAGATCTGCGGCATGCGCGAGCCCCGCCACGCCATCACGGCGGCGGACGCTGGCGCCGATTTCATCGGGGTCGTCTTTGCTCCCAGTCGGCGGCGGGTGAGCGTCGAGCAGGCGCAGGCCATTGCTCGCGCCCTGGGCTCTGTGCAAGCGACTGCTGAGGCACCGCCAGCCGGCGGCCCGGACGATGCGCGCTGGTTCCGCCAGTGGGCGCGGGGCATCGAGGCCCTGCTGGGGCACAAGCGTCCGCTGCTGGTGGGTGTCTTCGCTGACGCCGAGCCCAAGACGATAAACTCGATCGCTGAGGGCTGCGGGCTCGACCTGGTGCAGCTCAGTGGACACGAGGCCTGGGGGATGTGCCTGGAGATAGGTCGGCCGGTGATCAAGGCCATACGGGTGAGCGCTTCCGCGTCGGCTCGCAGCATCCTGGGGACAATGCGTCCGGGCACGGCCTCGCTCTGCCTGCTGGACAGCGACGTGAAGGGCATTCTGGGTGGCAGCGGCCAAACGTTCGACTGGCAGGTGGCCCGAGGCGTGGCGGCCAAGCGGCCGATCATCCTGGCCGGTGGCCTGACGCCGGAGAACGTGGGCGAGGCGGTGCGTGTGGTGAAGCCCTGGGCGGTGGATGTGTCCAGCGGCGTGGAGACGGAGGGGCTGAAGGACGTGGCCAAGATTCGGGCGTTTATTGCCGCGGCAAGGGAGGGCGGCTCGCGATGAAGGGTGAGCAGAGCCTCCCTGGCGCCAGCGGCCACTTCGGGCCCTTCGGCGGCCAGTTCGTGCCCGAGACCCTGATGACGGCCCTGGCCGAGCTGACGGAGGCCTACCGCCAGGCCCAGCAGGACGAGCCCTTCCAGCGGGAGCTGGCGTCCCTCTTGCGCGACTACGCCGGTCGGCCCACGCCCCTCTACTTCGCCGAGAACCTCAGCCAGCGTGTGGGCGGCGCCCGCATCTACCTCAAGCGGGAGGACCTGGCCCACACCGGCTCCCACAAGATCAACAACGCCCTGGGCCAGGGGCTGCTGGCCAAGCGCATGGGCAAGCCGCGGGTGGTCGCTGAGACGGGGGCTGGCCAGCACGGCGTGGCCGCTGCCACCGTCTGCGCCATGCTCGGCCTGGAGTGCGTGGTCTACATGGGCGAGGAGGACATCGCCCGCCAGGCCCTCAACGTCTTCCGCATGAAGCTCCTGGGGGCCGAGGTCATTCCGGTGGCCAGCGGCAGCCGCACCCTCAAGGACGCCATCAACGAGGCCATCCGCGATTGGGTGACCAACGTTCGCGACACCCACTACCTTCTGGGCAGCACTGTGGGCCCTCACCCCTACCCGCTGATGGTGCGCGACTGGCAGTCGGTCATCGGCCGGGAGACCCGCGAGCAGATCCTGGAGGCGGCCGGCCGCCTGCCCGACTACGCCGTGGCCTGCGTGGGCGGCGGCTCCAATGCCATGGGGTTGTTCCATCCCTTCTACGCCGATGCCGGCGTGCGCTTCATCGGGGTGGAGGCCGCCGGCCACGGCCTGGAGAGCGGTCGCCACGCCGCCAGCCTGCTGCGAGGGCGGCCGGGCGTTCTCCACGGCTCCCTCTCCTACCTCCTGCAGGACAAGTGGGGCCAGGTGCTGGAAACTCACAGCATCTCGGCAGGGCTGGACTACCCTGGCGTGGGGCCCGAGCACAGCTACTACAAGGAGACGGGCCGCGCCACCTACGTGGCGGTGACCGATAAGGAGGCTCTGGAGGGCTTTGGCCTTCTGTGCCAGACGGAGGGCATCCCGCCCGCCCTGGAGCCGGCCCATGCCATCGCCTATGTCGCCCAGCTCGCCCCCACTCTGCCGCCCGAGGCCATCATCGTGGTCTGCCTGTCCGGCCGCGGCGACAAAGACATGGAGGTGGTGGCGAAGGCGCTGGGGGTGTCGCTGTAGGTCGTTGCTAGGCCTGGCCGCTAGCCTTCCGTCCTATCAGTCTGGCTACCGCCTTGGGGCCGCGATCCCCCTCGATTACGCCCTCGTGGTAGAGGAGCGTCTTCAGGGCAGTGAACATCTGCCCCAGCTCGCCGGGGTGCAGCAGGTGGTCGGGGCTCTTGGGGCCCCAGCCGAACTGGAGCTGGTCGATGGTGAAGCTCTCGAACACCAGCACCCCGCCCGGCTTGAGGGCGGCGATGATCTGGGGCGCCAGGCTGCGCTGGAGGTAGTAGAAGTTGACAATTAGGTCGTACTCTCCGGTGGGAAAGGGGTGGTGCTCGAGGTCGGCCACCAGGGCCTCAATGGATAGGCCCAGACGCTCGGCCTTCTGGCGGCACTTCTCCACTGCCACCGCCGATAGGTCGACGCCTGTCACCCGAAAGCCGAGGGAGGCCAGGTAGAGAGCGTTGCGGCCTGTGCCCATGGCGATGTCCAGAGCCTCGCCGCCCTGGGGCAGAAGGGACAGGCTCTCCACCAGAAGGGCGGCTGGCTCGTCGGGCATGGCTCGCCCCTGGCGATAGCGCTCGTCCCACCCCTTGGCTGCGTCTTGCATGGCCTCCGCCCCCGGCGAGAGCAGTGTACGGCAGGAGGGGTTTCGCGTCCAATCCCCCAATTTGCCAGCAATGGGCGCTCATGCTATTAATAGAATCAACCTATCGGTTTGGTGAGAAATGAACGATATGCTGGTTCAGCCGGAGCAAGGCATCGAGAAGGCGGGACCGCAGGTGCCGTGGCAGCTACGTGACCTGGGGCTGGCCGGGGCCTGGATAGTGGCAGCGGGCATCCTCATGATCATCGTACTGGGTATCGTCTTCGCTGCCGCGGGAGATATCAGCGATGACGCGGCGATAGTGGTTGCTCTGGGGGCTACCCTGGCCCTGGAAGTGGCCTTGCTGGGGGCGGCTGCCTGGTTCAGTGTGCGGCGATACTCCTGCGGCTGGCGAGCGCTGGGCTTTCGCCCTGCTGTTCGAGGAGGCTGGTGGGTACCGGTGGTGGTGGTGCTGGCGGCCTACTTCACGCTCGGCGTCTATTTTCTGATCGTGGAGTTGGCCGGGTTGGGAGAACTGGTGCCCGAGAGCACCCTGCCGGAGGATTTCTTCGATAACCCTGCAATAGTTCCGCTGGTGGGCGTCCTGGCCATCCTGGCAGCACCCATTGCGGAGGAGACCTTCTTCCGCGGCTTCCTCTTCGCTGGCCTGCGAGTGCGCTGGGGCACCTTCTGGGCAGCCTTGGCCAGCGGACTCCTGTTCGCCCTTTTGCACTTCAACGTGGGGAGCATGGTCCCCTTCACCGTCATTGGCATGCTCCTGGCCTACGCCTACGTCTTCTCTGGCTCCCTCTGGACCGCCATCGGGGCGCACTTCGCGTTCAATGCCATTGGCTTTGTGATGGGCGTGGTCTCGGGAGGGGGGTCGTGAGCCGCATCGGCCAGACGATGGCTCGTCTGCGGAAGCAGGGGCAGCTAGGCCTCATCGCCTACCTGACGGTGGGCTACCCCGATGTCGACGCCACCCTGCGCCTGGTGCCTGCCCTGGCAGGCGGCGGCGCCGACATGGTGGAGCTGGGTGTGCCCTTCAGCGACCCCCTGGCCGACGGCACTACTATTCAGCGGGCCAGCCATCGCGCTCTTGAGCAGGGGGTAACGCCGGCCCTCTGTCTGGACGTGGTGAAGCAGCTCAGGGCACGGGGGCTTGCCATACCGCTTTTGCTTATGGGATACTACAATTCCATACTGGCGTACGGGATCGATGAGTTCGCCCGCGATGCTGCTGGCGCTGGGGCTGACGGCCTGATCGGGGTGGACCTGCCGCCCGAGGAGGCCGCCGGCCCACGAACTGCGTGTGCTGGCCGCGGGCTCGATTTAATTTATCTCCTGGCGCCCACCAGCAGCGACGAGCGCATCGCTCTGGTGGCGGCCCAGGCGAGCGGTTTTATATATTGTGTAAGCTTGACAGGGGTCACCGGCGCTCGCGGGGAGCTACCCTCGGGGTTGCCGCAGTTCCTGGCACGGGTGCGGCGCCGCACCTCGTTGCCGTTGGCTGTGGGCTTCGGCATCTCCAAGCGGGAGCACTTGGAGGCGGTAGCAGGCTTGGGGGCGGAGGCCGCTGTCATTGGTAGTGCCATCATCAATGTTATCGATCGCGCGCCCGCCGAAGAGCGGGAGGAAAGGGTGAGGGAATATGTGGAGGTGGTTACTGGCCGGCGGGAGGCCACGGTCTAGGATGACCGGCGGCCTCCAGGCCGGGGTATTCGCTCCGCGCTAGCCCGCCTGCTGGTAGGCGGGCCGGGCCGGCAGGCTCGTTTGTGAGGAGGGAGGGGAAAAACCCTTCGGCATGCTGTGTCGAGGCATCCGCGGCGCTACCACGGTGGAGGCCAACAGCCGCGAAGCCATCTTGGAGGCCACTGCCGAGCTGCTGGCGGCGATGGTGAAGACCAACGGCATCAAGCCTGACGATGTGGCCAGCGCCTTCTTCACCGCCACCCCTGATCTGAATGCCGAATTCCCCGCCCTGGCCGCTCGTGGACTGGGGTGGAACGATGTGCCCCTCCTGTGCGGGCACGAGATGGCCGTGCCGGGGAGCCTGCCCATGTGCCTGCGCATTCTGGTGCACGTGAACACGGACAAGAGGGCCGACCAGATCGTGCACGTCTACCTGCGGGGGGCCAGGGTTCTAAGGCCGGACTTTCAGTTCGAGCCTGAAGGCAAACCCTAGGGAGGCAATCCTATGATAGTGGTGATGAGAGTAAACTCAACAGAAAAGGAGATCAATGGGGTTCTAGAACGTCTGAAAGAGCTGGGTTTCAAGGGCAGCCTCTCCAGCGGCGTGGAGAGAACAGTCGTTGGGGTGGTGGGCCAAACCTATCCCGAGCTAGCCGACGAGCTGGCCGTGCTGGAGGGCGTGGCGGACGTAGTGCCGGTCAGTCGGCCCTACAAGCTGGCCAGCCGCGAGTTCAAGCCGGAGGACACGGTCATCAGGGTTGGCAACGTGTCCATCGGCGGCGGCAACACGGTGGTCATGGCCGGCCAGTGCTCGGTGGACACCGAGGAGCAAATGATGGCCACTGCCCGGCTGGTCAAGGAGGCTGGTGGCCACATCCTGCGCGGTGGCGCCTTCAAGCCGCGCACCAACCCCTACGCCTTCCGCGGCCTGGGGGAGAAGGGGCTCCAGATCCTGGCGACGGCCAAGGCGGAAACCGGCCTGCCGATCATCAGCGAGGTGATGGACCCGCGCGATGTGGAGCTGGTAGCTCGCTATGCTGACATCCTTCAGGTCGGCAGCCGCAGTATGCAGAACTTCCCTCTTCTGGACGAAGTGGGCCGTTCGGACAAGCCGGTGATGCTCAAGCGGGGCATGTGGGCTCCCTTGCAGGAGTGGCTTCTGGCCGCTGAGTACGTCTTGGCCGAGGGGAACAATCAGGTGATGCTCTGCGAGAGGGGCATTCGCACCTTCGAGACCAGCACCCGCTTCACCATGGACCTGAGCATCATTCCGGCGGTCAAGCGCCTCAGCCATCTGCCCATCATCGGCGACCCCAGTCACGCCACTGGACACCGCTACCTGGTGGAGCCCATGGCCATGGCGGCAGTGGCTGCCGGCGCCGACGGCCTGATCGTGGAGCTGCATCCCAACCCTGATCGCGCCCTCTCCGATGGCCCTCAATCCCTCACGTTTAGCGGCTTCCGGCAGTTGATAGAGCGCGTGCGGGATGTGGCCGGGGCGGTGGGGAGGCCGCTGGCGGCGAGCTAGGCGAAGACGGTAATCCGGGGGGCCCAAGGGACGAAAGAGGCAGGCAGAGGTGTTCGAGCTGAAGCTTTCGGTCTTCCAGGGCCCCCTCGACCTTCTCCTTGAGCTCATTGAGAGGGAAGAGCTGGACATCACCGCCGTATCGTTGGCTCAGGTCACCGACCAGTACTGGGCTCACCTGCGTTCCGCTGAAGGGCTGGACGCCGAGGCCTTGGCTGAATTCATAGCTGTGGGGGCTAGACTCCTGTACATAAAGTCTCGAGCGCTCCTGCCCGAAGTGCGGCCTCGTCAGATAGAGGACGAAAAGAAGGACATGGGCGAGGCCTTGGCCCAGATGTTGGTGGAGTACAAGCGATTCCGGGGAGCAGCGGGGGCCTTTCGCGACCTGGAGGAACAAGGGCGCCGTGCCTACCCTCGCCTGGCCCCGCCATCCAAAGATTTCGTCCTGCCTCCGGGACTGAAGGGTGTGACTCTGGAGGGTCTGCTGAACATCTTTCAGGAGGCGCTCAGCCGTCAGCCCGCCGAGCCCGAGGAGGGCGCTATCGAGCGGGAGACGGTGACGGTGGAGGAGAAGATGGCGGTGGTGATGGCGGCGGTGGCCAGCGGCTCGGGGCGGGTCTCCTTCCGCGCCCTGGTCGAGGCCTGCTTCTCCCGCATGGAGGTGATAGTCGTCTTTCTGGCCGTTCTGGAGTTGATCAAGGCCAGCCAACTGGTGGCCAGGCAGAGGGGCCGTTTCCGTGACATAATGATGATAGCGGCAGGGGGCGCGTTTTCTCCATGAGCGAGAGCCCGATCCTGGCGCGAGAGGAACTCAGCCGGGCTGCCCTTGGGCGCGACACCGCTGTGGCCATCGGCGTGTTCGATGGCGTGCATCGAGGCCATCGCTATCTCATCGGCCGGATGGTGGAGCGAGGGCGTCAGGAGGGCCTGGGCACCATGGTGGTCACCTTTCATCCCCATCCTCGCCTGGTGGTTCAGCCTCAGACTGCCCTCACCTACCTTTGCGGCCTGGAGGAGCGCATCGAGCTTCTGCGCGAGCTGGGAGTGGATAGCGTGGCCATCCTCTCCTTTACCTCTGAGCTGGCCCAGCTCTCCGCCCGCGAGTTCGTGTCGCTGCTGGTGGAGGAGCTGCGGATGAAGCTGCTGGTGGTGGGCAGCGATTTCGCCCTCGGGCGTGGCCGCGAGGCGGATGCCCGGGCCCTGGAGGTCATAGGGCGGGAGATGGGCTTCGCCGTGGAGGAGGTAGCTCTCCTGGCGGCCGGTGGGGAGAAGGTAGGCTCCTCCGCCACACGCCTGGCCCTGGCCCGAGGCGACATGGAGACGGTGGCCAGCCTGCTGGGCCGTCCCTTCTCCCTGCGAGGGCCCATCGTTCGGGGTGCCGAGCGAGGCAAGTCGCTGGGCTTCCCTACCGCCAACATCGCCCTCGGCCTCGACCGTGCCCTGCCCGCCTTCGGGGTCTACGTCACCCGCGCCTATGTGGGCGGCGGCGCCTACCCCGCTGTGACCAACATCGGCCTGCGCCCCACCTTTGGCGAGGACAAGACGACCGTCGAGACATACATTCTGAACATCGAGGGCGAGCTGCATGGCCAGGAGCTGCGCATCGAGCTCTTGCACCGCCTGCGGGGGGAGATGCGCTTTCCTAACGCGGACGCTCTCAAGGAGCAGATCGAAAAGGACATCGCCGCCGCCAGGACCTACCTGTCATGAGCAGGGCTACTGTCAGGGTTCCCAAGGACGAGGAGCTGCGCTGGATCCTCCGCCGTGCTGTGGTGGAGGCTATCCCCGAGGACGAGTTCGTGGAGGCCCTGCGCTCCGGCCGCTGCCTTCGCCTGAAGATGGGCTTCGACCCCAGCGCCCCCGACCTCACTCTGGGCCACGCCGTGGGCCTGCGCAAGCTGCGCCAGCTCCAGGAGCTTGGCCACCAGGTGGTGGTCATCGTCGGCGACTGGACGGCCCGCATCGGCGACCCCAGCGGCCAGTCGCAGACGCGCCCCATGCTCACCGCCGAGGAGGTCAAAGCCAACGCCGAGACCTACCTGCGCCAGTTCTTCATGGTGGTGGACAGGGAGCGCACCGAGATCCGCTGGCAAAGCGAGTGGTTCGACAAGTTCGACCTGGAGACAGTGGTGCGCCTGGCCGCTCGCTTTACCGTGGCCCAGATGCTCCAGCGGCAGGAGTACTCTGAGCGGTTCGCCGCTCACAAGCCCATCGGCCTCCACGAGTTCCTCTACCCCCTGCTCCAGGCTTACGACTCGGTGGCCATCGAGGCCGACGTAGAGGTCGGGGGCACCGATCAGAAGTTCAACCTGCTGGTGGCCCGCGACCTCCAGGCGATGATGGGCCAGCGGCCGCAGCAGTGCTTCCTGGTGCCCCTGCTGGTCGGCACCGACGGCACGATGAAGATGAGCAAGAGCCTGGGCAACTACATCGCCCTGGAGGACCCGCCCCAGGAGATGTACGGCAAGGTGATGTCGCTGCCCGATGACGTGATGATGGACTACTACGAGCTGGTGACGGACGTGCCCGACAAGGAGGTGGCGGAGATAGGGGAGAACCTGCGCACGCGCTCGCTGAACCCGATGGAGCTGAAGATGCGCCTGGCGCGGGAGATAGTCGAGCAGTTCCACAGCGACGAGGCGGCCCAGGCGGCGGAGGAGCACTTCACGCGGGTGTTCAGGGAGCGCGAGCTGCCCGAACAAATCTTAGAGTTCAGGATGTCCGTGAGCAGGGACTTTATGCCCACAAGGCTGACCTCCCCCTCATGGAGGCAGATCGGCCAGCCCCCTTCCGAAGAAGTGCTGTATTACCAGAATTCGATCCCCCACATCTTGCGTGCCGCAGGCTTGGTCAGCAGTATCTCAGAAGCCATGAGACTCATTAAGCAGGGCGCGGTTGAGAGGGGCGAAGCGGCGCGATTCGAGAGAGTCGAAGAGCAGTTTGCCCCTGTCTACGACGGTATGATCATCCGCGTGGGCAAACGGCGCTTCCTGCGCATCGTCGACGCCGACAAACAAGGCGGGTCGTAGTTGCGCGGCTCAGGAAAACGGATGTCCGCGGATTGAAATCCGCGGCTTTGATCCATCCCTGCGGGTTTCAACCCGCAGGGCTCGGACGAAAAGCAGTCGTAGCTCCAGGGCTTCTCCGCCGAAGGCGGAGTCCGCAAGGCGGACAGCCCTGCCCTCGGTCATTCTGAGCGAAGCGAAGAATCTGAGACCCTTCGCTGCGCTCAGGGTGACCGGCTGAAGACCTTGGAATGCAAGGGGGGAAGGAATGGCCAAGGCCACCGTTCTCGTGTTCACCAACTGCGCAGACCCCGCGCGGGAGAAAGAGTTCAACGAGTGGTACGACAACACCCACGCGCCGGACGTCCTGGAGACGCCAGGCTTCCTGAGCTGCACCCGCTATGAGATGATTGGCGACCCCGGCCCGGGGCAGGGAAAGTTCCTGGCTATCTACGAGGTCGAGAGCGATGACCTGCCGTCCACCATGGCTGGCCTCCAGCAGAGGGTGGCCCAGTTGGCCGCTCAGGGGCGGATAATCGACTGCATCCGCGTGGTCTCGTTCACGTCCTGGCGGGAGCTCAGTCGGCGCTAGGCCCACGGCATTCCCGGCCGGGTGTCAGATAGGGAACTCTCGGCACTGGCACGGCGGCAAACGATAGTGGCGGTGCGGCCCCGGCCCACTGCCTCGTGAGCGAAGGCTGGAGAGGAGGTTCACCAATGGGAGAGACCACGCCAGTTCGACGGCGTCCGGGCAGGCTGGCTCGCCTCTTCGCGCGGACGCATGCGCTCCTCTACCGGTTCGGCATCGGGCGGTTGCTGGTGCCACGGACGTTGCTGCTGACCACGAGGGGCCGTCGCAGCGGCAAGCCGCGCGTGACGCCCCTGGTCTATGAACCGGAGGGCGATACCTTCTACGTCCTCTCGGTGGGCGGGACACGTGCCGACTGGTACCGCAACCTGCTGGCTCAGCCCGAGGTCACCGTCCGGGTCGGCCGGCGGCGCCTTGCGGCCATAGCGACGCCGGTGCTCGACGCGCACGAGAAGGCGCGCATCCTCCGCTTGTGCGTTCAGCGCTCCGCCTGGGGCGCGGAGCGCTTCTATCGCATCCCGCGAGGGGCCTCGGATGAGGAACTGCTGGAGTTGGCGCTCCAGCGAGCGGTGGTGGCGGTGCGACCCCGCCCCTCCTAGCCCTTTTTCTCCTTCTCGGCCTGCTCGATGATCCGCTGGACGACGTGAGCGGGGACCTCTTCGTAGTGGCTAAACTGCATAGAGTAGCTGCCCCGACCTTGAGTCATCGAGCGTAAGTCGGCGGCGTAGTGCTGTACCTCGGCCAGGGGCGCCTGGGCCTCGATCACCGTCCGGGTGCCCTCGGGCGTCATCCCCATCACCTTGGCCCGCTTGCCGTTGAGGTCGCTAATAACGTCCCCCGTATTGGCTTCGGGCACCGCGACCTGCAGGTTCATTATCGGCTCTAGGAGCGCCGGCTGACCATCCTGGGCCCCTTTCTTGAGGGCGGCGGCGGCGGCGATCTTGAAGGCGATGTCTGAAGAGTCCACCGGGTGGTCCTTGCCGTCGAACAGGGTGGCCTTCATGTCGATCAGGGGATAGCGGGCCAGCACTCCTTCTTGCATGGCCTCCACCACGCCCTTCTCCACCGACGATATGTACTGCCTGGGCACCACGCCCCCGACAATGCGGTTGGTGAACTCGAAGCCACTGCCACGCGGCAAGGGCTCCAGCTGGATGGCTACGCGGGCGTACTGGCCATGGCCGCCGGTCTGCTTCTTGTGGGTGTACTCGGCTGAGGAAGTGGCGGTGATGGTCTCCTTGTAGGGCACCTTGGGGGTGGTCATCTCTAGGTCCACGCCGAACTTGCGGCGTATCTTCTCCACTGCCACCTCTACGTGGGAATCGCCCAGGCCAGACATAATCGTCTCGCTGGTGTCCTGATTGCGGCTGACCTGCAGGGTGGGGTCTTCCTCGGCGATGCGGGAGAGGGCGCTACCCATCTTGTCCAGGTCGGCCTTGCTCTTGGGGTGGACCGCGCCGCTGAAGGCCGGCTCGGGGAAGGAGATGCCCGGCAGGATGAAGGGCTTCTCACGGGTGGCCAGTGTATCGCCGGTACTGGTCTCGGCCAGCTTGGCCACGGCGCCGATATCGCCGGCCACCACCTGGCTCACCTGCTCCTGGCTCTTGCCTCGGATGAGATACAGGGGCCCGATGCGCTCGGCGCTGCCCTTGTTAGCATTCCAGGCCTGCGAATCGGCCTTGAGGGTGCCGGAATAGACGTGGAAGTAGGTGAGGCGACCGACGTAGGGGTCGGCCGTAGTCTTGAACACCAGGGCGGCCAGGGGGCCCTTCGCGTCGGCCTGGAAGGACTCACCGTCCTGCACCGCCACCGCCGTATCCGCCGGCGAGGGCAGGTAGCTGCAGAGGGCGTCCATAAGCAGGGTCACAGCTACGTTCTTGGTGGCCGAGCCGGTGAACACCGGAATGAGGGAGCCGCGGCAGACCCCCGTCCTCAGGCCCTGTCGCAGTTCGTCCTCGCTGAGCTCTTCGCCCTCCAGGTACTTGGTGATGAGGGCATCGTCGGTCTCGGCGGCCGCTTCCACCAGCTTCTCTCGCAGGCTGGTCGCCTGCTCGAGGAGTTCCTCGGGCACCTCCTGGGCCTCACCCTTCTCGCCCACGTAGGCCTTCATGGTGAGAAGGTCGACCACGCCCCTGAAATCGGCCTGGGCGCCCAGGGGTAGCTGGAAGGCCACGCACTTCTGACCGTACATCCCTTGGAGCTGAGACAGGGTCTGGTGGAAGTCGGCGTTCTCTCGGTCCATGCGGTTGATGAACACCAGACGGGGGAGGTTCTGTTCGTCGGCGTAGGCCCAGGCATACTCGCTGCCGACCTGCACGCCGGAGGCGGCGCAGATCACGATGACGGTGGCGTCGGCGGCCCGCACGCCGCACTTGACCTCGCCCACGAAGTCGGCGTAGCCGGGGGTGTCGAGGATGTTGAGCTTGCTCCCCTGCCACTCGCAGGGCAGGACCGACAGGTTGACGCTGAAGCTGCGGCGGACCTCATCAGGGTCGAAGTCGGAGGTGGTGGTGCCATCGTCGACACGGCCCAGACGGTTGATGACCTTAGCGTTGAACAGTATCGCCTCCGAGAGCGATGTCTTGCCGGTGCTGCCGTGACCAATGAGGGCCGCATTGCGAATGTTCTCGGTAGTATATTCCTTCATGGAGGCGGTCTCCCTTCTGGCGTCCAGAGGCGATTGTAGCGCAACGGGTGCTGGGGCGGCAAGGTGGGGGGACGACGTCCTAGGCGGTAAGGGCGAAGTCTTTGATGCGCAGCTCCAGGGCATCGTCGCCCCGCCGCTCGCTGGCCAGGGAGTAGACCACGTCCAACCGCTGGCCGGCTTCCACCGCCCGTTCGCCCATGCCGAAGGCGATAGCCGGCCAGGTGACAGGGCCGTCCTTCAGCTTCAACCGCAGGTGCCGCCCGTTATTGCCCAGCAGGCGTGCCTCCGCCACGGAGACGCCGCGGCTGAGGAAAGTGGGATCGGGGTTGCCCTGGCCGTAGGGCTGGAAGCGCTGAAGCCAACGGATGTCCTCACCCCGCAGGCGGCCAAGGGGCAGCTCGGCGTCGATGACCAGCGGCGGCGAGAGCTCCACTCCCGCAAGCTCCCTGGCGGCCTGCTCCAGCAGGTTCTCCTTGAGGGCAGGCAGGTTAACGTTGGCCACGGTGAAGCCAGCAGCGCGAGGGTGGCCACCGTAGCGCATTAGCAGATGGGCTTGGCGGCTCAGGGCACCCATAATGTCGAATTCGGGGATGCTGCGGCAGCTTCCTCTGCTCTCGCTTTCGCCCCTCTGGTAGACGATGGCAGGCCGGTAGCGCTCGTCCACCAGCCTGCTGGCGACCAGCCCCACAATGCCCTCGGAGATGTCCGGATGGCCAATGAAAACGAGAGGCGCCTGGGCGTCCTCGGCGGTCAGCAGTTCGGCCGCCATAGCGAGGGCCTGCTCGGTCTGGCGCTGCCGCTCCTGGTTGAGAGCGTTGAGTTCACGGGCGACCTCGCCTGCCTCGCCCTCGTCCTGCGTCAGGAGAAGACGGAGGCTTAGCTCGGCGTGGGCCAGCCGACCGGCGGCGTTGAGGCGGGGGCCCAGGGCGTAGGCGCTGGCCTCGCTGTCCACACCCTCGGGCCGCAGTCCTGCCGCCGCGATCAGAGCACGCAGGCCCGGCCGCTCGGCCCTGGCGATGGCCGCCAGGCCCTCCTTCACCAGATAGCGGTTCTCACCCCTCAGAGGAGCCAGGTCGGCTACCGTGCCGATGGCCACCAGGTCGAGGAAGCGCTGGGGTTGCCAGGCGCGCCCCAGGGCCTGGTAAAGGGCGGCCATTGCCTTGTAGGTTACCCCCACCGCCGCTAGCTCCCCAAGAGGGCTTTCCTGGCCTGCCTCCGGCAGAAGCTTAGGGTTGACCAGGGCCACGGCCGGCGGCAGCTCTGGAGGGATGGTGTGGTGGTCGAGGATGATGACATCCATACCCAGGCGGCGGGCGTGCTCCACCTCTTCGACTGAGCTGGTGCCGCAGTCGGCGGCAAGGAGCAGGCTAGCCCCTCGCTGGCGCAGGCTGGTGATGGCACCGACGTTCAGCCCGTAGCCTTCGCCGAAGCGATTGGGGATGTAGGTAGTGACCCTCGCTCCCAGCTCCCGCAGCGCTTCGGTAAGGAGAGCAGCCGCTGTCACTCCGTCCACGTCGAAGTCGCCGAAGACGGCGATGCCCTCGCCCGCGCTGATGGCCGCCGAGAGGCGTTCCACCGCTCGCTCCACGCCCGGCAGGACACTGGGGTCGTGTTCCGCCCGGGGCTCCAGGAAAAGGAAGCGAGCGGCCTCGCCCTCGCTGCGCACGCCTCGATGGTAGAGGAGGTGGCGGATGAGTGGAGGGAAAGGGCTGTCGGCCGGGGCCGGGGCCCGAGGGCGGACTAGCCAGCGTCGGTGCGGTGCCATCCTAGCGGCCGCTCAGCTCTTGGATCACCTGGGGCAGGGCCGGCAGCAGGTCGCCAGCCAGGAGGCCGGCGTCCCCCAGCTCTCCTCGCACCTTCTCGCCCGCCCGTCCGTGCAGGTAGACGGCCAGGGCGGCGGCATCGAAGGGCTCCAAACCCTGGGCGACCAGCCCGACGATGGCCCCCGCCAGGACGTCGCCGGTGCCGCCCGAGGCCAGGGCGGGGTTGGCGAAGGGGCTGAGGCGGGCGCGGCCGTCGGGGGCGGCCACCACCGTATGAGCGCCCTTGAGGATGACCGTCGTCCCCCAGGCGCTCGCCTGCCCAACGGCTGTCTGCAAGCGGTCGGCCTGGATGTCTGCGATCGGCAGGCCGGTGAGGCGGGACATCTCCCCCGGGTGGGGGGTGACGATGGCCGGCACGCTGAGTTCCTGCCACCAGTGCTCCCTACCGGCCAGGGCATTGAGCCCATCGGCATCGATGACCACCGCCCGCAGGGTCTCGCCCTTCAGGCGGGCAAGCAGGGACTGCATGAAGGCCTGCACGTAGGCCATCTGGCCCAGGCCGCAGCCCACCAGGAGGGCGTTGTAGCCCTGGTCGAGGGCCTGAAGGACGCTGTGGGCTGATTCCCCTGTCAGGAAGCCCTCCGCGTCGGGCAGGGGGAGGAAAGTGGATTCCACCAGCTTGGCGGCCATGATGGGGTAGATGCTACGGGCGCAGGCCAGGGTCACCAGGCCTGCCCCTACGCGGCCGGCGCCGACGGCGGCCAGGTAGGCAGCGCCGATGTAGTTGGTGGAGCCGGCCACCACCAGCACCTTGCCGAAGGTGCCCTTATTGGCTTCGAGGGGCCTTTCCGGAAGCGAGGAGCGCGCCCAGGCGGCGGTCATGAGCTCGTAGGGCAGTTTCTCGCTCAGGGCCGCCGGTATGCCGATGTCCGCGACCTCGATGCGACCGCAGTACTGGGCGGCGGGCAGGGTGTGCAGGCCTACCTTGCTGTGAGCCATGGTTAGCGTCACCTCGGCGGGGACGCAGAGGGGGTCGGCGGCGCCGGTATTGCAGTCGACGCCGCTGGGCGCGTCCAGGGCCAGGATGTGGGGGGGAAGGGGCCTTTGGCGGGCGGCGGCCAGGCGCTTCATAACCTCGGCCAACTCGCCGTCGATGGGCCGCATGCGGCCGGTGCCCAGCAGGCCATCGATGACCACCTCCGCCTGCGAGAGCATCTCCTCCAGGGCCTGGAAGCCCTTATCCTCTGCGACCGTCTTCACGGGGATGTCGCGCTCCACCACCTGGCGGTAGACGTCGTCTTGGGAGGCGTCACGGGACTTGAGCATGTAGACGTCCACCTTGCTGCCCCAATCGTGCAGGTGGCGAGCGGCCACCAGGCCGTCGCCGCCGTTGTTGCCGGTGCCAACCAGCACCACGATGGCGCGCTCGGCCACCTCGCCCAGGAGGAGCCAGGCCTCCTGAGCGACGGCCAGGCCGGCGTTCTCCATGAGCTGGGAGGTGGGCACGCCTGCGTTGCGATCCAGATACCTCATCTGCTCGACGGTGACCAGCTTCATAGCAGTTCGCGCTCCTTGAGTATATCGATAAGCTTTTCTCGCCAGCCGTCGGGGTCGCCCTCGGCGTGGTGGGAGTCGGCGCTGGCGACCACAAAGGCGATGGCGTACTGGCGAGAGTGGGACATGCTCAGGTCCAGCCCATCCAGGTCGATCTCCTTGGCCCGCTCCTGGGCGCGGCCATGCAGGTAGACCAGCGGCTTCCCGCGGCGGTTGAGCAGCACCTCGATCTCCCGCCAGGCGACGCCGCGAGCGCCGGTGCCCAGGGCCTTCATCACCGCCTCCTTGGCGGCGAAGCGAGCGGCAAACTCCCGCGGGCGGCCGCGGCAGATGGCGGCCTCGATGGGGGTGTAGACGCGGTCGACAAAGCGCTGGCCGTGGCGCTCCAGGGCGGCGGCCACTCGCTCCAGCTCGACGATATCGACACCCGCGGCATAGGGGGACATGGTTGGCTTCATTGTACAGGCGACAGCAAGGGGTGTAAATGTGTAGGGGAGCAATCCTATAATCTCTTTACGCCCTAGAGGGTACGAGCTATAATGACCCTGCCCATGGCGGCGGTCTAGCGGCGGGAGGCGACGGTGAACATTATCCGCGAGCCGAAAGTCTATCTGGTAGGACGGCAGCTCGTCGACGACGCCGGCATCGATAGCTTCCTGGCCGAGTACGGCATGGCCTGGGAGACGGACACTGAGGTCGGTGCCGAGATGCTGGCCGAGGCCGCCGGCCGCCTCTGCTATCTGTCCTACGGCAAGGGGCGCAAGGACAACCGCCAGTACCTGGCCAACATCATCGAGTCCAAGCACGGCAGCGTCCTAGAGCACGCCGTCTGGAACTTCATCATCGCCGGCGTGTCGCGCTCCTTCACCCACGAGCTGGTGCGCCACCGGGCGGGCTTCGGCTACAGCCAGCTCTCTCAGCGCTACGTGGACGAATCGACGGCCAACTTCATCGAGCCGGACGTCATCGCCGAGGACGAGGCGCTGCACACCATCTGGCTGCGGGCCGTCGAGATGTCCCATCGGGCCTACGTGGAGCTGGTGGATGGGCTGGCGGCCAGGTACAAGGACGTGCCCGACCGCACCCAGCGGCGCAAGCTGGCCCGCCAGGCCGCTCGCAGCGTGCTGCCCAACGCCACGGAGACGATGATCTTCGTGACGGCCAACGCCCGCGCCCTGCGCCACTTCATCGAGATGCGGGCCAGCGAGTGGGCGGACGTGGAGATACGCAAGGTGGCGCTGCAGATCTTGCGGATCGTGCAGAAGGAGGCGCCGAGCATGTTCGGCGACTACCAGGTGGTGGAGCTGCCCGACGGCACCCAGGTGGCCCGCACGGAGCACGGGAAGGTATAAGCAGGATGGCAGCCGAGCCGCGCTTTCAAATGATGGTGCCCGGCACGTACGCTGGCCGAGTGAGTGTAGATGGACGGCCGGGCGAGGACGGTATGGCGATATCGGCGGCGATTGGTGGCGTGGTATGGGCCATAACGGCGACCCGGGGCGGGCGCTACGTGATGGACGTCCCACAAAGGTTGCCCGCAAAACCGCCGTGGTTCCCTGAGGCTGGAAAAGTGAGCTTCATGATGGGCCGCGTGGCAGCCAAGGAGTCCGTGGCGTGGAGGTCGGGGCTTACGGAGCTAGATCTCGCGTTTGAAACTGGCGGCCGCGAGGCGAGGCCGTCCGGCAAGCGGAAGTTCAGCGCGGACTATTTGCGAAGGGCGCGCGACCTCTACCTAGACGCGATTCGCCGCTTTCTCGAGGGCCGCTACCCCGAGGTCGTATCGGCCGTGCAAGAGGCCCTCGAGCTGGGAGTCAAGGCCATCTTGATCGAGGCCGAGGTTAAGCCTCCCAGGTCGCACCGCATTGACGAGCGCAAGTTCCAGGATCAACTGCGGGCCCTGCGCTGCGCGGTAGAGCGCTGGGATGAGGTTGAGGGTGGGTGGGAAGGCACGGGCCTGGCGCGGGTAGTCTTCTACGCCAGCTTTTGGGGGCAGGGGTACACCGCCGCCAAGTACGGCAGCGACGCGCTCGAGGCCAGCCCTCGTGAACTGTTCGGCAGGCCGGAGGCCGAGTTGGCCCTCTCGCACCTGGCAGAGGCCGTGGGCCGACTGCAGACGCTGTTCGGGCCCATCTAGTTGGCGGAGGGTTTCGGTGAGTGCTGCCATCATCGACGGCAAGGCGATAGCGGCGGAGATACGCGCGGAGGTGGCCCGCACGGGGCACGAGGAGGTGTAGGGGGACGGCGTGGCAAGGCGACGAAGCGCGGAAACGCAGGGCTACAAGTACGACAAGTTTGTTCACGAGTATGTACACAGAGCTGGGGCGCTGTACGCGGATGCGCTACGGCGCTTCGGTCAGGGCCGCTACCCGGAGGTGGTTTCAGCTGTTCAGGAGGCCCTCGAGTTGATTGTCAAGGGCATGTTTCGGGCCGCAGGCCTAGAGGCACCAGCACGTCACCAAATAGACGACCAGAGGTTTAGGCAGGAACTGCGCTGTGTACGGGAGGCAGTAAGGAGTTGGTATCCGCGCGACGACGAGTGGGAGAATCAGGGAATGGGGCGGATATTCTTCCTCGCAAGGTTCTGGGCTCAGGCCTATCCTGCGGCGAAGTATGGTAGCGACATCCTTGACCTTGGTGCGTCCGAGATGTTCGGCCGGCGGGAGGCGGCTCTGGCTCTCAATCACATGGGCGAGGTCGTAATGATGCTCCTTCGTGCCGGCCGTAAGTCCAAGGACGCTGCCAAGGTAGAGCTCCCGGAGGTGCGATGACAGCACAGATCATCGACGGCAAGGCGATAGCAGCGGAGATCCGGGCGGAGGTGGCCGAGCGCGTCCGCCAGCTCAAGGAGGAGCGGGGCGTCATGCCCGCTCAGGCCTTCGTCCTGGTGGGCGATAACCCCGCCTCCATCTCCTACGTGCGGGGCAAGGGCAACGCCTGCGAGGAGGTCGGCATCCACTCCCAGACCATCCACCTGCCCGAATCCACCTCCGAGGCCGAGCTGCTGGAGCTTATCGCCAAAGCGAACGCCGACCCCAAGCTGCACGGCATGCTCGTCCAGCTTCCCCTTCCGCCGCAGATCGACGAGCAGCGGGCCACCGCGGCCATCTCCCCCGAGAAGGACGTGGACGGCCTCCACCCGATGAACGTGGGGCGCCTGTTCAAGGGCGACCCCTACCTCCTGCCCTGCACGCCAGCGGGGGTGGTCGAAATGCTCATCCGCTCCGGCCACCCGCCGGACGGCAAGCACGTGGTCATCTGCGGTCGCTCCAACCTGGTGGGCCGGCCCCTGGCGGCCATCCTCATCCAGAAGCGCGCGGGCGCCAACGCCACCGTCACCCTCTGCCACACGGGGACGAAGGACCTCGCCTACCACAGCCGCCAGGCCGACATCCTGGTGGCGGCCATGGGCAGGCCGCGGGCGATCACCGCCGACATGGTGCGCGAGGGGACGGTGGTCATCGACGTCGGCATCAACCGGGTGGAGGACGCCAGCCGCAAGACGGGCTATCGCCTGGTGGGGGACGTGGACTTCGAGGCGGTGGCCGAGAAGGCGGCGGCGATCAGCCCCGTGCCCGGCGGCGTCGGCCCGATGACGGTGGCGATGCTCCTGACGAACACGGTGAAGGCGGCGGAGGCCCTTACGGCGGGGGAGAGCAGCGGCAAGTGACCGGCGCTCGCACCGGCGTGGCCCACCTGCGCCTCCGTCAGGAGACCGCCAGTCCGAACGATTGCTGACCGCGTTGCTGCCTCCTGGCCAGGGTTGCCTACCCTTGGTCAGTCGAGAGAGTAAGATTTTGGTGGATGCACTGAAACCTTGACGACCCAGCGTCGTCATACTATTGGATCATGGTTAGCGCTCGCATCCTGTTCGGTTTCGTAGTACTAAGTGCTCTGCTTCTCGTAGCCTGTGGTAGTGAGGGGGAGGGCACAGTGCGGCCATCCCCAGCAGCGTCCGCTACGCCCACGCCGTCCGCTACGCCCTCACCCTCGGCAACCGCTCCGCCCCAGGTGATCGATGGTGTCGAAGTCGTCCCTCTCCAAATCGGCGAGGAGGTAGAGCTTCCGGACGACGTGGCCCTGATCGTGGCGGCCACCTGCCAGCCATGTAACGGGCCGTCTAGCGGCCTCTACGTTGTCTATCGAGGCGCATCGGGCGAAGTAAGGATGGACGACCTGTTCGGCGAGACCATGCGCCTCCTGCCGCCAGCAATGAGCACTCCCACAGCGATAGGGCCGTACGGGCCGTACATCCACGGTCTAGCGCTTAGTAGCGATGCGTCCGACATTGTCGTCGACGTCTGCACACGCGGCCGCTGTGTATGGATCGACGAGGCCAGCCCCGATGCCCAGTCGACCCTCTACCGCTCGACTGACGGCGGCGTGACGTGGGAGCAACTCGGCGTCCTGGACGGCAAGCACTATGTCGCGGCCATCATGAAGGAGGGCCTTCTCGTCAGCGCCCGCGGGCCGGAGACCGAATGGAAGCCAAAGTACGAGTTCCTCCCCAGCGGCGAGCCAGTGGAACCACCGTCCGGGGACAGCCGCGGGCCCCTAACTCTCCCCGACGGCGAACTGGCCTGGCGGACAGACGACGGCCGTGTGCTGCGCGGCGACGGCAGCCAGTTCCTGACCGTCAGCCAGGGAAGGACGGTTCCGGACACGGTGCGGAGCATCGTTCCAGACGCGAGCGGCGAACGCCTCGCCGTCGCTTCGCTCAGACTCCTCGGCGTCTTCTCCCGCGATGGGCGGCCCATCAGTGCATTCTCGTCGTCGGGCTCCCCCCGAGTAGCCGGCTGGCTCAGCGACACCCTGGTCGTCGGCAATGTCGGCGTTCCCCCGGGGCTGGTCCACCCACCCGAGTACTTAGGCATCGTGCCCGCCATCTTCGATCTCGAATCCGGTGAGGCGCGCCCCATCCCGCACCCATTCCTCGACCAACCCCGCAGGTTCAGCTATATCGTTCTGGCTGTCCTGCACGGCCCCTTCGCCCGTGTGGTCAACACAGGAAGCTGCCTGAGCGTCCGAGCTCAGCCCGCCATGGCCGCCGCCGTTCTCGCCTGCGCTGCTGATGGCGTGCTGCTGCGGGACACCGGCGAGACGCGCGAAGCCGAGGGCACCACCTGGCGGCGGGTCGTGACGCCCGCCGGCGTGGAGGGCTGGGCGAGCACACAGTATTTGGAGGAATAGCCGCCTCCGCCTTCTTGTTGGCCTGCAATACGCCACCCAGTTCCCCCGCTTCACTTCCTATCGACCGTCTGATACTCTTGCCTGGGGAGGATCAGGCATGTCCACCGGCGCTCGCACCGGCGTAGCGAACCTGCCCCTGCACTACGGGGCGACCCCAAGGTGGCTGTTCGAGCGAATGACCAGGCTGGCCCGCCAGCTCACCCTGGTCATCGTTGAGGAGTTCGGGCCGCAGGAGGTGCTGGCCAAGCTCTCCGACCCGCTGTGGTTCCAGGCTTTCGGCTGCGTCCTGGGCTTCGACTGGCACTCCAGCGGCGTCACCACCACCGTCTGCGGTGCCCTCAAGGAGGGCCTGCGGGGGCTGGAGAAGGACTCGGGCCTGGTCTACGCCTCCCGTATGGCCGCCAAGGTGGACTCGGCTGCCCTCCAGGACGACTATCAGCTCTACCATCACACCTTCGTCTTCAGCAGCGACGGCGCCTGGACGGTCATCCAGCAGGGGATGAACGAGGCCACCCGCTGGGCCCGTCGCTACCACTGGCTGTCGTCGGCGGTGGACGACTTCGTCTGCGAGCCCCACAAAGCCATCTGCTCCGACGGGCGAGGGGTCGTGCTGAATATGGTGGCCGAGGAGAGCGACCAGTGCCGCGACCTCAGCGCTCGCCTGGCGGGCGAGAGGCCCGACAAGCTGGTAGGGGAGCTGAAGCGTCTGCAAACCCTCGAGCTGCCCCAACGCCATCACATCCAGCCCAGCGACATCCACCCCGATAAGCTGGCCAAGATCTTCCTCAAGACCTACGAGCGCCAGCCCCAGGACTTCGAGCGCCTTCTGGGCATGGAGGGAGTGGGCGCCAAGACAATCCGCGCCCTGGCCCTCGTCTCGGAGCTTGTGTACGGGGCCAAGGCCAGCGTGCGCGACCCCGCCCGCTTCTCCTTCGCCCACGGCGGCAAGGACGGCCATCCCTATCCGGTCGACCGCCGCACCTACGACCGCTCCATCGAGGCCCTGCGCGCAGCGGTCGAGCGGGCCAAGCTGGGCCGGCGGGAGAAGCTGGAGGCACTGCGGCGGCTGGCGGCTGTATAATGGAGTTGCGATGGAGATCCGTCAGCTTCACCCCTGGAACCTGGAGCCCCGTGACGCAATAGCCCTCCAGAAGCGGCTGGCCTCCCAGATCGTCCTGGAGGGCTCGCCCCAGGACGTGCGCACGGTGGCGGGGGCGGACATCGCCACCGCGGGCGGCAGGGGCCACGGCGCCGTGGTCGTCCTCAGCTACCCCGACCTACGGGTGCTGGAGAGCCAGGTGGTGGAGACAGAGCTAACGCTTCCCTACATACCGGGGCTGCTGGCCTTCCGCGAGGTGCCGGTGCTGGCCGAGGCCTTTCAGCGGCTGTCCCTCAGACCCGATCTGCTCCTGGTGGACGGCCAGGGGCTGGCCCACCAGCGTCGCTTCGGCATCGGCTGCCACCTTGGGCTGCTGCTCGACCTGCCGACCATCGGCTGCGCCAAGTCGCGCCTGGTGGGCGAGCATGAGCCTGTGGGCGAGGAGGCGGGCAGCCGCGTGGAACTGCGCGATGGGCCAGAGGTCATCGGCCTGGTGGTGCGCACGCGGGCAAGGGTGAAGCCCGTTTACGTATCCGTGGGTCATCGCATCAGCCTGGCCGAGGCGGCGGAATGGGTTCTTCGCCTCTGCCGGGGCTATCGCCTGCCGGAGCCCGCTCGCCTGGCTCACCAGGCGGCTGGCGGCCAGGCGATAGCGGTCGCGCCGCAGCCCGCCGGCGATCAGATGCCTTTGTTCTAGCAATCGAAGCGCAAGGTGGTCGATGCTGCCATGCAAGAAGTGAAAGAAGTTCTCAAGCAACTCTCCGAGCGCATCTTTCGCATAACGGAGAGCCTTTGACGTCGCTGGCCAAGAACGCGAGATAGCCGCCCTCGAGAAGCGCTCTTCCCAGCCTGACTTTTGGGACGACCCCCAGCGGGCCCAGAAGGTGATGCGTCGCTTGGCCGAGGCCCGCGAGCAGGTGGAAACGTGGCGCGGCCTGGAGGCCAAGGTCGGGGAGCTGTCCGATCTGCTGGAGCTGGCGGAGGCGGAGGGGGACGAGGCGACAGAGGCTGACGTGTCCGCTGAGGTTGAGGCGCTGGCGGCTCGACTGGATAAGCTGGAGCTGTCCTTGGCCCTCTCCGGCCAGTATGACCGTCGCGATGCCATCCTGGCCATCCACGCCGGCGCTGGCGGCACCGACTCCCAGGACTGGGCGGAGATGCTCCTGCGCATGTACCTCCGCTGGGCGGAGGGCCGTGGCTACCAGGCGCGCGTGCTGGACATGACGGTGGGCGAGGAGGCAGGGATCAAGAGCGCGACGGTGGAGGTGGCTGGCCGCAACGCCTTCGGCTACCTGCGGGCCGAGCGGGGCGTCCACCGCCTGGTCCGCCTGTCGCCCTTTGACTTCGCCCACGCCCGCCACACATCCTTCGCTCTGGTGGAGGTGATGCCGGAGGTCGAAGACGTAGCCGAGGTGACCATCGACCCCGATGACCTGCGCATCGACGTCTTCCGGGCTAGTGGCCACGGCGGCCAGCACGTCCAGAAGAACGCCACAGCCGTGCGTATCACCCACATCCCCAGCGGCATCGTGGTCTCCTGCCAGAACGAGCGGTCGCAGTATCGCAACAAAGATATCGCTATGAAGGTGCTCCAGGCGCGCCTGCTCGATCGCGAGCTGGAGCACCAGGCCGAGGAGAAGGTTCGCCTCAAAGGGGAGCACGTCTCCGCCGCCTGGGGCAACCAGATCCGCAGCTACGTCCTCCATCCCTACAAGATGGTGAAGGACCACCGCACGGGCTACGAGACCAGCGATGCCGAGGCCGTCCTGGACGGCGAACTCGACGAGCTTCTGCGGGCCTATCAGAAGGCCACGCTGGGTAAGGACGGGGAATGAAGCGCCTTCTAGTCCTCCTGGGCGTGGTCCTTATTCTTTTGGGGACGGTTCTGTCCCCTGCCGCCTCTTCCCAGGGCGGGATAGAGGTCACGGCCGCCGATGTGGTGAACAAGTTCCCCGAGGAGGTGGTGTTCCGCCTCTCGGCCCACAGCGAGGCCACCGTTGAGGAAGTGACCCTCCACTATCAGGTCCTGCCCGATGGCGTCACGGCCTACGGTCGGCCCGATTTCACCCCCGCCGAGCGCGTCCAGGTGGGCTTTCACCTCAAGGGCAACGACCCTCCCCGCAGCTACCTGGCCCCCGGTACCCAGATCGACTACTTCTGGCAGGTCGAGGACGGCGCTGGCAACGAGGTTACCACGGAGCCGGCCACCTTCGTCTACGAGGACATCCGCTTCTCCTGGGAGAGCGCCAGCGAGGGCAATGTCAGCGTCTACTGGTACGATGGCAGCCGCTCCTCCGCCGAATCGTCCCTGGAGGTCGCTCGGGACACGCTGGACAAGATGTCGACACTCTTGGGCGGCACCGTTGACTATCCGGTGAAGGTCTGGATCTACGATAGCTACGAGGACATGCTGCCCGCCCTGGTGCGGCGCAGCGAGGCCCACGCGCAGCAGGTGGTCGTCCTCGGCATGCGGGTATCGTCGGATACGGTTCTCCTGCAAGGCGAGGGCGCTGGTGATGTCCTCCGCCACGAACTGACCCACATCGTGACCCACGTGGCTGGCGAGGGCTCCTACGGCTCCCTACCCGCCTGGCTGGACGAGGGGACGGCCATGTACGCCCAGTCGGAGCCCGGCGAGGGCTTTACCTCAGCTCTGGAGGGGGCCGTGAAGCGCGATAGCCTCCTCTCCGTTCGCTCCATGACCTCTCCTACTGGTGACCCCCACAAGGTGAACCTCTTCTACGGCCAGGCCTGGAGCCTGGTGGACTTCCTGGTCGAGACCTACGGGCAGGCCAAGTTCGCCGAGCTGTTCGCTACCTTCAAGGAGGGGAGCACCGTCGACAAGGCTCTTCTGAAGGTCTACGGCTTCGACCAGGACGGGCTGGAGGACGCCTGGCGGACCAGCCTGGGCCTGCCCTCGCGCGAGGGTCCCACCCCTGCCGAAGAGCAGGAGTCGGAAGTGCAGCCCACGCCCGCGGGACAGACGGGCCAGGTGGAAGAGGCTGGCCAGGACGAGTTTCCCTGGGGCACGGCAGTGGGCCTGGCGGTCGCTGGAGCAGCCCTGGCGGGTGTGAGCCTCGTGGGGGCAGGTGTGCTGGCCGGCCGCCTGCGCAGGCGTTAGGGCAGGATAATCTTGCCGCCGCCAGCGGTGGCGTTGGATTCGGGCATCGGAGTGACCGGCCCCGTCTCTGGAGCCGTCGCCTCTGTCAGAGGGGACGGCTGGATCACCCGTTCGATGGTGTCTACCAGGAGGTTGTCGGGCACGGCGCCAGCGAAGCTCATCTTTTCGTCGATGACAGTGGTGGGGACGGCGCGCACCTGGTAGCGCTGGCTCAGCTCGGGGAATTCGGTTGCCTCAATGACCTCGGTCGAGATGCGGGGGCTTTCCAGGGCCACCTGGTAGGCCAGGCGGGCCATCTGGGCGCAGTGGGGGCAGACCGGCGTCACGAACACCTGAATGCGCACGTCCCTCTTTAGCTTGCGCAGCCTCTTGCGTATCTTGTTGCCCAGGTAGTTGGTGCTGCGCGAAATGTCCACGATGGTCTCGACTAGGGGGACGAACTCGTGGCCGCCAGGCGAGCCGTAGTACTTCAGCCAGTGCCTATCGCCGACGTGGAGAACGATGGCCGGTATCCTCTCCACCTGGTACTGAGCGGCTGCCTCCTTGTCCTCCTCGAAGATGTGCTGGTGAAGGCTGATCTTGTCGGTGAGAGCAGCCAGCTCCTCCAGCATCTGGCGGGTGGGCTTGCAATACTGGCAGGGCTGGCGGCGGCGGACGAACAGGGAGGCCTTTTTCTCGGTGAAGAAATCGATTCTGACGCGGCTGGCCAGCTCGCGGCTGAACTTCTCTCGCAGAAACTCCTGCTCCCTAAGGGGTATCAATGGGCTCCCCCTTTCTCGCTCCCTCGCGCGTCTTGCGCCAGACCAGGTAGAGGCGCTGAAGGGCGGTGAGGTTGGCCAGGACAGCCAGGATCCAGAGGGCGATCCTGACCTGGCCTATTATAGAACCGAGTCCGATGACGATCACCCTCTCGGCGCGGGTGAAAAGCCCTTCCTTTATCGGCAGCCCCAGGATCTCGCCGCGAGCCCTGATGTAGCTCACCAGCATGGAGCCGGCCAGGGCGGCGAAGGCCAGGAGCGACTCCTCGCGGGCATCGCGGCCGGCGTAGTAGTAGAGGAGGCCGAAGAGAACAGCCGCCTCCGAGACGCGGTCCATTACGGAGTCGAAGACGGCCCCGAAGCGGGTGACCTGGCCGGTGGCTCGGGCCAGGGCGCCGTCGAGGATGTCCAGCGCCCCTGCCGCCAGGACAGCGATTCCGCCCGCCAGGAACTGGCCGCGGGCCAGCAGGACGGCTGCTCCGGCGCTCCCCAGGACACCCAGGAGGGTGAGAGCGTTGGGGGTGATGTGGGCCTTGGCCAGCAGGAAGACGATGGGGTCGGTGATGCGGCGAGGGACGGAGTGGGGTAGGAGAGAGAACATTGGCCCTTCTATGCGGTCCCTCGATGCTGGGAGCCCGGGCTACAAGCGCCCAAGGCTGAGCGCTGGCCCATAGCAAACTGTCCCGTCGCTCACTACCATACGCATGGCGGAGGGCATGGTGGACACTAGCCCTCCCCGGTAATCCAGTTGGTAGATGGATATCAGGGCGTTCCCCTCCTCGATCAGGCGCGCAGCACGCACGGCCGGATTGGTAACGATCCCGGAAAGCCCCGCAAGTTCCACCAGATCCTCCAGTTTCCACTCTTTGGCGGCGCTTTCAGCGTGCAAGCAGGCGAAACCCAGACCGTATTCTCTTATGGCGGCCTCTGCCTCGTCCATCAGCTTCTGCACACTCGTGCCGCCGAGCCGGTAACCGGTCGTCGGCGGAGCTGACGGCCCCTCGTCACAGGCAACCGCCGCCATACCCACCAGAGTCACCGCAGCCGCAAACGCACTCACCACCCTCATGGCCGTGCACCCTCCGCCATCACCCGCTGGTAGAAGGAGAGGACCTGCTGGGAGACGGGGAGCCAATCGAAGCTTTGGGCCTTGATCTGGCCCTTGCGGCCCATCTCCTGGCGGCGGTCAGGGTCGCTCAGGAGCTGAAGAAGAGCATCGGCCAGGGCACCTGTATCGCGGCGACGTGCCAGTAGCCCCTCAGCCTCGTGGCCGACCACGTAGGCGAACCCCTCGATATCGGAAGCGACGACAGGCGTAGCGGCGGCCATGGCTTCCAAGAGGATGATGCCGAAGCTCTCGTTGCCGGTGTTGGGGGCACAGAAGACATCGGCCGTCTTGTAGTAGCGGGGCAGGTCCTCCTCGGACACGTAGCCGGTGAATACCACGTCCTTCAGTCTCTCCCTCTGTACGAAGCCTTCGCACGCCTGCCTCATGCCTCCATCGGGCCCGACGATCAGCAGGCGGGTATCGGGCATCCTGGCCTTGACCTGAGCATAGGCCTGTAGCAGGTAGGGGAGCCCCTTGCGCTTCTCCAGACGCCCCAGGAAGAGGATGTTGAGCTTGCCGTCTTTGTACTCGGCGAAGGGAGGGACAGGAGAAGCGAAGCGGTCGTATTTGACGCCGTTGGGGATGATCTCGTAGTCGTCGGGGAAGCAGCGGCTGACCAAGCGCAGGGCAGCGGGCGACACGGCGATCTTGCCCTGGATCTTGTGCCACCAAATGCTTATCGCCGGGCGAAAGTAGGCGTACCAGCGCCGACCTTCGTCCTTGGCAGCGTGGAAGGTGGCAACGGTTGTCACCTGGGAGCGGCGGAGGAACTGGAGAGGCAGCAGTGGCACGAAGGGCTCGTGCAGGTGGATGACATCGAAGCCCTCGCTGGCCAGTACCCGTTCCACTTTGGGCCCCAGGGTCAGGGAGAGAGTGATGCGGGCTACCGAGCCGCTAGCGGGGAGGCCGATGGGGCGCTCGCCGATGACGATGAGGCCGTCGCGCCCTAGGCCCTCCTTACGGGAGGCAGGGGCAATGATACGGACGTCGTGGCCCAGACGCACGTAGTGATCGGCCAAATGGCAAATGTGGTTGTTCGCCCCGCCGGGGACGGCGAAATCATACGGCGACACTAGCGCTATCTTCATCGCACAAACGGAAAGATACGCTTCACAAAACTCTTGGCTGTGGGTCCCCAGCCCAGGGTGCGGGGAGTAACGGTGAGGCCCCGCCAGGCTTGGCGCGCTACCTGCCCGGGGCCGATCTCTAGAAGGCTGGGGTGGCGGCCGCTGACGGCTTTACTCTGCTTGTTGAGGATGGCGCGGCGCAGGTCCTCGGCGGTGGAGCCGGGGAAGAGGGTGTAGGCGCTGCCCACTGCCGTCAGGAAGTGGGCGTCGCTGCCTCCTGTCTCCGCCAGGTGATATCGTTCCTGGTTTAGCCTGATGGCCTTCTTTACGGTCATGCGAGCGGCGAACGTTCCGTTGCCTAGCTCTATGCCATCGAAGTATACGCCATCGCCGCCGGTCATCATAATTCGTTCGATGGTTCGCTGGCCAAGGCTGCGGGTCAGCCAGGCCAGAGGATGGGGGATGACGCAGAGGCCGCCTTGACCGTGCACGGCCTCCAGCACCTCAACCACCGGTCGAAGGGCAGGCGGAGGCTCCTCTATGTACAGAGCGAGGAGGTGGCCCTCCAGGGCCGTCACCTCTACCCCTGTCACCACCTCGAAGCTATAGCGCCCCTTGGCCCAGAGCTCGCGCGCGGCATAGGCTCCCCTGATGTTGTCGTGATCGGTGACGGCGATGACATCGAGGTCGGTCTTCTCCTCCACATAGTCCAGGATCTCTTGGGTCTCGGCCATGCCATCGCCTATGGCGGTGTGGATGTGGAGGTCGGCCCTGCCTAGGTCGCCACTGCGGCTCACGGCTCTTCGTCCTCCTCCGTGTCCCACACCGCCTCCAGGACGGCCCATTGGCCGGGTTCGCGCTGGAGGTGAGCCTCGAATCGCTCCAAGAGGCATCGCACATTGGTCTTGAGATCGGCCTGGGGGTCGCCGCTATTGACCAGCTCCAGGGGCGGCTCCAGGAAGGCCTCGCAGGCATCCCCGTTCTTACGATATACGAAGATGGGAATGATGGTGGCGCCGGTGCGCATGGCTAGCTCCGCTACCCCCACCGGCACGCTGGCTGGGGTGCCGCAGAAGGGCACACGGATACTCGTTCCCTCGATATCGCGGTCGCACATCAGGCCCACCACGCCCCCCGCCTTGATCGAGCGCAGGACGACCTTGATGCTGCCGATGCTCACCGGCAGGAAGGTGTGGCCCTTGCTGGCTCGCAGACCGTCGACGAGGCGGGAGAGGGCGGGTGGCTGGAGGGGCTCGGTGAGCACTGTCATCCTGACTCCTTTGGCCACCAGCCCCTGGACGCCCAGCTCGACATTGCCAAAATGGCCGCTGCTGATGATCACCCCCTTGCCCTTGGCAAGCGCTGGGGCCATATTCTCCTCGAATCCATGGTAGACCAGCTTCTGCTCGAAGAACTTGTGTAGGTCCAGGTAGGGCAGGCGGATGAGGTCAGCATAGGATCTGGCCCAATTGCCAAAGACCCGGCGGGCCGCCCTGCGCAGTTCCTTCTCGGACGTGTTCGGCCCCATGACGTGGCGCATGTTGTGCCATACGTTCCGGCGGAGGCGCCAGGCGAAGGTATAGGTCAGGGCTGCCGCCACTGCGGCCAGGAGATAGAGGACGCGAGTGGGGAGTCGCCCCAGTAGACGGGCACATGCCAAGAGCAAAAGATACTTCCACATCAGGTCGAGCGGGCGCGACCGGCACTGCCGGGGGCTATTCTTCCGGCGGCTGGGGCTCGATTGTCCCTTCCTTCGGCTGGTCTTGGATGAACTGCTCCACCATTCGACGGGCTTCGTCATCGGTGAACTGTTTGGGAGGCGATTTCATGAAGTAGGCGGATGGTGCTTCCAGGGCACCGGCGATGCCTCTATCGAGGGCCAGCTTGCAGCAGCGGATGGCATCGATGACCACCCCCGCCGAGTTGGGGCTGTCCCAAACCTCCAGCTTCACCTCCATGTTCAAGGGCACGTTCCCGAAGGTTGTTCCCTCCATACGGATGTGGCAGAACTTGCGGTCGAGCAGCCAGGGCACGTAGTCGCTGGGGCCTACGTGGATATCGGCCTCGGGCAGCTCGTAGTCCAGCTGGGAGGCGACAGCGTTGGTCTTGGAGATCTTCTTGGACATCAGCCTTTCCCGCTCCAGCATGTTGAGGAAGTCGGTGTTGCCGCCGAAGTTGAGCTGGTAGGTGCGGTCCAGGCGCACGCCGCGGTCGCGGAACAGGCGGGTGAGGATGCGGTGGAGGATGGTGGCCCCTACCTGTGACTTGACATCGTCGCCGATGAGGGGAAGGCCGCGCTCCTCGAATCGCTGCCGCCAGTAGGCCTCGCGGGCGATGAACACCGGGATGCAGTTGACCAAGGCGCAGCCCGCCGTCAGCACCTGCTCCACGTACCACTTGGTGGCCTCCTCGGCACCGACAGGAAGATAGTTCAAGACCACATGAGTCTCGGTATCCTTCAGGATCTTGACGATGTCGTCGGTGGAGCCGGGAGCTTTGTGGATTATCTCGGAGAGGTATTTGCCCAGGCCGTCGTGGGTCATGCCCCGATGAACGGGTACCCCCAGGCGAGGGACATCGCAGAACTGGTAGGTGTTGTTGGGGGGGGTGAAAATGGCTTCGCTGAGGTCTTTGCGCACCTTGTTGGCATCGATATCGAAGGCGGCCACGAAGTCGATGTCGCTCACGTGGTAGCCACCCAGGTTGACGTGCATCAGCCCCGGTATGGACTGGTTGTCCTCGGCGGTGCGATAGTAGTGGACACCCTGGACCAGGGACGAGGCACAGTTACCTACGCCGATAATGGCAACGTTAATCTTACCCAAGGCCCCTGAGGCCTCCTTTCTACGACCTTGCTGGCGCCTTTTAGCCATGGTTCGCTCGCGAATGCATTGTAGCGCTTCTGCTTCAGGGCGACAAGGCCTGGCCGCCGTCAAACAGGGGGGGGGCCTTGCTTCTGCTTGGCCCCTTTGCTATGCTCTTATCACTAGGTGGCGCTAGCCAGTATGGTATACGATTTTCACACTCATACGATCCTCAGCGATGGCTCCCTATCGCCCATGGAGCTCATTCGGCGGGCCTACGTGGCCGGCTATCGGGCAGTGGGCCTCGCTGACCACGGCGCTCTGGGCAGCCTTTCTCGCTTCGCCCAGGAGCTTTCTCAGGACTGTGCCCTGGCTCGCGACCGCTGGGGGATCATGGCTCTTCCGGGGGTGGAACTGACCCACGTGCCAGCGGCGGCAGTGGCCGAGGTGGCTCGAGCTGCCAAAGAGGTTGGGCTGTGGCTGGTGATCGTCCACGGGGAAACGATTTCGGAGCCCGTGGAGGAGGGGACAAACCTGGCCGCTGTGAGCTGCGGCGACGTGGACATATTGGCCCACCCGGGCCTGATCACCCTGGAGGAGGCGGAACTGGCCGCCCGCAATGGCGTCTTCCTAGAGCTATCGGCCAAGCCTGCTCATGCGGCGGCTAACGGTCACGTGGCCAAGATGGCCCGCCTGGCTGGTGCCAAGCTCATCGTGAACTCCGATAACCATGACCTCGATTTCCTCAGCGAAGAGCAGGCGCGGCGGATAGTATTGGCTGCCGCGCTGAAGGAGAAGGATCTGGAGGAAGTGCTACGGATAAACCCCCAGCTCCTTCTGGAGAAGATCCTGGCGGGGAGGACTTAACTCCCTCGCTAGAGCTAGGACTAGACTGTTTGAGCGGGGTGAGTACCACTGGCCCCACCCCGCTCTCGTTCTCGTGGGGCTCTCTGTATCTGGGGAGGCAGAGGCGAAGGCCTTAGGCCTTGCCTATGCGATACATCTTGGTGCCGCAGACGGGGCAGATCCCCTGAGTGGCCGGCCGCCCGTTCTTCAAGGTTACCTGTCGAGCGTTGCGCATCTCCCTCTTTGCTCGGCACTTAAGGCAGTAAGCAGTCGCCATGTTTCTTACCTCCCTCTGAAGGTGCCGTCCTGCACACCTCCATATCTATTCTTTCGACAAGCATACCTATTTTCCTACGGATGTCAAGAGGAAGAGGCCGAAAAGTAGGAAGTTTATGCTTCCTGCGCTCTTTCTGCTGCCGCAAAGACCTTCGCAGGCCGCCAAAGAAGGGCGGCGGCGTCATAGCGCAGGATGGCCACTAGCTGTCCCTGCGGCGAGTAGGCCCGGCAGAGCTGGCCGTTCTCTACCGCTTGCGCTGGTTCGAGAGAGTCGGCGGCCAAGCATTGGCCAAAGCGCACGGCCCTTTCCTGCGGCTCGCTCAGGGTCACGGCTGGCCAGGGGGGGAGGGCGGCATCGGCGGGATGGAGCAGGCTCTGCCAACGGCCCTGGCCAAAGGCGGATTCTAGCTCTGCCAGGCTGCAGGCGTCGTCCAGACTGAAAGGACCCACCCGCAGGCGGGCCAGGGCTGCCAGGTGAGCACCGCAACCCAATTTCTGCCCCAGATCATGGGCCAGGGCACGGATATACGTTCCCTTGCCGCATTCCACCTCGATGGTGACTAGCGGGGGCTGGAAAGCCAGAAGCTGGAGGCGGTGGATGGCCACCCGCCTGGGCTGCCGTTCCACTTGCCTTTGGGCGCGGGCATAGCGATAGAGGGGCTCGCCGCTGTGCTTGAGGGCGCTGAACATAGGCGGCACTTGGTCGATCTCGCCCACGAAGGTGGTCAGGGTCTCCTCCACCTGCTGGCGGCTGATGTTCGAGGGGTCGGCTTGGCTTACGGGCGTGCCCGTAGCGTCGAGGGTGTCGGTGGTGATACCCAGACGCACTTCAGCCCGATAGACCTTGGTGGCCTCCATCATATACTCGGTGAGGCGAGTGGCCTGGCCCAGACATACCACAAGGACGCCGGTGGCGGAGGGGTCCAGGGTGCCAGCGTGGCCCACGCGACGCACACCCGATAGGCGTCGTACCAGAGCTACGACCTCAAAGGATGTCGGGCCGGCGGGCTTGTCGATGTTGAAGATGCCGGAAATGTCCAAGGCTTTAGGGATTGTCCGAATCGTTGGATAGCTGCTTCAAGAGGTCGAGGACGTGCGACCCTTGCTCCAGGGAATCATCACGCCGGAAGGATAGCTCCGGGATGCGCCGCAGGGCAACACGGCTGTTTAGCTCCCGCCGCAGAAAGGGCGCTGCCGCCGTCAACCCCTCCAGGGTGGAGACCTTCTCCTCTTCGCTGCCCATAACGCTCACGTAGACGTGAGCATGGCGGAGATCGGCGCTGATCACTATGCGCGTGATGCTGACCAATCGAGTGAGACGGGGGTCTTTGACCTCTCGCAGCAGTAGTTCGCTCAGTTCCTGTTGAAAGAGACCGGCCAGGCGTTGTAGGCGTCGGTTCATAGCTATCACCCCCGGTCTGCCGCCACCAGCGGGAGGCTGGTCTGCCTCTGGCAGGGGCAGGCTTTGCAGAAGGAGTCGGGAGGAGCTAACTCTTGCGCTGTTGACTGAATAGCTCGATGACGTCGTCTTCCTGGAAGTCCTGGAAGCCCTCGATGCCCACGCCACACTCGTAGCCAGCCTGTACCTCCCTTACGTCCTCCTGGAAGCGGCGCAAGCTGGCCACGCGGGAGGTGTGGATCACCTCGCCCTGGCGAAGCAGGCGAGCGGAGGCGCCCCTGGTGACGACGCCGTCGCGGATGTAGCAGCCAGCGATCCTGCCGCCGCGCACCCGGAACACCTGGCGCACCTCGGCGCGGCCTTCGACCACCTCTACGTAGACAGGCTCCAGCATGCCCTGCACGGCCTTGGTTACATCCTCGATGAGGTTGTAGATAACCTCGTAGTAGCGGATGTCTACCCCCTCAGTTTCGGCCAGGCGGCGGGCGCCAGTGTCGGGGCGAGAGCTGAAGCCGATGACGATGCCTTTGGAGGCCAAAGCCAGCATAACGTCCGACTCGGTGATGATACCTGTGGCGGCGTGGATGACGTTCACCTTTACCTGCTCTTCGCTCAACCGTTCCAGAGCGGTGCGCACAGCGTCCAGGGTTCCCTGAACATCGGCCTTGAGGACGATGTTCAATTCCTTGACCTTGCCGGCGCTGATCTCGCCATAGAGGCTTTCTAGCGTCATGGCTCGAGCAGGGCGGACAGAGGCTGCTGCTATCTGCCGCTGGCGCTCTGTCACGAGGGAGCGGGCTAGCTGCTCGTTTTTGACTACCGTGAAGGTATCGCCAGCGTGAGGGACGGCGCTCAGGCCCATCACTTTCACCGGCGTCGAGGGGCCCGCTGTCTTGAGTCGCTGGCCCCCCTCATTGAACATGGCCTTCACCTTGCCCCAGGTTTCGTCAGCCACCATCACGTCGGCTACGTGGAGAGTGCCGGCCTGTACCAGCATAGTGGCCATGGGGCCGCGGGTGCTGTCCAGCTCGGCCTCGATGGCGGTGCCTACGGCTGGTCGCTGGGGGTTGGCCTTCAACTCCTGCACCTCGGCTACGAGGAGGATGTTCTCCAGCAGGTCGCCAAGGCCGTCCTGGGTCTTAGCAGAGACAAGAACGCAGATGACATCGCCGCCCCACTCCTCGATGATCAGACCATGCTCGGAGAGTTGCTGCTTGACCTTATCGGGGTTGGCATCCTCTAGGTCCATCTTGTTGATGGCAACGACGATGGGCACCCCCGCCGCCTTGGAGTGATCGATGGCCTCCACCGTCTGGGGCATCACGCCATCGTCGGCGGCGATCACCAGGACGGCGATGTCGGTGACCTGGGCACCCCGTGCCCGCATGGCGGTGAACGCCTCGTGTCCGGGGGTATCGATGAAGGTGATGCGCTGACCGTGGACTTCCACCTGGTAGGCGCCGATGTGCTGGGTGATGCCACCCACCTCCTGGGCGGCGACATTGGTCTTGCGGATGGCGTCCAGGAGCTTGGTCTTGCCGTGATCGACGTGGCCCATGATGGTGACGACCGCCGCGCGGGGCTTGAGAAGGCTGGCGTCCTCCTCCTCGATGACCGCTCGTTCCACTGCCTCCTCGGCGGTTGCCTCCTCCTGGGTTTGGAAGCCCATATTGCGGGCGACGACGGCAGCCGTCTCGTAATCGATAACTTGATTGATGGCGGCCATAACCCCATTCTTCATGAGCTCTTTGATGACCTCCACGGGGGAGGCGCCCACTAGTTCGGCCAACTGGCGCACGGTGAGGGTAGGAGGAATCGTCAGCAGACGTTCGCTCGCGGGCTTTGCTCCTGGCGCCGCCTGCTCCGCTGCCACCTTGGCGTCTTTGCTGGTCTTAGCGTCGCTAGCCATGTCTTGTCGCTGTGACCCTAACCCCCTTCGCCTGGGGTGGGGAGAGAGTGAGCGTATTCGAGGAGGGCCTCCTTCTCCTGGGGAGTGAGCTTGGCTTTGAGGGCGTGGTCCAGCCGGTCTTTCTTCAGGGCTAACTGCCAGCACTGCTGGGCCCTGCAGAGATATGCTCCCCGGCCGGACGTTTTGCCAGTGGGGTCCAGTTCCACCGTCCCCTGGGGCGTGCGCACGATGCGCACCAGTTCTCGCTTGGCCGTAGTGCGGCGACAGGCCACGCAGGTGCGCTGAGGGATGTGGCGAGGCCTGGGCTTGTTAGCAACTTTGGCTGTCGTACTCATGGCTTCTGGGACGAGGGCACCTCTAATCGGGTGGCTGCTCGAGCTCCTCTTCCTCCAGTTCCTCTTCCAGGCGGGGTCGGCGAGCTTTCTTGACCTTCTTAACCTTGCCTTCCGGTTTCAGCTCTTCCCGTGCTGCGCCCTTGCGGCCCTTGGCCCGTTTGCCCTTGGCCTGGCTGCGGCCGCCGGCTACAGTCGGGACTTCTTCAGCGAAGCGAATCTGAGGCTTCTCTGGGGTCGCCGCTGACGCCTCCTCGGCGACAGCAGCCGCTGGCTCTTCGCTGGGGGCAACCGCCTCCTCTGCAGGTGCCACCTCCTCGGCCGCTGGCTCTTCGCTGGGGGCGACCGCCTCGGCAGGAGCCTCTTCCGCTACGGTCGCCGCCAGGCCGGTCTCTTGCACCGCCGATTCGCTCCTGATGTCGATGCGCCAGCCGGTGAGCTTGGCCGCCAGACGGGCGTTCTGTCCCTCCTTGCCGATAGCCAGCGATAGCTGGCGGTCGGGCACTATCACCGAGGCGGTGTTGTCTTCTTCGCTGGTGCTGACGCCGGCCACCTGGGCGGGACTGAGGGCGTTGGCCACGAAGCGGGCCGGCTCGGGGTCCCACTGCACTACATCAATGCGCTCACCGTTGAGTTCATTGACGATGTTCTGAATGCGGATGCCCCGCAAGCCAACGCAGGAGCCCACTGGATCGACGCCCTCCTGCTGGGCAGCCACGGCCACCTTGCTGCGATAGCCGGGCTCGCGGGCGATGGACCTGATCTCCACTACGCCCTTATAGATCTCGGGCACCTCCAGCTCGAACAGGCGCTTCAGGAGGTTCTTATGGGTGCGGGAGAGGATGAGTTGGGGCCCTCTGTTGGACTTGTGCACCTCCACCAGATAGAACTTCATGCGCTGTCCGGGCCGATAGTGCTCGGCCCGCACCTGCTCGGTGGGTGGCAGGATGCCTTCCGTCTTGCCCAGGTCGACAATGACGTGCCTGGCGTCTACCCGCTGGATGATGCCAGATACGATATCGCCCTCGCGGTTGGAGAACTCTTCGTAGACCATCTCTCGCTCGGCTTCGCGCAGGCGCTGCAAAACGACCTGCTTGGCTGTCTGGGCGGCAATACGGCCGGCGTTGGCTGGCATCACCTCGAACTCCATGATCTCGCCTAGCTGGACGTCGGGCTTGAGACGGCGGGCCTCGTCCAGGGCGATATCCACTCGGGGGTCCTCTACCGCCTCCACCACCGCCTTCTGGGCGTAGACGTGCACGTTTCCGCTGTTGCGGTCGATCCTCACCACGATGTTTCCGGTAGCCTCGCTGTCCTTCTTATAGGCTGAGGCCAGGGCGGTCTCCACTGCCTGAAGGACTACCTCCTTGGGCAGGTTCTTCTCGGCTGCTATTTGGGTTATGGCGATCAAGAAGTCGGTCTTCATCGCTTTCATCACCCCCGACACGCGCAAGGCATGCCTTGAGCCAACAAAAAAGTGGGACGGAACCCACTCTCCTCAACGGAACTATAGCACTTTCGGGAGGGCGGTGCAAGGCCGACCGTATGCGAGGGTTGGGAAGAAAAGGGTTTATGGTTGGTTGAGCAGTTCCTGAAGCCGCACGGCCGCTTCGCTCAGGGGCACCAGCGTGATCTCCTTCTCGGTGCGCCGCTTCACCTCCACGCTTTCCTTCTCCAGGGTGCGGGGGCTTACGGTGAGGCGCAGGGGCATGCCCAGGAGGTCGGCATCGTTGAACTTGACGCCGGGGGATTCGTCGCGGTCGTCGTAGAGAACGGAGATGCCTGCCTGCTGGAGCTCTTCGTACAGGCGGTCGCAGGCCTGGACTACGTCCGGGCGGTCCATACTGAGGGCCACCAGATGGGTATCATAGGGCGCAAGCTGGGGCGGCCAGATGATGCCCTGCTCGTCGTGGCTGGCCTCGATGATGCCTGCCAGGAGCCTGCCGGTGCCGATGCCGTAGCTGCCCATGACCACCGGCTTAGCTACGCCGTCGCGGTCGAGGAAGGTGGCATTCAGCTTCTCGCTGTAGAGGGTGCCCAGCTTGAAGACGTGCCCCATCTCCATGGCCCGCCGGAGGGTGAGGGGCGAGCCGCAGCGGGGGCAGGCGTCGCCCTCGCGGGCCAGGGCGATGTCGGTCACGATGTCGGCGGTCCAGTCGCGGCCGTAGTTGAGGTTGCGCTGGTGGGCGTCGGGCTTGTTGGCGCCGCCCACCAGGTTGGGCGAGGAGGGCACGGCGTCGTCGGCCACCACTTTCACGCCCTTCAGCCCGGCGGGGGAGGCATAGCCGGCCACCAGCCCGGCCTGCTCCAGTTCGATGTTGTCCATGAGGCGCAGGTCGACGGCGCCCAGGGCGTTGCGCAGCTTGGTCTCGTTCACCTCCATGTCGCCGCGAATGGCCACGAAGGCCGGTTGTCCGTCGGCGGCGTAGAAGACGGCTTTGAGGGTCTGCCAGGGGGCGATGCCCAGAAAGGCGCACAGGTCGTCGATGGCTTTGATGCCGGGGGTGGAGACTTCGTCCACCGGCTTGGGTGGCTCTTGAGGGACGGCCGGCTTGCGGAACTCTGCCTTCTCGGCGTTGGCGGCGTAGTCGCAGGCGGAGCAGATGACCGCTTGGTCCTCGCCGCTATCGCAGGGGAAGACGAACTCCCAGGAGTCCTTGCCGCCGATGGCCCCCGAATCGGCTTCCACCACAATGGTGGGCAGGCCACAGCGGTCGAAGATGTTCTTGTAGGCGCGCAGCATCTTCCGGCAGCTCTCGTCCAACCCCTCCTCGTCGACGTCGAAGCTGTAGAGGTCCTTCATGGTGAACTCACGCACCCGGATGAGGCCGCCGCGAGGGCGTGCCTCGTCGCGGAACTTGACCTGGATCTGGTAGAGCATGAGGGGCAGGTCACGGTAGCTCTGGACGTGGCGCTTGAACAGGTCGGCGATGATCTCCTCGTGGGTGGGGCCCAGCACCAGTCCTCGCTTGCGGCGGTCGCTGAGGGTGAAGACAGTGTCGCCGAAGAGGGGGAGGCGGCCGGAGGCCTCCCAGATCTCGATGGGGTGAAGGGCGGGCAGCATCAGCTCCTCGCCGCCGGCGGCGTCCATCTCCTCGCGGATGATCTTCTCGATCTTGCGCAGGACCCTCCAGCCCAGGGGCAGGTAGCTGTAGATGCCAGCCGCTAGCTGCTGGACGAGGCCCGCCCGCAGGAGGAGCTGATGGCTGGGCGTCTCGGCCTCAGCGGGCACCTGCCGCAATGTCTTGCCGAAGTGATGAGAGAGGCGCATGGCAAATCCCTTCGCTGGAAAGGAGAATAGGGCACGGGGCCTACGGGGGTCAAGGGGCAGCGGCTTCGGATCAGAGGTCGTGGGCTATGACGCGCGATAGCCGCAGGCCCAGCAGGGAGAGGGCCAGCCCGCCCGCGAGAGCAGCACCCAGGCTAAGGAAAAGGCCTGTCTCGTCCTTGACTCCCGCCGCTGGCACCAGGACGCCGCCGCCAGCGCCACCGGCGACGGCCATAGGTAACGCTATCAGCACTCCCCGGCCGCAGCGGAGCACGGCGAGCGCCAGCCAGGGTATGAAACCGAGGATGGCCCACATGATGAACAGTAGGGCGAGGAAGATGATATCCAGGTCGATGGGCATTGGTCAGGAGGCGGCCCACTTCTCGGCGATGACCTTTTGTCCCTCCTCCACCAGGGCGGACAGGTAGTCCTTCTCCTCCACCACCCGCACCACCTCACCGTTGCGGAAGATGGCCCCCTTGCCCTTGCCGGCGGCGACGCCCACGTCAGCGTCCTTTGCCTCGCCGGGGCCGTTGACAACGCAGCCCATGACGGCCACGGTGATGGGCTTGCCCAGCTTCTGGAAGTGCTCCTCCACCTGGTTGGCCAGGGAGATGATATCCGCCTCCATGCGGCCACAGGTGGGGCAGGCGACGATGATCGGCCCGCGCTGGCGCAGGTTCAGGGCTCGGAGGATGTCGTAGGCGATCGGTATCTCTTCTTTGGGGTCGGCGGTCAGGGAGACGCGAATGGTATCGCCAATGCCCTCGGTCAGGAGCAAGGCGATGCCGATAGCATTCCGTATCGACGCGCTGCGAGCGGTCCCGGCCTCCGTGATGCCGATGTGCAAGGCGTAGGGGGTGAGGCGGGCGATCTCCCGATAGGCGGCCACGGTGGTGGGCACGTCGAAGGCCTTGAGGGAGACCTTGATCAGGTCGAAGTCCATCTCCTCCAGGAGGCGGATCTCCCACAGGGCAGCGTCCACCATGCGCTGCCACTTGGGCGGCGGCAACTCCCCTTCGGCCAGGGCCGGGAGGGGCGGCAGGCTACCCTCGTTGACCCCCACGCGGATGGGCACCTGGCGCTCCTTGGCTGCTCGCACCACCGTTCGCACCTTCTGGGGGTCGCGGATGTTACCGGGGTTGAGGCGCAGGCCATGGACGCCCACCTTCAGGGAGGCCATCGCCAGGCGGTAGTCGTAGTGGATGTCGGCGATGACCGGAATCGGCGAGTGGCGGACGATCTCCGGCAGGGCGGCGGCAGCATGGCGGTCGGGCACGGCCACGCGGATGATCTCGCAGCCCAGCTCGGCCAGCTCGTAGGTCTGGTGGAGGGTGGCCTGGGCGTCGCCAGTATTGGTGTTGGTCATCGACTGGACGACGATGGGGGCGTCGCCCCCAACCTGAACACTGCCCACCCACACGGGCCTGGACTGGCGGCGCGCTATCTCTATCATCGGAAGAGGCTCTCCCCGCGCAGGACCCTCAGCACGTCGAAGTAGGTGATGACGATGGCGAGGGCGATGATCAGCGTGAGGCCGATGAGGTGCACCAGGGCCTCTTTCTCGGGGGCGACGCGCTTGCCCCGCCTGGCGACTTCCAGCAGCACGAACATGATGCGGCCGCCGTCCAGCATGGGCAGGGGCAGGATGTTGATGATGGCCAGGTTAATGCTCAGAAGGGCGGCGAAATCCAGCAGGGGCCGATATCCCTCCTCCTCCACCACTTCGCCGGTGACCTGTGCTATGCCCACCGGCCCGGCCACCTGTGGCCTGCCGCCTCCCTTGAACCAGGAGATGACCTCGTTGCGAGCCAGGGTCAGGACCTGGAAGGTTGTGTCGATGCTCTTGGGGAAGGCCTCCCACAAGGGGAAGGACTCCGATTCGGTCATTCCGGGATAGAGAGCAGCTATCATGATGCCGGTAGGGCCCTGACGCTGTTCTTTGCCCTCCTCGTCGATATAGGTAGAGGGAGCCCAGCGAGCGTGGACGGGGACGTCCATGAATTCGCCCTCACGCCTGACCAGCATGGTCACGGTCTCGCCCAGGTTGAGGCGGATCCGGGTTCCTACCTCCTGGGTGTTGCGCACCTCGTGGTCATTGATGGCGAATATGATGTCGCCCTCCTGAAGGCCGGCCTCCTGGGCGGGGGAGTTGTCCATGACCTGAGCGATCTGGGTGAGGCCGACGGGCACGTCGCGGGCGATCATGAAGCTGATAGTGAACAGGATGAAGGGCAGAGCAAAGTTCATGGCAGGGCCAGCGCTGAGGACGATCAGACGGGCCCAGGCGGGCTTGGCCGCCAGGCTGGCGGGGTCGCTGGGGTCCTCCTCTCCCAGCATCCGGCAGAAGCCGCCTAAGGGAAGGGCGTTGATGGAGTAGATTGTGCCGCGGAATTCCTTGCCCCATATGCGGGGCGGATAGCCCAGGCCGGCCTCCAGCACCCGCACGCCGGTGAGCTTGGCGGCGACAAAATGCCCTCCCTCATGGACGACGATGAGGCCAATGAGGATGCCAATGAAGGGCAGGATCGCCTGCAGGAACATACCTAAGCCTTGGCCCTGAGCCAGTCCTCGGCCCACTGGCGGGCCCAGGTGTCAGCAGCCAGCACCTCCTCTAGGCTGGGGTCGGATACTCCCGGGTGGGCGGAGAGAGTGGCCTCTATCACCTTGGCGATGTCCAGAAACGTGATGTGGCCGGCCAGGAAGTGGTCCACCGCCACCTCATCGGCGGCGGCCATCACGGCAGGGAATACACCGCCGCGGCGGCCAGCCTCGAGGGCCAGGCCCAGGCAGGGGAAACGCCGCAGGTCGGGCTGGGAGAAGCCCAGGGAGCCAAGGCGACCCAGATCGAGTCGCTTCGGCCTGTCCGTCGGCAGGCGCTGGGGGTATGTCAGAGCGCACTGAATCGGCAACCGCATGTCAGGCATCCCCAGTTGAGCCTTGATCGACCCGTCGCAGAACTCCACCAGGGAGTGAATGATGCTCTCGCGATGAAGCACCACTTCGATCTTATCAAAGGGCACTCCGAACAGCCAATGAGCCTCGATGGCCTCCAGGCCCTTGTTGAGGAGGGTAGCGCTGTCCACCGTTATCTTGCGGCCCATCTGCCAAGTAGGATGACGCAGGGCCTGTTCGGGCGTTACACGCTCCAGCTCGTCCAGGGGCCTGTCGCGGAAGGCCCCGCCCGAGCCGGTGAGGATGATGCGGGCGATGTTCTTGCGGTCTTCTCCCCACAGGCACTGCCAGATGGCGCTGTGCTCGCTGTCCACCGGCCGCAAATCGGCTTCGTGACGGCGGGCCTCGGCCACCACCAGATGGCCGGCCATCACCAGCACCTCCTTGTTGGCCAGGGCCAGCGCTTTGCCCACTCGGGCGGCGGCCAGGGTGGGCAGGAGGCCAGCCTTGCCGGCTGTGGCCACCACCACGATGTCCACGTCGGGGTGGGCGGCCATCTCCTCCATGGGCGTCCAGCGGGCGGCGATGATGCCGCTGGCGGTCTTCTGGTGGAGGTAGTCGGCCTCGCGATCGGCCCAGAGGAGCTGAGGGGAGAACTC